>CALKKS010000036.1 GCA_937995345.1 uncultured Collinsella sp. | reverse complement strand
GAGCTTGAGCGGCTTGCCGGAGCGCGCCTCGCCGGAGACGTCGAGGCCCTCGACGCTGAAGCGGTCCTCGACCGTCACCTTGCGGGTGAGGTGCTTGGCCTGCTCGCCGTCGATCACGTCGAGGTAGAGGGTGTACTCTCCGGGCTCGGAGGGGGTCCACTCGCAGGAGGCGGAGGAGCTGGAGCCGCCGCCGACGGTGCCCCACTTGGCCCAGCCGCCCTTCTCCCAGACGAACTTGTACTTGAGGCCGTCGGCGTCGCCGGAGACCCTGGCCTGGAGCTTGAGCGGCTTGCCGGAGCGCGCCTCGCCGGAGACGTCGAGGCCCTCGACGGACCAATTGACTACTTTATATTTGGAGGTGCTCGATATGTAACCATTGGAGTCAACAACATCGGCATAAATTTCGTATTCACCAGCTTGCGGCAAAGTCCAAACAACCGACGGGGCGGTCAAATCTTGACCGATCACGCCCCAGTTAGCGTCAGTCCAATCTGCCCCAGCCCTATGCCAAACAAACTTATATTTAAGTCCGTCGGTCTTGCCGGTAACATCCACTCCAACTTTAATCGAAGATCCAGCGCGCCCCAATTCTTCCGAAAAGGTAATTCCATCAATGGAATAAGGGTGCGGGAACTGCGCAATAATAGCAGCGGCATCAGCCTCGCCAAGACGACGACAGCCGTCATCGGAAAAGTAATTAGCGACATCGCCGGAATTCGAAATAAAGCCATGCTCAATTAAGATGCCAGGGATCCCCTGCTCGCGGGCGCATCGGATTACCGCAAACTCATCTCCCACTTGCATCTGGAATACGCCGCGGTACGTAAGACCCATAGCAGCAAGGTTATTCATAACCTTATTGGCAAGCTCAACAGAAACCTGTGTGTAATCGGTACCATTTGCAGTAGGAGCATAAACCTCAGCGCCATGAGCAGCAGGGAAACCAGAATTAATATGGAAGCTCACAAAAGCCTGAGCGCCTTGATCAATGCAACGCTGAACGCGATACAGAAAATCATCACCGGAATAATTGCCGTATTGCTCGCGAGCAAGAACAACCTTGAAACCATAAGCTTCAAGCCTATTCTTGCAGGCAGTCACAATCTTCCAGGTAAGATCGGCCTCACTTTTACCATTACCCTGCGCGCCGGGATCAGATCCACCGTGACCAGCATCGAGAGCGATTACACTAACGTTGCGTGCGGAACGAGCTGCATAAGTAGAGACACCATCCGGAGAATCGGCGCACTCCAACGCCTGCTGAATAGACTGAGCCTCAACAGCATTTCCGTCCCCATCTGCATAATAAACAGATGTGCCCTCGGAGTTCATAGAGCTATCTGCGACGGTGAATGAATAATCTCGATCAGAAAGATCAATCTTATGCTCAGCCTCATCTCCCTCTAGATAATACGAAATCGAAGTGAGGAAATAAGTATTGGCTTCGAGTTTTGAGCCAAAAGTAAAGGCGGCAGAATTATCAGCCGTAGCAGACGCGTCGACAGAGCCCTTTACGCCGTTGGCACTCACATAGCCAAGCGTAGCAGAGGAAAGGACTTCGCCGTCATTAGGAGTAGCAAAAGCAATGACTTGATTGGATCCAGAGGGAAGGCTTGGGTAGGCCAGGTAAACGTATTGAAAGTCCGACTCGACGGAATCGACCTGTTGCTCGGTCTTAGCATCGCTTTCAGCTGTGCCTTGGCTCAACGAGTCGATAGCCTCGATATCCTCTTCTACCGGAGGGTGGTCGACGGTGGCCTCGCTGCTTTCAGCATCGTCACCGCGTGCAGCCACTCCGTCATCACCTGCAGAAGCCACATCCGTCACGGCTTCAGCGGGCTGCGCCTCGTTCAACCCATAAGCAGCAACTACAGGACTCATCAATGACGAAAACGTCAGAAGGGCAGCCAAAGAAAACGTAGCCGCAGCACGTAAAACCTTTTTCATATCGAATCCCCAGTCAAAATGAATATCCATGTTGCAACATTATCCATCAATTATCTCTTCTTTTGAACAATTGTCATAGAAAGGAATCGTGTTGAATCAAGGTAGCAATATTCAACGCCTTCGAACGCGAACCAGCCAACATTTTTCATCTAGGAAAAGCTTCATAGCTTATATCTAATAAAGATCTCATCAAACTTAATTAAAAAGAACTAACGAACGGTTCTAAATACTGGTCCCTTATCTCATGCGCAAACATGCCATTGTCTATTTCTATTATTTCTTCTCCGTATATCGGACTACAGAAAGTTTGAATATCAGCCTGCCACGAAAAGGGGTGTTCAGCGATGCTCACACATCTAACTATAAGCAGAACGGCGTTTTTTCTAAACGATCCAAACGAAGCATCGAATTTATAAGGCCCATCCCCCAGAGTATTGCGACCGCACCGACATCCGCAGGTCGACCGCCAGTACGGTCGTAACCACCCCCCGACGAGAGCCTGGAAAGTTGTGTTTCATCAAAAGGATTTGAGCAGTCTGGGTATCGGAAGCGCGCACGCTTTTTGAGCGGCCAGCCCTCCTGCATGAGAACATGGCGGACGCGGTAGGACTCGCCGCGGAACTGGCTGGCCGCGCACAAGATCATAAGGGATGTCCTTGACCGCCACGGCATAGCGGAATAGCCTTAGGCGCAGGGGGCGCTGACGCGGCCCTCCCTCTTACACCGCAAAAAATCGCGCGATCAAATTATCTTTCGAAATGCCCCCGTAGATATAGCAATCGCCAGCTCAGGAGTCTACTAGCACACGATTCAGCTGACAAATCGATTCAGCTGACAAATAATTGACTATACGGCACTATTTACGAATAACTAGCACTGTTCATCTACAGGAATGTCCAGTTTATTCGCCGCGCAAATGCAAAGCTCTTTATCCTCTTGAGACATCCTGCTCCCAAGAATAACTCGCAATGGCTTGCATGGGCGTTGTACATAATTCATCTCAAGCTCATCTAGCCCTGGTACAAGACGGGCACGATATTCGTTCTCCCACTCAAACGCACTGCCCTTTCTGTAAATTGCCCGCAGATCACTAAGCATGTCGTCGCTGCTCACATTAAGACCAAGCATCCTAGCAGCAGTCCAAGCAATTTGAGGGTCGCAATTAAATGGTTTGTCATCATATAAAATTGGCAATATTTCAGTACGCATTCCGTTAGCAATATTGCAATTGCGAATAGCTTCTCTGTCGTAAGCAAGAACGAAACCCGCTTGGCTTTCGGAATATACATTCCACATATTCGAATCGCTAGGATTGTCTGTTAGGCACAAAATGCGGCAAGAATTTCGACAGCTATTCTGATGAACTGGAACGACAAATCCTCCAACAAATAAACGCAAGTTTTTAACAGCCGAGCGAAAAAGACTAACTCTCCCCTCATCGGATAGCATCTCGAACTCATCAATTCTTGCTGAATTTAAAGGAACCCCCAGAGCCCCTAATACAAACGCAAGTCGTCTAAAATCAATTTGATTTATTTTCTCTAACGCTTGTTCATCATCATTGAGATAACTTTCGATTTCATCTATACCATTCCAGTTATAGATCGGCACCGAGTCGCGCTGATCGCTGAAAACCCTTGGATGAGAAAATGTAACAGTTGCGTTTTCTAGGTCGGCAAAAGCGTATTCAGTTGGAGGTCGATAGCGGTAAAGCACTCGTGGGACGAGAAAAGTCGATAGAGCTTCCAGCTCCTTCCCCGCGGAAACAATGGAAGCGCCATCATTTTGCTTGGCAACGAGATTAGCCAGCGTCTCCCGATATGTTTCTTTCTGCGTCAAGCTTAGCACCATGCAATATCGCTTCCCAATCTAGCTAAATTAGATGCAGTTGATTTTATCCAGTGCAAAAAACTGAATGCACACACGAAGCAGAAATCATGACTATAAACTACCAAAAAATGATTCCGATTGGAAAGTACCGGAAATCGTAAAAGTTGCAAACGATATATCAATATATCCATAATAGTCTGAGATGACTAGAGATGAAAACATATAGCTATCAAGTAATCTTATCCTCCGATAAAGACGCCAGCTATGACATCGAATTCCCCTCTCTGTCAGGTGCTTTACCAATGACGGAGCGCCGCAGAGACTGCAGAAGCAGTCGAGTATGCAGAAAAGATTTATATGGGCGCGTCAATGAAAAAAGTCTCTGTTAAAGAAAGTTAATCCATCGACATTGCCGCCCCTTCCAGTAACCCCAGTACAGCTGCAAGGTGCCCCTAGGTCATCTCGCACATTCTTGTGGGTTCCGTCCGAAACTGTACCCCAAACGCGTCGCACCTATGACTGTCGGTGTGCCTTGTCAGTCCGGTCAACGAGAACCATTTGAGGAAGCGGTCAAGCATGCGCGAGCTCACCGCGCAAAACGGATTCCGATTCAGGCATACTCGCCTACACGGACTCCCCGCCCGAGCCAACAACGGCATCGACCGGATAAACTACAAGGTCAGGCAAAGGGTGAGGTTCGTCAGCACTTTCATCGATGGAAACTCGGCCCCATGCTCGTCACAGCAAGGTTCGTGCGCACCGTTGAGCACGAGCGGATAAAGAGAAGGTATCTGGAAATGACAAAGTCGGAAGAGATCGACGAACTGAAGACAAGAATAAGGGCTAGGGCATCTGACAGAGCGAGACCGGCTCAATCAATTATCGAAAGAATCTTGGCGGCACCTACAACTACTCGGAGAATGTAAGCATTTAAAAGATCATATTAATTTGAGCAAATGCAGTCATCAGGTCAGAAAAGTAACGTAGTAGCAATGCACGCGCTGAATATGCAAGGAGCGAATCAAAATTGAAAGATAAAAACACCACAATCCCCTTTGGAGCCGATGAAATAATGTACTCATTCCTCAAATCAAACGGTGCTCCCTTAACAGATAGCGAATTGAAAAGGATAAAACATACTGAATCACTGAAGGATTTAATGGCCCTTGGCTATATTCGACATGAGCACTCAAACGTTTTCCTGACATTGCAAGGCAGAATGGCTCTTCGACAATTTGACGAAGAACATAAGAGTAAATCTAACAAAGAATCCGCAAACGTTTTCAGTATTATAATTAGTGTACTGGCAATTTTAGTATCTATGCTAAACACAGTTGCGGGATTAGTTAAAAACGACGCAAACGTCAATTATGCCTCAATCAATTTATTCACTAATTTGCTTAGCGCACTTGAAGTACTGCTAATCGGATTTTTTGTCTCTGAAATTATATTGCCCTCGGTAAAGTACTTTAGATTCCACCGTGTAGCTCGAGTCTTATTTGGAACGATGGCAGCGGTACTATTATATTTTATTGTTCAACGCTTTAGATAGCAGATGGTACCCCATCCACCCTAAGCTGCGAAAGGCTGCGAAAGGCTTTCACGGACCTCAGCACATGGTACATAGCTTTTAGTGGTCGGGTCCAACCTCTCGTGGACCCTGTTAACCCGGAAAAGGTGAACGTACCAGTCGAGGTAGGCCTGCAGTTTCTTGGGAGATGTTCTCGTAAAGCACCATGGGGAGTGTCTCAGCTACGAGCAGAGAGCTTTTCCATCTCCATGCGCTTCAGGCACGGGGTCGGCGACGTCGTGCATATGTGCGTGGCTGCCGAGTCCTCACTCCCTGATTAGCTCATTGCGCACGCGTTCATATACCCAACGAGCCTGGACCCGCTCTTTGAATATGGAGATGCTAATAATTATTTGCTAACTAATTTTTGTTTGAGGGAGGAGGTGGTCAATTTGGGGATATTCATTTCCAAACTAATGTACCATCGCGTGGAGTCGACAGCATTTCCGCCAAAGGCGTGATGGGTTTCGTTTGCCGCGAATAATAAGTAAATCGGCGCTCTTAGGAGCGTGCCCCCACTTCCTCTCAAGGAGAAAACATAATAATTGGGACGATTTCACAGGCGACAGACAACTAAGCCGTATCACAATTTGGTGACACGCATAAGAGTTACCGATATTATCAAACTAAAAATTGCCTCGATACCCAAGCAGATGAAGTAAATGATCGACTATCGAAAGCAATATACCCCTAGAGTTGAAACTATGCCCAAATACTTGGCTGGACGAGGCGAAATACCGCTATCAGCAGAACTCAAGTTGAAGGCATTATCCGAAGGATATCAAACCCAACCCATGACGTTCTATGGATTGCTAGAAGTGGGTAGAACCGTTCTTCTTAATGCAATCGAATCCATTGCCGCAGATAATGGCGTGCTTATGCGCCGTGTTGAAGTCGAAGAGAATAAGGGGCTCATCGGACCTCTTGCATCAACGTGCGGCTCGCTCACTCGATCTTTAAGCACTCGAGAGCTCATAAAGATAAGGCTAGTGAATGGCCGACGCAAAATAGCCGACGCAGCAAGCATCAAAGTGCTTACAAGGAGAGAACAACGATGCGCCCCGTTTTTATCGATTGCTGCCGCGCAACGAGACAAGCTAGTTTCAGCGACCCAAAAAACAAAACGATATAAACAGCACCACGGGAAAACGCTGCATTCAACCTAGGAGATCGACGTGTTGACGATTCATTATGGGGACATGGATAACGTGATTTACAACACATCGGTCTATTTCGATAACGTATACTCCCCAGCGGTTTGAAGATTCCTTTGCCCAATGTGTCATTAAATCTTTCGACAAGGGCACTGTCGTCGGGCCCATGCCATAGACACTAATATCTTGGGAATCATCCCGCCTAAAAGCTATCGAGTGGCACCAAAACACTGCTCCCCATGTACTTTATGCCTCAAAACGTCTATAACGCCTCAAACTGTGGCGACAACTGCGCATATTGGATTCTGCGAATCGCAGCGCACCACGACCTGACGATCAACCTTTACAATCTGATGGATTTTGGCAACGGCAAATTTACAGTGACCATCGCGAACACGGGAGATGTCGTCCATACGATGTGCGCTCTTGTTCCCATAGCAGGAAAATGCCTAAGGGAGAACTCCTAATGCGTGGTTCATTCAACGTAATCGTTCAAAACAATCGTGTCAGTTCAAACATACCATCAGTCGAAATCTCACTATTATCCAAGGTAGCAGCGCAACAGGAAAAACAATGTTACTGGGTATGGCCGCTGCTCATGAAAATCTTGGACCGCAAAGCGGTGTAACCGTGAGCTGTAAGGCCCAAGCAAGACTTTGGCAGGAAAAAACTGGCAAAGAAACCTACAGGAGATCGACAACAGCATCGTATTCATCAACGAGGGCAATGCTTTTATCCGTACAGAGTCTTTCGCCCATAAAGCCAAACACAGCTCAAACTATTGCATAATCTAACAGTTTAGATAACGGGTGATGTCGTACCTACCCCAAGCCGCGGTAAGTCGCGTCGGCCGTCAGGATATGGCGCACCACTCTTGCAGTCGGGCCCCATCTGTCCCGGACCTGGTTGACCTTGAAGAGGCAGACGTACCAGTCGAGGTAGGCCTGCGGGTTCCTGGGCGACACCTGTGTTTCGTCAAGAGGATTTAAGCAAAAAGAGCATCGGAATAGCGCACGCTTTTTGAGCGACTAGCCCTCCTGCATGAGGGCATGGCGGACGCGGTAGGACTCACCGCGGAACTGGGCGAGCCTCCCGTGGTGGACGATGCGGTCGATCAGGGCGGCGGCCATCTGGTCGTCCCCGAACACCGACCCACATCTGCTGAACTCCAGGTTCGCGGTGAATACCACCGACTGCCTCTCGTATGCGTCGGCGAAGACCTGGAAGAGCAGTCTCACCCCGTCCGCGTCGAGCGGGAGAAACCCGAACTCGTCGATGACGAGCAGGCGGGCCTTGCCGATGAGCGCGACCTCCCGGTCGAGTCTCCCGGAACTGTCCACATCAGTGTAGCCAATCCAGACGCGTACGTAGCCCATTGGAACACGAGGCGAAGGCGGGCTCAACTGAAAGGACTAACCCCGGAGGAGTTCTGGAGCCAGTCCCTTGCGGCGTAGTTCTTATTTAAGCCGTCAAAGTTTTGGGGTGCAGTTCACGGAAGGGGCCGCGGTGACGTTCGGCTAACTGCGGGAACAACCTATTCGCTCAACATGTTCGGCTGAGATCGGAAATCGACCCTTGACCTACAGCCAGCACAAAACATATGCTTCCATCTGAGCGAGCTCAAACTACCGTTCATCTTTGACCCATTACCGGAACATAATTTATCAAGTTTTCGCCAATTAAATTCATGAAATCATCGAATGTTTTACCTCTTGAAAAATCAAGGGTTTTAATTGTTCCCGAACAAGAATATTGGGACTCAATATTCATTACCCATTGATAAAAGCCAGAATCGCCAAGGTAACCGGAGACGGATTTTAAAACGGGATAGACGGCCATGGGAGAAAGAAGCCTTCCGGACCCAATCCAATCTAAGACATCATTTGTTTTCATTCTGAACAAGGCACAATTGATAGAATCATAATCGCTATTGAACAAATCAATCGCTTCCTCGTTAACAATCGAAGGCGCAAATAACATGAAAGAGTGCTGACTATGCGGCCTTAAATAGGTTGAGGGGAATGCCTTTCTTCCATCTAGAATCCATCCATTGGCACATCTTCTAATACCTTTAGGTAATTTAGAACTAGAGGAATAATTTTCTTTGCCAACAGAAAGAACGTATAGATAGCAATAATTCTTTTCTTCACAATTTAACGGAAGATAGACGCTGCGATTTAAAATATGCTTGTTTAAAAAATTGACATCAACAGAAGAACCCGCGTTGGGCAAATCATCTATATCAATTGGGTCGTCTTTAACAACAGAGAAAAATAAAGCATGGCAAAGAGAGTCTGTTAAATCTAGCCATCTTGTTTGGATTCCATAATGCTGTAAAAGAGGTTCCACACAATAGGCTTCTAATTTGAGTGCAATAGCCGAATGGTTAGTAATTGGCTTTTCAGAAGACAGTATTGGCTTGGATTCAGGGATATCGAAAACGTCATTATTCCAACGTCCTGAAACACTTAAATAGTTCTCAACTGTCTCTAGCCGAGAATCAGAAGAAACAGAATTCCTGCATAAGCTAGGCCTGGGAATATAGGGGCTATACAAGTTCGACTGGCCTCTATATAAAACAGGACCATCGGAAATATAAGAAAGGTATCCAACGGCCTGAATTAATGCTTCAAGCGTATCGACAGAAATAACAGGACAAGAAGAACCGTCACGGC
Source organism: uncultured Collinsella sp. (assembly GCA_937995345.1). Classification (GTDB taxonomy): domain Bacteria; phylum Actinomycetota; class Coriobacteriia; order Coriobacteriales; family Coriobacteriaceae; genus Collinsella. The sequence goes on along the minus strand of CALKKS010000036.1, from coordinate 25,068 downwards.
AGATATCATTTTCAACATGCAGCTCATCCGCTCGATGCGATGCTATTTTTCCAGCAGACCACCGTTTCATAAATTCCTCGCTAAAGAAACAGACAGCTAGAACGCTGCGCCACTTGCGCATTCCTATGCCATCAAAGCTTTGATTTATAGCGCCAATCAGCAAAACTGCAGGCGGACGCCATCTAGTATATAAAGAGAAATAGGCCACTATTGGTACATATTTTAGTTTGACCTCAATCCCTCTCGAGAGCCTCTCTTCCCGATTTTCCCCCTGATACTCGTTCATGCTCGCAGGCAAGGTAAGTAAGCTCGCCGACAACGTAAGCGAGTTCGCCTACAAGGACACCATTGCGACGCTTCTCGGCGAGCGGAAGGGCAAGTCCAAACCTTCAACTGCAACCCAGACAGGACCAGCAGAAAGGCGCGGAACCCAAGAGAGGCCGCAGGGGTTCAACTAACTGTGGGAGCGACTTATTCGTTCAATGTGTTCGGGTGAACTCGGAAATCTCTTTTTTATATTCTCGTCATCGAAAGTCCGACGAAGATTATGGCACCACCTGCAACTTGGGCACCACGAGGCAAAGGGCAACTGGATTGCGACTCTCGAACCCAATGTCTGGATCGAGCCCGAGCCGGAATGCATTCCGACATGCTCGCTATTACCAAGCACTCATACAAAACATGCTGGATAATAGTCGCTTCTGCAAGAAATCCATGGGTAACACCGGCTTAACCCATAAAGGTTAATCTGAGTCAAATTTAGAAACCAGCCTTCTAGCCACGAAAAGCTTGGCTCCCAAATACTCGTCCTTCATATCCGTTTGGCTTTCAAATTTCTTAAGGATTTTCAGACAAATCATCTTCTTAGCGCTGCGATTGTCCTCAATCCGCCTACGCTTGATTGTGCTGGCCACAACCTTTTCAATTGTCCTCATGGACTCAAAGCGATCAGCACAAAGGTTGGTGTGGGAATTATTGAGACCAAGCGTTATCTGAATATCGTGCTGAACGGATTCATCTTTGGCATCAATACGCCCGTCGCGGTGGTAATAAATAGTTTCAAGTGTATGGCGCCTGGTCGGATCAACCGTCATTGATGCATTGCCACGTTGCTTGTCGCACGTCTTCCCACCCCTGCCGTCGCAGACAGCGACCATATTACGATATGAAAGGCTCAGCTCTCCATTCGCCGCAGAGTCAGTAGGGTGCTGAGGGATTAGATGCTCGATCGTAGCCGGATGCCCATCCGTACCGATTCTGCACATACAGTAGGCGCAAAGATGCCCCTGTTCGGCAAGCAACGCCTCAAGAATCTTACGCTTTGACTCCCCTTGAAGTGATTCGTAACAAAAAGTTGTATCCGGAGTATTGCGGATGATCCTCTTCGCCTCAGCAAGTGCCGCAGGCTCGCATCCCTTTACGATTGGAATCACGACAGCAGCTCCTCAAGTTCAAGGGTTGTCCTTGCCGCAACCACATCCGGGTCGTCCGCCCCAACGAATGCCTCAAGTTTCTCGAGCTCTACCCTAGCGTCGGCGTGGCGCTGCTCGTCTACGGCACGGTTAAATGCATCGAACAACTGAGCCGCTTCCTCGGGACGCGAGGAAGCATCTAAAACAGTGTTGAGAATGTCCCCCGCATCACGTCCGCGCGTCTCCGTTGCAGGAACCGACGCGGCCTCGCCGGCAAGTACACGAATATTGCAGCGAGGTACCGACGCAACGACAACCGGCGAATGCGTTGTCACAATAAACTGCACGTTGGGGAAAATGCGAACAAGATCCTCCAGAATTCTCGCCTGCCAACGAGGGTGCAAATGAAGATCGATCTCGTCAATCATTACCACGCCCGGCGTTTCGAGCACACGATCGCCCAATGCGGGATTCAACATCGCCATGCGATATGCGATGTCCGCAAATAGACTCAACGTGCCACGGTATCCGTCACTCATTGAATGAATCCTATCGCGATGGTAACTACCATCGGCAGTGCTATATGTAAACACCAGCTGGCCGAGTTCGGCATCAAAATCGACCATCGCATCTACCGTGGATGCCGCAGCATCAAAACATGAGGCCAGCGCCTTTTTAACCGCAGAGAACAGCGCACTGTCACGCCTATTCTGCCACTCCCAAATGGATTGAGATTTAAACCATGCATTCATGCGTGCATCGTTCGAAGATGCCTGTAGGGCACCTTCGTACCCACGTGTCCTGTTAGGCAGTGATTGGTCTTTAGGTTCAGTCCGCGCCCACAATCGATCGGTCCCATAACGAGCGAGAATGGGGAGGACAACCGTGTCGCCGCTGCCGACAAGTTTTTGCAGCCGAGCGCCGGCATCTACTACAGCCGCAGCATCAGCAATAGTCGCGCGGCCCTTGGCAGTATTAAGCGAACGCGACCAGTGCACGTTTTCGCCAAGAACAATTCCGTCAGCACCTATCGTCACCGGGTACCGCGACTGAACGTCAAACATGTCTCCTTGCTTAATAACGGCACCGCGGGCATCGTCGGGCGTAATGCCATGCGCTTTCGCATTCTCAATCTTGTGGAATAAAGTGCCGAGCGCGATGCTTGCGGCATCAATTAGAGTGCTTTTTCCCACACCGTTATCGCCAACCAAAACCGTAAGTTGACGCTCAAATTCAACTGAGATTGATTCAAACTTGCGAAAGTTGCAAACTTCGAGCTTGTTAATCAAGTAGCTATTATTAGCAAACCCCACAACAGTCTCCTCAAATTGCATATCAACAGGAAAATCGATACGTTTATTACCTTATAAAGAATTCTATTCCGATGCAATCAAATCAAGTTGGACGAATAACCCGCTAAGCCATAACACAACCGTTTGAGCTCTTGTTTGAGCTCTTCCAAGAAATCATCGTGCATTGATTAGCAACCCTTTTAGTTACCTTCACCCAAACGCAACTAAAACCGTTGCAAACGCATTTAGGTATAATTCTTCCAAATCACCTAGAGAAAGTGTTTGAATGCTGACCGTAATCGTGCCTACTTACAATGCCGAGCCGTATCTTTCTCAGGCTATAGGCAGCCTATTAAGCGAAAACAAAATTGAGCTGGAAATCCTTGCCATCAATGACGGATCTACCGACTCCTCGCTCGCCATTATGCAGGATTTCGCTGTGCGCGATTCACGCGTTCGGGTGATCGATAAGGCCAACCAGGGTTACGGCGCAACCTGCAATCTGGGCATTCGCGAGGCAAAGGGCGACTGGATTGCCATCCTCGAGCCCGATGACTGGATCGAGCCCGGAATGTACTCCGACATGCTCGCCTTTGCCAAGCGCGAATTTGGCAATCCGAACAAGCTCGATATTATTGAGACCCCGTATTGGATCATCCGCAACCCTGATACCCCCCAAGAGGTCAAACTACATTGCGCATATCGCGGTCGCATTAAACCGCCTCGGCAACCGTTCACCATTCACGACGCTCCACACCTGCTGGCCCACCATCCGTCCATTTGGTCGGCAATCTATCGCCGCGACTTCCTGTTGCAAAACAATATCTGGTTTAAGGAAATCCCCGGTGCGGGCTGGGCCGATAATCCATTCCTTGTCGAAACGCTCTGTCAGGCAAGGGCCATCGCTTACTGGTCCAAGCCGTATTATTGCTACCGCGAGGAAACACCCGAAAAGGCGGCCGCTCTGGCCAAGCGTGACCCCTTGATGCCGTTTAATCGCTGGAACGACATGGTCGATATTCTTGAGAGGCTCAACGTCACCGACTTCGCCGTTTGGACACCGCAAATCACACGTGGCTTCACCTATATGGGCATCATGATCGAGCACACCGGAATTGAGGGGCACCCCGAAATCGAGCGGGCCATCCACAAGATGTTCGAGCGCATGCCGCAAGAGCTAGTATTTGCCAATCCGCGCGTTACCCCCGCGGCCAAAAAACTCTATGCCGAGTATATGGGCATCGCCAACCCTAAAATCAGCTACTGCGCATACGCCAAGGACCTCATTGGCGAGGGCCTGTACAACGTATGGAACAAGGGCCCCAAGCAGACCCTGAAAATGATCACGTCACATTTTGGTTCCTACAACGCTCGCGCTGGAAAATAGTCGAATGGGCAGTAAAGCAAGCAGAAACACTTCCATCGAAGCGCTGCGCCTCGTCGCGGTCGCTGGGATTGCCATATTCCACACGTTTCAGTGGACCTTCCAGGCCGTTTGCACCGGCATGCCGGAGTATGCGCCGCTCGTCGCCTTCCCCTATTCGGGCGCCTTGGGCTGCATCAATCTGTTGGGCTGCTGGGCCAACGAGGTCTTCTTTATGATCTCGGGCTACTTCCTTATCCCTTCGGCGGTTCGTGCCCTCCAAAACGGTTCATCCGCATCGGATCTCGCTCGTAAATCGTTTGCGCGGTTAAAGAAGATCGTCTTGCCCACGCTCTTTTATTGTGCAGCTTGCCTGCTTGTTTCGATGTACGTCTACCCCCTGCCCGAAATCTCGCTGCACGAGATTGGCTGGCTTACGCTGGGCATCGAGTTTATCTGGGTCTACGCGGCATCTGTATTGCTCATCCCGGTAATTGCGTTGATACGACAGCGGGTCGGCAGCAAAAGGGCCCCGTTTGTCGTAGCGCTCCTCGTGCTCACAACATTTGGAATCAACTGCTACATCGCGGCGACGGCAAACGAAGCTGCCGGTGTCGTTTTGTGGCGCAAGCTCATGAGCGCCGTTACCTACCTGGTCGCGTTTATTGCAGCTGGAGAAATGCGCTTTGTCCTCGAATGCCACGGCAACGCATCCGGCGCTCAAATATCCAAGATCGTACTCATCGGACTCGTTGCCGCCACCATCGCGCTCGAGCTTCTGCTATCGGCAAATAGCCAGTACGACGCGCTCTGGAAGCTCTCCTACAAGTCAACTTCCGTCATATCCTTTATCTTGGCCGTCGCATCCGTTGCCGCCGCAGCGCTCCATCAGCCGCGCCACGAAGTCCCAGCTGCAGACAAGACAATCATGTCTCTAGCCGCAGGAACGCTCGCTTTCTACGCCGTACAATCGTTTACCTGCAACGTCTGGCGACCTATCTTCGACAATGCAATCTACACCATGGCAACAGGCATCCAAACGGAAGAGCCCCGTCCAGCCGCCGCCATGTTGCTCGGAATCCTTATGAGCCTTTGTCTCGCGCTTGCCCTGCTCCTCATGGATATCGTACGCAGGGCCGTAGTCGAGGCCATCAAGGCCCATATGAACAGCTAGACGCCCTTCTGACCATGCAGGCCACGAAGCGCGCTAACACCAGAAGCAAATAACATCGCAAATACAATCGCCCAATTCTTGCAGCCAAATACCGGAATATGAACGATTGCATGGTCATGCATAACAATGAAATAACCCAGAACAACAACCAGGGGCAGCGCCATGAGCAGCGACTGGATCAAAACCTTTCGACGACAACCGCCTTGCGCACCGTCCCGTATTGAGCAAACGAGCACGGCAATCCAAATCGCCAATACGGCAGCAAACGAAACAAGACAAACAACGTTCGAGATCATCGCATAACCGGCAGTTGAGCAAATGGCGAACAGCCGCGGGCTCATGCAATAAAACTCCTTCAAAATCTGAGGCCAGTCAGCCTGGGGCAACAGTGACGAAGTCCCATGCGCAGACCAAAGACCCATCTCGCCCAGAACGTTCGAAAAGACCTCGTTCCAGCCCAGCACAAACGCCGCGACAACCCATTTCATCGCCCAGGTAAACACAAACGAAAGCCCAAACCCAAAGAGCGCCTGCAGCATCGTGACGACGCAACGCTTGGGGCGCTCGCCCTCGGGGAGCGCAATGAAGGCGAAAAAGCAATGCAGGGCGACAACTGCGGCAGGAATCGTTAAAAAGTCAAGAAACGAAAACACGGCGCCCGTCGCTATCGACCAAAGGACAAGGCGGCTTGTGAAAACCCGTGCGCTCGGGGCCGAGTCCAAACGAAGGCTCATGCAAGACATCATGATGAGCGCCACAAAGAACGAGATGCACAGCAGCAGATCACCGATAAAATTGAAAAACAGATTGGTCGAGAACAACAGGATCGCGAGGAAACCCAACGTCAATGGCTTTGAAAATCGCTTCCGCAAGGCAACGTAAGCGCAAGCGGAGCCGGCAATCGCCAGAGCAGCTGCGGGTGCCACGACAACGTCGATACTGCCAATAAACAGGCAGACGTTCGTAAGAAGCTGCCACCCATGCCAATACCGGTAGTACTGCTGATGCGTAATCCCGTCGGCTTTCGTAACGTCATCAATATCGGCAACAGTCATCGTCTTAAACGGAGAACCTTGGTCCTTTTGCTGTGCGACTTCAATGATAAAGCGATTGTTATCAAAGCAAACAGGACCAGCTGCAACACGGTGGTCGTATACATACATGTCAGACAACAGGGCCGAGGACTCCGAACCCTGCGTATGCGACTCGATAACGGGCCTCGGCAGGCAATTCGCCGCGGTATTGCTCAGAACAAATGCGACCTGAAGAACCAAAAACAGCAACATGACCTTGACGGGAAGGCTATCGGCAAAGGAAGCTAAACGAGTTTTATTCACAGGGCATCCAAACAGAAAGATCGCGTCCATAGGAATCGGCACCTATGTAATACCACAATGCGCGCTTGCAATCTCGCCACGCACACACGTCAACCAGGCTTGCAGCAAACGTTCTTGGTGATTAGCGGAACATTACCCGCGAGCGCCCGCCTACGCTTACAATAGTCGTGTCCCATGGGACTTATTGTTTATTCCGCAGGGCCGATACGCTGCCCACGCGAAAGGATATTCTCGTTCATGACTTCCACCCTTCCTGCCTCCATCGATAAGCTCGCCATCGTTGTCGTTACGTACAAGCGCCAGGAGCTCTTGGCCAACCTGTTCGACTCCATGACCGAGCTCACGGTCGCGCCTTGGCGCATCGTAATTGTCGATAACGAGAATTCACGCGAGACCGAAGCCATGTGCGCCGCGTTCAACGAGCGCCTCGCCAACCTGTGGGGCATCGACACCGAGCAGCCCGACGCGCAGGGCGGCACCGATCGCGTCATCTACGCCCCACAGCTCGAAAACGGCGGCGGCGCGGGTGGCTTCTCCGCCGGCACCAAGTGCGCCTACGACCTGGGCGCCCAGTGGTTCTGGGTCATGGACGACGACGTGCTCGTCATCCCCGAGGGCATTGAGCGCCTGGCCAAGTGGACCGACCGCTACGACGTTATCCAGGGTTCGCGCCTGGACTTCGACGGAGGCGCCTTCTTTTGGCAGTACCAGCTCATCCTTTCGCTCGGCATTCCCAACCCCATCGCTAAGTGGGACTTGAGCCCCGAGGGCTATCGTCCTATGAACCAGTTGTGCTTTGAGGGCGGTCTGTTCTCACGTCGCGTAGTCGACAAGATCGGCCTGCCCGACGCACGCTTTTTCATCTACGGCGACGACGCCTGCTACGGTTATGTCGCCAGTCAGCACTTCTCCGCTGCCGTAGTCGCCGACGTGGTGCTCAAGCGCGCCCGCGCCGTCTCCAACTGGGACATCGCCGGCAAGCGCCAACTCAACTCCACAAGCGACACCAACCGCTACTACATCATGCGCAACCGAGGCTTTTTGGCCCGTTACATGCAAATCTACGGCGACTACCACCCCATGCTGTTCCGCCTGGGCAATGCCGCGACCTTCTGCAAAGAGTTCATCCGCTTGACTGCGGTCGACAAATGCTTTAAGACCGGTATCCCAGCGCTACGTCGCGGCATGAAGGACGCCCGCAAGATCATCAAGGATCCCGACTGGAAGCCCATGCCGCCCCTGGAGGACGAGGAGTAACAGAGACCGAAAAACACCCCGCTGCTTAAAGCCGCTGGCACACTACGGACACGTGCTGCCCGTCAAACCCGAACCCCCAGCGCACGCGGCCGATACCTGGTCGCGGCACGCGAATCTCGTCGATACGCTCGCGTTCTATGTCGAGCAGCGCCTGGACAGCCAGCAACTCCAGGCCCAGCGCGTCCACACCGGGGTCGTACATCAAGTTGATCGTTATCAACGGACGTTCGTCGAGCATGCCGAGGGTATCGGCCACATCGAGCATCCTTCCCGTAGGGAACACCTGGATATCCCAGTGATCCGCCCCGCGCTTTCGATTGGATGACGGATTGGCATACCCCGGCATACCAAAGCAGAGCCCTTGCAACAGCAGGTGGTATGGCAACGGCGAATCCATCTCGAGCGCGCCGACTCCCGCGTCACCTAGAATTCGACGCAGCGTCTGCCTCACCGTGTCTTCGTCACCGCGACACAACCCGTCACGAAAGGCATCGACGTCCCGTACATCCTCGGCGGCGCACTCAAACCATTCAATAATCACGAGGCGCAACGCCTGGCGAAGCTCGCCATTGGGCAGACGCAGAGCACGAGAGCGAGCGCTGTTTCCCGGCTCCTCAACCATATCCGTCGTTAGGAAGCCGGACAGGTACGACGCCGTCCAAACATCATCGACGCAAGCATCATTCGACACGACGGCGCCCAGACAAAGCGGAGCTTCGATGCATCCTTGCGGTTCAAGTAAATCGAACAGAGTCGAAAGCCTCTCGAGATTCCAATCACCAACCGCCCTGCTCAGGCTATCAGCGTATCCATACAAATCGGCCCGCGCCGGCGGAGTGTAACTGCGGTTCAAGAAATCGATCACGCGCGCCGGACTCGAGCAATAAAACCTGCCAAATCGGTATCCCTCGAACCATTCACGCGCGTCATCCAGGTATTCCCCGCGTCCAGCATGGCCTAGCAGAGCCTGAACCTCATCATCCGAAAAGCCAAACCACCGGTCACACCACGTTGAGAGCGGCGTCGACATGCAGCACGAACACCCGCGCGAAGAAAGTGCGACCATGGCAGGACCGGGATGCTCCCCCATCAGGCACGCCAGCCGCAACGAATCGTGCACAGCGGCGATGGCGTCAAACAGCACCCGGTCGAATAGCTTTGCCGGATCGGTGCCGGAAGCGCCCCTCGCGCTCGTACGGCGCGACCACGCTGCGTCGTACTCATCAACGAGCAATACAACCTGCTCATCGCAGGCCATCTCCAGCAACTCAATGAGAACGCCAAGCGCCGAGTCAACCTCGGCCTCGCTCGCCACACCACGCGCAACGCGTTCGATGTGACGTACCTTGTCTCGAGCTAAATCCGGAGCCTCCAAAAGCGCCAACAAGCGAGCGCACTCACCCGAAAGAGCGTCACGCACGACGCCGACGACGTTGGCACCGCACCTCGCGGCGCCAGAAAAGTCCAGCGATATCAAAGGGTAGCAGGCAAACTCATCCCGATAGCGCCCGCCGCCCGCATCCCAAATCTGGGAACCAGCAAACAGGCCCCGATCGACCTGCCCGACTGCGGGACGCTCCAGAAAGGCCTTGAGCATCGACAAGTTCATGCTTTTGCCAAAACCATCGGGTCGGCAGCACACCATAACGGACGCATCGCAATCCAGCACATCGGCAATAAACATGGTCTTGTCGACCAGTGTGCAGCGACCAAGAGCCTCCACATAGTCGTGCATACCAATGGGTAAAACCGCATCGTCGGCACCACCGATCAAACGCGCACCAAACCCGGTGGCACCACCATCATTTGCCTGTTCAGACACCAAAACGTTCCCCCTAAATCGCAGCACGATGGCAATTGTAATGACCGCCTCGCACGCACTGATTTCGATGCGCAAACATATCGGGCAACGGTAGCAACATGGGGCGTGAGGGGGCATAACTAATCGTTGCACAACAAAACGGGGCCCGATGCAGCAGCACCGGACCCCGTCCCGACTCTTTAGCTATCTGACAACTGAGAGGCTACTCCTCAGAACCGTCCTCACCAGCAGTGTTATTCTGCTGATCGAGCTTATGCTTGCCGCTCACAATAGACGTGGCACCCAGCGTGGCCAAGCTTGCGCTGGCAAGGCTCGCCATCACGATAAGGTCGCCCGTCTTGGGCATATTGCCGCCCGAGGAATTGGTCGTGGTCGTAGTCGCGGTGGTCGTAGTAACGACCTTATCCTTACCCTCAGTCTTCTGAGGATCGGCGTCAGACTGCTTCGCGTCCTTAGCGGCGGAAGCATCAGAAGCACCGCCGGCTTTGGAGTCGGATCCCTGGCCAGACGCTCCCCCATCAGAAGAAGAACCGTTCATGCCTGCCATCAAAGACGACCCAAGCATGGAGCCCAGCTGCTCGCCGGTAGAAGGCTTGTTTTCCGTCGAGGAATCGCCGGCATCGGAGCCCTCGCTCGAACCGCCCTCGGAAGCATCGGAGCCAGCATCGTCAGAGGAGTCACCAGCACTGTTGGAACTTCCCGCATTGGTGGAGCCGGAAGCCACGTTGCCCGCAGTGCCGCCCGAGCCAGAAGCCGCGCCACCCACAGCGCCGTCAGAGCCAGAAGTCGACGAATCGCCCGAGGCATCGCCGGCCGCAGTGCCACCAGACGTCGCCCCACCGTTACCGGCGCCATCAGTGCCCGCATCAGTCGAGGGCGCATCCGCATCGTCGCTATCGCCCGCATCGCCATCGGTACCAGGCGTCGGTGCGGCGGGAGCGGCCGGCGCCATGCTCGGACCGGGCGCCGGCGTAGGCTCAGGCTCCACGGGCGTTGCCGCGGCGGCCTCGTCCTCGGCAATATAGACCAGACAGTCCTTGAGCTCATTGCGGTAGCGGTTCTTCCAGCCCTCATGGTACTGGGGCTGGCTCGAATACTTGGTCGCCACGTTATTGACCACGCTGTTGGAAAGCGCCGTCACAAACTCGCGATCGGACATGCTGTTGGAAAGGTTTGCCCACTTAAAGAAGTCCCGGCAGCCACCAGTGCCGCACATATTGGTGATGCTCCACACCATACCCTTGACGCAGTCGGCGCGGCCGGAGATGTCAATACCAAGCGCGCTCTTGAGCCACGACTCAGTCACTGCATAGTACGAGTTGTACGCATAGGCATCCTGCAGAGCCGAGAACTCAGCAGGGTCGGTGTTATAAGCGCTCTGGAAGGCCTCCTGCGCAATACGGCCCAGCTCGGTAAGCTGACCGTTCGCATACATGGGGTTGTTCGCGTTGGAAATCTCGCTGCCGCGATCGATCGCAGCCTTAAGCATGCCGTACTTGGCAGAATCGTAGTTGTAGACCTGCTTCATAAACGGAATGAGCGACCAACGACGGTCGAACTGGTAATAGCCCAGCGCGTTGTAGCCGTCGCCATACGAAAAGCCCTGGTTATAGTTGCCGTGGCTCTCATATTTGGTGAAGTACTTCATCTCGTCAGTCACGTTGATAAACGAAACACCCTGAACGGACCTCAACACGCCCGAGAAAGACTGCTGGGTGTAAAGGCCCTTATCGATATCGGTGGCATCCGAGGCAACACCCGGCGTGGGCTCCTCGGCAACAGCAGTCACAGGCGCGGCAACGGCGCCAAACGAAAGCGCCAACGTCAGGCCCGCGACAATCGCGGAATGCTTGGGCTGCATAGGTCCTCCCTGCATTGGTGTAGTTAAAGTGCAGTTTGCAAAGATAGGTTTAAGTATTGCAGCTCGCCCGTTGTTGCACAACAATCGCTCGGCAAACGGCAACAACCCTCCGCGAAATCTTAAGGAATTAAACAAACTGGTCGTCGGGCACCAGAAGAAGATCGCCGTAGCGTCCCATCAGCCCGTCTCTCAACTGACAGAAAGCGGGGATATAGACGTTCAAGATACGCTGAATCAAATCTTGAGCGAGCTTGTTGTCATAGATATGGACGTTCGTATTGCGGTCTCTGAGCATATCTAGCCATGCCGCCTCATCAATAAAGTCGTAGAATCGGTAGGCTTCCTTCAAGATGGCACGAGGAGACCCCGACGCGGCAAGCGTGGCGCCCTCATACTCGAGCAGACGCTTAAGGAGCTTCCAGCTCAGTTCAAATTGAAGATTGAACTTATTAATCAATCCACTCTGAACAAAATCATTGTTGAGATCCTGATTGGGCGCATCCTCAAGATTCGCCAAGGCGCTGACAAAGTTCTCATATTTTTTCATACAGAATCACACCATCCCTGGCAATCTCATCGAGCAATTGCCGCGATAAGGACTCATCGAGATTGACGACGTCTACATCTAAAAGAGTATCAAGACACTCCTCTATCAGATATGAGAAACGGTCGAAATCCCGGCAACCTGCTACAGCAATATCAATATCGCTCTTAGGCAAGTTGTCACCGCGGGCACGAGAACCAAACAGCACAACCCTCTCGGCGTCACATTCCCGAGCAAAAATCTCAATTTGCTTGTACACCTTGTCGAGAGATACCATCTTCAGCCCTACAGCTTAATGTCAAAGTTAATCTCGGGGACGGCAGCAAGGTCGGCCAACGTCACGCCGTCGACGTACTTTTCGATCACGTCGTCCAGACCGCGCCAGAACTTGACCGTTGAGCACAGATCGCTGCGGGTGCAGCTGTTGTCGATGCCATCGCACGCTACCGGGGCAGTGCTGCCCTCGACGGCACGCAAGATGTCGCCGGCACGCACCTCGGCCGGGTCCTTGGCCATCATGTAGCCGCCGCCCTTGCCGCGCACGCTCTTGAGCAGGCCGGCCTTCATAAGCGGACGCACCAGCTGCTCCAGATACTTTTGTGAGATATGCTCGCGATCGGCGACCTCGCGCAGGGCAATCTTGCCTTCGGCGTCGCCCAACGCCGCGATATAAATCATCAGTCGGAGGGCATAGCGGCCCTTGGAAGAAATGAGCATACCTACCCTTCCATAACGCTGGGGACAAGCACTTCCGATGAATTTGTCCCACAATCTGAAAAGTCGAGTGAATTAGTCGGGTTTTCCCTTGACTAACGCCGAACCCATAGTAACTTTATTCCGAGAAGATTCCTAGGGTTTAGTACACCTATGAGTACACCATATACAGAGAGGGACAGCATGAGTGCAAATCCGCTGCTTTCCATCGATGGTCTGACCGCCTCCGTGGACGAGAAGACCATCCTCCACAACGTCAACCTCAACGTCGCCGCCGGCGAGACCCATGTGCTGATGGGCCCCAACGGCGCCGGCAAGTCCACCCTCGGCCACCTGGTCATGGGCGATCCCGTCTACACCGTCAACGACGGCCGCATCGTCTTTGACGGCCAGGACATCACCGAGCTCACCACCGATAAGCGCTCGCGCGCCGGCCTGTTCCTGAGCTTCCAGGCCCCGGTCGAGATCCCGGGCGTGCCGCTGTCGAGCTTTTTGCGCGCCAGCATCGCCGGACGCCCCGGCCTGGAAATGAAGGGCAAGGAGTTCCGCCGTCGCGTCAAGGAGCTCGCGGCCGAGCTCAACATGGATACCGCCTACCTCAACCGTGAGCTGGGCGTGGGCTTCTCGGGCGGCGAGAAAAAGAAGGTCGAGATGCTCCAGCTTCTGCTGCTGCAGCCCAAGCTCGCCATCCTAGATGAGACCGACTCGGGCCTGGACGTCGACGCGCTTTCCACCGTCAGCCACGGCATGGATGCCTATCGCAAGAGCTGCGACGGCTCCATGCTCATCATCACGCACAACACGCGCATCCTGGAGCACCTGGATGTCGACCACGTCCACGTTATGGTCAAGGGCCACATCGTGCGCGAGGACGACGCCTCGCTCATCCCCTGGATCGATAAGAACGGCTTTGAGACTTTCGAGCGCGAGGCCGCCGAGCAGCGCGCCCAGGCCGAAGCCGCCGCTGCCGAGCAGCGGGCGTAAAGGGGCGACGCAATGACCAAGAACCGCACCGAGGTCGCGGACATCGACCGCAGCCTCTACGACTTCACCTATGGCGAGGAGGGATTCGAGCGCCTCGACGCAGGCATCACGCCCGACATCGTGCGCGAAATCAGCGCCAAGAAGGACGAGCCGCAGTGGATGCTCGACCTGCGTCTCAAGTCCCTCGAGATCTTCAATCGTTTTCCCGACCCGACGTGGGGCCCCTCCATCGAGGGCCTGGACATGGACAACATCGTCACCTACGTCAAGCCCAACACCGACCAAAAGCACGACTGGGAGTCGGTGCCCGACGACATCAAGAACACCTTTGAGCGCCTGGGCATTCCCGAGGCCGAGCGCAGCTACCTGGCAGGTGTCGGCGCGCAGTACGACTCCGAGCTCGTCTACCACAACATGCAGGACACCGCATCCAAGATGGGTATCGTCTACTCCGGCATTGAGGAGGCCCTGCACGATCCGCAGTGGGAGCCGCTCATCCACGAGAAGTTTATGACGCTCATCCCGCCCACCGACCACAAGTTTGCAGCCCTGCACGGTGCCGTGTGGTCGGGCGGCTCGTTTGTCTACGTGCCCAAGGGCACCAAGCTCGACTTCCCGCTGCAGAGCTACTTCCGCCTCAACGCCAAGGGCGCCGGCCAGTTTGAGCACACGCTCATCATCGTCGAGGACGATGCCGACCTGCACTTTATCGAGGGCTGCTCCGCGCCCAAGTACAACGTGGCAAACCTCCACGCCGGCGCTGTTGAACTCTTTGTAGGCAAGCGCGCGCATCTGCGCTACTCGACCATCGAAAACTGGTCCAAGAACATGTACAACCTCAACACCAAGCGTGCACGCGTGGACGAGGACGGCGACATCGAGTGGATCAGTGGCTCCTTCGGCAGCCACGTGGGCTACCTCTACCCCATGAGCGTGCTCAACGGCCGCCGCGCTCGCTCGAGCTTTACCGGCATCACCTTTGCCGGTGCCGGCCAGAACCTCGACACCGGCTGCAAAGTCGTGCTCAACGCGCCCGAGACCTCGGCGACCGTCGAGACCAAGGGCATCTCCAAGAGCGGCGGCATCCAGACCTTCCGCAGCTCCATCGTGGCCACGCCCAAGGCCGAGGGCTCCAAGGCAACCGTGAGCTGCCAGTCGCTCATGCTCGACGACCAGAGCCGCTCCGATACCATCCCCGCCATGGACATCCGCGCCAAGAATGTCGACATCGGCCACGAGGCCACCATCGGCCGCATCGGCGACGACAAGGTGTTCTACCTGATGAGCCGCGGCATCTCGGAGGAAGAGGCCCGCACCATGATCGTCAACGGCTTTGCCAACCCGGTCTCCAAGGAGCTGCCGCTTGAGTACGCCGTCGAGATGAACAACCTGATCAAGCTCGAGATGGAAGGAGCGATCGGATAATGAAACAGGAGACCAACACCGCTGCTACCACGCTCGAGCAGGTCAACGCGATGCCAGCCGCCACTTGGGGTTGGCTCAAGATGAACCAGACCAAGCTCGAGCTTTCGGACGAGCTTACCGTCGCTCCCGCCGAGGCCGTCGAGGTCGAGGGGCTGGACGAGCAGCTCCGCGGCGCTGCCGACGCCTTCGACGCCGCCATGGACGCCATGGCTGAACGCTTCCCCGAGCGCCGCGCCTCCGCCCCCGGCGATGCCGCCGACCGCGCCCGCATCACGCCCGAGACCGAGCTCGACGTGCCCGCCACCTCTGTCTACCAGGCCGGCGCCATCAAGCTCGAGGAGGAGCTCTCCCCCACTGAGGCCTTCGAGACCGGCATGGGCGAGGCCGCCTACACCTACCTGTCCGACCACGCCACCAAGCGCATCATCATCGATGTGCCCGCGTACCAGCACGCCACGGTTACCGTGCGCGTGAGCGGCGTCGACGCTGCCACTGCCATCGCCGCTATCGATGTCGTTGCCCGTCCGCAGGCAACGCTCGACTTGCACATCGCCCTGGACTCCCCCGTTGCCGGCGAGGGCGTCGTGGGTTCCGTGCTGCGCGTGTGCGCCCACGAGTACGCCACCGTCAACGTGACCTGCACGCAGACGCTCGACGATAGCTGGATCGCGCTCGACGACACCGGACTATTCCTGGACGAGGGCGCGCGCGTCAACGTGCAGCACACCGTCCTGGGTGCCGGCGCCAGCGCCACCGGCCTTGCTGGCGACCTGCTGGGCGACACCGCCAAGGTGACGATCGACACCGATTACCTGGGCGCCCGCGAACAGGTGCGCGACTTTAACTATGAGCTGCGCCACCGCGGCCGCAAGACCGAGTGCGAGATCGACGCCAACGGCGTGCTGACCGGCACGTCCAAGAAGGTCTACCGCGGCACCATCGACCTCGTGCACGGCTGCAAGGGTGCCGTCGGCACCGAGCGCGAGACCGTGTTGCTGGCCAACAAGGGCGTCGACAACAAGACCGTCCCCGTCATCCTGTGCGACGAGGACGACGTTGCCGGCAACCACGGTGCCACCATCGGTCACGTCCGCGACGAGCAGCTGTTCTACCTCGCCTGCCGCGGCCTTGACCAAAACGCCGCCGAGGACCTGTTCATCCGCGCCAAGCTGGAGGACGCCGCACTTTCCGCCGCCGATGAGCGCGCCCGCGCCGCCGTCGTCCGCCTGGGCAACAACCTGATCGATAACTTTGAAGAGGAGCTCGCATGATCGATACCGAGCACGTTAAATGCGATACCTGCACCGCCCCCGAGCCCATGGAGCTCGACGCCAGCGACGAGGCTTCGCGCGGTTGGCCTACCGTAGACATCGAGACTAATCCCTACAAGGCGCAGTTCCCGTTGTTCCAGCAGCACCCCGAGATCGCCTTCCTCGATAGCGCCGCCACCGCGCAGCGCCCCGCTTGCGTGCTCGACGCCGAGCGCGATTTCTACCAGCGCATGAACGCCAACCCGCTGCGCGGCCTGTACTCGCTGTCCGTCGAGGCCACCGATGCCATCGCCAAGGTCCGTCAGCAAATTGCGGACCTCATCGGCGCCGCCCAGGCCAACGAAGTCGTCTTCGCCCGCAACACGAGCGAGTCGCTCAACCTGGTCGCCAAGAGCTTTGCACCCACGGTGCTGGAGCCCGGCGATGAGGTCGTCATCACCATCATGGAGCACCACTCCAACCTGATCCCGTGGCAGCAGGTCTGCCGCGAGACCGGTGCCAAGCTCGTCTACCTCTACCCCACCAAGACCGGCCAGCTCACCACCGAGGAGGTTCTGTCCAAGGTGGGCCCCAAGACCAAGATTCTGGCCGTGGGTCAGGTCTCTAACGTCCTGGGCGTCGAGAACCCGGTCAAGAACCTCGGCAAGCTTGTGCACAAATATGGCGGTTATCTGGTCGTCGACGGCGCGCAGTCGCTGCCGCACATGCCGGTCAACGTGGCCGATCTGGGCGCTGATTTCTTTGCCTTTAGCGCGCACAAGGCCATGGGCCCCATGGGCATCGGCGTGCTGTGGGGCAAGATGGACCTGCTCAACGCCATGCCGCCCATGCTCACCGGCGGCGAGATGATCGACTCGGTCACCGAGCAGGACGCCGTCTGGGCGCCTGTCCCCGAGAAGTTCGAGGCCGGCACGCAGGACGCCGCCGGCATCTTCGCCACGGGCGCGGCGCTTGACTACCTCGTCAACACGGTTGGCTACGAAAACATCCAGGCACGCGAGCAGGCACTCGTCCACTACCTGATAGGCGAGCTCATGCAGCTCGACTTTGTCCAGATCATCGGCTCCATCTATTGGGACAACCACCACGGCGTCGTGAGCTTTAATGTCAAGGGTGTCCACCCGCACGACGTGGCGAGCATCATGGACATGGACGGCGTCTGCATCCGCGCCGGCCACCATTGCGCACAGCCGCTGCTCACCTGGCTGGGCGTCGAGAACCTCGCCTGCTGCCGCGCCAGCGTCGCCTTCTACAACGACAAGGCCGATATTGACAAGTTCATCGCCGGCCTGCATCACGTTTGGAGCACGTTCAATGGGTAATCTGTACACCTCCACCACGTTTATGGAGCACAACTCGCACCCCGACTATAAGTACGAGATGGACGCCCCCACGCACGAGCACAAAGGCATCAACCCCAGCTGCGGCGACGAGCTCACTCTGCAGCTGCATGTCGAGAACGATGTAATCGAGGAGGCCTCGTTTACCGGGCACGGCTGCGCCATCAGCCAGGCCAGCGCCGATATCATGGCCGACCTCATCACCGGCGAGACGGTCGAGGAAGCACGCCGCTTGGCAGGACTCTTCCTCGCCATGATCCGCGGCGAGCAGCTCTCCGAGGAAGACCTGGAAGACCTAGACGAGGCCGCCCAGCTCCAGGACATCTCGCACATGCCCGCCCGCGTCAAGTGCGCCGAGCTCGCCTGGCGCACCCTCGACGGCATGCTCGAGGGGCAAGCTAACCAGTAGCGGACGCCCCAGTTCAAAGGGTTTGATTGCCGAGCCGCCCAATACGGGTGGCTCGGCTTTTTCATAACGCCTCGGACACACAAAGTCCGCACGCCCGGCGCCCCGTCTGTCATTTATCACACGGCCAACCGCGAACACGAGCGTTTTCCCCAGTACCAAAGGCTTGGGGCAGGGCCACGGGCACTCTAAGCAAAGTGCCAAGTCCCGTCCTGCTGAGCTTCGGCACGCCTCGCGCCTGCCGCAGAAGGGTCCCCTAGGGTGCGGCGTACATTTTTGCGAGTATTCAGCACGCCAAGCCGTGTGTATACGCATCGGAAGCGTTAATCAACATCTCAAGTCGCCTTTATATAGCGATTTAGAACAAGCATCGAGGTCTCAGGGGGCGCAAACATGAGCTTCGGAGGCTCATCGGTAGGCACAAATAGCTTCGGAGCCCGTATGTTTCAAGATTGCGACGGTGCCGACAGCACCACGATGCTGAATACTCCGCTTTTTGCACGGAGTAGACGGGGGTAGGCACAGGCAAAACCGAACTAAGCCGTTATTTTATGCATAAAGGCGACCGTTCTATGCAAATCTAGATGCGCAGTTACCGTGCCAAGCTTTTAGAACAATGGTTGTGGCGTATGGGCGACCCCGGCTGCGGTGCACAGGCGGCCCTACACCACGTTTCCACCAGTCAGCACCGCCGCTGGCGCACAGGCGCGCACAATGCGAGAAACGGTACTTTTGCCAATACCCGTATACCGCTCAATCTGACGCACCGTAAATCCGGCATCATGCAATCCAAGAATAACGATATTGCGCTGCGCCGACGATGCGGCTTTAACCTCGTGGAGCGGAACCCCGAGACCCTTCGCCAGCTTTTCGGCAAAGGCATGCCGCTCCCACTCCGTCTCTTCCAGATCGCGCATCGCTGGCTCGCCGCCGTCGGGCGTCGAAAGCGAATAGGCAATAAAGGCCTTGGCAGAACGAAAAAGCTCAAGCACGCAAGACGGGTCGGAAAATCCCCTCGTCATATCGTTGTCATAGGCCCGTAGATATTCGACAAAGCTGCTCCACGGATAACGCTCGATTAAGCTGATGCCAGCTCCCTGCGGATCGGCGTGCACAGAACGAATAGCCTCCATCACCTGCCGGTCGGTATCGAGCGAGCGGCGCTCAAAACGGTCCCGAAACAGATGGCCCGTGCGTCCGGTACGTTTATTGAACCGACGAGCATACGTCAGCAGCAACCGCTGCATCGCCGCGCTCATTTCGTCCTCATAATCCAAAAGTACCAGATCCACGCAGTCGCTCATGAGACACCACGCCACAATCGTCACCTGGGCCTCGCGGCAGCACTCGCGCATCAGCTCCAAAAACTCCCACCGGTCTTCATCGCCCTCAAAGATGAGCTGCTTGCCCGTACCGCGGGCACAGACATGGTAAAAGCCGGTAACCGTTCTCCAAACGCGCTGCATGGCGCTCCCTTCGCCGGGATCTGCTTGCCATCCAATACAGCACGATTGAAGCGTGCCATCAAAACATTCACGCAAAACAATACACTCGCGCGGCCAAAGGCAGTAAACAAGCGGCGAACGGCACCGTTGCAACAGGTCAACCCCTGCAACGCTTACAAGAGCTGACCAAAAGCTTGCCCAAGACGGACCCCCTCTACGGAAGTTCGCGACCACAGAACATAGAGTTAAATCGTTTCAATTGAAAGTTCCGCGCTTCTCGCTACGAAAACTGAGCCGTTCGCCGAATATTCCGTGCATTTCGCGGTATTATAGGGGCTGCATGTCATGTCCCATTCGAAGGGTCGCCCGGCAATCGCCAGCCACGACCCCCAGACGGGACGCCAACACGATAGAGAGGAGAGGCATGCAGTACTCACAGGAAGTGGAGAACATGTGCCCCGTTGCCAAGGGTGCATACCACGGCCCCGCACCCATCCCCGAGGAGGGCAAGTGGGTCCAGGCTAAGGAGATTTCCGACATCTCCGGTCTTACGCACGGTGTGGGTTGGTGCGCACCTCAGCAGGGCGCCTGCAAGCTCACGCTGAACGTCAAGGACGGCATCATCGAGGAGGCCCTCGTTGAGACCATCGGCTGCTCGGGCATGACCCACTCTGCCGCCATGGCTTCCGAGATCCTTCCCGGTAAGACCATCCTCGAGGCCCTCAACACCGACCTCGTCTGCGACGCCATCAACGTTGCTATGCGCGAGATCTTCCTGCAGATCGTTTACGGCCGCAGCCAGACCGCGTTCTCCGAGGGCGGCCTGCCCGTGGGCGCCTCCCTCGACGACCTCGGCAAGGGCCTTCGCTCTCAGGTCGGCACCATGTTCGGCACCAAGGCCAAGGGCGCTCGTTACCTCGAGCTCGCTCAGGGCTACGTCACCCGCATGGCTCTCAACGACAAGAACGAGATCATCGCGTTCGAGTTCCTGAACCTCGGCAAGTTCACCGACGCCGTCAAGGCCGGCAAGACCCCCGAGGAGGCCATCGCTGGCGCTATGGGCCACTATGGTCAGTGGGAGAACGCTGCCAAGTACATCGACCCGCGCACCGACGAGGAGACTCACTCCGTCGCCAGCGTGTTCCCGGTTCACGAGTAGAAAGGGAGGGAAATAACTATGACTGTTACGTTCGAAGGTTACGAGCGCCGCGCTGACAAGATCAACAAGTGCCTCGCCGACAACGGCATCGCCTCCCTCGAGGAAGCTCTGCAGATCTGCACCGACAAGGGCTTCAACCCGCGTGAGATCGTCAACAACACCCAGTCCATCGCCTTCCAGAACGCCGAGTGGGCCTACACCCTCGGTTGCGCTCTCGCTGTCAAGCGTGGCGCCAAGTCTGCTTCTGAGGCTGCTGCCATCATCGGCGAGGGCATCCAGGCCTTCACCGTTCCCGGCTCCGTCGCCGAGGACCGCAAGGTCGGTCTGGGCCACGGCAACCTGGGCGCTATGCTGCTCTCCGACGACACCGAGTGCTTCGCCTTCCTGGCCGGCCACGAGTCCTTCGCTGCCGCTGAGGGTGCTATCGGCCTGGCTCTGAACGCCAACAAGGCCCGTAAGAAGCCGCTGCGCGTCATCCTCAACGGTCTGGGCAAGGACGCCGCCCAGATCATCGCCCGCATCAACGGCTTCACCTATGTGAAGACCCAGTTCGACTACTACACGGGCGAGCTCAAGGTCGTCGAGACCATCCCCTACTCCGATGGTCCCCGCGCTGCCGTTAACTGCTACGGCTCCGACGACGTCCGCGAGGGCGTTGCCATCATGTGGCACGAGAACGTCGACATCTCGATCACCGGTAACTCCACCAACCCCACGCGCTTCCAGCACCCCGTCGCTGGCACCTACAAGAAGGAGCGCCTCGAGGCTGGCAAGAAGTACTTCTCCGTCGCTTCTGGTGGCGGCACTGGTCGTACCCTGCACCCGGACAACATGGGCGCCGGCCCTGCCTCTTACGGCATGACCGACACCATGGGCCGTATGCACTCCGACGCCCAGTTCGCCGGTTCTTCCTCCGTGCCTGCGCACGTCGACATGATGGGTCTCATCGGCATGGGCAACAACCCCATGGTCGGTGCCACCGTCGCCTGCGCCGTCGCCGTCGAGGAGGCCCTCAAGGCCTAATCGCGCCCGTGCGATGCTCATATAGTTGAGCTTTGGAGCCGCTACCTTTCGAGGTAGCGGCTCTTTTTGTTTGCGTTGTCGCAGGGTGGCTAATGCCGATATATCAGTTGGGGCGAAATACGAGATGTGATGAGAAGGAGCGTCAGAGCGTCCATGACGCCCACCAGCCATATTTGCCCTTTACCGATTTGCCGAGTCTTTGCGGCCCCATTGCCGATCACCCATGCGACAATGCGCCGGACGAGAAAGGAATCCGATGGAATCGATTGATGTACTGGTAATTGGATCTGGCATTGCGGGCCTTTGCGCCGCCATCGAAGCGGCGCGCGCAGGCGCGACCGTCACTGTGGCAAGCGCCGTCAAGACTATGAGCGGATCGAGCTTTTTCCCGGGAACCTGGGGTCTCGGCCTTATTGGCCCCGTCGACGAAAACGACGAACAAGACCTTATCGGCACCATCCAGACCGTTGGCGGCGGTGCCGCCGACCCCGAGCTCGTCCAGACATTTGTCCACGGCATTCCCCAGGCGATTCAATGGCTCGAGCAAGATCTGGGTGTTGAACTCCAGCGTCCGCAAAGCGCCGAGAGCGCCCAGCAAAAGCAATTTATCCCCTGTTTTGACCATAAGACGCGTATGTGGCGCGGCCTCACCCACAAGCCCCTTGAAGACGCGTGTTTGGCCCAGATCGAGTCGCTCGGCATTCGTCTGCTCCCCCGCCATGAGCTTATCGACCTTGTTGAGGACACAACCGGCAGAATCACCGGAGCTGTGCTCTACGACCGCACCGAGGAGTGTCTCGCGTCCATTGACGCCAAGGCCACAATTATTGCCGCCGGCGGCACGGGCGGACTGTTCGAGCGCAGCCTTACGTCGTCTGATGTACTCAGCTCCTCGCAGGCCATCGCGCTGGCGCACGGTGCGTCCCTTACTAATATAGAGTTCATGCAGATGATGCCCGGCTTTATCGAGCCCAAACGAAACCTTGTCTTTAACGAGAAGACCTGGCGTTACGTCAAGTTCGACCAACCGGTCGATATTGCCGACGACAAGTTGGACGATCTGCTTGAGCAACGCTCCGGATATGGCCCCTTCACTTCGCGCCTGGCTTCCCGCGCCATCGATCTTGCCATCGAGAAAGCAGGCGCCGAAGGCCTGGCGCTCCACTACGACTTCCCCCGCGAGGACGTCCCTGAGTTTGTGCAGACCTTTGCCACCTGGCTACAAGATGAGCACGGCATCGCGCCGACCGACGAGATGCGCGTGGCGATGTATGCCCACGCCGCCAACGGCGGTATCAAAATCGACAAGACCGCGTACACGGGCGTTGAGGGCCTCTACGCCTGCGGTGAGGCAACAGGCGGCATGCACGGGGCCGACCGCATCGGCGGCTTATCGAGTGCCAATGGCATCGTATTCGGGCGCATCGCGGGCGCATCGGCGGCGCGGGCGGCGCAGGATGCTCCTGAGACGCCCTTGAAGACGGGTATCGCCCTCCCCCAGCGCGGCCTCGCCAAGGCAGATGCAGAGCGCCTGACACGCAGCCTCAAACGCACGATGAGTACCTACTGCATGATCAACCGCACCGAGTCGGGCCTGTCCTCGGCGTTGCATGAACTTGAAGGTCTGAAGCCCGAATCCGAAGCCTTAAGTATGCAAAACGCCCAGGACAGCGAAATCGCGGTCCTCGCTCGCTTGCAATCGCAGATTCAGCTGGCAACCGAGATGGTCAAAGCCATGCGCAAGCGAACCGAAAGCCTCGGATCACACTATCGAGCGAATTAAACTGGACACCTATCTAAAGCAGAACACAACTAATCGATATCTATGGGCCCCGTGAGTTCGAAGTGGCACGGGGCCCATTCGTGTCCGCACGGCAGCGTATCCTTATTCCGAATACAGAGCGTGCAAAGCCTGCATAGACAATAGACCAGCGAGGAGGAGATATGGACAGTAGAGATATCGAGAAGTGGCGTGTCAAACTTGATAGCTACGCCAATGTGGAAGACGGCGTTGAGTATTGGCTCGCACGCGATTTAATGGAACCCATGGGATACACTCGATGGGAGAACTTCGCCGAAGTTGTTAAGAGGGCAAAAGTCTCGTGCGAAACAAATAAAACTCCAGTTGATTCCCATTTTCGTGACACCACGAAAATGGTAACTGCCGGTGTCGCCGCTCGTGCGGTTAAAGACTACAAGCTTACGCGCTATGCATGCTATTTAATCGCCCAAAACGGAGATTCAAACAAGCCAGAGATCGCGCTCGCACAGGCGTACTTCGCCGTGCAGACGCGCCGCCAAGAGCTCATAGAGCAGCGCTTCGCAGAGATTCAGCGCTTACAGGCGCGCCACTCGCTATCCGATTCAGAGAAACAGCTCTCGGGTATTGCGTTCAAACGCGGCGTGGACTCCAAAGGATTCGCGATCATCAAGTCGAAGGGCGATGAAGCGTTATTCGGCGGCAGAAGCACGGCGGAAATGAAGCAGCAGCTCGGCGTACCCAAGAGCGCGGCATTGGCGGACAGGTTAGCCGATGTCCTCATCAAAGCAAAGGACCTTACGAACTCGATGACGGCCTTTAACGCCGAGGAACACGACCTGTACGGTCTGGACCAGATCAAACAAGAGCACGTCGAGAACAACACAAGCGTACGTGGCAGCCTCATCGACCGCGGAATCGTCCCCGAGAAACTACCGCCCGCCGAGGATACAAAAAAGCTCGAGCGTCGCGTGAAGGCAGACGAGAAGAAACTCAAGGAGGGTACTGACAGTTTTACCGATCCCCAGGGTAGACTCGATCTGTGAAAGCAGCTGTGCCCTTTCGGGTTCGACCCCATGCGAGGTCAACAAAAAAGACGGCCAACTTTCGCTGACCGTCTTAACATGCTTTGGTGGGCCGTCAGGGGGTCAGCCTGCTGCGCAGGCGGCCGCTGCGGCGCTAAGGCGCCTTGCGCGCTGCGCTGGTAAATGCTTACGCATTTCCTCAGCTCCGCGCCCCGACGGGTTCGACCCCATGCGAGGTCAACAAAAAAGCGACCAGCCGAAGCCAGTCGCTTTAACATGCTTTGGTGGGCCGTCAGGGGGTCGAACCCTGGACCTTGGGATTAAGAGTCCCCTGCTCTACCAACTGAGCTAACGACCCAAAGCTAAAGTCCGTTGTGCGGACTTTAGAAGAGATATCGTGTGGTGGGCCGTCAGGGGGTCGAACCCTGGACCTTGGGATTAAGAGTCCCCTGCTC
>CALKKS010000035.1 GCA_937995345.1 uncultured Collinsella sp. | reverse complement strand
GTGGGCGGCGGTGCTGATTCGCAATATAGGTGGTGTCGAAAGGGCCTAGGACTCACACCGAGGCCCGCTACAGGGCACAGGGGCAGTAGCGGGCCTTAAAGAATCATGGCTTTGATGGTGGAGGGCAGCGGGGGATTGAATAGTCGCCTGTTGCCCTTAATTATTGTTGGCAGATGGCGTGTCTAGGACATTCGTGCATAGATTCAAGGCAGTCTGACTCCATGTGAATCGCGAACATACTAGATCATGAACATTTTGAGAGTGCTCAAAAAGTAAATTCGGGTTTTCGAAATATACTAGGACAGCCTTTTGAATAGAGTCGATTGCGCAGTCTTGCAAAACTGTACCGAAATTGCTTTCAGGGATGATATCGGATGCGCCTGCGCAATTACTAACCACGATTGCGCATTTTTGAGCTGCGGCCTCAAGAAGAACGGTTGGCATGCCCTCTGGATATTCACTAGGCATTAGAAAACAGCTAGCATAGCGTAGCAAGGATGACATATCCGATACATTTAATCTTCCGACAAAATGGATTCTTTCATTTTGCGCGTTGGATACCGCTGTATTTAATGGGCCACTGCCCGCAATAATCAAATGAATGTTTTTGTCATGAATGCCGTCAATTGCTTTTATTGCCTTCATAACGCCTTTTTCCTCAATCAGGCGACCGGCATATGCGACGACAAATGCGTCAGGAGATATATTAAGTTCAGAATTCCAGTTTCTTTTTGATGCAGATGAGCAATATGCTGCAGCATCAATCGAGTTGGGTATTACGGAATGGGGTGAAAACCCCAAGCTTTTTATCCACTGTAAACTTCGATTCGAAACTGCACATGCAACCGGTTTGCTTCTAGAAATGATTTTTGTTGACAGTCCTTCATACAATCGCATGAGATAACCCATTGGACTTTTTTCTGTAGACAAGTATCCGGAGCTATGGTCAATCAAAACCGGCCGTATGTGCTTCTTTACAGCAATCCTGCATGCAAGGAGACAGATTGGATAATAGCGAGTGTTGATAATGATGTCGCTAATGGACAGTTTCATTATCTGATTAAAAATCCTGTACGTGCTTGGTATAGGTTTGATAACAGGAAATCTGTCATTCATTAGAGACAACGAGGGTACCTCGATTAAAGTGATGCCGTTGTCACTAGTGATTCCGTAACTCCGCTCAGAATTGGATGAAGTGAGTATAACAACTTCGTTGCCAAGCTCAGTTAATTTTTTGCCGAGATTTTCGGTGTACCTCTCTACTCCTCCCATGTGAGGGGAGTAGTATGCGCTGACAATTAATATTCGTCGCATAGTTATCCTTTGTGTTAAGTGGCTGGTGTTATTAGGGGAATTACAGCTTAGAAATAATGTAATATGCAGGCCAATCAAGGTGCAACCTCTGTAATCCAAGCATCACCCCTACACCTAGGCGAATTTTTAATGTCTGGCCTTTTGGTTTTAGAATTCCTATGTGAGGATTTTTTTGATAGTTCGGGAAATTTTTTCGTGCATGTGAAAATACAAAATCATACTTTGCTTTCATTAGCTTTGGTCCGCAACCCCTATTAAAAACAACCAAGGCATTGATCATGTTTGCTAAATAGGTGTATTCAATAACATCGAATCTGCTTTTCGGAAGTTTTGAGAGATCGTGGCTCTGAAGGAAAAGATCAAACATTTCCGCCATGATTTGCTCATGATTTTTCTTATAGTTCATTGAACCGGTGATGGATTGGCGATTGAAATAGTAATAATAGCCCTCGTATGGAATGATTTTCACTTTTGCGTTGCGGTAAAAGGCGCAGAGGCTAAAGTAGATATCCTCACCGCAAGGGACACCGGTAAAGCCCAGTTTGTTTTCTTCGATAAAGGACTTTTTAAAGAGTTTTGCGCATGCAATTGCATAAGTCGTCGTACTCCATACGCTGTTTGATATGCGATGCCTTTTCAGCTTGCCATCAATATCCCTTATGAAACCTCCTGCGATGATGTCGTAGTCGCCATCATCGGCTGCTTGAAGATAAGTTTCGATATAATCGGGAGCGACATAGTCGTCGCTATCTACAAAGAAGACATATTCACTACAAACATGCTTGAGGGCTCTTTCCCTTGTTCGTCCAAGACCTAAATTGCACTCATTATTTAGAACTCGAATTCTTGAGGGGTATTTCTCTTGGTATTCCGAGAGAATGAGATCGCTATTATCGGGACTGCAATCATTTACGCAGAGAACTTCATAATCAGAGATAGTCTGGTGAACGAGACTATCGAGACAGCGACTAAGGTACTTTTCAACGTTATAGACTGGGACGATGATTGTCGCTTTCATTTGAATTCCTTATCTCAACGGTAAAGGACGATTGTTGCATGAATAGGCTATGCCCGTTTGTTTCTTATCGTATATGCCTATGCGATATGAGTGAATATATAATAAGCGTATGATTCAGCTACTCATAAGATATATTGAATGGCTGTTCAGGTTCTACTGATTTACCACGAAAGAATGGTGCTCGATTGTCGTCTAAATCGAATGTGCTTGTTGCAATTCCTGCATATAACGAAGAGGAGTGCATTGAGGGCACGGTGAAAGAGCTCCGCTCGATTGCGCCAGAGTTTGACTTCATTATTATCAATGACGGCTCTCGAGATCGAACGGGAGAGATTTGCGACTCGTTACGCTGCGAGGTCATTACCATGCCAATTAATTGCGGCCTGACTGTTGGATTTCAGACTGCGGCTCGATATGCTGTTGATAATGGTTACGACTATATGATTCAGTTTGATGCTGACGGACAACATCGCCCGGAGTATTTGGCTTCTCTTGTTGAGAAAGCGGAAAACACTGGTTCAGACATCGTTATTGGTTCTAGGTTTCTGACTGTCCGCAAAGATAAATCGATGCGCATGGTTGGTTCTCGCATGATTACTGTTTTGATTAAGGCGCTGACTGGCCACCGCATCAGTGATCCCACATCCGGTTTTAGGCTGTTTAGTCGCCCTGTGCTCGAAAGATATTATTACGACAACTCTCTAAATCCCGAGCCAGAATCGATTGCCTTGTTTTTAAAACAAGGATATTCGGTCTCCGAGGTCCAGGTTTCCATGCGTGAACGCCAAGGCGGCGTGAGCTACTTAAATCCTGTTAGGTCAATGCAGTATATGCTTAGAGTGTTTGCTACGCTGCTAATAGTTCAATGGTTTAGGTGATTGTAAATGACTCTTACGCTGCGAGCTTTGCTCATTGGTTTTGCTGCACTGGTTTTCTTCTTCGTTATTCGTAAATTGAAGAGGTCTCAGATGCAGGTTCTTGATTCTATGTTCTGGCTGTTGTTCAGCTTAAGTTTTGTTCTGCTCGGCATATTTCCTGAGATAGCTTTATTTATTTCATCTGAACTAGGCTTTGTTTCTGCTTCGAATTTCGTATTTTTATACGTTATTGCGGTTCTAGTGGTGAGGGACTTCTCAAATTCTCTACGTCTTTCGAGGCAGGAGGAGCGAATCAATGGGCTGGCACAGTCAATTGCGCTGGGCAACATTGATTAAGTGACTAAAACTGTTATTTTGGAATTGTGACATGTGGTTTTCTTTTTTCGCTTGTTTCCTAACTTGCTTGACTATTTTATACGTTCCTGGAGTAATTTCGCTTCTTTTTATCGGTGGTAAAAAATGTCCTGGATACCTGCTCCTAGCTCCTTTGATTTCAGTATTTGAGCTAGAGTTTCTATGCATTTTGTATCCTTATTTGTCGATTTCTGCAACTTCGATTTCATTGCTATTTGGCTTCATCATTTTGTCTTTCATATTTCTATTGATTGGGATGGTGATGCGAAGCGAGAAGCCGAACTGCAATCTTGGAATTGACTTTCGTATGCTCTTATTCTGGGTTGCAATAGGTGTAATTGTTGCGCTAGTTTTTTACGTTGTTCCTTTAGACGGTCCTTCTTCGTTTAATCAAGATCATGATAACGTCTGGCATTTAAACTTAATTCGCTCCTTTTGTAACTCTGGGAATTTGAGCCCTCTTTCGGCTTCTATCTATGGAGATGTTAGTGCTTCTCCATATGGGCATACTGGAGGGTTTTATCCTGCTGCATGGCATGCAATATGTTCATTAACTTCCTTGATTCTTTCGGTTGAGCCCGCAGTTTCAGCAAATGCATTTAATTCGGCAATTATTGGTGTTGTATTCCCTTCGGCAATGTATTTTTTTTCATGCATAGTATTTCCCGACAATCCGCGACAACACTTTCTCGGTGCCATTCTTTGTCTGTCCTTCGCAGCATTTCCTTGGGGATTTGTTGTGTTTGGTCCTCTGTATCCAAATTTATTTGGAATGGCGTTACTTCCTTTGTTTATCGCTGCCTTGTATTTATTGTTAAATACTGAGACTTGTGTGTTTTCGCCAGCGTTAATAGTCTCGTTGATATGCGGCTTCGTTTCTCTTGCCCTCGCTCACCCCAACACGGTTTTCACCGCATATATATTTGCTGTTTGTATGCTTTTAAATGCCGAAGCGCGTAAATTGATAGGGCGTTCTTACAAGATTTTCGTCATGATTGTCACTGCAATCATATGTTGTTTGTTCTGGCTTTTTCTGTACAAATTGCCTTTCCTGTCCGCTACGACCAGTTTCTCTTGGCCTGCTTCCTATGGACTGATCGATGCTCTCCTCGCTGCTTTGACTTTTAACTTTACTTCTTATTCAACGGCTTCCGTTTTGACAATTCTTGTATTAATCGGCTCGGTTTCTCTTATATTTGAAGAGTCAAGACGGTGGCTTTGTGCGTGTTTCGGAATCTGCCTTTTATTTATTGTCATTTCGATTGGATCAGAAGGATCTATAAAACAACTATTGACGGGTTTTTGGTATACGGATCCATATCGCCTTGCTGCTAATTTGGCGATAGTCGCTATTCCGATTGCTGGATATGGTTTAAATCAATTAGTGGGCTTGCTGGAATATATGACTCCCAATCGCTTTGGCTTTAAAACGGCTTCCTGTCTTCTTGTGGTCGTGCTATTCCTCAATGTTTTCGCTATTATACGTGGTGAAGATGGCTCTATTTCAAGATCCACTTCGCTGGGTACCGTTTTTGCTCAGCTGAGTGATCTTAATAACTTACGGGTGCCACGACTTTACGATGCTGGTGAGCAGAGTTTTGTTTCTGAAGTTAAAAGCATCGTTGGCGATTCACTTGTTTTGAACATGCCTGAGGATGGTAGCTTCTTTGCTTATTCGCAAGTTGACCTTAATGTTTTTTATAGGCAACCTGGTCTGACCGATGCTGTAGGCCAAACAGAACAAAGCCATATTATTAAAAATCATCTTTACCAGATCTCGTCTGAAAAGTCAGTCAAAAGTGCTGTAAATGAGCTCGGTGCTAAATATGTTTTGCTGCTCGATCAAGGCGGCCAGATAACTTCTGATAGACACACATATGGTTACTACAATCCTGACGAGTGGCTTGGATTCAATAATATTAATGATGCTACCCCTGGTTTTGAACGGGTTCTTTCGGACGGAGATATGCGACTCTATAGAATAGTTGATTAATTACTTCTATTCATTTTTAGAGCTTCGCGATAAGCCACTCGTCGACAAGCGGGTGGCTTATTATTTTTCATGTCACTGATTCGTAGGAGTATTTCATGTCTCTTAAAAACACTGTTTATGATGTCGTTAACTCGAATAAGTTTGGTAAAGCTTTCTTAAAGGCTCGTCGCGATCTCCGCGGCGATGAGGCAGTTCAGGCTATCCAGTCTGGTACCCATGACTTTATCGACCGTAGCAAGGGCAGCGACAAACTTTGCATTATCCTCGCTGGATATAAGCCAACATTATGGGATGACGTTTTTGGGCGTATAGCGGCATATGTGCCTTCCGATGTTGATGTGTGCGTAATGACCAGCGGGCTTGTGAACGAAGAGCTTAAGCAAATTGCCGCTGAGCATGGTTGGTCCTATCTGTCGACTTCTGTTAATCATCTATCTGTTGTTCAGAATATTGCGATTGAATGCCATCCCAGGGCTAAGTGGATTTATAAGCTCGATGAGGATATGTTTTTGACCAAGGGCTTCTTTGAGGCGATGCTTGATACCTATGAGGAACTTGAGTCTAACACCCTGTATAAGCCTGCGTTTGTCTCTCCTCTAATTAATGTCAGTTGCTATGGGCATCTTCGCTTGTTAGATAAGTTGAATCTCCTGGATGATTTCAGGAATACTGGACTCACGGATATGAAGTATTCGGATGGTTTGCATCACAATCGACAGGTCATTTCCGAACCTAAGGTCGCTCGCTATATGTGGGGCGAGTCTCAGCCTGTTTTGCGCGATATCGATGCACTTACGGAGCGCTTCTCAATTGAAAATGAAGGTTTCCAGTATTCAATTTGCCCGATTCGCTATAGCATCGGTGCCATTCTGTTCACGCGCGATGCGTGGAATGAGTTTGGGCATTTCCCGTTGACTTTTGTCGGAGGTCCATATGGCCTTGGAGACGACGAGGAGCATATTTGCAACTATGCATGCTTTACTGGGCGAGTGATGGTTGTAAATGAAAACATTGTTGTGGGCCATCTTGGTTACGGTGGCGCGCAAACAAAGACTATGGTTGAGTACCACGCCAATCATCGCGATCAATTTAAACTTAAGGCGTAGCCGGGGGATATATGTCTAAACCCAACATCAAAATACTAGTTTCGTGTCATAAGCCCGTCTGCATTCCTTGTTCCGACCTGTATCTACCTGTTCATGTCGGCTCTTTGGGTAAGGAGACTATTCCTGGATGTCAGCGCGATGATTGCGGCGAGAATATCTCCGATCGGAATTTCACTTTTTGTGAAATGAGCGGTCAGTATTGGGCTTGGAAAAACTTAGAGGCAGATTATGTTGGCCAATGCCATTACCGCCGTTTTTTCAGTTTTGATGAGAAGAAATATGAGCCGAACGATCATGCTCAGATTGAAGATGACTGTTTGTCTCCACTGTCAATTAAAAAGTATCAGCTAGCAAACGAGTCTTTGATTAGGGACTGTGTCGAGAAGGTCGACCTTGTACGCGCTCCTTATTGGGACGTGAGGGGAGTTCCCACCCCTTGCGGCCCTAAAAAAACTATAAGGGACCATATGTGTGCTTATGGCCTTGTTACTCAAGCCGAGCTAGACCATATGGTTGATATTTGCAAGATTGTTCAGCCTGATTATGTAGATGAGCTTGTCGCATATCTTAACGGTTCCAAGTATCTGGGTTATAACTGCTTCGTGATGAAGAAGACCCTCTTCGACGAGCTCTGTGCATTTGAGTTTTCGATTCTTCAGCAGTTTGACTCTGAATATGACTATGAGAACGAAACGACTACTCATAAACGTATTTGTGGCTATTTGGGCGAGATCCTATACAGCGTATTCGTTTCTCATATCTCTAAGAGGGGGATTAAAATCTCGGAGCGCCCGCTTGTTTTCTTTGAAGAGACGCCTGCTCCGTTTAATGCTGCTGCCGTCGATAACCAAACGATTGATATCGTATGGCGCTATGCGGAATCGACGCCTATTAAATATGCCGTTGCGCTGGAGAGCTTAATTCGTCGGCTTGACGCGACCCGAAAGTATCGATTGCTTCTAATTCATAATTGTCAGTTTAACTTTGCCAATTGCCTTAACATACTCGAGGCTATTCCGGAGAATCTGGAAATCAGACAAGCAACTTTCCCGGTAGTTGGACCCAGCGACCTCTTTGGTTCTATGGATGCTGCCGAAGCGCATATTGTCCTTCCTTTTATGCTTCCTCGCATCATGGATGTCGATTTGATTAGTCATCATCGAGTTCTTTGGGTTGAGGGGTGTGCTTTCTTTAAAAAAGACCCAGCCGAGATTATTAATGGCGTAGAAGATTCACTCGCTGCCGTAAAGAGCGTTTTCCTCGAGAAAGAGCTTAATAAGCCGACTTCGTCTCGTTTGCGCGACTCATATCTTGCCGCTGCGGATGGTTGGGAGATGAGCGAGGCGTCCGCTCTTATAGTTGATTTGCCTCAGCTTTCTACCATCTGTCCTGAACCATATGAGTTGTACTGTGCCTGTGCATCTGAACTGGGCATCGATCCAAGAGGCGATTTGGCTAAAGAGTTTCAAAAGTATCAGTTGCATAAAAAGAAACCGGGCAGCGCTAAAGATGCTTTCTGCTTACCGCTAAGTGTATTTGCTGTTCGAAGCCTTATGATGCGCAAGCTAAATTTCTGCCTTATCTCGTATTCGAACTGTATGTCCGTGGCTTCCTTTGAAGAAGTTGGCATGTGGGCCAACGAGTGCACGGCAAAGGAGTATAAGGCCTCCGATGAGAGCGGATTGTTGCTCTATTCATCGGATACGACTCCATTCTCTGAACCGGCGAATGCACTTTGTCGTGATTATTGGCGTTTGGCCAGGTGCATGGATGCGTATGAGTCCCTTTTAGTTACGCTTTCGGAATACCGACCGCTTGGATTAAAGCAGACGTTATTTCCAGTTGGGACAAAGCGACATAGGATTATGTTTAAAATCGTTTCTCTGATAAGGCGTTTCCGATAGTTAATATTGTTCGCCCGAGTGCTAGCCGTTGATTGCTCGAGAAATTTAAAGTAACCGTGGTATTGTCGCGCGAATACCACGGTTATTCGTGATTGTGTCTGAGCATAATGAAGGGATTGTCGCTTTTAATACGCGATAATCCCTTGGCTTTTGAACCCTATGACTTCTGGTCCTCTAGGGAGCGGAGCTGCTCTTTACTGACATGTTCACAGTGTGTCGATATGTCCTTTGGCACTCTGTAGATATCTCCGTACACGTCTTCAGTGAACTTTCTTAGATTATTTGGTGCTTGGCAGTGGATCTGTTCAAAAGTCACAGTTTGTGTTGGAAACACATCCTGCTTACGACATACCCATTGATAGTCATGCAGGACGTACATGTTCTCGATGCCCCACAGCATGCCATCGGCGGGTTGGCTTTCAATTATTCCCCACTCTATTTCAATTGAACGGAATTTTGCAAACGTTTCCTCTATCTGATTTGAAAGAGGGTCAGACGCTGGAATGAATTCCTTCCTCTTCCATTCCCTGAAATAGGGGGCGGCTTTCATCTCGGCAATCATTTGCATTCTTACTTCCAACTGTGTTTCGAATACCTTTTTATCGGCGTTGCCGATCTCTTCAAATATGAACAAGTCTAAAAAGCAGGGATTATTAATGTCTGCGTACATAAAACGAACTTGCTTACAGAAGTTCCAGACATCGTAAACGATTGAGATTCGATACCGTTCGTCATCGCTGACAATATCGATAAGTCTGTCAATCTCCGATCGCATCATGCCGAGATCGCTATCATCATCCCAAGGAATAAAGCCCTGGTGTCGGATTGCTCCAAGAAGCGTTCCGAATGCGATCCAGTATTGAAGACCGTTGTCTTTACATAATGAGTCAAACTCTCCAAGCAGCTTTGCACATCCGAGCTGCATTGCCCTGAGCCCGCCGTTGGCTTTCGGAAGCGACGCGAAAAAACGCTTCTTTGTGTCTTGCAGATCTTCGTTGTCGTTTCGGTAAAGCTGCCATAGCATCGTTTCGATTCTCATCGAAACGCCGTCGTTATCACTTTTAAGCCATTCGGCCCTAAAATTCAGGTTGTCGTTAATACCGTTGTCAGCCTGCTCTATCCTCGCATTGATGGATCGGTTGAGTTCATAGAGTTCATAGACATCTGAGCGAAGATCTCTAATTGCTCGCTTTGATGCGGGAAGATGGTCAATGATGCGTGACAGGATGCCCATTCTGTATCCTTCGTGTTGAGAAGATCCTTTCCATTAAGAATAACTTAATGGAAAGGATTGCTTCGTGGCGGTCGATTGAAGCTGGGCAAGTGGCGTGCATTCGTCTTTTAATGGTGAAAAGACTGTTCAATGAGCGCACTAAACGGCAACACCCTCCTGTTAATTATTGGAGTCGTTAGAGTTTATTCGGTTTTGTTATACACCTGTAGCTCCCATTGTTTTTTCTCAACTTTTGCCACGGAATCGAGGATGAGGCCAGTTGCCAGGCTCAGCCCGCACAGAAACATGAGTGAGGCCGCGAGCATGGCTGTGGGGAAGCGGGGGACTAAGCCGGTTTGGAAGTACTCCGCAACAATTGGGATTCCGAGAGCGAGACCTATGATGGCAAAGATGATTGCAATAAGACTGAAGAACTTGAGCGGACGATAGTCTTTAAAGAGCGTTCCGATCATTGCGATGACTTTGATGCCGTCGCTGATCGTATTGAGTTTGGATTCAGAGCCCTCAGGTCGATCTCGATACTCTACTGGCACGTCTTGAATGCGCCAGCGGTGATCGACGGCATGGATGGAGAGCTCGGTTTCGATCTGGAAGCCCTCACTCAAGACGGGGAACGTTTTGACGAATGGTTTGCTCATGGCTCTATAGCCGGTCATCACGTCGTCAAAGCTGTAACCGTATATCCATTTAATCATGGCACGAACAAGGTTGTTGCCAAAGCCGTGAAAGGCTCGTTTATTCTCTTCGGCATAGGTGCCGTTTGAAAGACGATCTCCAACAGTCATATCTGCGTCGCCGCTAAGGATGGGCTTGCAGAGCGACTTGGCGGCTTCGGCTGGATATGTATCGTCGCCGTCAACCATCAAGTAACACTCGGCATCGATATCTCGGAACATTTGGCGACATACGTTACCTTTGCCCTGCCTGGACTCGTGGCGCACCGTAGCCCCGTGTTGCTTGGCGATTTGCGAAGTGTCGTCGGACGAGTTGTTGTCGTAAACATAGACAACTGCGCCGGGCAGCTCTCGATGAAAATCATCGACAACTTTGCCAATCGTCAGCGCTTCGTTGTAACAGGGGATTATGACGGCGGTATTCGAATAGTCCATATAGGAACTCCTTTAATGACTCACTTGGTCGAAAGTATACCTATCGCCTGCCCCTTTGATTAGATATGGGTTAGTTCTCCAGATTTGTTGCGGTAGGTTATCGTCAACGTGGGAGGGCTATACTTTCCAATGTTATGTTTTACGAGACAAGGAGATGGTCCGTGGCTGACAATGTAGAGAGTCAGAAAGCGGTGGCTAAACCGGCCTCTCACGCTAAAAATGATTATGAGAAGGACAAATTTATCCTCAGGCAGTTGGTTACCAAGGATTTTAAGATTAAGTATCGTCGCAGCGTTTTGGGCGTAGCTTGGTCCGTGCTTAATCCTTTGTTGATGATGATTGTCATGTCGATCGTGTTTTCGACTATCTTTGCCCAAGGTCGCAATGGCTCTATCACGCCTGAGATGTATCCACTTTATTTGATCGTCGGTAACGTGACGTTTTCCGTCATGTCCGAGTCGACGAATCAGGCGCTTATGTCCATCATTTGGGCTTCCTCGCTGCTAAAGAAGGTCAAGGTGCATCGCTGGGTATTTCCGGTGCAGAAAGTATTGTTTTCGCTTGTTAACTTCGCTTTCTCTCTGGTTGCCGTCGCCTTGGTCATGCTCTGGTTCCATGTAGTTCCTACTTGGCATTTAATCCTGTTGCCGGTTTGCCTCCTTTTGCTCATGTGCTTTTGCATGGGTTTGGGTTTGATGCTTTCGGCACTGGCGGTCTTCTTCCGCGATGTTATGCATCTGTGGAGCGTTGTCATTACTGCCTGGATGTATCTGACGCCGATTTTCTGGACGACTGACTTCATTGGTCAAATGGCTCGCTGGATTCAGGTGCTTGTTGTGGTGAATCCCATGTACAACTACCTGCAGTTTATGCGTGATATTTTCCTGTTCAACACCGTGCCCTCTGCGCTTACGCTTGGCCTGTGTGTTGCCTGGGCTGTTATCGCCCTTGCTGCTGGCTATACCGTGTTCCACAGGACCGAGCACAAGTTTATTCTCTACATCTAAGGAGTGCTGTTTATGACTGAATCTGCTATTGATTACAGCAAGCAGCCCCTTGCTGTCGAGGTTAAAGACGTCACCATGATCTTTAACATGGCGTCTGAGTCGCTTACAAACCTCAAGGAGTACTTTATTAAGCTCGCCAAGCACGAGCTGTTCTTTGAGGAATTCCGTGCGCTTAAGCACATTTCGTTTGATGTGCATCGCGGCGAGGTTGTTGGCCTTGTTGGTACTAACGGTTCCGGTAAGTCTACGATGCTCAAGATCATCGCTGGCGTTTTGGAGCCGAGCGAGGGCGAGGTTAAGGTCCACGGCAATATTGCGCCGCTGATTGAGCTTGGTGCCGGCTTTGACCCGGAGCTTACCGCGCGTGAGAATATCTATCTGAACGGTGCGCTGCTCGGCTATACCAAGGAGTTTATCGACGCTAGCTTTGACGAGATCATCGAGTTCGCTGAGCTTAAAGACTTCGTTGACATGCCGCTGAAGAACTTCTCTTCGGGTATGGTCGCGCGTATCGCCTTTGCTATCGCCACGATTACCGAGCCCGATATCCTTATCGTCGATGAGACGCTTTCTGTTGGCGATGTCTTTTTCCAGCAGAAGTGCGAGCGCCGCATTCAGCACTTTATCGAGAGTGGCGATGTCACGGTCTTGTTCGTTTCTCACTCCATGGAGCAGGTTGAGCGCATTTGCCAGCGTGCCGTATGGATCGAGAAGGGCGATCTACGCATGGATGGCCCCGTGGATGAGGTTTGCAAGGCGTACCACGACCAGTTCAAGTAGGCTATAATTTATTAGCCGCGTGAACTTGCACTCGCTTGGATACGCGTCTTTATGCTCCATTAGCTCAGTTGGATAGAGCAGGGGACTTCTAATCCCAAGGTCGACGGTTCGAATCCGCCATGGAGCACCAAAAGAGTTTTTGAAGACCCGGTTATCATGCCGGGTCTTTGCTTTATAAGCGTTCAGCCGTGACATTGTTTAACGCGGGCTGTAAGGCATGGGGATGACTTGCAGCCTTATTTCGATAATGGTTGCATGCTTGGTTATGGGGCTTATACGATAATAAGTGTGTCCGCTTCCTTTTCGGTACCCCTTGCCATGGCGGTCGTCGCCGCTGAGGATGCCGCCTTGATCTTGCTCCTCTTAAACATGTGATGGGGAGATAATCCGCTGCTTACCCGCTGCACTCCTTGTAGAGCTCGAGTGCCTTCTTAAGGTAGGTTTTGGCATAGTGGTAGTAGATGTGGGACCACTCGCCAACGTTATCGCCTTCTGCCTCTTTAAGCAGTGCCCATGTGTACCAGCACCAGCCTGCCATGCCCACCTGTCCCAGGTTGTGACGCCATTCCGCATCGGTTGGCTTGCGGCTGAAGTAATGCTCTAGTGCTCTGCGCATTTTCTTCTCGGTTAACTGTTCGCAAACACAGAATGTTCCAAAATCATTAGCATAGTCGCTCATACCGGCGTATTCCCAGTCAATGAGATCGACATGGCCGTCGCCGCTTACGAGGAAGTTGAGACTAAAGAAATCGTTGTGGCAGAGGACCGGATCGCCCCCGTCGGCAATGAGCATTCTGTTCAGTTCGGCTGCCTGCGTATCCATCTCGGGTAAATCCGGCACATCGATGGGCCCGTGTTTTAGAATGGCACGTTCGTAGCCCCTTCCCTCTTCATAGAAGCTAAAATAGCGATTAACTTTTGCACCGCTCTCGTGAAGCCTGCGGGCCATTTGCATGGCTTGGGCCAATTGGGCGTCGTCGTGAACGTCGAGGTTTCTACAATTCGTCACAAATCGTGACACCTTCCAGCCGCGGCGGGGATTCGCAAAAACAAAGGTGGAGTCAAGGCCGAGCGTGCGTGCGGTCTCGAGTGCGGTTTTTTCGGCTTTGCGGTCTACAAGGAGCTCGGTTCCTACGCCGGGGTGGCGGTAGACCCACTCGCCGTCATCGGTCGTAAAGTGGCAGCTGAGGTTCGTAAGACCCTGTTTGAGTGGATAGACGTCGCGAATTTCGGATTTTTCGCATCCCAAGACGGTAACGATGTTGTCGAAAATCTCGGAATCAAGGTTTTCAAGGAAAAGAGGGTCGAAGTTGCGCAGCTCGTCGAGTGAGTCGAACTCGTGGATGATGGGCGGGTCGTACCTGCGGATTTGCATGTCAAGCTCGTCGATATGATCGGCATAGAGATCTTCCCAGAGTTTGTTGCGGGTTTGGGGGAGGTCGTATTCTTTCTCAAGAATTTCTCGAAAACGAGTTGAGAACTCTCGATCGAAATAAGCGTGGCCAATCATATACCATGCATCGGACCCGCCGACCCTCACTTTAGTGATGCGGTCGTGGGTGTCGGTTTCCAGACACCATTCAGGTGTCTGGCCCTGGTTGAACTCGGCTGAGTAGTAGGCCTTCCAGACATGGTCTGTGAAAGGGTTCTTCTCGAAATAGTTGTCCGAGGAGCAGATGTACGTATTGCCCAACATCTCGCGCACGAGCATAATCGAGGAATTGTTATTGCGCTCAGCGTAGGAGCGATTCACGATGATCTTAACGCCGTATTTGTCCTCGAGGTAGTAGAAGGACTCCTTCTTGTATCCCACAACGACGACGATGTCGAAAATCCCAGCTTCGTGTAGCTGTTCAATTTGGCGCTCGATCAGGACTTCCCCACGTACTTTGAGAAGCCCCTTGGGGCGTTCGTAGGAGATGGGGGCCAAGCGACTGGAGAGGCCTGCCGCAAGGATAACGGCATTGTCCACGGCATAGGGTTTTAGTGTGGTCATGCCCTTAGGCGTGAGGTGGGCGTCCTTGATGAGGCCGGCTTCTGAGAGGTCTATTACAGCGGCATTTGCCGCTGTAAGCCCAATCTCGCACTCGCCCGCAAGTTGTTGTTGCGTAATGCCGGGGCGCCTTCTCAGGGTATAGAGAACGTTAAACTGTTTATGCGTAAGCTGCATTAATGGTTCCTTTGCGTTCGGTTTTGTCAGATGTTATCGCAAACCTGAACAGCTGAAGGCATTACTTTCCTTTTTACTATCCATTGGAGGGTTCGAGTAAATGTCATTTGTTCGAACCCTCCAATGCGTGAGTGGGGGAGACTTTTATCAAAAAGGCGTTATGGACTGTTAAGCGCAAATTTTAAACAAAATGTCGTCTTGCTTTCAGGGTAACCGGCAATGATTAATGTGTAATCCTACGCCTCCGTGGGCTCCACGCCAAGCTCGTTGCGGACGAGCTCGAAGGCCGCGGCGATGGCCTTGTCCATGTCGTAGTACTTGTAGCCGCCCAGGTGACCGGAGAAGATCACGTCGCCCTCTTGAATGTACCCCTTAATTCGATGAATTCTCTTTACATTATCGATTGTATAGCCGCTTATACAGCTATATATACATATATACTAGTTTATAAATCTATATAAGCGACGTTTGCCTGAGGATTCTGGTTATGGACAAAGCCAAGTTCTACAATCCATTTCGTCCGACCGCCGGTGCGGAGCCTCCTCGAATCATCGGTCGTGATGATATCTCTCTCGAGTTCGTGGAGGGTCTCATGTCCGGCGTTGGCGCCCCCGCACGTCTTATGCGAATCACAGGCCCGCGCGGGTCGGGGAAAACGGTTCTTCTTTGCGATCTGCGCGACCGAGCGATTGAACTGGGTTGGAAGGCCGTTGTTGTTTCGGCTGGTCCGCGTTTGTCGCACGATCTTATGGAGCAGATTCAAGACCAACTGACTTTTTCCTCCGCTTCGCTTGGCGTTAACGTTGGTATTGCTTCTGCCAAGTTGGACATTTCTTCAAGCGAAATGAGCCTTCGGGCAAAACTAAAGCAGATTGCACAGGGCTCAAAGGGCCTGTTTATCGCTGTTGATGAAGTC
The DNA here is from genome assembly GCA_937995345.1 of uncultured Collinsella sp. Taxonomy (GTDB): domain Bacteria; phylum Actinomycetota; class Coriobacteriia; order Coriobacteriales; family Coriobacteriaceae; genus Collinsella. Next base: position 36,315 of record CALKKS010000035.1, on the reverse strand, counting down.
CAAGATGCCCCAGTTGAGGAAATGCGCATTATTGCCTCGACAGTTCAATTGCTTATCGGGGAGAAAGTCAACATCGCTCTTGCCTTTGCCGGATTGCCGTCTGGCGTTATGGATCTCATTAACGGCAAGGCCCTTACTTTTCTTCGTCGCGCGGTTCCTGAAGACCTGGCTCCTATCAACCAAATCGAGATCGCACTTTCTCTGAGTGATAGCTTTAGCGCAACCGGCCTTTCTCTCGACGGGGATTTGCTTTCAAAAGCGGCGAGAGCAACAAAAGGCTATGCGTATTTAGTTCAGCTTGTTGGGTATTCAATTTGGCAGCGCGCCAACCTTCATCGGGAGAAATCAACTCTCGTTACTGGGCGCGATGTTGATGAAGGTATCCTGCTCGCCGAAGCGCGTTTCCACGACGTGGTTCACGAGCCTGCAATTTCGGGTCTTTCCCGTAATGAAATCAACTACCTGTATGCCATGTGCGAGGATAGTAGGCAATCCAAGACCTCGGATTTAGCCAAACGCCTTGGTAAAAAGACGAGTGAGCTGAGTTCTGTTAGGGCCAAGCTGCTTTCACGAGAAGTTATCCAGGCGCCTCAGAGGGGCTATGTTCAATTTGCTGTGCCGGATTTGGACGAGTATCTCAAAGATAATAGAGATGAGATTCTATCGAGGTATTAAAATTCCAGATTAAATCTCCGAGATTAAATGTACAACGATTGAGGGCGACTCACGGTAAGGTGTCGTGAGCCGCCCTGCTCGATTTGCTTCTATTTGCGATGGCCCGCTATATCGGTGTCTTGGTATTATGTTTCAAAATTGTCGGTCGGTCGTTATTCTTTAGGAGCTTGCAATGATTGATTATCGCAATCCATATACGCCCGGTGCCGGCGCGATGCCCAAATATCTTGCCGGACGCGATGATATCCTCGAATCGGCCTCTCTTCAGCTTAAGGCCCTTGCTGCAAACTACCAGAGCCGTTCGCTTGTTTTGTACGGCCTTAGGGGTGTTGGCAAAACGGTGCTGCTTAACTCGATCGAATCAATAGCCGAGGGCGAAGGTATTCTTGTTCGCCATATAGAGGTCGAAGAGAAGAAGGGTTTGATTGCTCCTTTAGCTTCGGCTTGCTGCACGCTAGCGGCTTCGCTCAATAGAATTGAACTCGTTAAGAGTAAATTGGAGCAGATTAAGAACCTGTTTGCATCCTTAACGCTATCTGTTGACGCGGGCGATGGTTCATTGTCTTTGGGCTTTAATGAAGAGGTTCTTGGGGCGTCTCTCGCCTCGTCTCATAATCTATCTGGCGATTTTACCGATGTGCTCGTCGTTCTGGGAAAATATGCTCAAGCTGCAGGATCTTCGATATTTATTGGAATTGACGAGTTGCAGTATGCCAGCAAAGAAGAACTTGAAGCCCTAGCATGCGCGCTTCACCGTGCGACTCAGCTTGGCCTTCCCGTTATGTTTGGCTGTGCCGGCCTGCCCAAGCTTCTAAAGATGTTGGGCGAAGCCAAGACTTATTCCGAGAGGCAGTTTAGCTTTGTAAAAGTCGACTCGCTTCCTCGTGATAAGGCGGTTGAGGCTATTGTCAGGCCAGCGTTAAAGCTTGACGTGCACTATTCCGACGAGGCGGTCAGTACTATTATTGACTATACGGAGGGATACCCGTATTTCATCCAGGAGCTTTGTTCGACCATTTGGACTTCATCTGATTGTAAGTTCGTTTCTCTGGAAACCGTGCTCAACTGCACTTCTATAACGGATGCACGTCTTGACGAAGGTTTCTTTAGTGTTCGATATGATCGATGCACGCCAAGGCAAAAGGAGTTTTTGATTGCCATGGTGCGCTGCGGCGAGCTTCCTTGTACGCTTGCGAATGTGGCTCATTATATGGGGAGAGACGTTTCGTCTATTGGACCCCTTCGAGCTCAATTAATTAGTAAGGGCATGATTTACTCCGCTGCAAGGGGAGAGGTTGATTTTACCGTTCCTCAATTTGATCGATATTTGAGACGTACGGAACGAATTGACTAGTTGGTTAAGAAGAAGGCCCGGTGTAGTAGCGAATGAACTGCGCCGGGCCTCCTGTTTGCTCGTGGCGGTTGGCTGAGTGCACTCGCTCAGGCAATGTCGAGAGACCGAAGCATCGAGTATCGCAAGAACTTGGACGGGCTGTTTGGGGCGGATTGCGCCGGGCTATTGCGAGTCTGGTGCGTGGGAGAAGTGCGGGGAAAATCGGAACTAGCCGAGCACATCTCGAATTTTGCTAACAAAACCGCAGGTCGCTGATGCCCAAAACCGGGGTCTGCTCGACAGATCTCGGTTTTTCACCGCACTTCTGGAATCACCCGCCGGAAGTATGCGGCAAATTCTGGATCCCCCGAGCACAACGGCTTTTCCGCATAAAGGAACCGCAGGTAGAAGCGTTGCCTATATTCGGTGTGGTCGGCATGCCAGGAATTTTCCGCATACTTCCGAATTAAGTGCCCTTTCAGGCCCTTGGCACCTCCTCATCCTCTGAAGATGTTCTTAAAACAGCTTTGAAAGTTGCGCTTGGCTTGCGTTGACAGCGTACAATACGCATGTTGACTATGGCAAAAGAGGAATTTAAGGGAGGGGCGCGCCATGGAGGTGCTGGTTGTTGGCAACACCGCGTATGTTGACGACGACTTTTGTGCCAAGGCGTTTCCCGGTGACCATGTTCAGGTTTTAGCTGCCGACGATGCGCAGCGCGATTCATCGTCTCACGGCTCGTGGAAAGAGCTGCTGCGCCACCTGGACCAGGCCTATGAGTTCGACCGCGTGGTCTACCTCTCCACGTATCTCACTCCGCATACCGAGACTTTTGGCGATATTGAGCTGCTGCGCTCGGTGTTTCGTGCCTGCATGGGCCGCCGTGTGCAGCTGCTGTTTGTGGCGGGCCCTGCGGGCGCGGAGGGCGTCGATGGGGCGGCGGGCGTTGACGATGCCTCCAATGCCATAGACGGTGCCGCCCAAACGGGTAAGGGCATTATCGCCCGCGCGGCCAACGACCTGTGCCGCTACTATGCCTCTCAAGACAACATCCAAGCCAAGATCCTGTGCGCGCCCTATCTGTATACTGCCTCCGCGGCGCTCAACGATCCGTTTTTGGTGCCGCTGTTCGAGGCATGCTCGACCGGATCGGTCGCGCTCCAAGGTGCCGCGGACGCGCCGTTTCCCCTGCTGTGCGCGGAGGAGCTAGCGGTGCTGGTGCATCGCGTCTTTGATAGTTGGGATGCGACCTTTGAGACGCTCGATGTAGCAGATGCTTTCCATCGCACAACGGGGGACTTAGGCGGCGCGCTCCAGCGCCTGTTCCCCGGGCTGTCCGTTGCGTATGGCGAGTCGACCGGCTATGTGTTGCCCGCAGGCGATGTCGCTCGCAAACGCTATGGCTGGTTTCAGCGTTACGACCTGCTGCGCGATCTTTCGACCATCCACGCCTGCTGGGCTAACGCAGGTACCAAAAAGGCCAATCCCCTTTGTGCGGCCATCGATCGCATTCAGCTGCGCGCGCTGCCCATTAAATGCCTGGAGACGGGCTTCGCTTGGGTGCTGTTCGAGGTGCTGGAGCATCTGTTCTCCCAATCTGCCCAGCTCAACGTGCTCGACTATCGACTGCTCTATGTGGTCCTGATTGGCACGCTCTACGGGCTCGACTTTGGCCTGATCGCGGCGCTGCTGGCATCGGTGGGTCTGGCATTGAGCTATTTTGCACTGTACGGATACACCTTTCAGGGCTTGTTCTATGAGCCGTCCAACTGGCTGCCGTTTATCGCGTACTTTGTTGTGGGCGCCGTGTGCGGCTATGTGCAGCTGCGCAACAGCGAGGCCATTAAAGCCGGGCGCGACGAGAACGAGCTTGTGCGAAATCGCAACACGTTCCTCACGCGGCTCTATCACGACGTGATTGAGGACAAGCGCGCCTACAAGCGACAGATTGTGGGGCGCCACGACAGCTTTGGCAAGATCTTTGCCGTGACGCAGGAGCTCGACGTACTCAACCCGCGCGATATATACCGCAAGTGTTGTGAGCTGCTGGGCGAGATTCTCGAGAACGATTCGGTGACGATCTACCATGTTTCGGGCGGGGCATTTGCGCGCCTGGTAGCGGCGAGCCCGGCGATTTCCAACGATGTGCCGCGCTCGCTCTCGCTCGATGACCTTGCGTCCGTGCTCCAAGGTGCGAACTCCGGTTTGTGGGTGAACCGCGCACTGACGTCGGGGCTTCCGATGTTTGGCTATGCGATCGAGCGCGACGGGGCGCCCGCTGTGTTGATCTTTGTGCGTCACGTGGCAGAAAGCCAAATGACCCTGTACTACCAAAACCTGTTCCGCATCCTGTGTGGCCTGGTGGAAAGCGCGCTGGGACGCGCCTTCGATTACGAAGCAGTGGCGCAGGATAAGCGCTGCGTTGCCGGCACGTGCGTGCTCAACCACGACGCCTTTGGCCAGGAACTCGCCGCCGAGCAGGCGCTTGCGGATAATAAGATGGGAAGCTTCTTGCTCTTGCGCGTGGTTTCGGGCATGGAGCCTGTTGGCGAGCTGGTCGGCGCTATTGGGTCGGCGATTCGCGAGAGTGACGCTGCGGGCCTGGTCGATGGAGACACACTTTACCTGCTCATGCGTCAGGCGACCGAGGCCGACCTGCCCGTTATTTGCAAACGCATGGCCGCCAAGCACATTACGGTGGAACCCGTCGGCAGCGAGGACGTTGTGGCCCTGCTGCAGCGCATCGCGCCCACCGTAAGCGGTGAAGGGGAGGCCGCTTGATCTCGCTTGTTGTTGCTACCGTACTGCTATTAATTCATGCGCTGGTGTGTCTGGTGCTGTGGACGCTTATGAAACTGGGCTTGCTCCCGGTTCGCGGGCACATGCTTGCCGTAATGGTACTCGTGCCGTTGTGGGGCCCATTGCTGGTGGTGCTACTCTCGGTGCGTAGCGCGGTGTTCGGCGATGGCCTTAAGGATGCCACGCTGGAGACGCTGCGCATTAACGATGACATGCACCGCAGCATGTTGGTGCAGGGGCGCGAGGGCGATGGCGGCGTGGTGCCGCTCGAGGAGGCGCTCATCGTCAACGATCCGGGTGACCGCCGCCGTCTGATGCTCTCCATGCTTACCGAGGATCCGGATGCGTACCTCGCACAGTTGCAGGCAGCAAAACTCAACGACGATGTTGAGGTTGCGCACTATGCCGCGACGGCGGTTGCGCAGATTTCCAAGGAGTCCGACCTTAAACTGCAACAGCTGGAGCGTGCGTTTAAGACCGATCCCAGCTCGCATAACCTGGATGCGTATTGCGACTTTTTGGGCGCCTATCTGGACTCGGGTTTGGCAGAGGGCCGTGTGGCACAGATTCAGCGTCAGCAGTATGCACGCTTGCTCGCGCGTCGTTGCGAACGCGAGGACGGGCTGGCGTTGCGCATCCGCTACGCCACGGCGCTGGCCGATTCCGGCGAGATCGATAAGGCAGAGGACGTCGCCAGCCAGCTGGTGATCGATGCGTCAGACGAGCAGGACGTGTGGATGCTCTGCCTGCGCTTGGCTGTGATTCGTCGCGATGGGCAGACGGTACGGCGTGTAATCGACGCGATCGACAAGCAGCATGTGTATTTGAATGCCGAAAATCGCGAGAGGCTGGCATTTTGGCGCGAAGGAGAGGAGGCCCGATGAGCGTGGTGCAGCATATCCGCGACCGTGCGGGCCATTTTCGCTGGATGGGACTGCTCGTGGTGTGGGCGGTCTTTATTGCCATGGCCGCCGTGCTGCTGGTGGAGCGTGCCGGCGTTCAGTACAGTGCGGGCCAGCATAAGCTGGGGATGCTTGCCGCCAGCGATGCGGTGCCGGCAAGCTCGGCGATGTTTGGCCAAAAGCCCACGTGCTTGGTTATTACCGACTCGGAACAAGATGGCGTCGAGGACGTCAAAGAGCAGTTCGACCAGATCTTGCTTGACATGAAGATCGCCCACCGCGATGTGGATATTGCCACCGATGGTGTTGATGCGATTCCTTCCCTCACATCCTTCGACCGCGTGATTTTACTGATGCCGTCGCTCGACGGGCTCGGTACGCACCTCTCCGACATCATGAGCTGGGTGAGCGCCGGCGGTTCGCTGATGCTCGCCATGACGCCGGACAATTCGAGCTATCTGCAGGCAATCGGTCCCAAGCTGGGCATCGATTCTGCCGGCTATGAATATGCGACGGCAGAGAGCATCGTGCCGAGCGAGGACTTTATGATTGGCGGTGGCCAGCGTTATGAGCTCTCGGATCCCTTCGATTCGTCGCTTTCGGTTTCTCTGCGTGAGACGGCCCACGTGTGGGCTAAAACCGGTGACACGGGTACTCCGCTTATTTGGTCGAGCGATTGCGGCAGCGGCCGTACCGTGGTGTGCAATATCGGTATCTACGACAAGGTCATGCGTGGTTTCTATGCCGCGGCCGTGAGCCTATTGGGCGATGCCACGGCCTATCCGGTCATTAACGGCGCCGTCTTCTATCTGGATGACTTTCCCAGCCCCGTTCCCTCGGGCGATGGCACCTACATAAAGCGTGATTACGGCCTTTCCATTGCCGACTTTTATGCCAAGGTCTGGTGGCCCGATCTGCAAAAGCTCGCGCAAAAATACGGCATTCGCTATACCGGCGTGATGATCGAAAACTACGAGGATACGGTCAACCAGACCGAGCCCGCGCGCCAGGCCGATACCACGCAGTTCCGCTACTTTGGCGGCATGCTGCTGCAGATGGGCGGAGAGCTGGGCTTTCACGGCTACAACCATCAGCCGCTGGCACTCTGGGACACCGACTATGGCACGCTTTACGACTACAAGACGTGGAAGAATAAGGAGACGATCGTTGCATCGCTCAACGAGCTTATCGCCTTTCAGGACGAGGTGCTGCCCAACGCGCACGGCTCGGTCTACGTGCCGCCGTCGAATATCCTTTCGGCCCGCGCGCGCAAGCTTATCGGCACCGACGTGCCGCGCATTAAGACCATTGCCAGTACGTATTTTGAGGACGGCACCGACCTGCCGTACGTGCAGGAGTTTGGCGTGGCGAGCGATGGCATTGTGGAGCAGCCGCGTATTGTCTCGGGCGGCATGGTCGACGATTCCTACATGCGCCTGGCTGCCGTGTCCGAGCTCAACATGCACTACGTGAGCACGCACTTTATGCACCCGGACGACCTGCTCGATCCCGATCGAGGCGCCAAGGAGGGCTGGGAGGTCTACAAGGGCGGCCTGACCGACTACCTGGACTGGCTTACCAAGTCTGCGCCCGACCTGCGTCGTCAGACCGGTTCGGAATGCTCGGGTGCCATTCAGCGCTTTTCGTCCGTGACGGTGAGCGTGGATACCAGTGCGGATGCCTGGACGCTCAGTCTGGGCAATTTCCACGACGAAGCGTGGCTCATGTTCCGCGCCAACAACGGCGAGCCGGGTGCGGTTACGGGTGGCGAGATTACGCATCTGACGGGTGACCTGTACCTGGTCAAGGCCACGGACAAGACGGTGATCATTGTGCGCAAGGAGGGCGGCGACAAATGAGAATCTGCTTGGTACTCGAGGGCTGCTACCCCTATGTGCACGGCGGGGTGTCCACATGGATGCACGGCTATATACAGGCCATGTCCGAGCACGAGTTTGTGCTGTGGGTGATTGGCGCGCATGCTGCCGACCGCGGCAAGTTTGTCTACGAGCTGCCCGACAACGTGGTCGAGGTGCACGAGGTGTTTCTGGACGATGCCCTGCGGCTTTCGGGCGAGCAGCAAGAAGTCGACTTTAACGACCGCGAGCGCGAGGCGTTGCGCCGTCTGGTTTCGCTCTCCAATCCGGACTGGGACGTGCTTTCCGACATTTTCCAGCGTCGCCACGTGCATCCGCTCTCATTTTTGCAGAGCCGCACCTTTATGGATATCTTCCGCGACGTGTGCCTGGCCGAGTACCCCTACACGCCTTTTGCCGATGCATTCCACACCATGCGCTCCATGCTGCTGCCCGTGCTCTACCTGCTGGGCAGCGAGGTGCCGGTGGCCGATGTGTACCACGCCATCTCGACTGGCTACGGCGGTCTGCTCGCCTGCCTGGGCTCAAGCGTTCACCATGCGCCGGTGCTGCTGACCGAGCATGGCATCTATACGCGCGAGCGCGAGGAAGAGATTATTCGCGCCGACTGGGTGGTGCCGTCGTTTAAGGACCGCTGGATTCGCTTTTTCTACCTGCTTTCGGAGGAGATCTACCGTCGCGCCTTCCGCGTGACGAGCCTGTTTCACAACGCCCGAAAGACGCAGATCGACATGGGCTGCGATGCGGACAAATGCCTGGTCATCCCCAACGGCATTCAATTCGACCGCTTTAAGGACATTCCCTTAAAGCCCGATGACGGCTGGGTGGACATTGGCGCGGTGGTGCGTCTGGCGCCCATCAAGGACGTTAAGACCATGATCTATGCCTTCTTTGAGCTGCACGAGCGCCTGCCCAAGGTGCGCCTGCATATTATGGGCGGCGTGGACGATGAGGAGTACGGCGCCGAGTGCCACGCGCTGGTCGACACCCTGGGCGTGCGCGACCTGATCTTTACCGGGCGCGTCAACGTGGTCGAGTACATGGAAAAGCTCGACTTTACCATTTTAACGAGCATCTCCGAGGGCCAGCCGTTGAGCGTGCTGGAGTCGCTTGCTGCACGTCGCCCCTGCGTGACGACCGAGGTTGGCTGCTGTCGCGAGCTGCTCGAGGGCGCCCCGGGCGATGACTTTGGCGTGGCAGGTTTTGTGACGCCGCCTATGTATCGCAAGGGCTTGGCCGATGCCATGGAGCGCATGTGCGCGAGCCGTGCACGCCGCCTGGAAATGGGGGAGCGCGGCCAGCGTCGCGTGGCGACCTACTACCTACACGAGCAGATGCTCGCCAACTATCGCGCGCTGTACGACGAGACGGCGCGTGCATTTGACCTGCCCAGAGAGGGGGAGTAGCCGGTGGCCGGAATCGGTTTTGAACTCAAACGCCTGTTTAGGCGCAAAGGTCTGTTTGCCACGATGCGCGCCTATGGCTACGCCGGCATTGTGTGCACGGGTCCCATGCTGCTGGGCGTGCTGCTCCAGGTGGGTATCTTGGTGTTGTGCGGAATGTGGGGCGTGGGACGCGCCAACCAGGATCTGCTGGTGTGCATGGTGACGTATACGCTGCTGGCGTCGCTTACGCTCACGAGCTTTTTCTCCATGCCGGTCACGCGCTTTTTGGCCGACATGCTGTTTGCCGAGCGCGAAGAAGAGGTCCTGCCCTCGTTTTGGGGTTCCAACGCCATCATGCTCGTTGCGGGCACGGTGCTCTACGGCGTCTTTTTGCTGTTCTCGGGCGCCACGCTGCTGCAGGGGCTGCTGTGCCTATGGCTGTTCAACATTATGATCGTCAACTGGAACGGCATGAGCTATCTCACCGCTATTAAGGATTACCGCGGCATCCTGTGCAGCTTTGCGGCCGCCATTGGCGTGGCGTGTCTGTGCGCCCTGGCCGCGCTGGCACTGGGGCTGCCGCCGGTCGAGGGCCTGCTGGCCTCGATCGCCCTGGGCTACGGTGTGATGCTCGCCTGGGACGTGGTGCTGCTGTACCGGTATTTTCCGCAGAGCGACCGCAGCCCCTGGCTCTTTTTGCAGTGGCTCGATCAGTTTATGCCGCTGGCGCTCACGGGCCTGTTTACCAACCTGGGGCTCTTTGCGCACCTGGTGATTATCTGGGCAGGGCCCATTGGCGTGCAGGTCAAAGGCCTTTTTTACGGCGCGCCCTATCATGATGTGCCGGCGCTCATCGCGTTTTTGACTATTCTGGTCACGACCGTCAACTTTGTGGTGTCGGTCGAGGTCAACTTCTATCCGCGCTACCGCGACTACTACAGCCTGTTTAACGACGGCGGCGTGGTGGGCGACATCGTGGTGGCCGAGGAGGAAATGCTCGCCACGCTCAACCGGGAGCTGCGGTTTTGTGCGCTCAAGCAGCTGTTTGTGACGGCGGCGGTCATTTCGCTCGAGACCACGGTGCTCTCGGCCCTGCCACTGGGCTTCAACAACCTGATGCACGGGTATTTTCGCACGTTATGTGTGGGCTATGGCCTGTATGCCGTGGGCAATACGGTGATGCTCATCTTGCTGTACTTTACCGACTACAAGGGCGCCGTGCTTGCTTCCGGGCTGTTCGCGGGCGTGGCGGGGCTGGCGACCATCGTCTCGCTGTTCTTTCCGCAGCAGTTTTATGGCTTTGGTTTTTTGCTCGGCGCGGCGGTGTTTTTTGTTGTGGCGCTCATGCGGCTCGATACCTATACCGCCAATTTGCCGTATCGTATCCTGAGTCAACAGCCCATTGTGGCGACCGACAAGACGGGTCGCTTTACGGAGCTGGGCCGCTTGCTCGACCGTGCCGAGCAGCGCTACGAGGAGCTGCGTCTAGAGGGCGAGCCGCATGGTGCGTTTGAGCGCACGGTGGTTCGCGTGTATCGCAACCATTGGGGAGGTCCTGATGACCGATAGGATGATATCGCGCCGCCGCTTGATCGAGGCGGCTGCCGGCACGTTGCTGCTTTCGGGCTGCTCTTCGCAGGACGAATCCTCGACCAAAAAGACCAAGAAGCAGGGCAAGATTAAAAAGGCCGACGCGTCTGGCGAGGCCAAGCATCTGCGTGATAAGGATGACCTCTACGAGGTCTATGACGATTCGGGCATTGTGTGCATGTACCTTACGGTCTCGCGTGGCAACAGCTCCGAGAACACCGACCATTCGTGGGCCGAGATCAACACGTACTCGGTCTATGACTATGCCGACATGGGCGTGACGCGCTATCAGGTTATGGGCCTGCTGCAGGCGGGAGACGAAGACGGCCCGGTGGCCGGCGAGGTTGGCTATGGCGAGGAAGCGCCCAATGCTACCGTGCAGGTGCGCGGCCAGACGTCAAGCATGAACTCGCAAAAGAATTACAAAGTAGAGCTCAAAAAGGGCAAGGGTACCTGGCGCCATCAGCGCGCGATTGCGCTTAACAAGCACATGGGTGAGGGTATGCGTTTTCGCAACAAGATGGCCTATGACCTCGTCCGTGGGATTCCCCAGATGATGGGCTTGCGCACGCAGTTTGTGCATCTGTGGGTGTGCGACCAGACCGAAAAGTCCAACGATACCTTTGAGGACTACGGTCTGTTTACGCAGGTGGAGCAGCTCAACAAGACGGCGCTCAAGGCCCACGGTCTGGATAAGAGCGGGCATCTGTATAAGGTGAACAGCTTCGATTTCCATCGCTTCGAAGACACCATCAAGCTGGCGGATGACCCCGACTATAACCAGACGGCGTTCGAGGGCATGCTCGAGATTAAGGGCGACTCGGACCATACTAAGTTAATCGAGATGCTCGATGCGCTCAACGACGATACGCAAAAGATCGACGATGTGCTCGACACCTACTTCGATACCGAGAACCTGGTCTATTGGATGGCGTTTCAGATCTTGACGGGCAATTGCGATACGCAGAACCGTAACTGCTATCTGTACAGCCCGCTCAACTCAAATACCTGGTACTTTTTAGATTGGGATAACGACGGCATGCTGCGCAAGCTGGAGCTGAGCCTGAAGGGGTTCTCGGATTATGCGAGCTGGGAGCGCGGCGTAAGTAATTATTGGGGCAACGTGCTGTTTAACCGCGCGTTGCGTAGCAAGTCGTTCCGCAGCGAGCTCGACGCTGCCGTCAAGGACCTGCGCTCGTATTTGACCGAGGAACGACTGAGCAAGATGATCGAGCATTATCGCGAGGTGACGGAGCCGCTCGTCTTTGCTTCGCCCGATATCGACAATCTGCCTGTCACCAAGGACCAATACGAGCAAATCGCCGCGGCGATTCCGTCCGAGATCGAGGAGAATTATCAGAGCTTCCGCGAGAGCTATAAGAAGCCAATGCCGTTCTACATCGGCGTGCCGCAGATTGATAACGGTAAACTGCGCGTGAATTGGGACGCGTCGTACGACTTTAAGGCGCGCGACATTCGCTATACCGTGGAGCTGGCGCGTGATAACGCTATTACCGACGTGATCTTTAAGGCCGAGGACGTGCTGCTGCCCGAGGTGACCTGCGATGCACCCGATGCCGGCCAGTATTTTGTGCGCGTGCGCGCCACCAACTCCGACGACTATACGCAAGATGCGTTTGACTACTATGTGACCGACGATGGTAAGCAGTACGGCATGAAGTGTTTTTACGTGCAGGACGGCGGTAAGGTCGTGGAGGACACGTATGAGGAGGGCTAGCGCGCTGCTTGAGCGCTTGGCGGCCCCGCCTGCGCGTACCACGCAGGAGCGTTACCGCCACGAGCTCAAATATCTCATTAACGAGGGCGAGCACGCCGCGCTTGCCTGTCGTATGGCGCCGGTGTTTAAGCTGGACAAGCATGCGCAGGCGGGTGGTTACACCATACGCAGCCTGTACTTTGACGACTACTGCAACTCGGCCTACGAGGAAAAAGACGCCGGTATTCTCATGCGCAAAAAGTATCGCGTGCGCATCTATAACGGCAGCGACAAGGTGATTAAGCTCGAGCGCAAAAAGAAGTACGGCAGCTGGATCTATAAGGAGGACGCGCCGCTCACGCGCGGTGAGTTTGAGCAGATCCTGGCCGGCGACTACGACTTTTTGCTGAGGAGTTCCTATCCGCTCTGTCGCGAGTTCTACATCGAGTGCATCTGCAACGTGATGCGCCCGAGGACTATCGTGGACTACGAGCGCGAGCCGTGGGTGATGGACGAGGGCACGGTGCGCATCACGTTTGACATGAACGTGCGCGCCGCGGTGGGAAGCTTCGACATCTTTGACGCGACGCTGCCCGCGCTGCCGGTCCTGGAGCCTGGCAAGCTGGTGATGGAGGTCAAGTTTACGGAGTTTTGCCCGCAGCTGGTGCGCGATATGGTGCCGCCGGGCGCGGCTGAGCTTACGGCGGTCTCCAAGTACTGCCTGTGTTACGAAAAGACTGCCTACCTGCGCGGTTTTAACTACTGGGAATCGGATTTTGAGAACCGAGGGGATATTTAGACCATGAGCACCAGGGACTTTTTTAAGAACTCCGTCTTGGAGGCGTTTGGTCAGGTCGACCCTGCCAAGATCGGCCTGTCGCTGCTCGTGGCGCTCGCCATGGGCATCCTGATCTATTGCGTGTACAAGCGCTTTTTTACCGGCGTGGTGTATTCTCGCAGTTTTGCCGTGACGCTCGTGGGCATGTGCGTGCTCACCTGTATGGTCACGCTCGCGATCTCGACCAACGTGGTCATCTCGCTCGGTATGGTCGGTGCTCTGTCCATCGTTCGTTACCGTACGGCGGTCAAGGACCCGCTCGACCTGCTGTATCTGTTTTGGTCCATTACCACGGGCATTACGGCGGGAGCCGGTATGTATGCGCTCGTAGGACTCACGGCAGTGGTGATCGTGGTGATGATTGCCGGCTTCGCGAGCCACCAGGACAAGGCGCGCGTGTACATGATGGTTATCCACTACACGGGCCAGACCACCGGCGACGACATCGTGCGTGCATTTGGGCGCACCAAGTTTACGGTGAAGTCCAAGACCATGCGCGGTGACAAGGTGGAGATGGCCGTGGAGGTGTTCTCGGACGGCGTGGATATGCCGTACGCAGATGCCATTCGCGCGCTCGATGGCGTCGAGGACCTAACGCTCATCCAGTACAACGGCGAGTACCACGGATAGTTGGGTATCATGGTGCTTGTGAATTCGTTGTCAGGGGTGCTTTTTGGTACGTATGAAGGATGTCGCTGAGCTGGCGGGCGTTTCGAACGCTGCGGTCTCGCGTTATCTCAACGGTGGATATATCTCGGCCGATAAAGCCGAGCGCATTAAACGGGCAATCGAGCAGACCGGATACGTGCGGTCCAACCAGGCCCGCGCGCTGCGCACCGGCTCCACCAAGCTCATCGGCGTCATCGTGCCCAAGATCAACTCGGAATCCGTGAGCCGCATTACTGCGGGTATCGGTCAGGTGCTCGGTCGCCGCGGGTACCAGATGTTGCTCGCGAATACCGACAACGTTGCCGAGCGCGAGCTCGAGTACCTCGATTTGTTCCAGAACCAACCGGTTGACGGCATCGTGCTGGTTGCAACCATGATTACCGACGAACATCGTGCGGCTATTGCATCATGCCGCGTGCCCATTGTGCTGATCGGACAAAACGTCGAGGGCGCGGCCTGCGTCTACCATGACGATTACGAGGCAGCCTACGAGCTGGGTCATGCGCTTGCGGGGCGTGTCGACGGCAAGATTGCCTACATCGGCGTTACCGAAGAGGACCGCGCGGCTGGTTACGATCGTCGTCGCGGCCTTGAGGCGGGTTTGCTGGCCGCGGGGGTCGCGCTCGATCCCAACCTGATTCGACGTGGCTCGTTCACGCTCGATTCGGGCTATCACGCCGCGCGCGAGCTGCTGGGCGAAGTGCCGGATGTTTCGTTTATCGCCTGCGCGACCGATACCATGGCTGCCGGTGCCTTGCGTGCCCTTGATGAGGTGCGCGGCACAGGCGAGGGTGTGCGTCGCGTGAGTGGCTTTGGTGACAACGCCTTTTTGCGTGCCCTGACGGGCGGCATCCCCACCGTGCATTATGGTTACCTGACCAGTGGCGTGGAGGCTACCAACATGTTGCTCGACACGCTCGATGGCGTGGAAGGGGAGGGCGGCCTGCGAACGCTCAAACTTGGTCATCAGCTCATGAATGTCTAGGTTTTGGGCGTCCACTGCTGCCCCTAGACCACTGTTGTTTATCCAAAACAACCCTTCACCGGCTCAATGCTACCGTTCGCCGGTATATGAAAACGATTACAGCTATATGAAACTGAAAACGATTACAGTATAAGTGCAAAGATGACCGGGTGCGAAAACGCCCGCTGAAGGAAAGGGAAGTCATGGACTACCGCAAATCTGCCCAAGAGGTGCTCGACAATATCGGCGGTGCCGACAATGTCGTTTCGGCCGCGCACTGCGCCACGCGCCTGCGTCTGGTGATTGCCGATAACGCCAAGGTCGACAAGGGGGCCATCGAGAACATCGACGGCGCCAAAGGCGTCTTTGAGGCCCAGGGCCAGCTGCAGATCATCTTTGGCACCGGAACCGTCAACAAAGTCTATGACGAGTTCATCGCCCTCGGCGGCATCAGTGCTGCTTCCAAGGCAGAGGTCAAGGAGGCCGCGGCGCAGCAGCAGAATATCTTTATGCGCGCCATTAAGGTGCTCGGCGACATCTTTGTCCCCATCATTCCCGCCATCGTGGCCTCGGGCCTGCTGCTGGGTATTATGAGTGCCCTCAACTTTATGGCTTCCAACGGCTTTATCGCGCTCGATACCAATAACTGCATCTACAAGATTGCCGACCTGGTCTCGGGAACGTCCTTTGGCATCCTGCAGATCCTGATCGGCTACTCTGCGGCCAAGGCCTTCGGCGCCAACCCGTACCTTGGCGCCGTTGTCGGTGGCGCGTTCATCAACTCCTCGTTGCAGAGTGCCTACACGGTTGCCTCCGAGGGCGTGCAGACCATGGTCACCGTCATCCCCGACGTGTACAGCTTTGAGTGGGTTGGTTATCAGGGCCATGTTATCCCCATCGTTATCGCGTGTGCGATCCTGGCCTTCCTGGAGAAGCGCCTGCACAAGATCGTTCCCGAGATGTTCGACCTCTTTGTCACCCCGCTCGTCTCCGTGTTCGTGACCGTGCTTGTGACGCTCATCGCCGTCGGCCCTGTCTTTGTGTGGGCGGAGAACGCCGTTCTCGGCCTGATTCAGGCCCTGCTCACCCTGCCGTTTGGTATCGGCTCCTTTATCGTCGGTCTGTTCTATGCCCCCACGGTCGTCACCGGCATCCACCAGATGTACACCGCCATCGACCTGGGCCAGCTTGCTCAGTACGGCGTGACCTATTGGCTGCCCATCGCCAGTGCCGCTAACATCGCCCAGGGTGGCGCCGCGCTCGCCGTTGCCTTTAAGACCCGCGATGCCAAGATCAAGGGTCTGGCGCTTCCTTCGGCCCTGTCCGCCTTCATGGGCATTACCGAGCCGGCTATCTTTGGTGTGAACCTGCGCTTCTTTAAGCCCTTCATCGCCGGCTGCATCGGCGGTGGCTGCGGTGCCCTGGTCTGCGCGCTCACCTCGCTTGCGGCTTCGGGTACCGGCGTTACCGGCATCTTCGGTATCCTGCTGTGCCTGGCCCAGCCTGTGCAGTATGCCATTATGTTCGCGGTTGCCGCGCTTGTGTCCTTTGCCATCTCGTTTGTTTTGTACAAGGATGAGCCCAAGACGGCTGAGCAGGCTTAAGTATTTCGTTGGGAGTGCCCGCGGGCTTGTGTGCCTGCGGGTTTTCCCGTTTGTATTTGGCGTCCCCGGTTGGTGCCGCCACATCTTAGATTTGAAAGGGACGTTCTATGTCTAATGCACTTGGTCGCGACCTGGCAAAGCTCGTTGCCGCCGTTGAGGCGGCTGCCACTGAATGTGGCCACGGCGCGTACGGCCAGCGCTTTCACCTTATGCCGCCGGCGGGCTGGCTCAACGATCCCAACGGTCTTTGCCAGGCAGGTGGCGTGTTCCATGCCTATTTTCAGTATGCGCCGTTTGATGTCGAGGGTGGTGTAAAAGCTTGGGGCCATGCCACGAGCCGCGATCTGATGACCTGGGATTACGTGGGCGCGCCGCTGCTGCCCGACGAGCCGTTCGATTGCCATGGTGTGTATTCCGGTTCTGCGCTTGCCGAGGATGGCCGCATTCGCGTGTTGTATACGGGCAACGTTAAGCTTTCCGATGCGGATGGGACGTACGATTACGTCAATACGGGCCGCCGTGCCGATACCATTTATGTTGAGAGCACCGACGGCCAGACGTTTGGTGCCAAGCGCGTGGTGCTGGCGTCCGAGGATTATCCCGAGGATTTGACCTGCCATGTGCGCGATCCCAAGGTGTGGCGCGATGCGGACGGCCGCTGCCACATGGTGCTGGGAGCGCGTCGTCGCGTTGACGGGCCGCATGTCGAGAGTCGTTTTTGCGCCATGCACGGCGAGGGCGCCGGGCGCGATGTGGGCGAGATCTTGGTGTATGGCTCGCGCGACATGTTGAGCTGGGAGCTCGAGAATCGCGTGTCGACGCCCGAGCGTTTTGGCTTTATGTGGGAGTGCCCGGGCTACCTTGAGCTCGAGGCGGATGGAGACGTACCTGCGAAGTTCCTGTCCTTCTCGCCGCAGGGTCTTGAAGGTGGTCACTGGGATCGCGGCAATGTGTATGCCGCAGGCTATATGCCGTTTAGCGGTGACATTGCCGATGGCGCTGGCGAGTATGAGCTTGGCACGTTTCGCCTGTGGGATGCCGGCTTTGACTTCTACGCGCCGCAAGAGTTTGTCGCCGAGGACGGTCGTCACATTCTGATTGGCTGGATGGGCATGCCCGATGAGCCGACCTATGGCAATGCGCCTACGCTGGTGGCGGGCTGGCAGCACTGCATGACGGTGCCGCGCGAGCTTACGGTTGGTGCCGACGGCGTGGTGTTGCAGCAGCCGGCGCGCGAGATTGAGCATCATTATGTCTCGGTGAGCGTGGGGGAGGGCACGTTGGAGGTTGCCGGCGATACCTGCTTTGACGTTAGGGTCGATGGCGTTGACGGTGCGTTTGCCGCGACCGTTGATGGCGAGCTTTTGCTTTCGTTCCTGCCGGCCGAAGGCGAGCTGCCCGCGCGCTTTGAGATGCGCTTTGTGAATGAATCGCGCGCTTCTGCCGGCTGTGGGCGCACGGTGCGCTGGGAGCCCGTCGACGAGGTGCGCAACGTGCGCATTGTTGGCGATGTTTCGTCGGTCGAGGTGTTCGTCAATGACGGTGCGCTCGTGTTCTCGACGCGCATCTACCCCGAGGCCTATGGCGTGTCCGTTGACGCTGCTGGTGCGAACGTGAACTTTCACGCGCTCAGCATTTAGGCGAGCGCCTGCCCGTCGGGGCTATACTGCTGCCGTTGCCCATGATGCGGGGAACACTCGCATCATGGGTTTTTGTTTTTGAAGGGACGGTGCCGCATGGGCGTAAAGCAGCTAGAAGAGGCTTGGGTTACAAGGGCCGGCGCGCGCGAGGCGCGACTGGTTGCGGCCTCTCATGTGCCGGCGGCGCTGTCGCAGCTGGGGATTGTGCGACCCGGTGACCGCTTGGTTGTATTTGCCGATGACTTTGCCGATGCGTTTGCGTGCGGCCTCGACGGCTGCGGTGCTGTGATGGTGGAGGAGCCTTCGGTTGCGGCGTTTGCCGCTGCGTCCCAGGGCTTTGATGCTTCATTTGATGCCGAGGGACTGCACCTGTGGTGGCTTGTGAACTCGATCGGCGGCTTTGGCCTGCGTGTGCCCGATTTGCGCGCTCTGGGTCGCGCGGCCCGTGAGATGCACACTCTGCTCATCGTTGACAACACGGTGGCTGGCGTTTTTGGATGTGACCCGCTGCATCTAGGCGCCGTGCTATCGCTCGAAGCGCTCGATCGCTTGGGCGCCGGCGAGGCTCCGCGCAAGCTCGTGGCAGCGTCGGTCGCACGCTCACAGCTTAAACGCCACCGCGTGGACGCCGCCGCCGAATGCGCGCATGCGTTGCTCGAGGGTTGCGGTTTGCCTGCACTCAATCTGTCCGCCGATGAGGCCGGGGTGCTGGAACGCGGACTGTCCTCGCTCGATGCCCGCATGCAGGCGCACTTCGATCGCGCCCGCGCGCTGGCTGAATATTTGGCCGCGAACGAGATGGTGTGCAACGTGCGCTATCCCGGGCTGACCTCGCATCCCGATCACGTCGTCGCGACGGGCATCCTCGAGCACGGTTTTGGTCCAGCTGTGGAGTTCGACCTGATGGGACGTACCGCGGGCGAATTCTTCAGCATGCTTCCGGATGAGTTCCGCACATCGCCCGCCGGCGGCGCAACAACACGTCTCTCGGCCCCGCGAGGCAAGCAGGGGAGTACCATCCGTCTCTTCGCCGGCACCGACGACCCCCTTCAGGTGGCGGCTACTCTCGACAACGCCCTCCGAAGGTAGCTCATCGTGGCCTGTGCCACGAAAACGGCCTATCTACTACGTTTAACCCCTAGGGGTCGGCCATACCGGCTATTTTTAAAAACAAGCAAGCCGTCTACCAGCGGTTTTATTATCACGATTTTCGGTATGGTCGAGGGTATTCAGCTAAACGTAGTAGATGGGCCCATTTTGTGGCGCGCGCCTTAATTCGTGAGTGCGGCGGACTAAAAATCAGTCCCTAAAAGCCCATTACGCGTTAATGCTGGCGATGAGGGTGTCGGCCTTCGCGGCGATGACCTCGTTGATTTCGGCCTGCAGCGTTTCATAGACCTCAATGGCGCGCTCGCCGGCGGGGGTGAGCGATGATCCGCGGGCGCCGTCGCGCTCGATGAGCTTGCAGCCCAGCTGTCCTTCGGCCTCGTTCACGATGCGCCAGGCCTTGGAATACGCCATGCCCATGCTTTTGGCGGCGCGGTTGAGCGAGTGCTCGCGCGCGATGCCCTGCAGCAGCAAGACGCAACCGTGGCCGAAGACGCCCGGCAGGTCTTTGTCGCACGCTTGAATGACCAATTTTGCCGTCGTCTTGTACTCCATGCGCTCCACGTCTCCCCGCTAAAGTGTTTGCTGGGCAAACGCAAAGCCTGCGTCAAACCCTCGTGTGCTCTTCTTAAATCATGCATTGTAGCAGTCAAAGTGCGCTAAGATACTTCCCCAGTATTGGGCGCCCAAGGTTGGGCTGGGTCCTACGAGGCCTGCAGCCGACCGGTCGCATGGAAAAAGGAGAAACATGGCTACGTTCTTTCCCGGTGAGTCCCACACGTTTTCGGAGTATCTGCTGGTCCCTGGTTATTCGTCCTCGCAGTGCATCCCCAACAACGTCTCTCTTAAGACGCCGCTAACCCGCTTCAAGCGCGGTGAGAAGCCGGCAATCACCCTGAACATCCCCATGGTTTCCGCCATCATGCAGTCCGTCTCGGGCGTCGACATGGGTGTCGCGCTCGCTACCGAGGGCGGCCTGTCCTTCATCTACGGTTCCCAGACCCCCGAGTCCGAGGCCGCTATGGTCAAGGCCGTCAAGGATCACAAGGCCGGCTTCGTCCAGTCCGATTCCACGTTGACCCCCGATATGACCATGGAGCAGGTCATCGAGCTCAAGGAGAAGACCGGTCATTCCACCATGCCGGTCACCGACGACGGCACTCCCAAGGGCAAGCTCCTGGGCATCGTCACCAGCCGTGACTATCGCCCCAGCCGCGATGACCACCAAAAGAAGGTCTCCGAGTTCATGACCCCGCGTGAGCAGCTCATCGTGGGCGACAAGAACATCAGCCTCAAGGTTGCCAACGACGTCATCTGGGACAACAAGCTCAACGCCCTGCCCATCGTCGACGACAACGATCACCTCATGGGCATCGTCTTCCGCAAGGACTACGACAGCCACAAGACCAACCCCAACGAGCTGCTCGATGGCGACAAGCGCTACATGGTCGGCGCCGGTATCAACACCCGCGACTATGCCGAGCGCGTGCCGCTGCTCATCGAGGCCGGTGCCGACGTCCTGTGCATCGACTCTTCCGAGGGCTTCAGCGAGTGGCAGAAGCGCACCATCGAGTGGATCCGCGCCAACTACGGCGAGGACGTCAAGGTCGGTGCCGGTAACGTCGTCGACGCCGAGGGCTTCCGCTTCCTGGCCGACTGCGGTGCCGACTTCATCAAGGTCGGTATCGGCGGCGGTTCCATCTGCATTACCCGCGAGACCAAGGGCATCGGCCGTGGCCAGGCCACCGCGCTGATCGACGTCTGCCGCGCCCGTGACGAGTACTATGAGGAGACCGGCGTCTACGTGCCCGTGTGCTCCGACGGTGGCATCGTCTACGACTACCACATGACGCTCGCCCTTGCCATGGGTGCCGACTTTATGATGCTGGGCCGCTACTTCGCTCGCTTTGACGAGAGCCCGACCGAGCGCGTCAACGTCAACGGCCAGTACATGAAGGAGTACTGGGGCGAGGGTTCTGCACGTGCCCGCAACTGGCAGCGCTACGACCTAGGCGGTGCTGCGAAACTCAGCTTCGTCGAGGGCGTCGATTCCTACGTTCCCTACGCTGGCTCCCTCAAGGACGGCGTGGGCGGCACGCTCTACAAGGTCAAGTCCACGATGTGCAACTGCGGTGCCCTCTCGATCCCCGAGCTCCAGGAAAAGGCACGCCTGACCCTGGTCAGCTCGACCTCGATCGTCGAAGGCGGAGCTCACGACGTAGTCGTCAAGGATTCGCAGCAGTCTGTGTCTTACCGCTAAGATAAGAGCTGCACATAAAGGTTGAGCTTCAACCACGTTATTTAGATAAAGCGAGATGCCTGCAAGTCGCAGGCATCTCGCTTGTTGTATTTGCTATCATCATGCGAGTTAACCTTAGGGTCGGTCGGCTTGGCTTTGTTCGCTACAAGTTCCGCACGCAAAGAAGAGCACTTAATGTGCTCTTCGTCTTGCGCAGGACTGTCCGCAGTAGCGAACAAAGCCAAGCCGACCGACCCCAGCTAAGATTAAAGGAGCTGATATGTGCGATTGCACAGATCATAAGGAAGAGATTCCTGCCTACGACGCACAGGCCATTGAGTCCAAGTGGATGAAGGCCTGGGAGGACTCCAACCTCTTTGCCGTCGACACTGACGACAGCAAGCCCAAGAAGTATGTGCTCGAGATGTTCCCGTATCCGTCGGGCGACCTGCACATGGGCCACGCGCGCAACTATACCATCGGCGATGCCATGGCCCGTCAGGCCCGCATGCGCGGCTACGACGTGCTGCATCCCATCGGCTTTGATGCCTTTGGCCTGCCCGCCGAGAACGCCGCCATCAAGCACAACACGCAGGCTGCCGCTTGGACGTACAAGAACATGGACCAGGCGCTCGCCACGATGAAGCGCATGGGTTTCTCCTACGATCTGGATCGTATGGTCAAGACGTGCAGTCCCGACTACTACCGTTGGGGTCAGTGGATCTTTGAGAAGCTGTGGGAAAAGGGCCTGGTCTATCGTAAGAAGAACCCGGTCAACTGGTGTCCTAACTGCAAGACCGTTCTGGCCAACGAACAGGTCACCGAGGGCAAGTGCTGGCGCTGCGGCACCGAGCCCGAGAAGCGCGACCTTGAGCAGTGGTACTTCAAAATTACCGAGTACTCTCAGGAGCTGCTCGACGATCTGGAGAAGCTCCCCGGCTGGCCCGAGCGCGTTAAGCAGATGCAGGCCAACTGGATCGGCCGCTCCGAGGGCGCCGAGGTCGACTTTACCCTGTGCGACAAGGATGGCGAGCCCATTGAGGGCGACGAGGGTAAGATCACCGTCTTCACCACGCGAGCCGACACGCTCTTCGGCGTCTCCTTCTTTGTCCTGGCTCCCGAGTACGCTCGTCTGCACGAGCTCGTCGAGGGCACGGAGTACGAGGAGGCTGTCACCAAGATCGTCGAGGACTCCAAGCATATCTCTGCCGTCGAGCGTGCCCAGGGCACCCTCGAGAAGCACGGTGCCTTTACCGGCCGCTACGTGGTGAACCCGGTCAACGGCGAGAAGGTCCCCGTGTGGGTTGCCGACTACGTCGTGGCTGACTACGGCACCGGCGCCGTCATGGCCGTTCCCTGCGGCGACCAGCGCGACTTTGAGTTCGCCCGCAAGTACGACCTGCCCATCGTGCCGATTATCCTGGACGATGACGACCGCGCTGCCGTCGAGGCCAGTGGCGAGACTATCGATACCTTCCATGCCGAGACCGTCGACTGGGATTGCGCCCACGCTGCCGAGGGCACGCTCGTCCAGTCCGGCAAGTACACCGGCATGCGCGGTGGCAAGCACTCCGAGGGCGAGGCTGCGATCGTGGCCGACCTCGAGGCCATGGGCTGCGGCCGTCGCAAGGTCGAGTTCCGTCTGCGCGACTGGCTCATCAGCCGCCAGCGTTATTGGGGCAACCCCATCCCGGCTATCCACTGCGAGCACTGCGGTATCGTGCCCGTGCCCGAGGACCAGCTGCCGGTGACGCTGCCCGAGAACCTGGACCTGGGCGCCGGCGAGACCCTCGCCGAGTGCAAGGAGTTCTACGAGACCACCTGCCCCGTCTGCGGTCGTCCGGCCAAGCGCGAGACCGACACCATGGACACCTTTACCTGCTCCAGCTGGTATTACCTGCGCTATACCGATCCGCACAACACCGAGCTGCCCTTCTCCCGCGAGGCGGCCGATCGCTGGATGCCCGTCGATAACTACATCGGCGGCATCGAGCACGCCATTCTGCACCTGCTCTACAGCCGCTTCTTTACCAAGGCGCTGCGCGACCTGGGCCTGCTGAGCGTTGACGAGCCCTTTACCAACCTGCTGTGCCAGGGCATGGTCAAGGACGAGAACGGCGACACCATGTCCAAGTCCAAGGGCAACGTCGTGCCCCCGAGCTCGGTCATCGAGCCCTACGGCGCCGACACCATGCGTCTGGCGATCCTGTTTATCGCCCCGCCCGAGAAGGACTTCGACTGGGATCCCAAGGCCGTCGAGGGTGCCAACCGCTTCATCAAGCGCGCCTGGCGTATCGTGTGGCAGCTCGTCCAGTCCGGTGACGCCAACGTGGCCTTCGACAAGTCCGTGCTCGACGAGGTCGCGATGAAGCTTTATCGCGAGCGTCATCGCACCATTGCCAAGTGCACCGAGGACTTCGACCGCGGCCAGTTCAACACCGCCATCTCGGCCGTCATGGAACTCGTCAACGCCGCGAGCGCCTACCTCAACGCTACTGAGGGCGCTTCCCGTGACAAGGCACTCTGCTACGGCGTGGCAAAGGATATCGTGAGCGTCCTTGCTCCCATCTGCCCGTTCTGGGCCGACGAGCTGTGGCACGAGGCACTCGGCTGCGAGGGCAACGCCTACACCGCCGCCTGGCCCGAGTTCGACCTAGCTGAGTCTATCGAGGACACGGTGCAGATCGTCGTACAGGTGCTCGGCAAGGTCCGTGGCCGCATCGACGTCGCCCGCGACGCCTCCAACGAGGAGATGCAGGCTGCCGCTGAGGAAGCCGTTGCCAAGTGGCTCGAGGGCAAGACGGTCGTCAAGGCCATCTGCGTGCCCGGCAAGCTGGTCAACCTGGTGGTCAAGTAAGCGCTGCGCGCATAGCTGACATCAAATAGCGAGGGACGATTCTGCAGGGAGTCGCCCCTCGCTTTGGTTATGGATGCTTGCGACAACACCCAATTATCCATTTCTTGTGGAGAACCTGTGCTCACGCTGACCTGCTGGTTTGTGTTGTGGTTGCACGTTTGTGCAGGTATTGGTATAGTTTGCTTGCAAATGAAGTTGTAATTGAAAGAAGTGGGGTTTCGGCCCCGCTTCTTTTTTGTATGGATGGAGGTGCCGCAATGGTCAAGACCAAGACCGAGCAGGCGATCATCGACGCGCTCGAGGCCGTTGCTCCCCAGCACGATGTCGACATTGTCGACGTTGAGCTCGTGGGTGCCACCAAGGCCCCCTGCGTGCGTGTGCGTATCGAGGGTGCCGAGGGCCAGAGCTTGTCGCTCAATGACGTCACGGCCAACACCAAATGGGTCGGCGATGTGATTGAGGAGCTCGACCCCATCTCTTCGAGCTATACGCTCGAGGTGTCGAGCCCGGGTATGGCGCGCCCGCTGCGCCGTCCGCGTGACTTTGCCCGCTTTGTGGGCGAGAACTGCGAGCTCACCTCCACCGCCACCGAGGGCCGTCGCAAGTACGCCGGCAAGATTGCCGCCGCCACCGAGACGAACGTGACCCTCGAGCTCGAGGACGGCGAGTCCGTTACCCTCGATTTCTCTGATGTTAAAAAGTGTAAGTTGAAGCCCACCTATGACTTCAAGCCCGCGAAGGAAGGAAAGTAAGATGGCAGCATCCGACATGATGACCGCCCTGATGGAGCTTTGCCAGGAAAGGCACATCGACCAGCTCTACCTGATCGACCGCCTGGAGCAGTCGCTCGCCAAGAGCTATGCCGAGATCTTGCATCTTGAGTGGGGCGCCAAGGTGACCATCGACCGCACCACCGGTAAGATCTACGTCTATCGTTTGGAGCCGATCGACGATTCCATGGACGAGGAGGGCAACTTCACCGAGTTCGAGGAGATCGACGTCACTCCCAAGAATACGAGCCGCATCGCCGCCCAGCACGCCAAGGCCGAGATCAACGCCATCGTGCGCAACTCCGCCCGCGAGCAGATCTACGAGGAGTTCTCCGGCCGTATCGGTGACCTCATCAGCGGTACCGTGCTGCAGTCCACACCCGACTTCACGATTGTCAAGATTCGTGAGGGCGTCGAGGCCGAGCTTCCGCACTTCGACCAGCGCCGTTACGAGAACGAGCGCAACGAGCGTCCGATGGGCGAGCGCTACCTGCACAATCAGCACATCAAGGCCGTGATCATCGACGTTCGCGACCCCAACTCCAACCTGCAGCCGGTTCGTGGCGAGCACAGCCGTCCGCCGATTGTCATCTCTCGTACCCACCCAGAGCTCATGCGTCGTCTGTTTGAGCAGGAGGTGCCCGAGATCTATGAGGGCACCGTCCAGATCAAGTCGATCGCCCGCGAGCCCGGCCAGCGCTCCAAGGTCGCCGTCCACTCGCTCGACGATCGCCTGGATCCCGTTGGCGCCTGCGTCGGCCCCAAGGGCAGCCGTGTTCGCGCCGTCGTGGGCGAGCTCCGTGGCGAGCGCGTCGACGTCATCCTGTGGGATGCCGATCCGGCCGTTTACGTCGCCAACGCCCTGTCGCCTGCTAAGGTCACCCGCGTCCTTATCGACGAGGAGAAGGCCTACGCCGGCGTCATCGTGCCCGACGACCAGCTGTCCCTCGCCATCGGCAAAGAGGGCCAGAACGCCCGCCTCGCCGCGCGCCTGACCGGCTGGCACATCGACATCAAGTCCGAGACCCTTGCCGCCGACATCCTCAAGAACGTTCCCGTTCATGAGGAGCCCGCCGCCGACTTGATCGGTGACGAGGAGGACGAGGACGTCCGTCGCTGCGAGTTCGTGTCCGAGGACGGCATCCAGTGCCGCAACCAGGCCCGTCCCGGCTCCCGTTTCTGCGGTGTCCACGACACCGACGCCTTCGATGATGCGGAGGACCTGATCTAGCGCGCGGTCGCGCCGGGCAGGTCCCAGCGCATACCCCACGCTCGTTCAGTCTCTAGGCACCCAAGGTGCCAGAAAGGGTAGGTGAAGTCATATGGCAAAAGTCCGTGTGTCCACCCTGGCCAAAGAGTTCGGCATGACCTCCAAGGAACTGATGGGTCATCTCGCCGAAATGAAGATTCCCGCTAAGTCCGCTTCCTCCGCCCTGGAGGACGCCTACGTCGCCATGGTCCGCAAGCAGCTCGCCTCGGTGATCGAGGCCCGCGCCAAGGAAGTCGAGGCCGCAAAGCAGGCCGAGGAGGAGGCAGCCGCCGCCGAGGAGGCAGCACGCGCTGCCGAGGCGGAGCGCGAGCGCATTGCTGCCGAGAAGGCACGCGAGGAGGAGCGCCGTCAGTTCGCCGCCGCCCAGGCTGCCGAGGAGGCCGCCCGCGCCGAGGCCGAGGCCAAGAAGAAGGCCGAGCAGGAGCGTCTTGCCCGAGAGAAGGAGGAGGCTGCCCGCGAGGCCCAGCGCCGCGCCGTTCCCGCTTCCGACTCCGGTTCGCGCTTCCGTTCGCTGCTCGACCAGATCGCCGCACAGGAGACCGTGCTCAAGGAGAAGAAGGACGCCGAGCAGAAGGCCAAGGCCGAGCGCGCTGCCGAGCGCGGCAACCGTCGTGGCGGCAACAACGACCGTCGCGGTGGCCACCGTAACGATCGCAACGCCTCCGACAACAACTCCGAGCGCAACGCCTCCGAGAGCCGTCCCCACAGCCATCGCACCAATGCCAGCAACAACGTCGCTGCCGGCATGGACTTCCCCAACCCCGACAAGCAGGGCAAGGGCAAGAAGCGCAAGGGCGGTCACAACAACGAAGAGGACCACTACAGCCGCATGGCTCGTGAGGCCGAGGAGTACAGCCGCGAGAAGGTGCTCGAGGAGGCTCGTGCCGCCGTCGAGGAGGCCTCTCGCGAGTCCACTGGTCGCCGCAAAAAGCGCAAGGAGAAGCGCGAGCGCGAGGCCGCAAAGGCTCAGGAAGAGCGCAAGATTGAGGAGGCGCTGGCCCAGGGCGTGAACCCCGAGGACCTCGACGCCATCAAGGTGTCCCAGGGCGTTACCGTCCAGGAGCTCGCCGAGGCGCTTGACGTTCCGGCCAACGACATCATCAAGCGCCTGTTCCTGCTGGGCACGCCGCTTACCATGACGCAGTCCATGTCCGACGACCTCGTCGAGCTCGTTGCCGACGACCTGGGCCGTCAGATCAAGATCATCACCCCCGAGGAGGAGAACACCTTCTCGTTCTACGACGATCCCGCCGACCTTAAGCCGCGCGCCCCGGTCGTCACCGTCATGGGCCACGTCGACCACGGCAAGACGAGCCTCCTCGACGCCATCCGTCACACCGGCGTCGCTGCCGGCGAGGCGGGCGGCATTACCCAGGCCATCGGCGCTTCGCAGGTCATGATCAACGACCGCAAGATTACCTTCATCGATACCCCCGGTCACGCTACCTTTACGGCCATGCGTGCCCGCGGCGCCAAGGTGACCGACATCGTCATTCTGATCGTGGCCGCCGACGACGGCGTCATGCCCCAGACCATCGAGTCGATCAACCACGCCAAGGCCGCCGGTGTCCCCATCGTCGTCGCCGTCAACAAGATCGATAAGCCGGGTGCCAACCCCGACCGCGTGCGCCAGGAGCTCACCGAGTACGGCATCATCCCCGAGGAGTGGGGCGGACAGAACATGTTCGTCAATATCTCGGCCAAGCAGAAGATCGGTATCGACGACCTGCTCGAGACCGTCCTGCTCCAGGCCGACGTGCTCGAGCTCAAGGCCAACCCCGATACGTTCGCTTCGGGCAACGTCCTCGAGGCTAAGCTCGACAAGGGCCGCGGCTCGGTTGCCACCGTGCTCGTGACCCGCGGTACCCTGCACGTGGGCGATACGCTGGTCGCCGGCCTTACCTACGGCCGCGTCCGCGCCATGCTCGACCCCAAGGGCAACGCCGTCACTGAGGCCGGTCCCTCCGACGCCGTCGAGATCCTGGGCCTTCAGTCCGTCCCCAACGCCGGCGATGAGTTCCGTGTGTTCGAGGACGAGCGCGAGGCTCGCGCCCTGGCCGATGAGCGTTCGCTCAAGGCCCGTATCGAGGAGCAGAGCCGCGTGAAGCACGTGACGCTCGAGAACCTCTTCGAGACCATCGCCGACGCCGAGGTCAAGGAGCTCAACCTGATCATCAAGGCCGACGTCCAGGGTTCCATCGAGGCCCTTCAGGACTCCCTCGACAAGATGGACCAGTCCGAGGTGCGCATCAACACGATCCACTCCGCCGTTGGCGCCATCAACGAGACCGACGTCGTTCTGGCCGACGCCTCCAACGCCATCATCATCGGCTTTGGCGTCCGTCCTGACGGCAAGGCTCGCTCCGCTGCCGAGCGCGAGGGCGTCGAGATTCGTTGCTACGACGTCATCTACAAGTGCCTCGAGGACCTCGATGCAGCCCGTATCGGCATGCTCAAGCCCACCGAGGTCGAGGTCTCCACGGGTTCCGCGACCGTTCTGGACACCTTCAAGGTGCCCAAGGTCGGTATCGCCGCCGGTGTCCGCGTCGAAGAGGGCGAGATCGCCGCGACCGATTCCGTGCGCCTGGTGCGCGACGGCATCGTGGTCTTCAACGGTAAAATCGCCTCGATGCGCCACTACAAGGACGAGGCCAAGAGCCTCAAGAGCGGCTCCGAGGGCGGTATTGGCCTGGAGAACTTCCAGGACATCAAGCCTGGCGACACCATTGAGGGCTACCGCATCGACCAGGTTGCCCGTACCGAGTAGGGGGTAGCGCTATGAAGCAAACGCAGGCAACCCGCCGTTTGGGCGAGCAGCTTCGCGAGAAGCTCGGTTATATCCTGCTCTTTGAGGTTTCCGATCCGCGTCTCGACTTGGTCACCCTGACCGCGGTCGAGGTCGCGGTGGACCGTTCGTTCGCGCGCGTGTACGTGTCGTGCGACGCGAGCCGCTACGACGAGGTCATGGAGGCGCTCGCCAGCGCCAAGGGCCGCATCCGTAGTCTGCTGGCCCGCTCGCTCGATTGGCGTGTCACGCCCGAGCTCGATTTTCGCATCGATCGCTCGACCGATGAGGCCGAGCGCATCACGCGTGCGCTGGAAAACGTTCCCGCCACGCTTGCGATCGAAAAGGACGAGGACGGGTATCCCATAGCGGATGCCGCCCAGGAGGCAGCTTTAGATGAGTAATTCCGCCGACCTCGCATCGTGCGAGTCTGCAGATATTCAGCGACGCATCCTCGAGCTTATCGAGGGTGCGTCCTCCATTGCGATTTCGGGACATACGTCTCCCGATGGTGACGCCCTGGGCTCCGTGCTGGGTCTGGGCCTCTCGCTTATGAAGTTTTTCCCCAACAAGGACATTGCCCTGCTGCTGGCAGACGATGACCCGGTTCCGCGCATCTACCGCTTTATGGAGGGTGCCGACCGTCTGGTGCCGGCATCTGCGTATGCCGGCAATCCGGACCTGTTCATCTCGGTGGATGTGCCGGTCGTCGAGCGTCTGAACAACTCCGCCGAGGTGCTCCGCCGCTCGTCGCATGTGGTGTGCTTCGATCACCATCCGGCACGCGAGGAATTTGCCGAGTTGAGCCTGAGGTGTATCGACGCCGCGGCCTGCGCCATGATCATCGACCGCTTTTTGGACAATTGCGGCATTGTGGCTCGCGATGGTGTCGCGACCTGCCTGCTGTGCGGCCTGGTGACCGATACCGGTCGTTTTCAGTATCAAAACGCCGATGCCGCCGCGTTCCATGCCGCCTCGCGCCTGGTCGCGCACGGTGCCGATCCGGCGCGCGTTGCGCTCGAGGTCTACCAGAGCATGCGCGTAGAGTTCTTGCATCTCAAGTCCATCGTTATGGGCCGCATCAAGACAGTGGCGCACGGTCGTGTGGCATATAGTTATGCGTACCAGAGCGACCTCGAGGCCTGCGGCGTCACTTCGGACGAGTGCGACGGCCTGGTCGATGTGGTGCGTTCGGTGATGGGTGTGGAGGTCTGCCTGTTCCTAAAGGGCATTGAGGGCGATACCAAGGTGCGCGGCAACCTGCGCTCCAAGGGCGACCTCAATGTTTCCGAGATCGCTGCTGCTTTTGGCGGTGGCGGGCATCCCGCGGCCGCTGGTTTCTCTAACAACGGAACGATTCTCGAGACGCTCACCGCGGCACTCCCCATGCTTGCCGAGCTGGTAGGGGAGGATCCCGCTTCGGTGACCGTCGAGCTCTAACATTTTGGATGGTACATGGCTCGTCGTACGCCTTCTCAATTGAATATGCTGCTCGCCGTCGATAAGCCGGTGGGCTGTACGTCCCACGACGTGGTTTCGCAGTGCCGACGCGCCCTCCATGAGCGACGCGTCGGCCATGCCGGTACGCTCGACCCTATGGCCTCGGGTGTCATGGTGGTGGGCGTGGGCCAGGCGACCCGTCTGCTGGGTATGCTAACCCTCGATACCAAAAGTTATGTCGCCGACATTTCGTTTGGCGTCGAGACCAATACCGATGACGCCGAGGGCGAGGCCGTCCGTACGGTGCCCGTTGCCCCCGAGCTGCGCGATCTCGCTTACGTCCGTGAGCAGCTGGCCGCTATGCTTGGCCCGCAGATGCAGGTGCCGCCAGCGTTTTCGGCCATCTCGGTCAATGGCGTCCGCGCCTACAAGTCTGCTCGCGAGGGCAATGCGGTGGACCTACCTCCGCGCCCTGTCGAGGTCTATGCCGCCGACCTGATCGCCGTGGGCGGCGAAGGTGATACGTGCGTCTGGACCGTGGCGTTTTCGGTAAGCAAGGGCACCTACATTCGCGCGCTCGCTCGCGATCTGGGTCGCGCCTGCGATAGTGCTGCGCATATTTCCGCGCTGCGCCGCACGGCCTCCGGTGTTGTTTCCATTGGCGCCTGTCATGCGGTCGAGGAGCTCTCTGCCGAGTCCGCGGCCGGCTTTGCTCTGGATCCCATCTCCGCCCTTGGTGCCACGCGTGTCGATTTGCCGGGTAATCTTGCAGACGACCTGCTTTGTGGTCGCCGCATTCCCGTTGAACGCGCGCTTGCGGACTTCGATACGGCGAAGGCACCGTTTGCGCTCGTGCTCGATGGTGGATTGAAGGCGCTTGCTCGTATCGAGGGCGGCCGCTTTGTGATGGAGCACGTCTTTCCACAGGCGATCGGCGGTGTTCGATGATGCTGGCGCCCCGCGAGCTCGCGCGTATCTTTTTCGTGGGTGAGTTGGCTGAGGCCCGTATCGTTTCTGCCGATGCATTTGATGGGTGCGAGTTCTTGGGTGCCGCGTCGATCGCCATTGGCGTGTTTGATGGCGTGCATCGTGGGCACCAAGAGCTGATCGACGCGGTTATTCGCGATGCGCATGATCACGGCAGCAAAGCGGTCGTGGTCACCTTCGATCCTGATCCGGACGTCGTGGTGAGCCCTTCGCCTGCTCAAAAATTGATGACGACGGCCGACCGCCTGCATGCCCTGGCTCAAACCGGGGTCGATGCGGTGGTGGCCGTTCCCTTTACACCCGCCGTGGCGGCACTCGACCATGTCGGGTTTCTGGCGCTGTTGTCGCGCGTTGTCGACATTCGCTCCATTCGTGTAGGCAGCGACTTTAGGCTCGGCCGTGGCGGCGCTTCGGGCGTTGCCGAGATGCGCGCCTGGGGCGCTGAGCATGGGGTTGACGTTTACGGTCACGACCTGCTCTGCGTTAACGGGCAGACCATCTGTGCCACGCGCATCCGCCATGAGCTGGCTCAGGGTCATGTGGAGCTGGCTGCCGAGCTTCTCGGCCGTCCCTATATGCTGCGCGGCGTTGTGGCGGCTGGCCGTCACGAGGGCTCCGACATGGGCTTTCCCACGGCAAACATCCAGGTACCCGACGGCATCCAAGTGCCTGCGGATGGCGTCTATGAGGGTCTGGTGCTGGTGGACGATACCGTATGGCCTGCTGCCGTTAACGTCGGCCTGCCGCCGACCTATGCTGATGATGCCGCCTCGGCGCATCTCGAGGCCAACTTGATCGGCTATGCGGGCGACCTGTATGGCGCTTCCGTGTCGCTGGCGTTTACGCGCTGGCTGCGTCCGTCTCGCGTGTTCGATTCCCTGGACGAGTTGATCGCGACCGTCGAGGGTAATATCGACGATATCCGTCATAACTTGGGTGAGCAGGGGGTGAGCATCCGTGATTAGCGATGAGGAAAAAGATCAGGTACGCGCTGCGTCGGACCTGGTTGCCATCGTGCAGGAAACGGTTGAGCTCAAGCCCCGCGGCCATGAGTTTTGGGGCTGCTGCCCGTTTCATGGCGAAAAGACCCCATCGTTTCACATTATCCCTGCCACGCAGGTGTGGCACTGCTTTGGCTGCGGCGAGGGCGGCGACGTCTTCACCTATATCATGAAGCGCGAGAACCTGAGTTTTCCCGAGTCGATCCGCTATTTGGCTGATCGTGCGGGCATTGAACTGCACGATACCGGTGCGCAGCGCGATCGTGGCACCAAGCGTGCCCGCATCTATGACCTGTGCTCCGAGACGGCTCAGTTCTACCACACCATGCTTATGCGCGGTAAGGACAGCCGTCCGCGCGAGTACTTTGCCAGCCGCGGCATGGGCGGAGATGTCTGTCGACGCTACTGCCTGGGCTTTGCGCCGGGTCGCAACGCGCTGGTTTCGCACCTGTCTCAGGCGGGCTTTACCCCGCAGGAGATGATTGACGCCAACGTGGCCGTGAGCCGTGGGCGCGGACAGCTCGCGGACCGCTTTTACGACCGCGTGATGTTTCCCATCTTTGATGAGCAGGGCCACAATATCGCCTTTGGCGGGCGCATCATGGGCGATGGCCAGCCCAAGTACCTCAACACCGCCGAGACGAGCGTGTTTCATAAAAAGCGAAATCTCTATGGCTTTAACTGGGCTAAGGAGTTTATCGTTGCGCAGGATACCGCCATCGTGGTGGAGGGCTATACCGACTGCATCGCCTGCTGGGAGGCAGGGATCAAAAACGTCGTCGCCACGCTGGGCACGGCGCTGACGGAACATCACGTTAAGACACTCACCCGTTTTGCCAAGCGCATTGTATATATGTTCGATGGCGACGCCGCCGGTCAAAAGGCCGCGCGCCGCGCGATTCAGTTTATCGAGCAGGATTCGATGGACCTGCGCTGCGTGGTGCTTCCCGACGGCAACGACCCCATGGAGTTCATCACGGCGCATGGCGGCCAGGAGCTTCAGGCGCGCATTGATGCCGCCGAGCCCCTCATGGACTTTGTCTATCGCTCGCTGCAGGACTCGAGCGACATTACCACACCGGGCGGTCGCGCCAAGGCGCTCGAGGACGCGCTGACGCTCATCTATCCGCTGCGCGACAGCTATATGATCGACACGTACTTTATCCAGATTGCCGATCTGTTGGGTTTGGACCTGGAGACCGTGCGCGCGAGTTCGGGCCGTGTGTTTCGCGATGTCGCCAAGCGCGAGGATGCCGAGCGCCGGCGTGAGCAGAGCTACGAGCGTCAGCGCGCGCAAGCTGAGCGCGCGGGCGGTTCGCAGGGACGAAGCTCGGGCGGCGGTGCGGCTGGTGCGCGCAGTGCCGGTCGCGGTGCCTGGGCCGCGGGTGCGACGCCGCCGGTGTCCGCACCGGTCGAGGAGGACCCGTACGACTACGTTCCGCTTGATGCCTATGGGGTCGCGCCGGTGGAGGTCGACGAGGACCTGCCGCCAATTGATGTGCCAGCGGGGATGGAAAGCGTTGCGACCGTTGCCGATAGTTCAAGCGCGGCGGCAGCTCCGTCGATGCCGATTGTTTTGACCGATCTGGAGCGGAAATCCCTGGCGGGGGAGCGTGAGCTGCTGACGATGCTCACGAGCTACCCCGATCTGTTCCGCACGTATGCCGATCGTATTTGTTCTATCGAGTGGGTCGACCCGCGTCACGAGTCCATTGCGTGGGCCGTACTTGCGACGCCCCCGGGCACCGATCCTGCGGCCTGCATGGATGCGGCACGCGCGGTGTGTCCCGAGGCGGCGTCGCTTGTCAGCGCCGGGCGCATCTCGGCAACGAGTAAGCACCCGACCGAGACGAACATCGTCTTTATGCTCGACACGCTCGAGCTCTACACCATCAAGCGTCGCATGCGAGCCGCGCAGGCCAAGTTGCGCCAGGACCGTTCACTCGACGATGAGGCCCGTCGCGTGCTGACGATGCAGGCGGTGCAAGATTCACAGCGCCAGCGCGAGCTCCAAAAGTCGATCGGTGGCGTGGCCGACCCGTTCCGTTTGATCGGTTTGGAGACCGCAGGTGCCGATCAGGCCTAGATGTTGTGGTCAACCAGCGTATTCTCGCCTATATCCTGTCTTTGTTTTGGGTATAGACGTCAATGTGTGTGCTAAAGTATTGAGTCCTGTGGACTACGAAGGGAGAATCTGTGCCAAAAAAGACTGAGAGCACGGGTACTGGGCTGGAATCCTACGTTGCAAAGCTCATGGGCAACGGCTCAAACAGGACTTCGGTAACCGAGGACGAGATTCAGGTCGCCCTGAAGGATATCGATGTCTCTGATGAGCAGCTCAACGCGGTGTATTCCGCGCTGCGCAACAGCGGCATCCAGATTATCTCCGCGAGCGGAAACGACGACGCCCCGATGGACGTCGACGATGACGATAACGATACCGACGATTTTGATGACGACGACGAGCACGATTCCGGCTCGCTTGACGATCACGAGCTTAAGATGGCCCGCCAGGCCGATGCCGAGATGGGCTCTTCCAAGAGCAAGAAGAAGCGCACCGTGCGCACGTCTCGTTCGCGTTCGCGCGTGCGCGGCATAGATGCCTCCACGGTGATGCTGACCGGCGACCCGGTTCGTATGTACCTCAAGGAGATCGGTAAGGTCGACCTGCTGACCGCATCTGAAGAGGTCGATCTGGCCATGAAGATCGAGGCCGGTCTCGAGGCTACCGAGAAGCTTGAGGCTGCCGAGGCAGGCGAGATCGAGCTCACCCGCGCCGAGATGCGTCGTCTTACGCGTATTGAGAACGTTGGTCTTGAGGCCAAGCAGGCGCTCATCAGCGCAAACCTGCGTCTGGTCGTCTCCATCGCCAAGCGCTATGTCGGCCGTGGCATGCTGTTCCTGGATCTGATCCAGGAGGGTAACCTCGGTCTGATTCGCGCCGTCGAGAAGTTCGATTACCAGAAGGGCTTCAAGTTCTCCACGTACGCCACGTGGTGGATCCGTCAGGCCATTACGCGCGCTATTGCCGACCAGGCCCGTACCATTCGTATTCCCGTGCACATGGTCGAGACCATCAACAAGCTCGTCCGCGTGCAGCGCCAGCTCCTTCAGGACCTGGGGCGCGACCCGACCCCCGAGGAGATCGGTGCCGAGATGGACATGAGCGCCGACCGCGTCCGCGAGATCCAGAAGATCTCGCAGGAGCCCGTGTCGCTCGAGACCCCGATCGGCGAGGAAGAGGATTCCCAGCTGGGCGACTTCATCGAGGACTCCCAGGCTATCGTTCCGCCCGATGCCGCCAGCTTCTCCATGCTGCAGGAGCAGCTCACCCAGGTGCTCGATTCGCTTGCCGATCGTGAGCGCAAGGTTATCGAGCTGCGCTTTGGTCTCGTCGACGGACATCCCCGCACGCTCGAGGAAGTCGGTCGCGAGTTTGGCGTCACGCGCGAGCGTATCCGCCAGATCGAGTCCAAGACCCTGGCCAAGCTCCGCCACCCGAGCCGTTCGAGCAAGCTGAAGGACTACATCGAGTCATAACCTCGCAAGCAAGAAGCGCCCTCAAGCACATCCGCTTGGGGGCGCTTTCATGTGGTCATTGGGGACGTCCCCAATGACTAGGTCGGAAAAATTCTTAAAAAAGTTCTTGCCCTGAGCTGATTCGTCCGTATAATAAACTTCGTTGCTTGAGAGCACGCACCTATTCCTCGGTAGCTCAATGGTAGAGCACGCGGCTGTTAACCGCGCTGTTGTAGGTTCGAGTCCTACCCGGGGAGCCAGAATTTTTCAGCCCTTCTCGTTGGGCTTTTAAATTCCTCGGTAGCTCAATGGTAGAGCACGCGGCTGTTAACCGCGCTGTTGTAGGT
>CALKKS010000034.1 GCA_937995345.1 uncultured Collinsella sp. | reverse complement strand
GCCGCGCGGCAAGGAGATATATTGCCAGACCGGAGGGCCCCCGGGGGCGGGAATCTGAGCGCACACATTTCCTACACATATAAGGACCCTCGGCTTGCTAGCTAAATACAAGAGGGGACCTCGTTTCCGAGATCCCCTCTTTCGCCTATCTATAGCAATGGACTCTTAAATGCCTTATGCCAGCAGCTTGCGACCGGACTCCTCAATCGCGTCAAGTGCTGCATCTGCCTCGGCGGCATCCGCGCCCTTAGCGAAGATGTACAGCTTAATCTTGGGCTCGGTGCCGGAAGGACGAACAATACCCTTGTTGCCACCCTCAAGATCGAACTCAATGACATTAGCCTTCGGCAGGCCGTTCACGCAGGTGTTGTAATCCACGATGGCCTCAATCTTAGAACCGGCGAGCTCCGCAGGCGGGTTCTCGCGCAGACCGGCCATGATGCCGGCCATCTTTGCCGCACCCTCAGCACCCGGATAGCTCAGCGAAATCGTCTTGTTGTGATAGTAGCCATACTTCTCGTACAGCTCGTGCATCGCATCGGCGAGGTTCTTACCCTGCAGCTTGTAATACTGAGCCATCTGGCAAATCAGCAACGAAGTGCTCACGGCGTCCTTGTCGCGCACATGGTCGCCGGCCAGATAGCCGTAGCTCTCTTCAAAACCGAAGATAAAGCGATCGACTTCGCCAGCATCGGAAAGCGAGGTAATGATGTCGCCGATGTACTTGAAGCCCGTCAGGCAGCGACGGAGCTCAAAGCCATACTCCTCGGCCAGTGCATCGACCATGGCGGAAGAAACGATAGTAGTAACCGCGACCTTCTTGGTGAGATCCTCGCCGCGGGCGGCACGGGTCTTGCAAATATAGTCGAGCAGTAGGACGCCCATCTCGTTGCCGGTCAGCAGCAGGTAGTCATCACCATTCTTGACAGCAACGCCAACACGGTCGGCGTCAGGATCGGTTGCAAGCAGCAGATCAGGGTGAACCTGCTCACACAGGTCGATGCCCTTCTGCATGGCCTGGCGGATCTCGGGGTTGGGATACGGGCAGGTCGGGAAATCGCCGTTAGGCTCCTTCTGCTCGGGAACAACCGTGACATCGGTGATGCCAGCGCGCTCGAGCACCGTGGTAACGGGAATGAGGCCGGTACCATTCAGCGGCGTATAGACAAGCTTAAGCGGAGCGCCAGCGACCTCCTCGGCAGAAAGGTTGGTCACGCCGTGGGCGAGAACGGCGTCGTAATAACGCTCGAGGCACGAATCGTCGATCCATTTGACCAGACCCTGCTCAAGAGCCTCATCAAAGTCCATGGACTTCACGCCGATAAACGTATCGGTCTCGGCGATAGCCTTAGAAATTGCATCGGCGGCCTCACTGGTGATCTGGCAGCCGTCGGGGCCATAGGCCTTATAGCCGTTATACGGCGCCGGGTTATGGCTAGCGGTCATGCAAATGCCGCCGGAACACTTAAGATCACGGACGGCCCAGGAAAGCGTCGGCACAGGAGAAATCTTGGGATACACGAGGGCAGTCACGCC
Organism: uncultured Collinsella sp.; assembly: GCA_937995345.1. Classification (GTDB taxonomy): domain Bacteria; phylum Actinomycetota; class Coriobacteriia; order Coriobacteriales; family Coriobacteriaceae; genus Collinsella. The sequence continues at coordinate 562 of CALKKS010000034.1, read as the reverse complement.
GTTTGCTGCAAGAATGGCAGCCGTCGTCTTAACGAACAGTTCACCCTTATTGCGGCTATCGCGAGCGATGGCAACCGTCGGATGCTCGAAGGTCGCATTGAGGTAGTCGGCGAATCCCTGGGTCGCACGACCGACCGTATAGATATTCATACGGTTAGTGCCTGCACCGATAGTGCCACGAAGACCGGCAGTACCGAAGGCGAGATCCTGGAAGAAAGCGTCGGTGATGGCGTCCTCATCACCCTGCTCCTTCATCGTGTTGAGCTCAGCGAGGAGCTCCTCGTCCTTGACATTGGCAATCCAAGTATCAAGCAGCTCATGAACATCTGCCATGTGAGTCCTTCCGTCACAATCAATAAAACGACCCGTGTAAAACAGGACAAGCGCAGCAGTGCGCTAAAGCAAATATTAGTCCATTGAGAACAGAGAACCAGCCACAGAACGGTGAACGTTTATATTCACCGGTGGATGATACGATTGATTTAATTACATAGAGAGTGTCGCCTTTTAACGCAAAAAAGGGGGAGGCCGCGAGGCCTCCCCCTTCTTCAAGTCTTGCGAC
>CALKKS010000033.1 GCA_937995345.1 uncultured Collinsella sp. | reverse complement strand
CGTACATGTACGGATGAATGTGGGGAGTGTTCGGATGAAGTTGATAATCAAGGAAGCCAAGCGTTTCAAAAAATGCCAACTTTTCTGTTTGCACTTTGCGATTCCTCGTGTATACTGACTTTCGCATTTAACGGAGAGTTGTCCGAGTGGCCGAAGGAGCACGATTGGAAATCGTGTAGGCGTCAAAAGCGTCTCCAGGGTTCAAATCCCTGACTCTCCGCCAGTTAATTCCAAAGCAGGCCTTTGAGCCTGCTTTGTTTTTACCCCACGCGGAGGGGTGGCAGAGTGGTTGAATGCGGCGGTCTCGAAAACCGTTTGGCCTGTATAAGGTCACGAGGGTTCGAATCCCTCCTCCTCCGCCATTTTGCTTGAGAAAGCTCCCAGCAATGGGAGCTTTTTTGTTATCGAGTCATGTTCAAGCAAATACGGCGGAGGAGGAGGGATTCGAACCCGCCCCTCCCTCAAAACATGTACGTCACCCTCCAAAACCGACATTTTTCGACATCTTTAAAGGCTAACGTACACGTTTGGATTGAGCTCACGGGAGTGGCGCTATTCGGAAGGTGTCTCCTCGTCTCGCATGCCTTTCCAGTTGCGGATAAGTGCCTTGCGTAGTTCGTTTTGTTTTCTCTGGTACCCGGTGTCGGTACAGCGAGGCATGCCGAGTGCTTCGCGAATGTTGTTCATGGCGCGGTGAAAGGCGAGCTGACTGCTGAACTGAGCCGAAGTGAGCGTAACGATTCGATATCCCATTTGGGAGAGAACTGCCTCTCGTTCCGCATCCGCCCCCTTGCGCTCGACCTCGTCGTGAAAGCCGCCCTTATATTCGATACCGAGCTCCCTGCGCCTGTAGGTAACAAGCGCATCGATTTTGAGCGTTCGAGCTTTGGCGCAATGCCAGAGACGTTGAGGAATCTCGAGCGGTTTGTTGATTTCGATACCTCGGATGCCAACGCCGCCTTCGCTTGTTGGGAGCGAGAGGGCGATTGCCGAAGCGGTCTCCATAGGCGAGGCCGAGTGATCGTAGATGTGCCTGAGCGCGAGCCGTGCACGTGTGGCACCGGGTTTGCCGGGGTGCCGATCGAGCAGTTCGGTTATTTCATCCTTGGAGGCAGTGGCTGGTTGCTCGGTATAAGGGTCGGCGGGATTGGGCCTCATGCGATAATCGCCGCAAACTTCATAGCCATATTCGAGATATTCGACCCTATCCATCCACTCGGCAGCGAGCACGAAGGTGAAGGCTTCGTCGGTGATGAAGATTCCGGGCGTCAACTCGTCAATATGCTCGTAGGGAAGATTTTGTCCAAGAATGTGGCAAATGACGCCTTTGGTGCGAATTCGCTCGAATTCGAATACAACCGAGATATCGATAGTCTTGAGCATATCGGACGGGATGCCGCAGTCGGTAAGGGCTTGTCGTATGCGCGCAACGCGTTGCTGGGTGGAGATGCCTCGTGCGCCTATCTGGTAGTCGTGCCGCGCAAGAGACTGAACCAAATTCTGGGGTGCATGATGGACAAGCCATGCGGTTTTATGCGAAATGAGAACAGGGGTATCCATTGAGGGCCTCTCGCTCTGAGCCGGTATCCAACTCTTATGTCCGTTGAAGTGGGGGAATATACCGGATGTGAGTAAATCAACTCACTCATGCCGTGGTCTCAATCCAAACATGTACGTCAGCCTCCAAAGATGTCGATAAATGTCATTTTTGGAGGGTGGCGTACATGTTTTGCCTTGCTCCAACATCCGCTGCCGACCGTTTGCCGAGGAATGAGGGCGCGATGCCCGCCAACCATGTACTATGGACGGGCATTGTCTAAACTCGCAACTCAAAGGACCCCATCTTGCCCGTCGTCGCTGCTATAACCGTTACCTCACATGCCTCGGATGCCATGGTCGCTATCCCCTTTTGGCTCGAGATGTTCGCTGTTGTCGCGGCATCGATCTCGGGCGTGCTGGTCGCGCGCGAGCATAAGCTTGACCTGGTGGGCGCGGTCGCACTCGCCGTGGTCTGCGGCCTGGGCGGCGGTCTTTTGCGCGATATGACACTCCAGGTCGGCAACGTCTACATCCTCAACCAGCCGATGGCGCTGCCGCTCTCCATCGCCACGGCGGCCATCATCTACATCTTCCCGGCAATCGTCGATAAACCCGAGAAACTCATTCCCCTACTCGACATCATCTCGGTCGGCATCTATGCGGCAACCGGCGCAGACAAGGCGCTGGTCTACGGCTTTGCGCCGGCGGTGTGCATCATGATGGGTTTCTTCACCGCGGTGGGTGGCGGCATGTTGCGCGACGGCTTTATGGGTGTGGTTCCGGGCATTTTCCAACGCACTAACTTTTATGCCATCGCAGCCATCGCCGGATCGGCAAGCTATGTAAGCCTCGTCATGAGTGGCTTGGTCAGCAATGTCGCCGCGCTAGTCGTATGCGTTGTCGTGACCATGGGTCTGCGCTGGCTCTCGCTGCGCTTTGACATCAAAAGCCCCACCGAGGACGACATCGCACGTTTTTTGCATCGCAAAAAGTAGACAGCACGGCACAGCCCTTCGAAATGCAACCGAGAGGTTCTTTTAGAGCGCCCGCGCGTTGGGTACCCTGTTAGATACATGTCGAGTATCTAACGAAGGATTCACTATGTCTTGCAACCTAGCACCGTCGTCCCGGCGCCGTAAAGCGCGTGGCCGCATCGCCCTCCTATTCGCACTAATTGTGCTTGCGCTGACCGTACTTCCCACGGCTTCGTTCGCCGGCACAGACAGCGCCGGCAACGTACTCACGACCGACGAAGACTCCACCCCGTCCGGCGTCGAAGGCGACCTGTACTGGGCAGGTCAGAGCCTCAACCTGGACGACACCTCCATCGACCGCGATATCATCGCCGCGGGCGATACCCTCTCAATTCGCGACTGCACGGTAGGCGGCGCCATTCGTCTTGCGGCGCGTACCATCGATATTGCCAAGACTACGGTTGATGGCAGCGTCACGGTCGTCGGTCAGCATGTCGTGCTCAATTCCGACAGCACCGCTAACTGTTTCTATGCGATGGGCGAGACGGTTGCCCTGCGCGGTTCTACCAAGTCGGCAGCGCTCGCGGGCGACACCGTGACCATCGATGGCACCGTCGAGGGCGATGTCGAAGTCTGGGCCGACAAGCTCATCCTGGGCAAGAATGCCCGCATTACCGGCACCGTGAGCGCGCATGTTTCCGAGGACCCCGAGCGCGCCGCAGGAGCCGAGGTCGGCGCACTCAAAATCGACCGCACCGAGAACGAGAACACCTCTACGGTTAACGACACCATCGGCGGCATCGTGGCCGCAGCCCTGTCGACTTGCTTTATCGCCCTGTTGCTCGAGCTCGTCTTTCCGCGTGCGACCGCCAGCGCCGCCGGAATGCTCCACCAGCGCCCCACGCCCCTGTGGGTGAGCGGTCTTTTGGGCACGATTGCTATCGTCCCCGCCGTCCTACTGCTGATTATCTCTATCGCCGGCCTGTCGCTTGCCGGAGCCCTCTTGTGCGTCGTTATCGGCATCGCGTTGGTGTCGAGTGCCTTTGCGGGGTGCGCGATCGCCCGCATGGTCGGACACAACCAGAACCGCTACGCCATGGCAGCCGTCGGCGGTGTGGCCGCGGGCGCCCTCACAGGACTTCCCCTCATCGGCGACTTCATCAGCGGCGTGGCCTTTGTCTTTATGCTCGGCTACGTTATCCAGATCATCTGGCGAAACGCCCACCTCAAGCCGCAGCAAACCTCCAACACGCCAGAACTCCCCACCGCCTAGCAGCCAACCACCACAAAAGGGCCAGGCACCTTTGTGGTGGCGCAAAGCAACCTGATCCCATTACACCAAAAAAGGGCGCCGACCATTGCGGTCGACATCCTTTCTTATTGGCGTTTATAAGCCCCAGCGCTTATTTGTTGACCTGGCCAGCGCGGACGGCTGCCTTCTTACGGTCGGTGGCGTTGAGAAGACGCTTGCGCAGGCGGATGTTCTTGGGAGTAATCTCCACCAGCTCGTCGTCGGCGATGTACTCCAGCGCCTCCTCCAGAGAGAAGGTGCGAGGCGGCACCAGCTGCACGGAGATGTCGGAGGTCGAGGAACGCTGGTTACCCAGGTTCTTGGTGCGGGCGATGTTGACGACCATGTCGCCGGCCTTGCTGCGCTCGCCCACGATCATGCCCTCGTAGCACTCGGTACCCGGCTCAACGAACAGCTGGCCGCGCTCCTGCAGCGTGCCCAGAGCGTAGGCAACGGCCTTCTCGGTGGTCATGGAGATCATGGCGCCGTTCTGGCGGTTGCCGATCTCGCCGGCGTAGGGACCGTACTCCAGGAAGGTGTGGTAGAACACGCCCTCGCCGTGGGTGACGTTCATGATGCGGTTCTTAAGACCCATGATGCCGCGGGTCGGGATCTTAAACTCAAGGTGCGTCACGATGCCCGAGGTGTCCATGCTCGTCATGATGCCACCGGAGGTACCGAAGACCTCGACGACCTTGCCCGAGTACTCGTCCGGGCACTCGACAACAGCCTGCTCGACGGGCTCCAGCTTGTTACCGTTCTCGTCCTTCTTAAACAGAACGCGGGGACGGCCGACCTGGAACTCAAAGCCCTCGCGGCGCATGGACTCCATCAGGACGGACAGGTGCAGAATGCCGCGGCCCGAGACCTCGACGCCGCTCTTGTCCTCGAGCTCCTCGATCTTCATGGTCACGTTGTTCTCGGCCTCGTTGAACAGACGCTCCTTGAGCTGACGGGCACCCACGATGTCGCCGTCACGGCCGACGAGCGGGGAGGTCGAGGCCTCAAAGACGATGGACAGGGTCGGCGGGTCGATCTCGATGGGCTCGAGCTCGACAGGGTTCTCGGGGTCGGTGTAAACATCGCCGATATCGGTGCGGTCGATACCCACGACAGCGGCGATATCGCCGGCGCCGACTTCCTGGCACTCGGTGCGGCCCAGGTAGTCGAAGGTAAAGAGCTGCTTGACGGTAGCGGTGGCGCTGGAGCCGTCGTTCTTCACAACCAGAATCTGGTCGCCCTGGTGAATGGCGCCGGAATACACGCGACCGATGCCGATGCGGCCGACAAAGTTGGAGTGGTCGATGGTCACGCACTGCATGGCCAGCGGGGCGGTCTCGTCAACCTCGGGCGCAGGCATATCATCGATGATCATATCGAGCAGCGGGTACATATCCATGTTGCCGTCGTTGGGGTCGAGGCGGGCAAAGCCATTCATGGCGCTGGCGTAGACCACGTGCTCCATGGCGAACTCGAGCTGGTCGTCGGTGGCGCCCAGGTCGGCCATAAGGTCGAGGCAGTCGTTGTAGGCCTTCTCGGGATTGGCACCCGGACGGTCGATCTTGTTGATGACGATCATGATCTTGAGGCCGGTGTCGATAGCGTGACGCAGCACGAAGCGGGTCTGGGGCATGGGGCCCTCAAAGGCATCGACCAGCAGCAGGGCGCCGTCGGCCATACGCAGCACGCGCTCGACCTCGCCGCCAAAGTCGGCGTGGCCCGGGGTGTCGATGACGTTGATCTTGACGTCCTTGTACTCGATAGAGATGTTCTTGGCGAGAATCGTGATGCCGCGCTCGCGCTCCTGGTCGTTAGAGTCCAGGACGCGGTCCTCGACCTGCTGGTTGGCACGGAAGGCGTCCGTGGCACGCAGGAGCTTGTCGACCATCGTCGTCTTGCCGTGGTCGACGTGGGCGATGATGGCGATGTTCCTCAGATTGTCTACGCGCATGTAGTTCCCCTATCTTCTATCCATATACAAACGGCACGCGTATGCGACCCACCCAGCAATGCAACGCTCGGCGGGAATATTGAGCCTTTTACCGAAAACTCGTTTATTTTAGCGATTTTAGATTAGAGGGGTTTCCTCACCTGCAGGTTCAGGGTCGCTCCACATAAAACCATCGCCGGCACCCATGCCCTCATACAGCACGTAAGCCGAAAAGCCGCTCTCGAGCGTGGTCTCAAAGAAGCTCACGAGCAGAGCGTCGTGATAGCCGCCGTCGATCTCGACGCAGCCGGTATAGCCGATGGCATAGCGGGCGATACGGCCCAGGCCCTCGTCCTTAAGGCCCATCTTGTGCTCGGAGATAAAGTTGGTGGCGGCCTCGAGACACGCCTCTTCGCCGTCCTCGTCGAGCGCCGCCAGATATCGGTTGGAAGCAGCGTCCTCGATCGCCACAACTACGCCCGGATTCTCGCCGGCGGCAAGGTCGTCCAAGAACGCACCAATCAGGTCACATACCATGGCGTCGAGCTCGGCGGAGACGTTACCGGCGTCCTGCATATCCTGTGCCATCTCTAGACCTTCCCATCGAATCCGGCGTCGTTACAGTTCTTGTGCCTCGGCAGCGATCTTGGCGGCAGCGTCGCGGGCGCGCACCATATCCATCGCGCGCTTGTCGAGCACCTTAATCTGGTTGGTCAGCATTACTGCATCGACCACACCCCAGATTACCAAGCCTGTTGAAATCGAAAACCCAAGCGCACCAACTGTACCACGAAGACGAGAACAGATTACCGCGACAAGGGCGGAGATGATAACCATCTTGATATAGGAGCCGCGGCGCTCGCGAAGCGTGCGGGCCTGCGTCACATAGGCGATGCGAGCCGCCTCGGATGCCTCCGAGCGCATCTGGGCTTCACGCGCGATGGCGGCCGCTTCAGCCGATACGCGGGTACCCATCAGCGACCTCTCCGCTCGCGTGCCAGACATTTAGAAATCATCGGGGGAGAGCGTATGGACGAACTCGTCGAACTTCTCGAACTCCTGCTCGTCGTCAACTTCCTCGGCATGGGCAGAAACGGTACCCAGGCGATTCATGATGTCGTCCTCCACAAACATGGGGGCATTGCTGCGCACGGCAAGGGCAATGGCATCACTGGGGCGGGCGTCAATCTTGCGCTCGTCACCATCGACCAGCACGACAATCGTCGCATAGAACACCGGTGGCTCGGCGCGAACGATCTCGATGCGCTCGAGCTTGGCGCCCAGAGCATCGACGGTGTCAAGCAGCAGGTCATGCGTTATCGGGCGCTCGGCGCGACCGCTATCGATGCCACGACTAATGGCCGCGGCCTCAAACGAGCCGGTCTGAATGGAAAGCGAACGCAGGGGTGCCGTCGAATCCGACTTGCCGCAGCGCTCGCGAAGCACGATAAGCGATGGCACGGGACCGGCGGCCATGACGATGGTCTCTATGTCGACACGAACCATGGAACACCTCCGGTACGTAGCGGTTAACACACGGCAGGATCGCCGCATTGAATAGCTATACTACCCAATCTTTCGCCCAGCACACAAAATCAAAGCAGTTAATTTGGGACGGGGCTATTTTGACTACTTTTGTTGGATAAGAAAAAAGCCCCGAGGCAATGCCCCAGGGCTCTTAACGTTTTGATGGTGGACCTGACAAGATTCGAACTTGTGACCTCCCGGTTATCAGCCGGACGCTC
>CALKKS010000032.1 GCA_937995345.1 uncultured Collinsella sp. | reverse complement strand
TGTGACCTCCCGGTTATCAGCCGGACGCTCTAACCAACTGAGCTACAGGTCCATCATGGTGGAGGTTAGGGGGATCGAACCCCTGACCTCAGGCTTGCAAAGCCCGCGCTCTCCCAGCTGAGCTAAACCCCCACGGAGAAAGTAATAAACACCCCAGCGGCGACTCGGCTCTCGCTGGGGTGTTTATTGCGAAAGAAAGTGGTGGACCTGACAAGATTCGAACTTGTGACCTCCCGGTTATCAGCCGGACGCTCTAACCAACTGAGCTACAGGTCCATCGCGCAAGGGATATATTAGACGAGTCGTTACGCGCGCGTCAACAACTTTTTTGAAAAACTTTGGGTGGGGTGTCTGCCCCGGCTGCTCGGCGGCATGCGAAGTCGCCTGCTCGGACAGTCCTGCTCGCACGGAGAGCACATTAAGTGCTCTCCGGCTCGTGCGGAACTCGCGATCGACTTCGCATGCCGCCGGGCAGCCGGGGCAGACGTGGGGTTCAAAGATTTTCAAAAAAGCGGTCGGCGCGCAGGTGCGCCGACCGCCGATATATGGGGTCTGATATTTTCTACCAGCCGGTTCCTCTTACTCGTCGAGGAGATCCTCTGGCATGTCGTTACCGTCGCCTAGGTCGACTGGGGCCTCTTCGGCATCGGCTGCGGCCTCGGTACCTTCGCCTTCGGGCTTTTCCTTGGCTGCTGTCATGCGGGCTACGGCGCATACACGGTCGTTGTCGTCGACGGTCATCATCTTGACGCCCTGGGTGGCGCGACCGGTTTGGCTGATCTCGTCGGTCTTGACGCGAATGACCGTCGCGCCCTCCGTCACGATGAACAGCTCATGCTGCGGGCCCACCGTCTTCATGGCTGCGAGGTTACCCTTGCGCTCGGTCATCTGGATGGTGTAGACACCCTGACCGCCGCGGTTCTGCTCCGGGTAATCCGAGACCGGCGTGCGTTTGCCGTAGCCGCGCTCGGTGATGACGAATAGATCGCCGTTACCGTTGGTAATCTCCATACCAAGAACGCTCACGCCTTCCTTCATGCCAATGCCGCGGACGCCGCTGGTATCGCGGCCGGTAGCGCGCACCTGGTCCTCGGGGAACATAATCGCCTTGCCCGCGGTGGTTGCCATGATGATCTTGTCACCCTCGCGCACGCGACGTACAGCGAGCAGCGCGTCGTCGTCCCTCAGGTTGATGGCGATCAGGCCGTCGTGGCGGCTACGGTCGTAGGCGCTCATCACGGTCTTCTTGACCATGCCGCTCTTGGTGGCAAACATCAGGTACTCATCGGCGGGGAACTCGCGGCAGCTGATGACGCTCGCGATCTTCTCGCCCTCCTCGAAGGGCAGCAAATTGACGATCGCGGTGCCGCGCGCCTGGCGCGTACCCACCGGCAGCTCGTGCACCTTCAGGCGGTAGACCTTGCCCTTGCTCGAGAAGAACAGCACGTACTCGTGCGTGGATGCGATAAACATCTCGTCGATGACATCGTCCTCTTTGAGGTTGACGCCCGACACGCCCTTGCCGCCGCGCTTTTGGGCGCGGTAGGCGGCCACCGGGATGCGCTTGACGTAGCCGGTGTGGGTGATGGTCACGACCATGTCCTCGTCGGCAATCAGGTCTTCGACGTCCAGGTCCTTCTCGACATGGCTGATCTCGGTGCGGCGCTTGTCGCCGAACTTCTTGGAGATCTCGCGCATCTCTTCCTTGATGACGCCCAGGATTTTCTCCTCGTGCGCCAACAGGTCCTCGTAGTAGGCGATGGCGCGGCGCAAGCCGTCCAGCTCTTCCTGAATCTTGTCGCGCTCCAGGCCGGTCAGGCGGCGCAGCTTCATCTCGAGGATGGCCGTGGTCTGCTCGGGCGTAAAGCCAAAACGCTCGATCAGGCGGCTGCTGGCCTCGGAGTCGGTCTGCGAGGAGCGGATGATGCTGATGACCTCGTCGATATGGTCGAGAGCCATCAGGTAGCCCTCGAGGATATGGGCACGCGCCTGGGCCTTCTTAAGGTCAAAGCGGGTGCGGCGGGTGACGACGTCGACCTGGTGGTCGATGTAGTGCTGCAGCATCTCGCGCAGGCTCAGGCATTTGGGAACGCCGTTGACAAGCGCCAGGTTGTTGGCGCCGAAGGTCGTCTGCAGCGAGGTGTACTTGTACAGGTTGTTGAGCACGACCTGCGGAATGACGCCCTTCTTGAGCTCGATGACCAGACGGATACCCTTCTGGTTGGACTCATCGCGCATGTCCGAGATGCCCTCGATGCGCTTGTCGTTTACGAGCTGGGCGATCTTCTCCTGCAAGGTGCCCTTGTTGACCATATAGGGGATCTCGGTAAAGACCAGGCGGCTGCGGCCGGTCTTGGTGGATTCCACATGGGCCTTGGCGCGCACGGTAATGGAGCCGCGGCCGGTCTCGTAGCTCTGCCTAATGCCGGCGCTGCCCATGATGATGGCACCGGTGGGGAAGTCCGGACCGGGCATGATCTGCATGAGCTCGTCGACAGTGGCGTCGGGATTATCGATCAGGTAGCAGGTGGCCTCGATCGCCTCGGTAAGGTTGTGCGGGGCGATGTTGGTGGCCATGCCGACGGCGATGCCCTGGCTGCCGTTGACCAGAAGGTTGGGGAAGCGCGCGGGCAGTGCCACGGGCTCGGCGAGCGACTCGTCGTAGTTGGGCTGCCAGTCGACGGTATCCTTCTGCAGGTCACGCAGGAGCTCCATGGCGGGCTTCGCCAGGCGGCTCTCGGTGTAACGCATGGCAGCGGCGCCGTCGCCATCGATGTTGCCGAAGTTGCCGTGGCCGTCGATGAGCGGCGTGCGCATGGAGAACCACTGCGCCAGGCGGACCATGGCCTCGTAGACCGCGGAGTCACCGTGCGGATGGTACTTGCCGATAACTTCGCCGACCGTCCAAGCTGACTTCTTGTGCGGACGGTTGGGGTAGATGCCGCTCTCGTTCATGGCGTACAGGATGCGGCGGTGCACCGGCTTTAAGCCATCGCGCACGTCCGGCAGGGCGCGGGCCGTGATGACCGACATCGAGTACTCGATGAACGACTGCTTCATCTCGCGGCCGAACTCCGAAATCTGGAGCTGGCCGCCGTTGATATCCTCGCCGGCCGAGGCGCCACGGTCGACTTCGCCAAAGCTCTCCTCGAGCTCAGCGTCGTCATCTTCTTCCTCATCATCATCGGCATCGGGGTTATAGGCATCCGGATCGCCGTCCTCGCCCTGCTCAGCGCGGGCAAGCAGGCGCTTCAGATCATCGGGCATGCCGGCGTCGCCGGCCTCGCCCATACCCTCGTTATTGTTGATATCGTCTGCCACGTTACCTCCTCATGGTTTGCGTGGTCCATTAGTTCCCTGCCACGGAGACGGATTACCGGGAATGCCTGATAACCCTCCTAGGTTTTCCAGGTGCCCCAGGTTGCCCTGAAGGATGAGGGCGCACGCCTTGCGTGCGGCGCTCGAAATCCTGAAGGGCAAGATGGGGTGCCTGGGAAAGCTAGGCGTCAAGGAATCGAGCGTCATGGGCGTGCTTTTCAATGTACTCGCGGCGATAGCCGACCTCGGAACCCATCAGCTCGCGCACGGCGCGGTCCGCCACCACGGCGTCCTCGATCGACACGCGCTGCAGAATGCGGGTCTTGGGGTCCATCGTCGTCGAGGCAAGCTGCTTGGGGTCCATCTCGCCCAGGCCCTTGTAGCGCTGGACGGTGTAGCCCTTGCGCTTCTTGGTGATCTTGCCGTCCTTGGCCTTGCCGTCCTCGTCGTTGTCGTCGGGGTTCAGTCCCAGGCTCTGGATGGTGTCGCGCAGGATCTCGTCTTCGGGCTGGCGGCCGTTGGGATACACGTAGTGAATCTTGTTGCGCACCTTGATGCCAAAGATGGGCGGGCACGCGACGTACACGTAGCCGGCGTCAATCAGCGGGCGCATGTACTTGTAGAAGAACGTCAACAGCAGGATGCGGATGTGCGCGCCGTCGACATCTGCATCGGTCATGATGATGATCTTGTGGTAGCGGGCCTTGGTGATATCAAAGTCGCCGCCGTCACCGGCGCTCGTCGTGACGCCGCAGCCGATCGCGGTGATGAGCGACTGGATGGTGTCGCTCGAGAACGCACGATGATCACCCACGCGCTCGACGTTCAAGATCTTGCCGCGCAGGGGCAGAATCGCCTGGATGTCTCGGCGACGGCCGTCCTTGGCCGAGCCGCCTGCCGAGTCGCCCTCTACGATAAAGAGCTCAGTCAGCTCGGCGTCGCGCACCGAGCAGTCGGCGAGCTTGCCGGGCAGCGACGCCGTCTCGAGCAGGCTCTTGCGGCGAGTCGCCTCGCGCGCCTTGCGGGCGGCGTTGCGCGCCTTGCAGGCCTGCTGGGCCTTCTTGACGATCTCGCGAGCGGGCTTGGGATGCTCCTCGAGGTAATCGGCAAGGCCGTCGGTCACGATCTTGAGCGTCAGCGCGCGCATATAGGAGCTGCCGAGCTTGGCCTTGGTCTGGCCCTCAAACTGCGGATCGGGCAGTTTGACCGAGATAACGGCCGAAAGGCCTTCGCGCACATCGTCGCCGGTCAGGTTGGCGTCTTTTTCCTTGAGCAGGTTCTGTTTGCGTGCGTAATCGTTAATCACGCGGGTGAGTGCGGTACGGAAGCCCTCGAGGTGCATGCCGCCCTCGGGGGTGTAGATGTCGTTGGCAAACGACATGACGTTCTCGCCGTAGCCGCTATTCCACTGCAAGGACACCTCGACCTCGCCCATCTTGGTCACGGGCGCATCCGGATCCGATTTGCCCTCGATATAGATGGGCTCCTTAAAGGCCTCGGGGACATCCTTGCCCTCGTTGAGGAACTTGACGAAGTCGATGATGCCGCCGGCATAGCAAAACTCCTCCACATGGGGAGTCGCCTCGCGCTCGTCGGTCAGCACGATCTTGAGGTTCTTGTTGAGGAATGCCGTCTCCTGCAGACGGTTGTGCAGCGTGTCGAAATCGTAGATGCAGGTCTCGAAGATCTCGTCGTCGGGCCAGAAGCTGACAGTGGTACCCGTCGTCTCCGAAGTGCCCACGACCTCCATCTTCTTGACGGTCTTGCCGCGCGAAAACTCCATCTCGTAGATGTTGCCATCGCGGCATACCTGTACGACCACGCGCTTGGACAGGGCGTTGACGACGGAGATGCCCACGCCGTGCAGTCCGCCCGAGACCTTGTAGGCCGAGTTATCGAACTTACCGCCGGCGTGCAGGATCGTCATGACGACCTCGAGCGTCGGGATCTTTTTGATAGGATGCTCGTCGACGGGGATGCCGCGCCCGTTGTCGACGACCGTGATGGAGTTGTCGGCGTGGACCGTCACCTGAATCTCGGTGCAGAAACCGGCCATGGCCTCGTCGACGGAGTTGTCAACGATCTCCCACACCAGGTGATGAAGACCGCTGGCGCTCGTCGAGCCAATGTACATGCCCGGGCGCTTACGAACGGCCTCGAGACCTTCGAGAATCTTAATCTCGCCGCCATCGTAATCGTTTTCGTTTGCCACACGTCCTCCTTCAGTTAAGAAAATGTGTACAGCCTTACTAGTTTATCGTAAAAAAATACCCTCGGGGACGAGGGTATTTGGCTATACAAGGCCACCAGATGCGATTTAAGGCTCTTTTTTGCCCTGCACGCCCTTGGCCCACTCGGCACTGGCTCTCATGGCGTTCTCGAGGGCCTCGCGCAGTTTTTGGTCCTCGATGGGTGCCACCTGGCGCTCAATCTCGGCACGCTCGGCACCGCTTAGGTCGGCATGCGGAGCCGGCGGACGCTCGGCCACGGCCGGACGCAGGCGCTCTTTGGCGGCGGGCGGCGTGTGGCCGGGGGCGGTCGTCTTGAACACCAGGCCGTCTACGTGCGCGCCGGCGCGCTCCATGCGCGCGCGGATAATCTCGCGCAAGAGTGTCATCTCCTGCGTCCATGAGGGCGAATCGAGGTACACCAGCAGTTCGTTGGACTCGGGCAGGTAGCGCAGGCCCGTCACATGGCGTCCCTCGCGCGTGCCCGAGCACACCGCATTCCAGGCGCGATAGACCGCACGAGATTCCTCCGCAGCCTCCATCTGCGCGCGGCGCTCAGGTGTCGCGGCCGCCAGGATGCGCTGACGCTCGGCATCCAAAAAGCCGCCAAAGGCAACCGTTCCGTTCTCGCGCTCGTAATTAGCACGTATCACCCATGCTCACCACCTTGGCTCGATCAAGCAGGTCATCGGTAAAATACCCCAGATTGGTGGTAGTTATGACTGTCTGGATATCATCACCGATCAGCTGCAGAAAAGCGCCTCGGCGTCCGGCGTCGAGCTCGCTCATCACGTCGTCCAAAAGCAGCAGCGGCGCGGTGCCCAGGATATCGCGCGCCACGGCCACTTCTGCCACCTTCCAGGCAAGCACCAGCGTTCGCTGCTGGCCCTGGCTGGCAAATGAACGGGCCGATCGACCCGCGACGGAAAACTCAATCTCATCGCGATGCGGGCCCACGAGCGTCACGCCGCGGCGGATCTCCTCGTCGGCGCGCTCATCGAGCGCCGAGAGCATGTGCTCATACGCCCAGCCCCTGAGCTCGTCGCGATCCTCAGTGCGAGGCAGGCCGCCAAGCGTGGACACATAGGACACACCGGCGGGCTCGCCAGATGCCACGCGGCCGTAGGCGTCGCGCACATGGCCCGACAGCCGGTCGAGCAGGGCCAGACGATGCACGAGCAGGGCCGAACCGGCGCGGGCGATAGATTCGTTCCAGGCGCCGAGCATCTCGCGGCAGCACCAGGTCTCCTTGAGCAAGGCATTGCGCTGGGTCACGCAGCGCCCGTAGGCACTAGCCAGATCGGCATAGCGCGCACTCAGCTGAACGCCAAAGTCATCAAGCGCGGTGCGGCGCACGCTGGCACCGCGCTTGACCATATCCAAGTGGTCCGGGCAAAACAGAACGCTCGGCAGCACCCCGCGCACGCCGGACGCAGCGCAGCGCTTGCCGTTGCGGCTAAACGAACGCTTGCCATCTTCCACGCTCAGACCCATGTCCAGCACGCGTCCATCACCTTCGAGCCTCAGCTCGACCTTGCATGAGCCCACGCCGTCGTGCACGAGCTCGGTAGCGGTGGGATGCCTAAACGAGGCGCCACTCGTCAGCAGCTGCAGCGCCTCTATGAGGTTGGTCTTTCCCGCCGCGTTGGGGCCTGCGAGCACGGTCACACCGTCGCTCAGGGCAAGGCGGTAACTGTCGAAGCTGCGATAGCGCGCAACGGAAAGATCGCGTGCGAACATAGTCATGGGTAGTGCTAGATGCGTACCGGCATGACCAGGTACAGGTAGTTGATCTTGTCGTAGGACTTGAAGATGCCAGCCTGCGAATAGCTCTTGAGCTCCAGCGTGATCTCCTTCTCCTTGGACAGGGCATTGAGGCAGCCAAAGATGTAGTGGTAGTTGAAGGCGATGGTACCCGACTCGCCCTCGGCCTCGACATCGATCGTCTCCTGCGCCAGATCCTGGTCGTTGGAAATGGAGGACAGGCCCATCTGGCCGTTCTCGACGTCAATCTCAAACTTGACAGCGGGGTTGGCGCTCGCGATAACGGCCACACGTTTAAGGGCGGCGTTAAAGGCGGCTACGTCGATCTTGACGCTCGTCACGCATGAATCGGGGATGAGCTGCTTGTAATTGGGATATACGCCCTCGATGCGGCGCGACACGTAGGTGGTGTTGCCGGCCTCAAAGACGACCTGGGTGTCGGTGGCGCCGATCATGATGGTAGCCTGACTCGCCATGATGCTCAGCGCGTCGTTGAAGGCGTCGGCAGGCACGTTGAGCTCAAAGGAGCCTTCGAGGGTCGAGGTCTCGACCTGCGTATCGCACACGGCCAGACGGAAGGAGTCGGTCGCCACCAGGCGCACGGTGTTGTTCTCGACCTTCATGTGCACACCACCCAAGATGGGGCGGGCCTTGTCAGTCGAGGTGACGCGCCATACACGACTTACCATTTCGGACAGGATATCGGTCGGCAGCTCGACGGCACTCTCGATGGCGTATGCCGGGAACTCGGGAAAGTCGTTGGCATCGAGCGTGTTGAGGCGGAAAGAGCTCTTCTCGCAGCCAATCAAAACCTGACGCTCGGACAGCTCAAAGGTGACCGGGGCATCGGGAAGGGTCTTGGTGATGTTGGAGAGCATCTTGCAGGGAATCACCATCTCGCCCTCCTCTTCGACATGAGCCGCGATGCGGTGACGAATCGAGATAGTGTAGTTGGAGGTCTGGAATTCCAAGATGCCGTCTTGTGCCTTAACGAGCACGCCCGACAGAATGGGAAGGGTGGATGCCGAAGCGACGCCTTTCATAACGACGCCGATGGCTTGCGTAAGCGAGCTCTGGCTGACGGTGAACTTCATCTTTTAATACCTTTCTATAGATATAAATATCTTAATAATAGTAATAGTACTGACGAAACTGTTGATTACTCCTAAAAGTGCAGGTCAGCCCTAAAAAGAGAATCGACAGGAACCTGTGTGCAACCGGGCATGTTTTCCACGTTCAAAACCTGCGCAAAACTTTTCATCACCGCGGCTCGAGTTTTTGACACCTTATAACCGCCGTTTCGACAAGTTTTCAACAGGTGTGTCCATTTACCTACGAGCGCAGTGTAATTTTATCGCGCAGCGACTTGAGGTCTTCGGTAACAGTCCGGTCTTCCTGAATCATCTTCTGAACCTTTTTATAGCTCGTGCTGACGGTCGAGTGGTTGCGGTTGCCAAACTCGGCGCCCACGGCCGTCGTCGTCATCTCGCACATCTCGATCGCCAGGTAGATGGCGATATGGCGTGCCTTGGCGATATTGGCGTTGCGGCGAGGCCCGATGAGTTCCTCGTGCGTCACACCGTATTGCTCCTCGATGACGGACTGGACCGTCTGCACATTGATCTTCTTGGCCGATGTGTCGAAGTACTGGCTGGCGATGGCATCGATGTCGTCAAAGGTGAGCTCTCCGCCCTCGCGCTCGCGATCGCCCGCTTCGCCGGCACAACGCTCGCAAAAGCTCTCGAGCTCGCGAATGTTGGTGCCCGAGACCTCGGCCATGTGTTTAAAGTGCGCGTCGGTCAGATGTCCGCCGTCGCCCCCGTAGGCCGCCAGCAGCGAGTCGTTGCCCGCCTCGGGTGCGGCGGCGATCGTGTTCTCGTAATAACGCTGCAAAATCTTGTACTTCATCTCGTAGCTGGGCTCTGCCACCAGGCACAGCAGGCCGGCATTAAAGCGGCTGGTCAGGCGCTCGTCCATATTAAGGTCCTTGGGAGCGCGGTCGGCGGCAATCACGACCTTCTTGTTGTTACGGATAAATTCGTCCATCAACTGGAAGAAGTAATCCACGCTCGCGCGCTTGCCGATGATGTTCTGGATGTCATCGATGATAAGCACGTCGACGCCGTGGTACGCCTGCATAATGGGGGCGTTGCTCTTCTTTTGGCGGTCGAATTCCGTCATCAAGTCGTCCAGATATGCCTGCGAGTTGGCGTACTTCACCTTGATCTCGGGCGATTTCTCTGCCAGCTCATTTTTGATGGCGAGCAGCAGGTGTGTCTTGCCCAGCCCCGATTTGCCGTAGATGAACAGCGACGTGCAGGTACCGGGCGTGTCTGCAAGCATGGCGAATTTGAGCGCCGACCGGTAGGCAAGGCTGTTCTCCGGTCCGAAGACGAAGTTTTCAAACGTGAATTTCGAATTCGCTGCGAGGGGTGCCCCGTCCGCGTTTTTCTCGACTGCCGTCGGTGCCGCCGCCGAAGGTGCTGCCGGCGCTGCGGACGAACTCGCGCTTTTTGCCGGTGGCCTGCCATTCATTTGGGTCATCATGCGGCGGAAATCGTCAGCGGACAACGTGTTTTTGATTGCAATGCCCGATTCCTCGCCGGGTGTCGCCTCGTGTGCGACGGGCATATGCGTTGCGGTCGGGATGGGCGAGGGGGCTGACTCTACCGCCGGTGCGAACGAAGCGGTCGGCTGCGGCGCCATGGTTTCACGGGAAACATCGTCGCGTCGAGCCTCGGGCACCGGCGTCGCCGCTGCGGTGGCGGTCGCTACCGGGTGAGTGTCCGGGGCCGTATTTGCCGAGGCACCTTGCGGTGCCACGATATTGAGCGCAATCGGTGCAAAAGCGATCTCTTCCAGATAGGCCTCGATGGTCGGCTGATGCTTTTTGAGCTGAGCGATGGCAAAGCGTGAAGGGGCCTCAATCGTCAGAGTGTCCTCGGTCAGGCTCACGGCGCGCGATTGTCCCAGCATATTGATGAGGCGTGCATCTTGCCCGTCGCGCTGACAAAAGGCGATGGCATCTCCCAGGATGATGCTTGCTTCCTCGTCCACTGTTTCTCCCGTTCCTTAACTTTGGGCTCGCACGCGAGCGCTGCCTATTTCGGTCAGATGATATTTCTGGCCATGTTTGATTACCAAGCCCGCCTGCGCCAAGTCGTTGAGCGTTCGCGACCACGTGGGCGCTGAGTTTCCAAACGCCCGCGCCAGATCGGTTGCGCCACACTCCTGGTTTTGAGCCAGATAGCCCAGTGCCGCTTCGCCGCGCTCGCTCACAAATACGTTTTGCTGCGGCTGTGCATATTGATTCGCCGCATTAGAATACATCATTTGAGCTGCTGTTTGTTGAGAACTCTGCATTGGCAGCGGCTGCTGTTGAAAACTTTGCGGCCACTGTTGGTAAGGCTGCGGAGGCATCTGCTGGGCCCATGGGTTGTACTGCGCCTGGGGCATTTGTTGGTACGGCTGCTGGTATCCCTGGGGATACTGTTGGGGATACGGCTGGGCGTATCCCTGCTGCGGTATATATTGGGGAGGATACCCTTGCGGGTACGGTTGATAGCCCATTTGCGGGGCGTTTGGCATGGACGCCGTCTGCTGCACGGTGCCTGTGTCCAGATCTGCCGAACCTATGCCCTCCGGCATGTTTTGCATTGCGTTGCCCAGCGGTGCCTGGGGGTCTTGCATGGGATAATTTCCAGGCTGCTGCATCTGCTGCGCCACGGGCTGCTGTGCAAACGTGCTGGATAGGGGATATGCCGTCTGCTCTGCTTCGGGTCGCACGGCCGCCCCGCGCCCGCCAGCACGCTCGATTTCCTGCACGCGCTTAGGGTTCAGACTCACCGTCACGACGGTGCCGTTGCCCATGTTGTCCTCGATGGAGACGGCGCCGCCGGCGTTTTCCAAGTACTCCTGTACCATGGGAAACCCGGCGCCGGTACCGCGGATATACCGTTTCATCTTGCTGTTTGCGCTGGTTACGCCAAAATCGAAGGCACGCTCTTTGTCTTCGATGCCCGGACCCTGATCGGCAAAGCGGATGGTATCGCCACCGTCGAGAATCGAGATGATGGGCTCTGCAAAATGCGCGTGGATAAAGTTTTCGACAATCTCGCGGATAACCATCAGCGAGATGCGCCCTCCCTGCTCTTTCATGCACTGGTAGACGGTGTTGGTTGTCTCTTCCAAGTAGGTACGGACGTCTTGCGGTTCGATGACGATGACACGCGGTGTCGACAGCATGTCATCGTAGACCGCGATGCGCGCTGCATACATGGCCTTTGGTGCTTGTGCGGTGACCTGCTCACCCTCGTTGCGTTTTTCGCGCACGCCGGTGATATGCTCGTTGTCGGGTGCCGGATCACCGGAATCGACCATGGTGTAGAAGTCGTCAGACATGCCGCTCGCAATCTTTCAAAAGGTTTTGAACAAATAGTAGCTCACCGCGCAATGTTTCTCATCTTTCGACAAGTTTTCAAAACCTGTTGAAAACTTTGGAAAACGGACGAAAAGTTCTCAACATTTCCAACACGACCTGTTGAAAACTCGATGAAATTTCGTGAAAAGTTGCCCGCCGCCTCAAATGCCGGTTCTGCTTATGGGGGAACCGTGTACTCTTTGCAACCTTTTACCTTTGATTTCTTGACATTTGAACATTGATTTCCCTACAATCTTCAAGCTCACGTGTCTATATCTGCGTCCGCGCCCCCGCGGACACTCGAAATGCAGCAGGAGGAACTTAAGATGAAGCGTACGTATCAGCCTAATAAGCGTAAGCGTGCCAAGACCCATGGCTTCCGTGCCCGTATGGCCACTAAGGGTGGTCGTGCCGTGCTCGCCCGTCGTCGCGCCAAGGGCCGCAAGCGTCTCACTGTCTAGCAGCGATACACACATCTCGCATGAAGACTATTAAGTCTCGGCAAGATTTCGAGCATGTGTTCAGTCAGGGGCGTCGTTTCAATCACCCTCTGATTCGAATGACCATATGTGAATCGGTTGGCGAAGGCGACTCCGGGAGGGTCGCCTTCGTTGGTGCTAAACGACTCGGTTGTGCTGTTGTGCGCAACCGATCTAAGCGTGTGATGCGCGAGGCCGCCCGCAGCTGTGGATTTCCCGTTGCGGGTTATGACATCATCTTGTTCGCGACTCCCAAGACGAGGGTTTCCTCGCCGCAGGAGATGGACAAGGCATTGCGTTCGCTTATGAAACGCGCCGGCGTTGCCGGGGAGGAGCGATGAGCAACCACGTTTTGCGACGTGTTGCCATCGCTCCTATTCGCATATATCAACAGGTTATTTCGCCCTTATTGCCTGACGCCTGCATTTATTACCCAACGTGCTCGCAATACGCTATCCAGGCGATTGAGAAGTACGGTGTTTTGAGAGGCTGCTGGCTTGCCGTGAGGCGCATCGCTCGCTGCAATCCCCTGCACGTCGGCGGTTATGACCCTGTGCCTTAGCGGGCACTCGCTATCGGAGGAAAACTTACATGTGGGATTGGATCGTTAACATCCTTTTCGAGCTGCTCAAGCTCATCCAGACCTTTGCGGTCGACTGGGGCCTGTCCATCATCATCCTGGTGGTCATCATCCGTCTGCTGCTGACGCCGCTTATGCTCAAGTCGACCAAGTCGACGGCTCGTATGCAGGTGCTGCAGCCCAAGATGCTCGAGATCCAGGAGCGTTACGCCGACGATCCTCAGCGTCAGGCCGAGGAGATGCAGAAGTTCTACAGCGAGAACAAGTTCAACCCCATGGCTGGTTGTCTGCCGCTGCTGATCCAGATGCCTATCCTGTGTGCCCTGTTCACCCTGCTGCGCAATCTGCCGCAGTACTTTAACGAGGGTACGTTCTCGTTCTATAACATCCTGCCCGATCTGACCACGACGCCGAGCGCTTCCTTTGCCGATGGCTTTATGGTTGCGCTGCCTGCGCTGGTTTGCCTGATTCTGTTTGCTGTCTTGACCCTGATTCCGCAGCTGTATATGTCTCGCAATCAGACTGGTCAGCAGGCCCAGAGCATGCGCATGATGGCCGTCGTCATGACCGTCATGATGCTTTGGATGGGCTGGAGCCTGCCCGTTGGCGTTCTGCTGTACTACGACGTGTCCTCTGCCTGGCAGGTTATCCAGCAGATCTTCGTGACGCAGAAGGTTATCGACAAGGCCAAGGCCGAAGAGGAGGAGCGTCTTCAGAACGCCCCGCTGCAGGTTGAGGTTACGCGCCGCGAGAAGAAGCCGCGTCCGCACAAGAAGAAGTAGTCGGGATATCAATCTTATTTAGGTACCTAACTTTTGGAGTACGTTATGTCTGAAGAGATCATCGAGGATATGCTTGAGGAGGTTGCCCCGCAGATTGCGGGCGATTATCCCGAGATTGCACAGCGCTACAAGGCCGGTGAAGAGCTGACCGATGAGGAGCTCGACACCATTGCCGATGTTGCGATTTCCATTCTGCGTTCCATCCTTTCGCACTTCGATGCCGCCAACTCTCCTATTGATGAGTACGAGGGCGACGAGGGTGAGCTGATTTTGGATGTTACGGCTCCTGATCTTGCTGTTCTCATTGGCCGTCATGGTCGTACCCTTGATGCTCTTCAGGTTATGTTCTCTTTGCTGGTAAGCCGCAAGCTTGGCTTTAGGTATCCGGTTGTGGTAGACGTTGAGGGCTACAAGAGCCGCCGTCAGGACAAGGTTGCCTCTATGGCTCAGTCTGCCGCCGAGCGTGCTATCCGTACTCATAAGAGTGTTTCACTTCCGCCCATGAATGCCTATGAGCGCCGACTCGTTCATATTGCACTTCGTGGCAATGATGCCGTCGATACCCATTCTGAGGGTTCTGACCCTGATCGCCATGTGGTGATTGTTGCTCGATAATCTACTCGAGCTTATGCTAAGGGGGCGTGGTTTCCACGTCCCCTTTTTTTGTCAAAAGTTCTCGATACACTGATTTTTGTCAGAAAGGAGCTTCTGTTGTTTGTACTTACAGATCTGCAGGCTGACGAGATGCTGAGTCGTCTAACCTCCTATTGCAAAGAGTATTCCTTGAGCGTAACTGATGCTGAGCTAAGGAAATGTATTCAGCATTTGGATTTGGTTCTGGAAACAAATAAGACAACCAATCTTACCCGTATTCTTAACGTAGAAGATGCTGCGGTACTTCATATCCTCGACTCACTTGTCTTGCTCCCTTATATCAATAAGGCTCCTGAGGGAGCTTTGCTCGATATGGGAACAGGTGCAGGCTTCCCTGGTATTCCATTAACGATAACCACGCATCGTAAGGCTACTTATATTGATTCTGTTGGCAAGAAGGTCGATGCTGTAAATAATTTTGTTCATGCTCTTAGATTGAAATGTGGTCATGCAGTTCATGATCGCCTTGAAGAATATGCTCGAAGCCATAAGAAGCAGTTCTCTGTCGTAACCGCTCGCGCCCTGGCCCCTCTACCAATTCTTGTTGAGTATGCGGCTCCGTATCTCAAGGATGGAGGGTTATTTGTTATCACGAAAGGCAATCCATCGGATGAGGAGCTTGCTTCCGGCATGTCAGCAGCTAAGATCTGTGGCTTCACTTTGCTTCTGAATGACGCAATCGATTTGCCTGAGGGTTTGGGCCACAGGGAGTTCATTGTTCTTAAGAAGAGTCATCCAGCATCCGTTTCATTGCCTCGTGCAAATGGCATGGCAAAGAAGAATCCGCTTGCCTAGATGTTTCACGTGAAACATAATGGATACTAGCAACTTGAAGTGTTTCACGTGAAACATGGCGGTTGATATCGAATCGGAATGTTTCACGTGAAACATCCTCCGTTTGACAGCTTTAATACACACCAGGAGGGACCGTGGGATTTCGCGACGTTAAGCGTTCGAAGAGCGCAAAAGACACGCGTATCATTGCAATCATCAACCAAAAAGGCGGTGTCGGTAAGTCAACGACGGCCGTAAACCTTGCAGCAGCACTGGGTGAGCAGGGTCGCAAGGCACTGATTGTTGATTTTGATCCGCAGGGAAATAGCACCAGTGGATTTGGAATTGAAAAGGAAGACCTTGAACACTGCATCTATGATGCGTTGTTGAATGATGTGCCGGCAGAATCGCTTGTTCTTGATACAAATTGCAAAAAGGTATTCGTTATTCCGGCTACAATTCAGCTTGCAGGCGCCGAAATTGAGCTCGTAAGCGCAATTGCTCGTGAAACTCGCCTTAAAGATTTGCTTGAACCGATTCAGGACGAGTTCGATTTTATTTTCATTGACTGCCCTCCTTCGCTCGGCCTGCTTACAATCAACGCTTTGACCGCAGCAGACAGCGTTTTGATTCCGATCCAGTGTGAGTATTACGCACTCGAAGGAGTTACGAAGCTGCTTGAGTCAATGAAGATGGTCAAATCACGTCTGAACAAGGGCTTAGACACCTATGGCGTGCTTATGACCATGTATGACTCGCGTACTTCCCTGTCGAATCAGGTTGTTGAGGAGGTTCAATCGTACTTTGGTGATAAGGCGTTTAAGACTCTGATTCCTCGTACAGTTAAAATTTCCGAAGCTCCGTCTTTTGGAGAACCGGTAATTACCTATGCGCCTCAAAATAAGGGTGCAAAAGCGTATATGAACCTTGCAAAAGAGGTGATCAAGCGTGCCTAGTGCAAAGAAACGTGGCGGATTGGGACGTGGACTCAATGCTTTGGTCTCAGAGGCTGAGTATGAGACTGGTGGTTCGGCTGCATCGGCTTCAAATGCCGCTTCTGAAACAAAACTGCCCATTGAGGATATCGTTCCCAACCCTAATCAGCCGCGAATTCACTTTAACGAAACTGAACTTCGCGAGTTGAGCGAGTCAATCCAAGAACATGGCGTTTTGCAGCCGCTTTTGGTTCGCAAACATGGAAACGGCTATGAGATTATCGCGGGTGAGCGTCGTTACCAGGCGTCAAAGCTTGCTGGTCTTGAAGAACTGCCTGTCATCATTAAGGAAGTTAATGATGAGGAAATGCTTGCCCTTGCTCTTATCGAGAATCTTCAGCGTTCTGACTTGAATCCAGTCGAAGAGGCGAAGGGTTATCGTCAACTCATTGATGCAAGCGGCATGACGCAGGAGGCGTTATCAAAGGCTGTCAGTAAGTCTCGTTCTGCAATTACAAATTCACTTCGTTTGCTAGATCTTCCCGAAGTCGTTCAGCAGATGATTTTCGAGGGCAAACTTACTGCGGGCCATGCGAGAGCAATTCTCGCAGTTCCATATGAAGATGCCAGGATTCGACTTGCTGAGAAAGTTGTAGCGGAAGGTCTTTCCGTTAGAGCGACAGAAAATCTTGCTCCGTTGTTTTCTGCCGGAGAGACGCCAAGGACTCCAAGGCCAGCAACACCTCAGTCATTCAAAAAAGCTGCTCGGGTACTTCGTCAAGTATTTAACACGAATGTACGTGTGAAGAGCTCGCGTGGCAAGAATAAAATTGAAATCGAGTTTAAGGACGAAGATGAACTCTCACGTATCCTTGGCGAAATGGTTCAATTTGGGCAGGAGGATCAGGATGAAGAATAAGATTCTCGCGGCCATTGCGTTGGCAACCACCGTCGCGGCTGGTGCTTTTGCAGGGTATAAGCTTGCAACAGATGATGAACTCCGAGGTCGACTGCTCCGCGGAGCTCAGGATATCGTCGATACATCTAAAAAGAAAATGGATGTGATGACCGAAGATGTCGCTATGCGCACTGCTCAGGTGACTAAGAATCCCAAGATTAACCAAGACTGGGTTAACCATCAGTGGGAAAATGTTGGTTATTAGGTACCTAACAACTACTTGCCTGTTTTGAAGGGGTCCTTGTCTGATAGATGAGACAAGGACCCCTTATTTTGGCTAAAAACTAAGCTTACGTAAATCAAATCCATTAGTATGAAAACAAATGAAACAGCCCCGGTTGCATTATCTGCAACCGGGGCTGTCGGATGTTTCACATGAAACGTTATGGGGCACAGACTCCCCTATGCGTTCTTCTGTACCTTGAAGCGTTGCTTCAGCTGACCGCAGGCGGCATCAATATCATTGCCGCGAGAATTACGGATCGTGGTCTCGATGCCACGAGACTCAAGGCGGCGCTGAAGATCCTCAACCTTATGAATCGGAGACGGCTTGAGCGGGCTGCCCTCGATGTCGTTAAGCTGAATCAGGTTAACGTGGCACAGCGTTCCCTCGCAGAAGTCGCAGAGTGCCTGCATCTCGGGATTCGTATCGTTGACGCCTTCGATCATGGCATACTCATAGGTCGGGCGGCGGCCAGTCTTCTCGGTGTAGAGCTGAAGCGCCTCGTGCAGGCGGAGCAGCGTGTACTTCTTAACACCGGGCATGAGCTTATTGCGCGTCGACTGGATGGCGGAATGCAGAGAAACGGCAAGTGTGAACTGCTCGGGGATGTCGGCAAATTTGCGAATACCGGGAATAACGCCGCTGGTAGAGACGGTGAGGTGACGGGCGCCGATACCGATGCCATCGGGGTCGTTGAGGATTCGCAACGCCTTGAGAACCTCGTCGTAGTTGGCAAACGGCTCGCCCTGGCCCATGAAGACAACGCTCGTGGCACGCTCGCCAAAGTCGTTGGATACATGAAGCACCTGGTCGACGATCTCCTGAGCTGTCAGCGAGCGCTTGAGGCCGTTAAGGCCGGTGGCGCAAAAGGCGCAGCCCATGCCACAGCCTGCCTGGGTGGAAACGCAGACGGAAAGCTTGTTGCGACGGGGCATGCCAACGGTCTCGACGGAAATGCCGTCGTGGTACTCGAGCAGATACTTGCGAGAGCCATCCTTAGACACCTGCTTGGTGAGCTCGGTCGGCGTGTCAAAGGCAAAAGCCTCTTTAAGCTGCTCGCGGAAAGCCTTGGGAAGGTTAGTCATATCATCAAACGAACAAACGTTCTTCTCAAAGACCCATTCGATGAGCTGCTTCGCGCGGAAAGCGGGCTGGCCGAGTTGTGCCACGAGCTCGCGAATATCGTTTTGGCTCAAGTCGCGAATGTCCTGAGATTTAGTCCTGGGATTCATGGAAGCCTTTCGATTTTGGGGAAACGTAGAGGGTATCGCTACAATATGGTATCAGCTGCAGAAATTATAGAGGAGGAGTCTGCCCATGCCGGGTAAAAGCCTAGAGAACATGCACGTAGCGGTCTTGGCGGGCGGTCATTCCGCTGAGCGCGAGATCTCGCTCAATTCGGGAAAGAACGTCGTGGCGGCCCTGAAGGAGGCCGGCTACACTTCGGTGAAGCTGCTCGACACGGCTGCCGATGATTTTATGGTAACCATGGCGACCGGCGGCTTTGACGTGGCGTTTATCGCCATGCACGGCGCCGGCGGTGAGGATGGTGCCATGCAGGGTGCCATGGAGACCCTGGGTATCCCCTACACGGCCTCGGGCGTGCTCGCGAGCGCCTGCGGTGCCGACAAGGAGGTCTCGAAGCTCCTGTACGCCAAGGCGGGCATTCCCATTGCCCCCGGCCTTGCGCTCGAAGTGGGCGATGAAGTCGATATCGATCATATCGTCGAGGTTTGTGGCGAGCGCTGCTTTGTGAAGCCGGCCGTTAACGGCTCCAGCTATGGCATCTCCCTGGTCCACGAGCCCTCCGAGCTGCCCGCGGCCATCGCTAAGGCGTTTGAGTTTGGCGACAAAGTACTGGTCGAGAAGTGCATCGAGGGTACCGAGATCACCGTCGGCGTATACGGCGAGGATGACGTGCGCGCTCTGCCGATTGTCGAGATCCGTAAGCCCGAGGACTGCGAGTTCTACGATCTGGACGTGAAGTATGTCGACCCTACGGACATCCATCGCATTCCGGCGCAGATTTCGCCCGAGAACTACGCTCGTGCCCAGGAGCTTGCCTGTGCTGCCCATAAGGCACTCGGCTGCCTGGGTATCTCGCGCAGCGACTTTATCGTGAGCGAGGGCGGCCCCGTTATCCTCGAGACCAACACGATTCCCGGCATGACCGATACGTCGCTGTATCCGGATGAGATTCGCCACACCGATGACATGACGTTCCCGCAGGTCTGTGACAGTCTGATTCGCATGGGGCTTCGTCGAGCGGGCGTTGCATGCTAATCGAGGACGCTGTTTCGTCGGGAACGCCGCAGTTTGTCATCGATTCCTATGCCACGCTTGCCGAGCGCGCCAAAACCCAAGCGTTTGGTCTCATCGAAGAAGATGTTATCGTCCTCGATACCGAGACCACGGGTCTTTCGGTGCAGGACAACGAGCTTATCGAGATATCGGCGGCTCGTCTTTCGGGCCGTGAGGTTGTCGATCGCTTCGATACCTTCGTGCATCCCAAGCAGCTGATTCCCGCCGAGATTACCGAGCTCACGAGCATTACAAACGCCGATGTGGCAGATGCCCCGTCGGCCGTTGAGGCTGTCGCCGCTCTCGCCGATTTTGTCGGCGGCTGCCCGGTGATCGCGCATAACGCCACCTTCGACCGTTCATTTATCGAGTCGGTCAAGGGCGGCGTCAACGTCAGTGACATCTGGATCGATTCGCTGGCACTGTCGCGCATCGCGCTTCCGCGCCTGGCCTCGCATAAGCTGTCTTTCATGGCCGACCTGTTTGGCTGCGACTCGGTGTCGCACCGCGCCAACGCCGATGTCGACGCCTTGTGTGGTGTGTGGCGCGTGTTGCTCGTGGCGCTCACCGACTTGCCTCAGGGCTTGATGGCGCGCCTGGCCGACATGCACCCCGACGTACCCTGGTCCTATCGTCCCATCTTCTCCTTCTTGGCGGGGCAGAACCCCGGTTCCATCTTCTCTCTCAGCGCCGCCCGCGCCGACGTACTCAAGGCCGATCGGGCCGATGATCGCGTTGATGCGGACGACCTACCGGTCCTTAAGATGCCGAGCCGCGAGGAAATCGAGGCGGACTATGCCCCGGGCGGCCTGGTTAATCGCATGTATCCCACCTACGAGCCGCGCGATGAGCAGATCGCGATGGCGCTCGAGGTCCGTGACGCGCTCGTTACGGGAACGCATCGCGTGATTGAGGCGGGGACGGGCGTCGGCAAATCGATGGCCTATCTGGTGCCGTTTGCCGAGGCCGCACGCCGCAACAACATCACGGTTGGTATCGCGACTAAATCGAATAATCTTGCCGACCAGCTCATGTATCACGAGCTGCCCAAACTTGCCGAGCAGCTGGACGGAGGTCTATCGTTTTGCGCCCTCAAGGGCTATGACCACTATCCATGCTTGCGCAAGCTTGAGCGCATGAGCCGCGGCCAAGTCGAAATTACGACTAAGCGTGATCCCGCCGACACGCTTACGGCAGTAGCAGTCATCATGGCGTACGTGTGTCAGTCGGCCGATGGCGACCTCGACTCGCTCGGCATTCGCTGGCGCAGCGTCAACCGTCCCGACTTTACGACGGCGTCGCGCGAGTGCGCCCGTCGCCTATGCCCGTTTTTCCCCGATAAATGCCTGGTCCACGGTGCCCGTCGTCGCGCGGCGCATGCCGATGTGGTGGTCACCAACCATTCCCTGCTGTTCCGCAATGTTGCGGCCGAGGGCAGAATCTTGCCTCCGATTCGTCACTGGGTAATCGATGAGGCCCACTCCATCGAGCGCGAGGCACGCCGTCAATGGGCGCGCGTGGTGTCGGCGGATGAATCGCGCGTTCTGTTTGAGCGCCTGGGTGGCTCGAGCGCCGGTGCGCTGAGCCAGGTTTCCCGCGATTTGGCAACCTCGGAGGGCTCTACGCTCTACCTGGGTCTTACCGCCAAGGCGACGTCGACGGTTGTGCGTGCGAGCATGGCGATTGCCGATGTGTTTGACGGCGTTCGCGAGCTTGGCCGCCGTGCCCGCAGTGGCTATGACAATGCGAACCTATGGATTGGCCCCGAGCTGCGCGAATCTGACGACTGGCATGATTTCTTACAGTCGGCCTACACTGCCATCGACGCATTGGAACAAGCTGACAAGAGCGTCGACGCACTGGTACAGGCCGTTGCCGCCGACAAGCCCGAGGTCGTTGTCGACCTGGGTGATATCTCGCGCCGCCTGCACGAGCTGGCCGAGAACCTCAAGCTCATCATTGACGGTACCGACGAACACTACGTGTATTCGCTGCAAGTCAATCGCCGCCTGCGCGCCGGCGGCGAGTCGATGACCGCGGAACGCATCGATATTGGCGAGGCCTTGGCAACCGAGTGGCTGCCCGAGGTCCACACGGCTATCTTTGCATCGGCGACCATGACGGTTTCCAAGAGCTTTGAGCACTTTAACCACGCCGTCGGCCTCGATCGCATCGGTGCCTCGACATCATCGTCGCTGCACTTGGATTCGAGCTACGACTTCGATTCGAATATGGCCGTGGTCGTGGCTGGGGATATTCCCGATCCGCGCGACCGCGAAGGCTATCTTTCGGCGCTCGAGCGCGTGCTGGTCGACGCTCATCTTGCCATGGGCGGCTCGGTGCTCACGCTGTTCACCAACAGGCGTGACATGGAGGAGCTGTACGATCGCGTCGAGCCCAAGATGGCTCGTGCGGGCCTGGAACTCAACTGCCAGCAGCGCAACTCGTCCCCTCGCCGCCTGCGCGATCGCTTTATCAACGAACCGACCTCGTCGCTCTTTGCGCTTAAGGCCTTTTGGGAAGGGTTTGACGCCAGCGGCGAGACGCTGCGCTGCGTCATCATCCCCAAGCTGCCGTTCTCGAGCCCCACAGACCCGCTCTCATGCGAGCGCAATCTGCGTGAAGACCGCGCTTGGGCGCGCTATTCGCTGCCCGAGGCCGTGCTCGAGGTCAAGCAGGCAGCCGGTCGCCTCATTCGCTCATCGACCGATTGCGGCGTACTCATCTTGGCCGACCCGCGCCTGGTGACGAAGGGCTACGGCAAGAAATTCTTAACGTCGCTGCCCACGAGCTCCTATCAGCGCATCGAGTCGGCACAAATCGGGCACTATCTACAGCTGTGGCGCGCACGCCACGAGCGGTGCCGCTAAAGCGGACAGACGAGGGATTTTGCCATATCGCACAGACGCTCTGACAGGGCGGGGTCATCCAAGATGCGGATGGCCCCGCCCGCTGCGATTACTTGGCTTAACAGCCAGCGCTCGGAGCCGTAGCGCACGTTCACTGTTGAGCTGTCCGCCCCATTGGGTTCAATCGACATGATGCCGGGCCAGTCTAGGCGCTCTGCCAAGGCGCGCGGCATGAGAAGCTTCGCGCTCAGCTCCGCCTGGGCGAGGGAGTCGTGGAGGGTCGCGGGCTCCGGCGCGTGGCGCACGACGGAGTCGTCGGTCAAGACCAGGCCCTCGATTTTATCCATACGATAGGTACGCTGTTCGTCGATCGCGACATCCCAGGCAATCAGATACGTTTGGTCGCCGTTTGTTGTGATGCGCAAGGGGTCGACCAAACGCTCGCGCGCCTGCGTGTCATCCATCGAGCGATACGAGATGCGGCAGCGAACGCCGTCCCGAATGGCGCAGCTCAGCTGCTGCCAGTGCGATCCGTGGGCGACGGTGTCAAAGACGCGCTGGTTGTAGCCGAGCTCTTTGGGAAGAAGAGCGCGCCGTATTCGAGCCGCCGCTTGGGGTTCGATCCCCAATGATTCAAGTTCATGGTTGAGCACAGCGCCCTCGGCGGCACTCAGGCGCAGCGGTAGCACGCGCCCCGCATCACCGGTGAGGACCACGCACTCGCCGCGGCGTTCGCAGATAATACGTGCGCCCGATTCTCGGTCCGCAAGCGTCGAGACGATCTCGAGAATCTCGTCGAGCGATGCCCCCGTGATATCAAAGCGACAGCAAAGCTCGTCTCGTGTCATGCCATTCTCGCCGGCGGCGTAGAGGGCCTCCATGATGTCGATGGCGCGCGAGAGTCTTTGCTCGCTGGTGAGTTTACGCACGGGCATGCTCGTGCACCGTCCTTTCGATGAGGTGATTCCACGCCCGCTTGAGAGAATCGGGGGCGACGGGCCTCATGCCATCCATGGCATGGGCCATACAAAACGAGGCTGCGGCTTCAAAGTCGCGCACGTCAACGGCCCAGGTCCAACCTGCTTCGGTGCGCATGAGTTCGCCTCGTCCGCGTGTGAGACCGCTGATCATATCGGCCTGCGCTTCACGCGCGAACGAGAACGTAGCCGCAACGGGTGGGCGGTCGGCAAAATCGAACTCAAAGAATAAGTAATCGTTGAGGTTGAAATCCGCAGGAATGGCGTAGGTTTTCGAAGGTCTCCAGGCGCGAATGATGCGGTCGCAGCGGAATGTTCTGATATTGTCGGTGGCATTGTCGAGGCCGCAGAAGTATGCCGTACCCTCGCGCTCGAACATGCCGTAGACGCAAACGGTCCGCTCGCGTTGTTCGCCGCGTCCGTTTTGGTACAAAAAGCGCAGCGCGCAACGCTCGGCAAAGGCGCTCCATACCGCATCGACGGCGGGAGAGCGGCGGATCGGTGCCTCTCCTGTCGTCGACATGCCGGTGAGGTAGGCAATCTTGGAGCGAATGTCGGCAAGCGGCGCGGCAAAGGCGGATGAGCCTGCCGCGAGTGTCTGGTCGATGGCGTTGAGTAGGATGTCGGCATCGTCTGCGGTGATGAGACCACCCGCGGCAAACGTGTGCTCGCGGTCGATCGTCCACGCACTCTCCTCGGTTTCCTGCGCTCCGGCAGCACGAACCTCCCTGATAACGATGCCGCGTTCGAGCAGCTTGTCGCGATCGCGGCGGAACTTGCGCTTGTCTGAGTCGATATTGCCCGAGCCGTATCCCAAATCGGAATCTAGGACGATTTGCTCGGTCGTCAGCGGTTCGGGAGAACTGTTGAGTACAAAGAAAAGGTTGAGGATGCGCTGAGCCGTTTTATCGAAACCGAGCTCGGGTGCCCCCTTTTTAATTGTCGCGGTCGCGTCGCTTGCCGTCATAGAGTCCTCGCATGGGAAGGTCGTTTGATGCCATGATTTTAGTCCGATATGGAGATTAGGCTATATCCTTGTCCGCTCGCGGCGTTAAGATGGCCCGAATTCGGTCGTTTGCGCTCGCTCGGGGTATACTTTCGACTATATACGGTTCTAATGTGCATGCATTGGGCCTATTTGTCGGATTATGGATGTGGAGCGCACATGGCGAACACCCAGAACTATATTAACCACCTGCTGCAGAACACCGGCATTACGCCGGCGTGCAGTGAAGAAGAGCGCCTGGCTGCCGAGGATATCGCTCAGATTTTCCGCAACCACGGCTTTGACCCCGAGGTGCAGGAATTTAATGCTCCCGCGCCCAGCAGGTTGGCGTTTGCCGTTACCGGTATTCTGGCGTTTGCCGGCGCCCTGCTGATGGGCATCGGCGGCGGTATCGGCTTGGTCGGCACCTTGCTGGCCATTGTCGGTGCCGTGCTCTATGTGCTCGAGCGCACGGGACATCCCGTGGTTTCGCGCCTGGGGAAGACCGGTGTGAGCCAAAATGTCATCGCCTATCACAAGGCCTCGGGCCCGCTTGCGTCTCCGCGCAACCGCCCGGTCGTCGTGATGGCGCACTATGATTCCCCCCGTGCCGAGCTCCTTGCTCGCGAGCCCTACGCTCCGTATCGCGCGCTTATCGCCAAGCTCCTGCCTGTCGCCACGATCGCACCCGCGGCTGTTGCCATCCTGCGTATCCTGCCGCTTCCCGGCGTGCTCAAGGTGCTGCTGTGGGTTGTCGCGATTCTGGCCTCCCTTGTGGCACTGGCCAACGCCGCCAATATCATCTCCAACCGTTTTGTGCTTCCCTACACGTCTGGCGCGGTGTGCAACAAGTCCTCTGTTGCCGCCATGCTCGGTGTCATGGACAACGTTGCCCCCTATCAGGGCGAAAACGAGTTCCCCGACGACATTCCATTCGATACCTATTTCGGCGAGCAGAAGCGTCGCGCCGAGGAGATGGCGCGCGCGGCGGCCGAGTATGCCACGGTCCAGCAGCAAAACGACTACGGCAACACCATTGAATATGAGGAACCTTCCTACGACGAGGACGAGTTTGGCCAGCCGGTGGCGCCTGACGATGTACCCGAGCAGGAGGAGGCTTTTGATGGGCAGATCGATGGTTTTGAGGGTGCCTCTGTCGACGAGACGCTGATTGGCGTTATCGCGCCCGAGGCTCAAGACCAGACTGCCCAGGCCGAAGTGTCCACCGAGGAAAAGTCCACCGCCGAGCCGGCGGGGGAGCCCGTGGCGGTCGAAGTTGCCGAGCCTAAGCCCAGACTCTATCGCAATGCCGCTGGCAATATCCGCTTTGGTTCGGATGCCATCCGTGCGCTTGGCATGCTGCCCGAGTCCTGCATGCTTGATTACGAAGAGGGCGAGGAGCCGACGTTTGAGCCGGAGCCTGCTCCCGTTGCACAGGAGCCTGCGCCCGCGGCGAATACGGCTGTTGCTCCCGCCGAGCCGGTCGCTGCCCCTGTTGCTGCCGCGGAGTCTGACGCAAAGCCCGCGCTCGATTCTGCAGCCGGTCTGGATATTCTGGCGCCTGCCGCTCCGGCACAGGTTGAAGACGAGACCGCCGACGAAGACTATGACGGGTATCCGCAGCGCGTGTCCTATGAGAGTGACACTGATTTCTCGGCCGAGATTCCCTCGACAACGCCCCATGCCGATATCGCTTCCGCGTTCTCCTCGATTGGTGCCAGCGCTTCTAGCTTCTTTAAGGGTGCCTTTGCGAAGGGCAAGAAGTTCGTCGATGACTTTGAGGAAAAGCGCGCCGCTGCCCGCGATGCCGCCGAGCGGGAGGCCATCGCCCAGCAGCAGGCCGCCGAGGCCGAGCGCGAGCGTGCGGCACAGGAGTTCGAGCAGAGCGAGGCCGAGCAGTCGGAGCCTGTCGATGTCGCCGACGCCACGACGTCCTTTGAGGCTCCGCAGCCGATGTCCGCTGACGTTGCCGAGGCTACGACGTCCTTTGATGCGCAGCAGCCGGTCGATAGCACCATGTCATTTGATGCCACGATGACGTTTGAGAAGCAGGGCACCGCAATTGCCGAGCCCCTTCCCAGCTCCGATGATGCCCAGGACGCCGCCGATGATTCGGTTGCCGACGAGGCCGATTCCGTTGAGGCCAGCGCGCCCGAGCAGGTCGAGGCTCCTGCGATGGAGCAGGAGTCCCCTGCGGTTGACGAGGCTCCCAAGACGGATGTGTCCAGGCCTTATTCTACGCAGATCTTTACCATGCCCGCGCCGAGCGACCCCGGCGCCACGGTGGCCAATGTCGCTCCCACGCAGGACGAGACGGTTGACTCCCTCATGGCGCAGATTTCGTCTCAGGTGCCTCCGCGCCAGCAAATGAATATCCCCGATCCGGCCTCCGCTCCTGCGCCCTCTTCGTCGCCGCTGGCCTCGGTCCCCGATCCGTCGCTGCCTTCGATGCAACAGGCCAACGTCGCGTCCCGCACGTCGCTATTCGATCTTCCCGATCCTTCGGCACAGACAAATGATCCCTTTGCGACGGCGCAGGGCCCCGAGCCCACATCGGCACCGGTCGCGACCCCCATGCCCATCTCCTCGGGCGCACAGCCGCTCGAGACCATCTCGGCTCCCGCTTCGACGGGCGCCAAGCCGCAGAAGCGTGGCCTGGGTGGCTTGTTCGGTCGTAAAAAGAAGAATGAGCAGGACAGCATGAGCGACTGGCTGGGCGTCGAGGACGATTACGATGCCAAGAAGTCTGGCCGCGGCATTGGCTCGTGGGATAACTTCGAGGATGACGACGACGGTTGGAAGGGCGGCGCCACCTCCTCCGATGGTGCTTCTGCCGAGGATATGCTCTCGGCCGTTGCCTCCATGGGTGACGATGAGCTGCTCGGCCACGATATCTGGTTCGTCGCAACGGGCGCGTCCGATTGCGACGGCGCCGGCATGAGGGCGTTTTTGGCCTCGCATCGTGACAAGCTCCGCGGTGTGTTCTTCATCAACCTTGAGTCTATCGGTGCCGGCAGGCTTTCGGTGGTAACGGTCGAGGGCGAGCAGCAGCTCTTTAAGGGCGATCGCCGCATCATGAATCTTGTCAGCAAGGTGTGTAAGTCGTTCCACGTCGATTGCGGTGCGTTCGAGATGCCCTATGCAAAAACCGATGCATCCGCAGCGCTCGAGGCAAGCCGTCGCGCCCTTACGATCGCCGGTGTGGACGGCCCGCGCCTTGCCTGCGCTCGCACCGAGGATGACCTGCCGTACAACGTCAATCCGACCAATATCGCTACGGTGTCCGAGGTCGTGACCGAGGTCATTCGTCGTTCGTAGACAGATCCGCTAAGGAGTCAGCGTGTTTTCGTACATCAAGCGCCATTGGCCCATCTATCTGATCTTGACCCTGATCGCAATCGCATTGGGCTTTGGGGCCGCGTATGTCGTTGGCGTTAAGGGCTCGACGCCCGAGACAACAATGAACGAAGAGGTGGAGCAAGAGCAAAGTTTGGGTGCCGACGGTATTTCCGAGTCCGATCAGGCAGCCATCGATGGCGGTTCGTCATCTGCTGAATAGCCGATTCATCGTTTATGCGTAAGGCGGGCGAGCCGGGAGACTGGCTCGCCCGCTTTTATTTATCGTGCTAGCGCTTCCTTGTGGCTGACCTAAAGCGAGCGAACCATATGGCTGCAGTGCCCGAGGTCAGGAGTGCGGTGATGCATGCGGCGACGGCAACAGATCCCGTTGCCGGCAGGTTCTGAGGCAGAGCGCATCGTTGGATGACACGGTCCTCGTCATGCGCCTCGAGTTTATCGCCACCGCCGTTGCGGCAAAGATCGACGCGCGCACTGTTGGCAAGTGCGGTTTGGGGCGTATAGGACGACGTTGCCTGCATATGCACGACTGCGCCTCGGGCATCCGAGTTAAGGGTCGCCTTGGCATCGTCAAGATCGTCGTGTTCGTCTTTAAGGTCATCCCGGGTCCAAGAGCCCGCCTCGCTTCTGGTTGTAAAGTCGGCGGTTACCGCACCGTATTCAAAACGGATGCCCGTGATGACGGCGTCGTCTGTAAGATCAATCTCTTTCGTGTCGAGCGTGGCGGACTTGTCCGTCGGGATATCTGCTTTCCATAGGTGCCACCCGTCGTAATCGACGAGACGCGCATCGTCGCCCAGCAGCTTTGTAACCTCTTCCGTTTCGAGCCAAGGATTGCTGTGCCCGTCGTCAAGCATTGCATTGACCTGCTTTTCCGTATCGCTTGTTCCTGCCGGTGACGTTCGATACCACACGTTGCACAGCCCGTTTAGATCACCGACCGCAATAGGGGTTTCAACGGCAACAAGTTTCGCTGCGCCATCTTTGGCGCACTCAAGGTCGTCGGTGATGGTCAACTCGTCGACCCAGGTGCTCGACTCATTTTTGGCGTCGATGGTATAGGAGAAGGCGCCTTGCGTATTGGCCCGTGCTTTGGCTCGGTTTTTTCCGTCGCCGTTGGCAACGAGTTTGCTTGTGACTGGCTGTGCAATCTCTTGGCGCTTATCGACGCTTCCCCTGATCTCGATGGGGGTATCCTTCATGGCTATGGTTTGAACTTCTCCCGTAGCCTTTACTTCAAACGTTATCTCTTCGGCAAGGTCGTAGGTACGCGGAGACATCGTTTCGCGCAGGGTGTAGGTGCCGGGTGTAAGGTGCTCAATGTGGTGCGGTTTGCCGGATGAAGTCCAAGAATCGATTTCGTTGCCATTGGAGTCGCAGAGGACAAGCTCGGCGCCTGTCACTTCCTGGCCTCCGCACGCGTCGACTTTGGAGACATCGATCTTGGTGTAGTCGTTGGAAACGTCAAGGTGCATTTCGATCACGGGCGTTTGCTGGTCAGCGTACGACAACTTCACAGTATGTGGGGTTGGGTTGAGCAGATAGCCTTCGGGCGCTTGTGTCTCGACGACCTCGTAGGTGGCGGTACCGCATCCCAGCGAAAGATGGTCGACTCGCGCATACCCCCGTTCGTCGGTTGTAACGGTGGCGACGGTTTCGCCGTCCAGGGCGACGATGCTGTCGTCGGCCCGCACGATGTCGCCGCTAGCGCGGATGTCAAACGTGGCTCCAGCGAGGGTGCGCCCATCTACAGCATCCGTCTTAATGATTTCGATGCTTCCGGTCGCGGCGTCGTCATAGAACGAGGCGACGGCGACCGGTGTCAGATTTCTGTCGGCGAGAATCGTTATCTCCAGGTCTTCTCCGCGCAGATACGGTTCCTTGGCCGATGTCTCGTGCACGTAGTATGTTCCGGGATTAAGTGGTTCGGGCAGCGTGACGGCGCCGGTTGTATCGGTTGTGAAGGTATTCATTACATTGTGGGCCGGATACCAACATGTTTGCGAGACGGGCTCGTGGTGGCTATCGAGCAGCTGGAACGTAAAGCCGGCAAGTGGTACGGTGCCGCCGGTCTGAGCATCGCGCTTTACGATTTGAAGGTGCGTCGATAGGGCATGGTTGTCAATGATGTACTGAAGCTCGGCGCCGTCTGCGGTCTGCTCTGCTGTGATGGTCCATTCCCCTGCTTGCTTAAATCCTTCAGGGACCGTTTCTGCGACCTCGCGAACGGTGTAGCCCGCGCGGTCGTAGGGAATGGCACCGTGAGCGCCGGCGGGTCGCTTGCCTGCTCCAAACCACGCTTCGGGCTGGTCTTTGGTGGAGGCAAAGCCGTAAACGTTTGTAGTCAACGTGCCGACGACTTGTTGGGAGCTATTGCTGACAACTTCAAAAACGACGCCTCCCGCCGGCTGCTCAAGGCCGGACTCATCGTTATCGCCATGGTCCTTAAACTTCGAGATTTCAAGGTCAAAGGCGATGGGGGTGTTGGGAATACGGCTTTCGAGCTCAACGATGCCCGTATCTCCGAGCTGCTCGGCACCGACGGTGTAGCTCCAACAGTCGTTTGAAATCAGGTAGCCCTCGGGTGCTTTCGATTCATAGATGGTAAAGGTGCCCAGAGGAACGTCATTGAGGATCGCCCGTCCGTTTTCGTCGGTCGTAAGGGTGCGAGTCCAGCCGGGAGTTGATTGCGAGACGCAGGTGAATTCAGCGCCCGCAAGCGACGCCCCAACTTGGGCGCCGGCGTCCGTGGCAGCATCGATTTTTGCAATACGCAAGGTGATGGTGCCGGGCTGCTCATTGACGGTGACATGTTCGCCGCTGTTTTGTGTGGTGAAGGCTATTCGGTCGCTTCGGGGGATATAGCCAGCCGGGGCTTTGGTTTCGGCCAGGTAATATGCCGTATTGGGCAAAAGAGTTGCTTGTGCACGCCCGTTATCGTCCATCTGGATAGTGCCGACACGTGCATCGCTCGCACTTTCAAAGATATCGAAGGTTGCGCCACCGAGTCTGTAGGTGTCGTTACCGGCGGTGATGTCGGCCTGCGACGATTGTTTTTGGAAAGATGCGGAGACGGCGGGCAGAACATAGAGCATGTCCTGGTGTCGACCTTCGCCCGAGACCGGGCCGTGATAACGCCTGGCTCGATGTGGGGCTGCCTTAATGGATCCGGACTTAGCGCTGTCGTAGAGCCAACGTGCAGCCGCTACGGCTTCGGCGTTTTCGTAAAACCTACCGCTCCTGGCAACTCCCTTGCTATTTGTATACGAATAGGTGCCGTCGGGGCGCGTGGTTCCGTTGAGCATCCACACGGCAATCTGGGTGGCGGCACGGGCGAGATCGGGCGACAGATTGTAGCCGCCAAAGGATGTACTGGAGGGGTATCCGTGACAGACGATGGCGGCAAATTCGTCATCGAGCCATGTCCAGCCCTGGTCATATGTGCGCCATGGTCCTCCCGGCTTGCTGGGACCGGGGCAGTCTTGATTCATACAGTACGAAATCGAAGTGTCCTGTGCCTCGTATTTACCGACACCGAAGGGGCCGCAACCGTCGCTTATGGTGCGGAAATTAAGGGCGTCACTCCCGTCGACGGCGAGTGCGGCCCCTGGGGCCAGGCAGCCGATCAGAAAAAAGAGGAGCAGGAGCAGCGGACCTGTTGCGATTGCGCTGTGGACAGAGTGCGTGGGTGCGTTGGACATGGCTGCTCCTTATCCCTTGTGCGCCGCACGGGGAGGCCGCGGCGCTTGGGATGAGGCTACCGCCATGGTTCATGCGGGTAAGTACCAGAAGCTGACCAAAAGCTTGCCCGATTTCTGACAAATCGAGCTCAAATACAACAATCAGATAAAAGCGCAGGTAGAAGATGGTAAGAAAAGAAAGACAAAGGTCTTCATCTCCACAATTGGCGCAGTTTTCAAACGATTCTCCACAGCTAAAACAAGCACCGACACCCTTGTATCGAACAAGACAACCGCGTTATACTAGCCAACACACAAGCGGGCATCGCCAAGTGGTAAGGCATCAGCTTCCCAAGCTGACACTCGCGGGTTCGAGTCCCGTTGCCCGCTCCAGTAAAAAGCACAAGCACGGCACCATCGCGGTGCCGTGCTTTTTTCAATAAAGTGCCGGGACTCGAACCCGCCAGGGTGCGAGCGTTAAATAAACGCGAAGCGTTTATAGCGAGCAGGCAAGGGCGCCGATAGGCGACCGCAGCCGGTGCGGATTTGCGAAGCAAATACGCGGATGTCCCGTTGCCCGCTTCATCGACCAGGGCGGATTTTGGGAAAAGCGGATTCAACCGACGTTACCGCCGCTTCCCCGGACCGGGAGATGCCGCCTGAAGCCGGTACGGATTTGCGAAGCAAATACGCGGACATCCCGTTGCCCA
Source organism: uncultured Collinsella sp. (assembly GCA_937995345.1). Taxonomy (GTDB): domain Bacteria; phylum Actinomycetota; class Coriobacteriia; order Coriobacteriales; family Coriobacteriaceae; genus Collinsella. Next base: position 12,958 of record CALKKS010000032.1, on the reverse strand, counting down.
CTCCACCGAGCACGGGAGACAGTCGGGAGCGTCGGATTCAACCCATTTTGACCGCGCATGGGCGTAGGTTCGGGCGTGTCGCCTGAAGCCAGCGCGTATTTGCTTCGCAAATACGCGGACGTCCTCATGGCCGCTCTTGCGGCAAAATGTTAGGTTAATGCCTGCAACCCATACTTGCACCCGCGCACGGTACAATGGTTGGGTTACGACCAACGTGCCAATAACCAAAAAGGAGCCGCTATGATCGATCGCTATACCCGCCCGGAGATGGGACACATCTTCTCCCTCGAGAACAAGTACGCCATTTGGCAGGAGATTGAGGTCCTGGCCTGCGAGGCTCAGGCGGAGCTCGGCAAGATCGGTATTTCCAAAGAAGAGGCCCAGTGGATTCGCGACCACGCCAACTTTGAGAAGGCGAAGGTTGACGAGATCGAGGAGGTCACGCGCCACGATGTCATCGCCTTCCTGACCAACATGAAGGAATATATCGACGCCGATGTTCCCGAGGGCGAGCCCAAGCCTAGTCGCTGGGTTCACTACGGTATGACCAGCTCCGATCTGGGCGATACCGCTCTGTGCTATCAGCTTACTCAGGCGTGCGACCTGATTATCGAGGACGTCAAGAAGCTCGGCGTGATCTGCAAGCGCCGCGCCTTCGAGGAGCGCAATACGCTCTGCGCCGGCCGCACCCATGGCATCCATGCTGAGCCGATGACCTTCGGCATGAAGTTTGGCTCTTGGGCATGGGAACTCAAGCGCGACCTTGATCGTCTTGAGGACGCTCGCAAGAATGTTGCCTTCGGTGCCATTTCCGGTGCCGTCGGCACCTACAGCTCCATCGAGCCGTTCGTCGAGGAGTACGTCTGCGAGCACTTGGGCCTGGTCCACGATCCGCTGTCCACGCAGGTCATCAGCCGCGATCACCACGCCTACCTTGCCGGCGTGCTTGCCACTACAGCGGCCACCTGCGAGCGCATCGCGACCGAGGTCCGCAACCTGCAGAAGACCGATACGCTCGAGGCCGAGGAGCCCTTCCGCAAGGGCCAAAAGGGCAGCTCCGCCATGCCGCACAAGCGCAACCCCATCACCATGGAGAAGGTCTGCGGCCTGTCGCGCGTCGTGAAGTCCAACGCCCAGGTCGCCTTTGACAACGTTGCCCTGTGGCATGAGCGCGACATTTCGCACTCTTCCGCAGAGCGTGTCGCCCAGGCCGATAGCTTCATCGCGCTTGACCATATGTTTCAGTGCCTCATTCGCGTTATCGACGGCCTACAGCTGTATCCGGCCCGCATGATGGCCAACCTCAACAAGACCCGCGGCCTCATCTTCTCCTCTAAGGTGCTGCTTGCCCTCGTCGACACGGGCATTACCCGCGAGGACGCCTACGCTATCGTGCAGGAAAACGCCATGGCCACCTGGCACGAGGTGCAGGATTGTGTCTCTGGACCCACCTTTAAGGAGCGTCTCGAGGCCGATCCGCGCTGCACCGTCAGCCAGGAGAAGCTCGACGAGATCTTTGACCCGTGGGACTTCCTCACCCGCATCGATACGGTCTTCGATCGCTTGGAGCAGCTGAGCTTCGAGTAGGGTTAACCTAATTCGACCGCTTGCGGATGCATTTCAACCTTTGGCGCCTTGCCCGTCTTGGGCGAGGCGCTTTTTTACTGTCGCATATGCGCCCGGGTAATAAAATGAACTCCGACTGCTGTTTCGATGAAAGGGGGCACGTGCCCAGACGCATCAAGCGGGCCACCATCGTCTCGTTTACGCTCATACTCCTTGTTGCCGTCTGTGCGGGCGCCCTGACGTATACCGTTCGAAGCAGTTCTTCCTCCTCGAATGAAGCTGACAGAGATCTCCCGGTGCTCAAAATCGGCGTTACGGATAACGACCCCTATGTGTATGTCGATACCACGGGCGATTACGCCGGTATCGATATCGATATCGCCCGCGAGGCGTGTGAGCGTGCAGGGCTCAAGCCACAGTTTGTCGATATTGACTGGAACGATCGCGACCGGCTGCTCAAAAACGGTGATATCGATTGCCTGTGGTGTGATTATTCGCCTTGTTATCGCGAGGATAAGTATTACTGGACCGAGCCGTATCTAACCCTGACGGTCTCGGTTGCCACCAAGAAAACGAGTGGCATCAAGTCCTTGGCACATCTCGATGGAAGTAAGACCATTGCGGTGATTGCGGGTTCGGTGAGTGAACGCCGATTGCTTGCGGGGGATCTGGGGGTCTCGTCGGACGTTCAAACCAAATCATATGGCTCTGCCGAACTCTGCAAAGCCGCTCTAGCCAAAGGGTACGTTGACTGCTGGATGGCGGATGTTCAGTCGCTTGACCGACTCGTTGCTCAGTATCCCGGCGTTTACCGTGTGTTTGCTGACAATGTTATGACGGTTGACCTGGGCGTCGCGTTTGATGATGCCTATGAGGGAGAGTACGTCAAAAACCTCAATACCGCGCTGTTCGACATGGATCGAGATGGCACGATTGACCGTATTGTGGGCAATTACAAGACAGGAGCGACGACGGGCGGGCAAGGAGTAAATCAATGACAAATGATGAGCACCGCTTGAGTCGAAAGGCTCTGACCGTCATAGCTGCCAGCGTTATTGTCAGCGCCGTCTTGTTAGGCCTGTTGTATACAGTTGGAACCCATCGCTGCCTCGAAAAAACGCTTGGGTTTGGCCAAGAAACCATGGTGTTTTTGGAAAACGCTTGCGAAAAATATGACCGCTACGAACAGGGGAGAAAAACCGAGGCGACGCACGATTTGCTCGCCGCGGTCGAATCGTTTGCGACGTTCCTGTCCTCTGACCGCGTTGAGGTTAACGACGATCTTATCGAGCAATTTGTCCATGCCGAGAACCTTTCGGGGCTGATGGTCATGGACTCCGATGGCCATATGGCTGCCCACTACGACATCGATGGTCGCGATCCGCTCATGTTGTGGCGAGAGGAGCTGGCCTGTTCGTCGGTCGTATCGATGTATCAAGGTTCCAAAGTGTCCTACTCAACTGTCGTCGAGCGCCGTGGTGTCGTTTTTGCCGTCTGTGCTGTCCCGTATGGCGACGGTGTTGCCCTGGCATACCGCTCATTTGTTCCCGATACGGCGGACGACTATTCATATACCATAGCCGACGTGCTTTCGAACAGCACCTTCCACCAGGGCCCCACGGTGCTTGTTATGGAGGGTGCGGAGATTGTCTCGTCCAACAGTGCCGATACTGACGTGTCGCTCGCCCGACTCCTCACCAGCGCAGGAGTTGAGTGGAAAGACGACGGCCTGACGCGCATCGAATATCGAGGAGACAAATGGTACGCCGTACGTGCGGCATACAAGGACTACCGCCTGTTTGCGCTATATCCCAAATCTGAGGTCATGTCTGGCAGGATCACATTTGTCGCCGCTGGCGTCTTGGTGTGCCTTGCGTTTTGGGTCGTGGTGCTGTTGGCACGTAGTATTGCCGATCGTCGCAACTTGGCCGAAAAGGACAAGCAGCTTGGCATCATCAATGCCATCAGTTCCACGTATGAGTCGACCTTCCTTTTGCATCTCGACACTCTCGAGATCGAGGGGATCAATATGTCGCCGGCGATAGCGAAGATATTTGCCGAGCACAGCGAGGCATATGACTTTATGGACACGGTCTGCCGGGATATCGTGAGCCCCAAAAGCCGCGAAGCGGTTGTGGGACTCGTAGATATAAGTACGCTTCGTGAACGTATGGAGGGCGTACCGTACTTGGCTGCCGAGGTGCGAGATTGTCGAGGCGCCTGGTACTCGCTACAGGTTGTCCCCCAGCATCGCGATGAGCAAGGCCGGCTGGAGTCGGTCGTCGTGGCGACGCACAACATATCGATGGTCAAGCATGCCGAGGAGCTGTCATATCAAGACAAACTGACGGGGCTTCGCAACCGCAACTATCTTGAATCGCGCGGAGATAGCCTGGTAAACGAGGACTTGCCCGTGAGCGTGATTATGTTGGACTGCAATTATCTCAAGCGGACCAACGACATCTATGGTCACGAGATGGGGGATGAACTGCTGCGACGGACGGCGTCCGTGCTGCGGCGGGTGGCTGGTGCGGATTATCTGCCGATGCGCCTTGGCGGCGACGAGTTTTTGCTGGTTTGCCCCCATACTGACAACGAGTCTGCGCTCGGGCTGGAACAGGATCTTCGTCTCGGTCTTGCCGCGGTAAGCGATGAGGCCCTGACGGTCAGCGCATCGATTGGCGTGGCGACCGTCGAGACGGCTGGAGATACGTTGGCCGATGTATATCGTGTCGCCGACCACAATATGTATCGGGAGAAGCGCACGGTCCACGCACAGGGTGCGGACTGCTAATCTTGCTCCCACGAGTCCATGCATCGTAGGATGTTGAATCGGTGCTTGCGCTAATAAGTCGGACCGGGCGGGGATAATAGACGTCTGAAATTGCTTTACGAGAGGGGATCTCAATGATTAGTTTTGACTACAAGCCTCAGGGTGTATGTTCTCGCAATATCCACCTTGACCTTTCCGATGACGGCAGCAAGGTGCTGGGTGTCGAGTTTACCGGCGGCTGCGATGGCAACCTCAAAGCCATCTCCAGGCTGGTCGAGGGCGCTCCCACCGATCGCGTAATCGAGGTTCTCGCCGGTAATACCTGCGGTATGAAAAAGACCTCTTGCGCCGATCAGCTTACGCGCGCTATCGAGGCCGCTCGCGCCGAGATCGCCTAATGGGTATCGCCGACCACATCAAGAATGGAATATCGCGCCGTGGCTTTGTGCTTGGCGGTGCTGCCGCGGGCGCTGCCACGGTGCTTGCCGGTTGCTCGAAAAAAACGGGCACCAGCGACGATGCCGCCGGCGAGCCGCAGGTTATCAAGGACGATTCGAAGATTGTCTCGATCACTGATGAGTACGAAGCTGTCGATATCGATCTTGAGCCCACGGCCTCGTGGACGCTGCCGCTGGGCACGCTGCTCTACTACTGCGATGGTGACTACGCTGCCGCGATGATGGCGCCTGCTTCTGCCCTGCATGCCAATACGCTTGGTGTGCTCAACCTGGGCGATGGCTCGCTTACCACACTTATCGAGGATCCCGTTGAGGGAACCGGTTATGCGTTTTACGACGTTCGCGCGGGTGATGGCGTGTTCGCGTGGGTCGAGATGAACTTTGCCAATGCGTCTTGGAAACTCTATGCGCAAAACCTTGCAGGCTCCTCCCTTACCGGCAACGCTGTCGAGCTCGACCGCGGTGGCGAAAACTACGATCCGCCGCTCTTCACAGCGTATGGGTCGTCGGTCATCTGGTATAAGATGCCTTCGTCCGGCGGCAGCAAGACGAGTAACGATTCGTACTGCTATCGCCAGTCGCCCAGCGAGTCCAAGCCTGAGACTATTTGGAAGTCGACGGGCCGCTTCGCATCCGCCCCGCGTGTGAGCGACGGCATCCTGACCATCTCGCCCCGCGTGCACAATGATGAGGGCGTCTATTACGGTATGACGGCGATCGACCTGACCGACGGCAACAATACGAAGCGAGCTCAGCTGGTGCTTCCTTCATCGGTTTCGCCTTTCGAGGCCGTGTATATGGGCGACACCTTCGTGTTCTCCATTGAGGCGACGTATAACGGTGTGGGTAGCCTGGGCAATATGGGCACCTATATCGGTAACGAGGGCGGGCCGTACCTCTTCCTTTCGCGTGAGCCGCTCGCGTGCGCTGCGGGAAGGAAAAATAAATACCTGGTTAAAGTCCAGGCGTCGCATTTTTTGATTGACACTTCGGCTAAGACCTACGGCTCGCTTCTGTCGCCCGACCGAGCCCTGGAGTATGGCGATTATCCTGCTACGGCGGGTAAATCGAACTCGTTCTTAACGTACGCAACGGTGCGAAACAGTCAGGGAATTCCCGAGACGGTTACCGCTCGCTTGTTCTCTCTTTAGTCTCCGAGGGGTTAAAAAGGCGTCGACAGGGGAATAAGCGCGTTGTGACTATGAGTACCGCCCGCCGAGCTATCGCACCCATGCGATACCCGGTGGGCTCAGGTGCGTTAAAATGAGCTTGTTCTTAGCTAATTGAGACAGGGGGGCCGTGTTATGGCTTCAGATGCAAAAAAGATTCTGCTGGTCGAGGATGAGAAGGCAATCCGTGACGCTGTCGCTGCCTATCTCGAGCGCGAGGGCTATTGGGTTGTGGGCGTGGGCGACGGCCAGTCCGCTATCGAGGAGTTCGAGAAGCATCAGTTCGACCTGGTCGTGCTCGACCTCATGCTCCCTAAGATTCCCGGCGAGCGCGTTTGCCGCACCATTCGCGACACCTCGGATGTCCCCATCATTATGCTGACGGCCAAGGGCGAGATCGAGGACCGTATTATCGGCCTCGAGCTCGGTGCCGACGACTACCTGATCAAGCCGTTCTCGCCGCGCGAGCTTGTCGCGCGCGTACGCGCCTTGTTCCGCCGTGCCCACCAGGCCGATGAACCGGCCGTCGAGGTGCTCGACTTTGGCGATCTGGTCATTGACATCTCGGGCCACAAGATTTTGGTCGAGGGCAAGGAAGTTGACCTGACGGCTTCCGAGTTCAAGCTGCTCACCACGCTTGCCCGCCACCCCGGCCGCGTCTACAACCGCATGGAGCTGGTCGAGAAGGTGCTCGGCTACGACTTTGAGGGTTATGAGCGCACCATCGACAGCCACGTGAAGAACCTTCGCGCCAAGCTGGGCGACGACCCCAAGAAGCCCAAGTGGCTCTACACCGTCCACGGTGTCGGCTACCGCTTCGAGGCTCCGACCAAGACCGATAAGTCGGACGAGAAATAAAGGAAATCACATATGACACCTGCGCGCTTTGAAATCGGGCAAAAGCATAAGCAGGAGAACGAGGCGGGTTCCAAGGCTAGTTGGAACACGCCTCGTTCCGATTCACGGCCAACGATGAGCTATCCCTCGCGTATGGCCCTGGCTTTTGCCCTGACATCGCTCATGACGGTATTGGTGCTGGTGGGCGTAGTCTCCGTTGTATGGGGCACGGTTTTTACGGATTACACGCGCTCCAATATTGTCGAAATTGCCAATTCCGCAGCCGAAAAGCTTGCGACATCGTATGAGGAAAATGGCAATTGGACTGCGGGCGAGCTACGTACGGTCGCGACATCGAGTTTGGTGTCCGACGATTTGGGTATGCAGGTCGTCAACAAGAAAGGCGTTGTCGTTTATGACGACTCATGGCCTTCGGCAAGCGCGACCGCCGATGTGCGCGAGAGCGAATCGCCGTCGAGCAGCTCGAGCGGGAAAAAAGCATCGCATAGTCCAGTCTCGTCGGCTCCCACCGGCTCCGATAGCGTTGCCAACGTCGAAATCATAACGTCTTCCGGGGAGCATGTCGGACAGGTAAAGCTGTGGGCGATTGGCTCCGATGCCCTGCTCACCAAGGCAGACTCAGCATTCAGAGAAAAGACCTTTAACGCCATGGCCCTTGCTGCGGTTGTGGCCGTCTGCATCTCGGTCGTTATCGGATCACTCGTGTCGCGCATGCTCACCAAGCCGATTCATCGTATTACCAGCACCGCCAAGCAGATCCGCGATGGAGACCTGTCCGCTCGTACGGGCTTGCGCGGCGATGATGAGATCGATCAGCTGGGCGAGACCTTCGACGAGATGGCCACCTCACTCGAAAAGGATATGAAGCACGAGAAGCGCCTGACTTCCGATGTGGCTCATGAACTGCGCACGCCGCTCATGGCCATGCTTGCAACGGTCGAGGCCATGCAAGACGGTGTGTATCCCACCGACGATGAGCATCTGGAGACGGTCGCTTCCGAGACGCGCCGCCTGGCCCGTCTGGTGCAGCAGATGCTCGACCTGTCGCGCATGGAAAACAGTACCGCGCCGCTCAACCTGGAGCCGGTGGACATGGTGCCGTTTGTGCGTTCGATTGTGAATGGCCAGGAGCGACTGTTTGCCGATCGTGACCTGCGCTTGCGCTTTGCGGATGAGACGCAGGGTCACGATGACGTTGTCGAGGCAGATCCCGACATGATCACGCAATGCGTCATCAACCTTTTGAGTAACGCCATGCGCTATACCCCCGAGGGGGGTTGGGTCGTGGTGTCGGTGCTCAGCGACCGCAAGCACGTCGATATCGCGGTTTCGGATACGGGCATCGGTATTGCCAAGGATGATTTGTCGCGCATCTTCGGTCGTTTTTGGCGTGCCGACGCCAGTCGCGCCCGCGAAGCGGGTGGCCTGGGCGTGGGCCTCGCCGTGACCAAGCAGATTGTCGAGCGCCATCATGGCTACATTTCCGTGGAGTCGGAGCTTGGAAAGGGTACGACTTTTACGATTCATCTGCCTCGCGAGCACACGGCGGACGCGGCATCTACTACAATGGAGCACTAGCTTTTCGCTATTCGGTGAAGGAGGGGTTTCGTTCCTGCCGCTCCGAGTTTGCGAAAACATGCGGGAAAGAACCCGCATTACTGTCGTATTTTGGTAAGGAGTGACTCACGTGACAACGATGGAGCGTCGTCCGGATTCCCGTGGCAAGGTTCGTGATATCTATGATGCCGGTGAAAACCTGCTGATGGTCGCCACCGACCGCATTTCTGCGTTCGACTTCATTCTTCCCGACGAGATTCCGTTTAAGGGAGAGGTGCTCAACCGCATCTCGGCATTCTGGTTCGATAAGTTTGCCGACATCGTTCCCAACCACCTCGTCTCCATCGACCCGGCGGATTTCCCCGAGGAGTTTGCCGAGTATCGTGACTACCTCGCAGGCCGCGCCATGCTGGTCAAGAAGGCCCAGACGATTCCTATCGAGTGCATCGTCCGCGGCTATCTGACTGGTTCGGGCAAGAAGACCTATGACGAGAACGGTACCGTCTGCGGCATTCAGCTGCCCGAGGGTCTGACCGAGGCTTCCAAGCTTCCCGAGCCGCTGTTCACGCCCTCCACGAAGGCCGAGATCGGTGACCATGACGAGAACATCTCGTTCGAGCGTTGCTGCGAGATCGTGGGCGAGGACATCGCCACGCAGATTCGCGACCTGTCCCTCAAGATTTACAAGGCCGCTGCCGAGTATGCCGCGACTCGAGGCATCATCATCGCCGACACCAAGTTCGAGTTCGGTGTCATCGATGGCAAGGTTACGCTGATCGACGAGTGCCTCACGCCCGACTCTAGCCGTTTCTGGCCTGCCGCCAGCTACGAAGAGGGCAAGATTCAGCCCAGCTACGACAAACAATTCGTCCGCAATTGGCTCAAAGCCAACTGGGATATGACGGGGGAGACCCCGCACCTGCCCGCCGAGGTCATCGATGGCACGTCCGAGCGCTATCGCGAGGCCTTCCAGATCATCACGGGCTCCCAGTTCATAAGCATGAAGGAGAACGCATAAGTGAGTACCCGTAGCGCCACGAACAAGCGCACGCAATCCCGCGAGGTTACCGGGGTTGCGCGCAAGTCCGCCGCATCCGCTAAGCCCGCCCGTCAGGCAGCGAGCTCTGTTCACGTCGTGCCGGCATCATCCAAGGCACGCCGTAAAGAGCTCGAGAAGGGCGAAAACCTGGAAGGCCTTTCCAAGGAGGAAAAGCGCGCCCGCAAGGCCAAGCAGCGCGCCCGCGAGGATCGCATCTACACGGTGTCGAATATCCTTCTCAAGCAGGATGAGGACTACACCAAGCGCCGCCGTATTTGGTGGGCCGTGCTCGCTATCGGCATGGTGTTCATCGTGGCAATTTGGGTTTCGTTCTACTTCGTTCCCGGCGGCACGGTGTCCAGTCCTGTTCAGATGGTTGGCATCGTTGTGTCCTATGTCATCATCCTGGGTGACTTTATCTATGACTTCGCTCGTATTCGTCCCTTGCGCAACATGTACCGCGCGCAGGCCGAAGGCATGTCCGAGAATAAGCTCAACGCTCTTATCGAGCGCGCAGCTGCCGAGGAGGACAAAAAGGACTCCAAGAAGAAGTAGCGTTTGCATGCATACTTATCGCTAAGATATAAGGCGCGTCGTTTTTGCGGCGCGCCTTTTTACTGTTCTATAGATAGATGGAGTGGCACATGATTCGAGCTGCCCTGACGGTCGAAGAAGCTCTGGAGGGCATGAAGGCCCTGGAGCCCAAGATTAAAAACTATGCGCGTCTGGTTGTCCGCAAGGGCGTAAACGTCAAGCCCGGCCAGGAGGTTGTCGTTCAGTCTCCGGTCGAGTGCGCGCCTTTTGCCCGCGTGGTGGTCGCGGAGGCTTATGCCGCCGGCGCTGGCCACATGACAGTCATTTGGGCCGATGACGCCGTGACAAGGCTTACGTACGAGCATGTCGATAAAAGCTATTTTGAGCAGACGCCCGAGTGGAAGCGCCTGCAGTTGGATTCCCTGGCCCAGGACGGCGCCTGCTTTATCTTTATTGAGGGCGCGGACCCCGCGGCTCTCAAGGGCATCGATCCTGCCAAGCCCGCCGCCGCATCCAAGGCGAGGAACACGCAGTGCAAGGTGTTCCGCCGCGGACTGGATTACAACATCAACCCGTGGTGCATCGCCGGTGCGCCGGTTGTCGCCTGGGCACGCGAGGTGTTCTCGGGTGATCCGGATGAGGTTGCAATCTATAAGCTGTGGAATGCGATTCTGCGCGCAGCTCGCGCCGATGGCCAGGACCCGGAGAGCGATTGGGAGCTCCATGACGCTGCGTTCGAAAAGAATCTGCGCTTCCTGAACGATAGCCGTTTTGACTGCCTGCGCTATACCGCTTCGAATGGAACCGATCTGGTAATCGGCATGACGAAGGGCCATGAGTGGGCCGGCGGTAAAGGCGAGACGCCCGACGGTCATCCCTTCTTCCCCAACATTCCTACTGAGGAGGTCTTTACGTCGCCCGATCGCATGCGTGCTGATGGAATCGTCTATTCCGCCATGCCGCTCATTCACCACGGCAACAAGGTCGACGATTTTTGGATTAAGTTCGAGAACGGTCGCGTGGTGGATTATGACGCCCGCGTGGGCAAGGCGACGCTGGCAAGCATTATCGAAACTGACGAGGGTGCTGCTCATTTGGGCGAGGTCGCGCTCATTTCCAAGAACACGCCGATTCGCGAAAGCGGCATCCTGTTCTATGACACGCTCTATGACGAGAACGCAAGCTGCCACCTTGCGCTGGGTGTCGGCTTCCCCGAGTGTATCGAGGGCGGATACGATATGTCCAAAGAGGAACTCCTGGAGCATGGCGTCAACGTTTCGAGTACGCATGTCGACTTTATGATTGGCACGGACGACATCGATATTACGGGCATTACACCTGATGGACGTGAAGTTGTGATTTTCCAGAACGGCCAATGGAGTTGGGAATAGTCCCAGACCGTGGTACAATGCCACCCGCGGGCCGTTAGCTCAGCTGGCAGAGCAGGGGACTTTTAATCCCAAGGTCCAGGGTTCGAACCCCTGACGGCCCACCATAGAAAAGAAAGCGATCGACTCCGGTTGGTCGCTTTTTTGTTACCGGTGCACGGGTTCGAACCCGTCGGGGCGCGGAGCTGAGTAAACGCGTGAGCGTTTGCCAGCGCAGCGCGCAAGGCGCGAAGCGCCGCAGCGGCCGCCTGCGGAGCAGGCTGAACCCCTGACGGCCCACCCAAAGTAAGGAATACGAAATGAAAACAAATAGATACGGAATTAGCGGCAGCACATTAAAGATAATAGCAGCCATTTCGATGGTTCTCGATCATGTAAGCAGGATCGTCCTGACCAATGGAATCATGACTCACGCATCGTACGGTCAGATATCAGACGAACAGTGGGCGATTCTAAGCGAGGCTTCGGATGTGCTTCATGTTCTTGGCAGAATTGCATTTCCCTTATTTTGCTTTTTGATAGTTGAGGGATTTTTGCATACTCATGACATAAAGAAGTACCTGCGAAATATGCTTGTCTTCGCAATCATTGCGGAGCCCATATACGATTTCGTTCAAACCGGGCAACTATTTGACCTTCGGCAACAAAATGTTATGTGTGAGCTCCTGCTTTCCTTGATCTTTTTGATTATTCTGGAAAAGATACAAAGTCTTTCAAAATGGAAAAGGTACATCGCAGAAACTGCTCTGATTGTTTTGACAGCACTGGCAGCTGAACACACTAAACTGGATGGCGGTGTGTATGGCATTCTGCTTGTGGCTGCATTCTATTTATTCCACGACAGCAAGGCCAAGATGTTCTTTGCTGCAGTATGCGCAGTGCTCCTTTCGTCATGCCATATAGTTGGCGGCGGATTTGAGTTTGCTACAGCTAATATATTTAATCCTGATGTTGCCGCCGCGGTCGTTTCGTTGCTGCTTATCAATCTTTATAATGGCAAGCGAGGGCTGAAGCTCAAATATTTCTTCTACATTTTCTATCCGGCTCATCTTGCTCTGCTTTATGGTGTCTCACTTATTGTTTTGAACTGTCTTTAAAAACTCTCAAACAAGTCTCTGAAAGCAGAAACAGATTGACCCTAAGACTGCTTGTGAATTTCCGGAAGACCTGTGAGATACGAGGATAGACAACGAGGGCTGCAGAAAGATGCTTCGAAAGCATGAATGGCAGCGAGAAAATGAGTTCGGAAGCACCCCTCTGGATGCTCCAGCATAGAATAGAAAGCGATCGGCTCCGGCTGGTCGCTTTTTTGTTGCCGATGCACGGGTTCGAACCCGAACTTCTCTATATATAAGAACGCTTGGCGAACAAAACCTGCCTTTTACCGACGGGAAACAAATAGCTGATGCTTTTGGAGTAAAGTGGCGCTCCAGAGATGACCGATGCCTTAACACCTATAAACCAGCTGGTCATCGCCAATATCAGAAGCCAATGCTTCAGTTTTAACCTCAGTGATGCGACTGAGGGACCTATTCATTTGTGAACAAAATATGGAGTGCGCGATTCCCGCCCCCGGGGGCCCTCCGGTCTGGCAATATATCTCCTTGCCGCGCGGC
>CALKKS010000031.1 GCA_937995345.1 uncultured Collinsella sp. | reverse complement strand
AACCCTGGACCTTGGGATTAAGAGTCCCCTGCTCTACCAACTGAGCTAACGACCCGATATCAACACGAAGCAAGAACTGGGGTGGGTAAAGGGACTCGAACCCTCGACCTACGGGACCACAACCCGTCGCTCTAGCCAACTGAGCTACACCCACCGTGTCCTGTGCGCTTCGCGCTCGACTATTATTGCAAGGAACGCCACGCGATGCAAGCCCCAATTTTCAAGATTTTTGAAAAGAGTTTTTCGAGCGCGTTTCGAGCAATTCCCACCGGTTTCATAGGAGTAAACTTGCCCCACTGCAAATGCTCGAAAGGACAAGCATGAAAGAACTCTCCAATCGCACGGCAACGTTTACCGATTCGGTCATCCGCCGCATGACGCGCATCTCCAATAAGTATGGCGCCGTCAACCTGTCGCAGGGCTTCCCCGACTTTGATCCCCCGGCGCAGCTGCTCGATAGCCTCAGCACCATCGCGACCGACCCCAAGCCGCTCTATCACCAGTACTCCATCACTTGGGGCTCCCAGGCCATGCGTGAGGCGCTCGCGGCCAAGCAGGAGCACTTTATGGGTATGTCGATCAACCCCAACGAGAACATCGTGGTCACCTGTGGCTCCACCGAGGCCATGATGGCCGCCATGATGACGGTCACGAACCCCGGCGACAAGGTCGTCATCTTCTCGCCGTTCTACGAGAACTACGGCGCCGACACGATTCTCTCGGGCGCTGAGCCCATCTATGTGCCGCTCAACCCGCCCACGTTCGACTTCGATCGCGAGGTCCTCGAGGCGGCCTTCCGCGACAACGACCCCAAGGCCATCGTCCTGTGCAACCCGTCCAACCCCTGCGGCAAGGTCTTTACGCGCGAAGAGCTCACCTTTATCGCCGACCTCTGCAAAAAGTACGACGCCTACTGCATCACCGACGAGGTCTACGAGCACATCGTCTATGCGCCCCACGAGCATGTCTATATGGCCACGCTGCCCGGCATGTTCGAGCGCACCATCAGCTGCAGCTCACTGTCCAAGACCTACTCCATCACCGGTTGGCGCCTGGGCTACACCATCGCCCCGGCCGAGATTACCGAGCGCATCAAGAAGGTCCACGACTTCCTCACGGTGGGCGCCGCCGCTCCCCTGCAGGAGGCCGTCGTCACCGCCCTCAATTTCGACGATAGCTATTATGATGAGGTCCTCGACCTCTACACCGCCAAGCGCGACCTGTTCTGCCAGGGCCTCGATAGCATCGGTCTTGAGCACAACGTGCCGCAGGGCGCCTACTACGTCATGATGGATATCTCTGAGTTTGGCTATAACAGCGACCTCGAATTCTGCGAGGACCTCGCGTCTAAGGTGGGCGTGGGCGCCGTGCCGGGATCGAGCTTCTTCCGCGAGCCCGTCAACCATCTGATCCGCTTCCACTTTGCCAAGCGAGACGAAACGCTCAACGCAGCGCTCGAGAACCTCAAGTCCCTGCGTGATAAAATCAAGCCGCGCGGGTAAGAACGACCCGGCAGTTAAGGCAAACAAAGAAACTTCGCGTTCGTTGGGCTGCAAAGTTTCTTTTTATAGCGCTTTCTTAATTATTTTATAGCGCTATACTTTAGACACTGAGCAACTTATCCTGGAGAGGGGATCACTATGGCAGAGCAACAGCTTATCGGAGCGCTCGAGGCCGGCGGCACCAAGATGGTGTGCGCCACGGGCTATGCGGACGGCACGGTCCTCGAACGCGAGCAGATCGCGACCACAACCCCACAGGAGACCGTTGAGGCCGTCAACGCATGGTTTGCAGACAAAGGCATCGCCGCTCTGGGCATCGGCGCCTTTGGCCCCACCGCGGTCAACCCCGCCTCGCCCCAGTACGGCAAGATCTTGGAGACGCCCAAGACTGCGTGGCGCTACTTTGACCTGCTGGGCACCATCCAAAACGAGCTCGACATTCCCTGCGGCTACGATACCGACGTCAACGTCGCCTGCCTGGGCGAGGTCACCTTTGGCTGCGCACAAGGCCTTACCGACGTGGTCTACCTGACCATCGGCACCGGCGTGGGCGCCGGCGTCCTCTCGGGTGGCCAGCTCGTTCATGGCATGATGCACCCCGAGGCCGGGCACATCCTGGTCACACGTGACCCGCGCGACACCATCGGCGAGCACAGCGGCTGTCCCTTCCATGACAACTGCCTCGAGGGCCTCATCGCCGGCCCAGGCGTCAAAAAGCGCTGGGGCGGTAAGTCCGCCGGCGAGATGGCCGACGACCCGGAGGCCATGGACCTGCTTGCCGGCTATCTGGCGCAGGCGCTCATGACCTACACGCTGTGCTATGCCCCGCAGAAGATCATCATCGGTGGTGGCGTTGCCGATCACACCCCTATCGTGCCGCTCGCCCGCAAAAAGTGCGCCGAGATGCTCAACGGCTACATCGTCACTCCCGAGGTCAACGATATCGACACCTACATTGTCAACAATAGTCTCGAGGGCAAGCAGGGCATCATGGGCTGCCTGGCCCTGGGTGCCGCCGCGCTTCAGCAGCAGGCGCGCCAAAGGGACGCCGCAACGTCCAGCAATCCCATCCTACGGGATAACGCCGCTACGCCCCGTATATGCCCCCAAACAAAGAAAGGCCGCCTAGGACCAAGCAATGTGTCCTAGGCGGCCTTTTTGGCACATATGAGCGATCGTAGAAGATATCGAAGCACAACGCCCGTCATCGCTCCGCAGCAGTCGATCATCACGTCGGTGATCATGCCGGCGCGACCGGGCACAAAGAGCTGAATCGTCTCGTCAATCGAGGGAATCAGCAGTAGGAAAACCGCCGTGGGAAGCAGCACGTCAAAGGTGCGACTGCCCTCGATATCGAAAGCGTGCGTCGCCAGAATGCCAAGCACCATGTACTCGGTAAAATGCGCGCATTTTCGAACGACGAAGTTGGTCACCCACTCATACGGAAGCCCCATGCCGTGCAGAAAGCCGCGAACGGCCTCCATAATCGACAGGCTCAATGAACCGGACCCCGTGCCGGGAACCATCGAATTGCCCCAGATGAGCAGCACCATCAGGCAGGTCGCGACCGCCCATTTTCGATCGAGTTTAAGCATGCAGAAGTTATGCCTCCGCACAGAGCGGCTCAAAGCTGGCGGTGCCACCCTCGATAACGCTCAGATAGGCACGGCCCGTGCGCCTCACCGCTGCAGACTGCAGGCGGTCGATCTCCTCCTCGAGAATCTGATTGACGCGCTCGTGACGACGGTTCTCCATAACGCCGGCAGCGATGGCCTCGGCACGTTCGATACCCTCGCGAGAGATGCGGGCGGTGTCCTCGGGGAACACGGCGCTGTGACGACCAACGTAAGCGGGGGCAGCGGGCTGAGGAGCGCTCGTAAACACCGGAGCGGCAACGGGAGCAGGCTCGACGACCTCGTCCAAAATTGCGGCAGCGGCTGCCCACATGCCCTCGTGGCCCGAATAATCGGCCATGGGGACGTCTTCCTCGGAAGCTGCATCGACAGGCTCGTCGGCAGTGACGGACTGGGGCGCGGAGGCCGGGACATCGACCGGGGCAGCGACCACATACGGCATGTCGTTCGAGATGACCGGCTCGTCAAGGTCATCGAGATCGATAGCCGCAGCAGGGGCGTCACTGATGATCGGCATGTTGGCAAGGTTCGCGTTGTACGGCACCGCCTCCGCCGCCTGCCGCTGTGCAGGAGCACCCCACAGCGAGCTTTCGGCAGCACGACGGGCGGCAATAGTCTCCTCGTCGACGGCCAGCGGCTCGTCGGCGTAGGGGTCAACGGCGGTGGCGGCAGCCGGAGTCACGGGCACGGCAGTGTCATACGTAACGGATTGAGCCGTGGCGGCGTTGTTGGCGGCGTTAGCCACGAGCGCCACAAAGGCGGCCGTGCTGCCCGCAGGGGCGGCATGAGAGCCCGAGACGGCGCGCGCAGCGGCAGCGATGTCTTCGCGGTTATAGGAGCCGGTCTGCCCGCCGTAGGTGAGTTCGTCGATAGCGACCTGGTAGACGTCGCGTGAGCGCGTGGGATCGCAACTGACCGGCGAGTCATCGTCGAGCATGCTGTCGATCATGGACCAGGCATCGGCCTCGCTCATGGCGTCTGCGGCGCGGGCGATGGTGGGAACGCCATCGTCGGCACGACGGCGCTGGAAGGCACCGGTCAGGCCGGAGAAAACCGAAGAGGGCTGCGCGGCGTTTGCCTGAACGGCAGGAGCCGCAGTAGCAACGCCCTGAGGGGCAGCCCACTGCTGTTGAGCGGGTATCGAGGCGGTCTGGAACTCATTTTGATGCTGATTGACGTTCGCAGCGCCACCCATGGCGTCGGGCTGGAACAGGCGCTCGGCATGCTGCGCGCGATATTCAGAAATGCCGAGCGAGGCGGCATAGATACCCACGCCCGCCACCGCACCCACGGCAAAGGGAACAGCGCCCGCGACGACCGTCTCGTTCACCGACGAAAACGGCAGCGTGGCAGCATACATCACCACGGGAGCGGCAAGGCCGATTCCGCAGGAAAGTCCAGCAAGGACTGCTCGTTGTGTTGCATCAGAAGAAGCCATGAGCTCTCCCCATCTTCCAGCACCAAAATCGCATCATTCAGTTGGCTGCGCGAGAGAAGATGAAGCAGGGCCTGGGCCCCAAAGCAACGGTATATGGTTCGTTTCATCTGCGTTTTCCGTCGCGAAGCTTAACAGCTATTATGCGAAACCCCCTTGGGGAATGCAAGCGACGAAGCGGGATTGAAACGGGAAAATCGCTGCTTGCCGGTCGTGAGGTCAATAATCGTTGGCGAGCGGCTATACGAAAAGGGCCAGGATCTAAACCCCGGCCCTTCTGGCATGTCTATGGTTGTTGTCGCGTGCGGCGAGCGACTTAGAACGTCTGCTCGTAATCGCTGTGCTTCTTTGCCGAACGCACCAGGAACTCCTGGTTGGTATTGGTGCCCTTGAGGCCCTTGATAAACGACGCGGCCGCGCGCTCGGTATTGTTCATGCCGGCGAGGATACGGCGCAGGCCAAAGACAAACGGGCGCATCTGCTCGTCGACCAGCAGGTCCTCGTTGCGCGTGCCCGAGGCAACGGGATCGATGGCCGGGAAGATACGGCGGTCGGCCAGGTCGCGGTCGAGCTTGAGCTCCATGTTGCCAGTACCCTTGAACTCCTCAAAGATGACCTCGTCCATCTTGGAGCCGGTATCGATGAGGGCGGAAGCCAGGATGGTGAGCGAGCCGCCGTTCTCGATGTTGCGGGCTGCACCCAGGAAGCGCTTGGGCGGATACAGAGCCGCCGAATCGACGCCGCCCGACAGGATACGGCCCGAGGCGGGAGCGGCCAGGTTGTAGGCGCGAGCAAGGCGCGTGATGGAGTCGAGCACCACCACGACGTCGCCACCCAGCTCCACGATGCGTTTGGCACGCTCGATCACGAGCTCGGCCACGCGAGTATGGTTGTCGGCAGGCATATCGAAGGTCGAGGCCACGACCTCGCCCTTGATGGAGCGCTGCATGTCAGTGACCTCTTCGGGGCGCTCGTCGACGAGCAGGCAGATGAGGTGCACCTCGGGATTGTTGATCGAGATAGACTGGCAGATCTTCTTGAGGATCGTGGTCTTGCCGGCTTTTGGCGGAGACACGATCAGGCCACGCTGGCCCTTGCCGATCGGCGACACGATGTCGATGGCGCGACCGGTGATGGAATCCTTACCGTGCTCCATACGCAGCGGCTCGTTGGGATAGACCGGGGTAAGATCGCCAAACTTGGGGCGGTTACGGGCCTGCTCGGGATCCATGCCGTTAACGGTCGTGATCTTGGCGAGGCCGGCGCGCTTGTCGCCGCCACGCGAGGGACGAAGCGAGCCCTCGATCACATCGCCCGTGCGCAGACGCGCGGAGCGGATGAGGTATGCGGGAACAAAGGCGTCGTCGCCGGACTTCATGTAGCCGTGGGCATGGATGATGCCGGAGCTGTCCGGGCGAATCTGCAGAATGCCCTTGATGTCACGGAAGCCCTCGGCCTTCGCGGCGGTGGTGTAGATTTCCTCGACGAGCTCGGCCTTCTTCTTGCCGGTCGTCTCGATCTCGAACTCCTTGGCCTTTTCGCGCAGCTCGGCGACCTTCATGGCCGCGAGCTCCTCGCGCGAAAGCGTAGGCTCGGTCGGGGCGGCGTTGCGCTCCTTGTTGCGCTGTTTGCGATCGCGCTGACGGTTGCGGCGGTCGTTGTTGCGCTCGTCTTTGCGCTCGTTGCGCTCGTCGTTGCGCTTGTGCTGACGGCGGTTGGGGCGGGCGTTCTCGTCGGTCTCGGCGGTCGTGGCGACCTCGGCGTTGTTCGAGGCCTCGCTGTCAGACTTGCCATCGATGGCGGAACCGGCATCGGCATCGACCTGATGCTCGGCAGCCTTGGCCTTTGCGGACTTTTTGCGCGTGCGCTTGGGTTTCTCGGTTGCTGGTTGATCGGCGCTCTCGGTCTCGGGAACGACGTCAGAGGTTGCCTCGGCGACCTCATTGGCGGCATCCTCGGACACGTCCTTTTTCGAACCCTTGGCCTTGGACGAGCGCTTAGCGGCCGTGCGACGGCTGCGGCCGGGGCGAACATCGGCGGGCTCGCCCTCGGCGGGTGCGCCGGCCTCAGTGGCGGCTCCCTGGGCAGGAGCGTCAGCGACGGGCGCGAGCGCGGCGGTCATCGCGGCATCCTGAGCTGCGGCTGCTGCAGCGGCGGCGGCAGCTTTCTCGGCCTCGACGAAGGCCTTGGGCTTGCGGCCGCGACGGTGCGGACGAAGAGCAGGATCGACAACGGGAACCTCGTTGGCCTCGGCAGGTGTTACAGACTCAGAGGGCTGCGCATCCTCCCCTACCGCAGAACGAGCCGGAGCTTCACCGGACTCTTGAGCCGCCCGCTCAGCATCCTGCAGAGACTTGGCCGCACGACGACGCGTGCGCGGAGCCGGCTTCTCGGTCGGCTGCCCCGCGACAGGGGTCTCGGTGGCCGCAGACGCCTCGGAGACGACCGGCGCTGCAAGCTCGGTCAGTGCCGCGGCCTCGCGCTCGGCAGCACGGCGACGGGCGCGCACAACCTGAGCCTCGCTGATTTGTGCCAGCGCGCGGGCCTGTGCAACCTCATCGGAAATCGGCGCGAAGGAATCGGCAACGGTGTGCTTGGTTCGCGTCGTGCGCGTGGTGCGGCGTTTGGGCTTGGCAGCCTCCTCGCCGTCAGCGGCGGGCTTGGATGTACGGCGCGTACGCTTAGGCTTTGCAGGCGCGGCCTCATCGGCAGCGGCGGAAGGTGCGGGCGCGGCGCTCTCGACCGCAGCGGGCGCGGCTGCCGGGGCGGCCTTGGGGGCCTCAGGAACCGAGGCCTGCACCGACGCGGGCATCGCGACCTGGTCCGACGCAACCGGTGCAGCGGGAACGGTTTGCGCCGTCGTTATTTCGTTTTCTTGATGTTGATCAGACACAGTGTTTGCTCAACTTTCTTTTCAAGCCCTGTGATCACATGCTCCCTGCATAAACCTTCAGGGCGGCTAAACAGTCTAGCTCCGTCAAATACCGACGGACATCATTGATCTGTATCGAGATGATTGCGTCATATACGCAGCGTTAGTGTAACACAACCGCAACCACCTGCAACTTAGTCATTGGGTAGTCATTGGGGACGTTCTTAAATGACTAGCCAAAAGTAGCACTCTTTGGTTTGCCACCCACAAATCAGACTGTCTCCGCCAAAATTATGCCGGTTTACTACGATGAATCGCTCAACCGCGACCACTCCGAAACCTGTTGAACTAAAACCGCAGGTAGATGCCTTGCATTTTTTAGCGAAAAGCCGGCGTGGTTGGAATTTCTCAATTCATCGTAGTAAACCGGCATAGTTGCGTTTTTATAGCATTTTCCAGCACACCAAAAAGCCCCGCCAAACGCAAAAAGCCCGACCTCCGTAGGAGATCGGGCTTTCAAGGCTTAGTTCAACCAAGTCTGTACGGTCAAACGACCCGCAGATTACATCTGCTCGGGTGCGGAAACGCCAACGAGGGTAAGCACCAGGGCGAGCGTCACGCGGACGGCGTCGCAAGCGGCCAGACGGGCGCGCGAAAGCTCGGGGTCGACGGGACGGCCCTCGCTCGGCAGCACCTGGCAGGCGGCGTAGAAGCTGTGGAAGTCGCCGGCGAGCTCCTCGGCAAAGTGCGTCAGGCGGAACGGAGCGCGGTCGCGAGCGCAGCTGGCGATGAGGTCGGTGAGCTCGTTGAGCTTACGCGAAAGGGCAAGCTCGGTCGGGTCGGTCAGCAGCGAGTAATCGACGTTCTCACCGATGGCCTTGGCGGCGACGGCCTTCATGCCCATCTCGTCAGCCTGCTCGGCGGTAACGTCGGCGGCGCGACGCAGGATGGAGCACACGCGGGCGTGAGCGTACTGCACGTAGTACACCGGGTTGGAGTTGTCACGCTTCTTAACGGCCTCAATGTCGAAGTCGACCATCTGGTTGGAGCTCTTGGAGATGAGCGTGTAGCGGGCAGCGTCAGAGCCGACCTCGTCAACAAGCTCCTGCAGGGTCACCATGGTGCCCTTGCGCTTGGACATACGGACAGGCTTGCCGTTACGCAGCAGGTTGACGAGCTGGCCCAGCAGAACCTCAAACTTGCCGGGATAGCCAAGAGCGTCGCAAACGCAACGGACGCGCTCGATGTAGCCGTGGTGGTCGGCGCCCCAGATGTCGATGACGTGGTCGACGCGCTGGAACTTGTCCCAGTGATAGGCAACGTCGGAGGCGAAGTAAGTGTACTCGCCGTCGGACTTGATCAGGACGCGGTCCTTGTCGTCGCCCAGATCAGTGGAGCGGAACCACAGGGCGCCGTCCTTGGTGTAGAGGTAGCCCATCTTGTCGAGCTTCTCAAAAGCGCGGTCGACGGCGGAAGTGCCGGCGGTCTCGCCCTCGGTGTCCTTCACGTACAGCGAGCGCTCGGAGTACCAACGATCGAAGTCGCAGTTGACGGCGTGGCAAAGGTCGCGCATGTTGTCGACCATCTTCACATAGCCGCGCTCGCGGAAGCTCTCCATGCGCTCCTGCGGATCGGCCTCGACCCACTTGTCGCCGTCGGTGCGCCAGAACTCGGCAGCCTCATCGATGATGTAGTCACCACCGTAGGAGTCTTTACCCAGGGTCTCGGCAAAGTTGTCCTGGTAGGGATGGGTCTCGGGATGCTCGTCGTTCTCGTCGGCAACGAAGGCATCGCGGTCGGCGATCAGCAGCTTGTGGGCCTCGTCGATATCCACACCCTGCTTGGCAATAATGTCGGCGAGCTGCATATAGCGCGTGCTGATGGAATTGCCGAAGGTGTTCATCTGAGAGCCGTGGTCGTTGATGTAGAACTCACGCTGGATGTCGTAACCGGCATGGTCCATAACACGGCAGAGAGAGTCGCCCAGCGCGGCCCAGCGGCCATGGCCGATGTGCATGGGGCCGACGGGGTTGGCGGAGACGAACTCGACCTGGGTCTTCAGGCCGCCGCCGACGTTGGACTTAGCGAAATCCATACCCTTCTCGCGGGCCTCGCCAAAGATGGCGTTCTTGACGGCAACGGAGAGGTAGAAGTTGATGAAGCCAGGGCCTGCGATCTCGACCTTCTCGATCGCGGGGTCCTCGGGCATATGGGCAACGACGGCCTCGGCGATCTTGCGCGGGGCGCAGTGAGCCAGCTTGGCGGACTTCAGGGCCATGGTGGAGGTCCACTCGCCATGAGAAGTATCAGCCGGTCGCTCGATGGCGCAATCGTCAAGTTCAAATGCGGAAAGGTCGCCGGCCTCCTGGGCCGCAGCAAGCGCAGCGCGTACCAGCTCTTCAATCTTCTCGGGCATAGATCCTCCTTGTGTTAAAGCCCCCGAGCTCTTGGTCACTCGTAGGGCAAAAGCCAGAGTTTGTAGCACTCTATCACAAGCGACGCACACTGTCGCAGGGTAAAGCCAATCGATATTGCATATGCACAAAAATGACTACTGACTAGGATGAGTCACTCAAAGATGGCGGTCTGCCTGCAGATTATGCACGCGTTGGAACTGCATAAACATGTGAATGAGTGGTGCATTTTATCGAATACTCTTACCTATCGGAGTTGTGTGCTTTTCCTGCATAAAGTAATGGTTTGCGCACGTCAGCGTGGTATTCTTAGCATACGCAAATTCGTATAAGTTGGAGGTAGCATGTTCTCAATCGGTCAACACGTCATTCATCCGGGTCAGGGAGTCTGCACCGTCGTCGGTTTTAGGGACGACACACCGCAGCCCATGTTGTTGCTCGAGACCAAGCAGGGACATGCGCAGACGATCCTTATGTACCCCGTGGCGCAGGCCGATCGTTTGCATGCCGCCATCTCCCAGCAAGATGCCGAGCATCTGCTGAGCCATTATGACGAGCTCGAGTGCGACACCTTTACCGAGCGCAACAGCTCGCTCGAGGAGACGCACTTTAAGCAGCAGCTTAAGCTGGGCGCACCCGAGACGGTTCGCGTGGCAAAAACCATGATGCACCGTATTCGCCAGGCCGAGGAAGCAGATAAAAAGCCCAGCTCTTATTACATGCGCGTACTCAAGGAAGCCAAGCGCCGCTCTATCGAGGAGTTCGCCGTGGCCCTGGGCGTCACCGAGGAGGACGCCGAAGCCCGCCTATCCCAAGCCGCCCTCAACTAACCTGCCAAAAAGGGACAGGTTTATTTTGACAGGTTTTATCTGGCCAAACGTCGATGAACAATTAGTAAATGGACGGGCGCTCCGTTTTGTTTTGAGCGTCCGGCCATTTTTATATCTACGTAAAAATGCGTGAAGCCCATTTGCGACGTCTTCACACAAGAACAATCCAGCTCGATGCTGGCAGCGTCCGCATCCGCATCGAGGGCTCTCGCCCCGCTCAATTATCATTAAAAAGCATCTATTATAAAACGCAATAACATTTCGGCAGGTAGCAGCTATAGTCGGTGAACTGAATCTCGACAACCAATACCCGCCAATAAGGTATCTTCAGCCCATCCGAGCTAAAAGGAGGGGCCATGCCGAGAAAACCTCGTTCAAAGTCACCGACTGGTTTTTTCCACGTCACATTGCGCGGGAACGGAGGGCAATTGCTGTTTGACGGTGACGAGGACCGAATCGCCTTGCTTCAAATCCTCGATGCGATCCTCCCCAAACACAATATTGAGCTTATCGCTTGGTGCCTTATGGGAAATCACATTCATCTGCTCGTCGACGATCCGGACGACCGCAAGAGCGACGCGATGCACGCGATAGCCGTATCGTATGCGGGCAGGTACAATGCACGCGCGGGTCATATCGGTCACGTATTTCAGGAGCGCTTCTGGGATTCGCCGATTAGATCGGAGGAGTATCTGCTTGAAGCAATTCGATATATTCATTTGAATCCTCAAAAAGCAGGACTGGCGACATACGACGACTATCCATGGAGCAGCCATCGTGAGTACCTAATGGGAGCAAGGTCTCGGCCGCATGTCACTGGGAACATTGTCGACGCACTTTTTCCGACGCCACGCTCATATCTCAAGTTCATGAAAAGTGTACCCACGCTGCCCTATCGTCCGAGCGCAACGGCAAAGGTGCGAGAGGAAGATCTAAGTGAATTTGGTGCGGCAGTCGTGCAAAACGTCGCGGGATGTGCGCCCACAGAACTCAAATCCGTCTCCAAGGCACTTCGCAACGAAGCGATACTGGCCCTTCGAAAAGAAGGGCTGACGATCAAACAGGTTCAGTTATTAACCGGGTTGGGAACGTGGATTATAAAGAATGCCGCATAGTCACCTGCCGGCAACGACTGAATAGTCCCAAGGCGTCACAAGAAAACTGAAACGCCTCCGCAGTTAAGAACTACAACGGAGGCGTTTCCGCAGATAAAACATGCCAAAATAAACCTGTCCCTTTTTGGCAGATTAGGCCTGGAAGGTGTCGCGGTCGGGGGCGAAGGACTGCATGGCCGCGATGGTGCGGTCAAAGAGCTCGGGGAGCTCCCAGCCCAGCATCTCGGCACCCTGCGAAATTACATCGCGCGAGCAGCCGGCGGCAAAGCGCTTGTCCTTGAATTTCTTTTTGAGCGACTTGGTCGTAAAGTCCATGACGCTCTTGCTCGGGCGCATGATAACGGCGGCGCCGATCAGGCCGGTGAGTTCGTCGCAGGCAAACAGGATCTTCTCCATCTGCAGCTCGGGCTTGGGCAGCGAGGTGTTGAAATCGGACGTGTGCGTCTGGATGGCACGGATAAGCTCGGGAGTCGCACCCTCACCCTCGAGAATCTCGGCGGCATAGATGGTGTGGTTCATGGGGTCATCCTCATGCTCCTCCCAATCCAGGTCGTGCAGCAGGCCGACAATGCCCCAAAACTCTTCGTTTTCGGGGTCGAACTCGCGCGCAAAGTAGCGCATGGTGCCCTCGACGGTCTCGCCGTGCGTGATGTGGAACGGGTCCTTGTTGTGCTCGTTGAGCAGTTCAAACGCGCGGTCGCGGGTGATTCCGGCGGAAAGCGTCTGGGACATGGCAGTACCTCCAGGTGAGTCGGTGCTAGGACACGGTGTCACTATCGTATATCGCCGCGGGCCAAGTCGAAAGGCAGAAAAGGCATGCGGAGAAAAAAGCCGGGCGAACGTGTCGCCCGACAAAACCGCAGATAAAACCTGCCAAAATAAACCTGTCCCTTTTTGGTAGGTTTAGGGGCGGACTTGGCCGGTGCCGCGGAGCTTGTATTTGTAGGTGGTGAGGGCCTCGGCGGCAAAGGGGCCGCGGGCGTGGAGCTTTTGGGTCGAGATGCCGATCTCGGCGCCCAGGCCAAACTCGCCGCCGTCGGTGAAGCGCGTGCTGGCGTTGGCGTACACGGCCGAGGCATCAACCGCATCGAGGAAGCGCTCGCAGGCGTCCACATCCTCGGCGATGATGGCTTCGGAGTGCATGGTGCCATAGCGGTTGATGTGCGCGATAGCCTCGTCCTCGTTCGCAACGACCTTCACGCTCATCTCGAGCGCCAGGTACTCGCGGCCCCAGTCCTCCTCAGTCGCGGCAACATAGTCGTCGCCCTCGGCAAGCCCGGCGGCGGCGCATGCGGCGCACGTGGCATCGTCGCCGTGAATCAGCACGCCGTGGTCGTGCAGCACGGCAACGACTGCGGGCAGGAAGCGATCTGCAACGGCACGGTCGACCAGCAGCGACTCGGCAGCATTGCACACGCCCACGCGCTGGGTCTTGGCATTGACGATAATGTTGAGCGCTTTATCGAAGTCGGCGGATTCATGCACGTAGATATGGCAGTTGCCCGTGCCCGTCTCAATCACCGGCACGAGCGACTCGCGCACGCAGCGCTTGATCAGGCCCGCACCTCCACGCGGAATGAGCACGTCGACGATGCCGCGGAGCTTCATGAGCTCGCCGGTGGCCTCGCGGTCGGTGGACTCGATCATCGAGATAGCCTCGCGCGGGAAGCCCTTGTCCTCGAGCGCATCGGCCAGCAGTTCGGCAATCATGGCGCACGAGTGATAGGCCAGCGAACCGCCGCGCAGAATGCAGGCGTTGCCGGTGCGGATGCAGATGCCCGCGGCATCGGCCGTCACGTTGGGACGTGCCTCATAGACCATGGCGACCAGGCCCAGCGGCACGCTCGCGCGGGTGAGGTCCACGCCACTTGCAAGCACGCGATGGTCGAGCACGCGGCCCACGGGATCGGGCAGCTCAGCGAGCTTCTCCAAGCCAGCTGCCATGCCCTCGACGCGCTCGGGCGTCAGCAGCAAGCGGTCGAGGAGCCCCGCCGAGGTCCCCGCATCGCGCGCGGCGGACATATCGAGCTCATTGGCGGCGACGATGGAATCGACGCCATCGCGCAGCGTCGCGGCCATGGCGCACACGGCCTCCTGGCGCTGCTCATCGCTCGCCGTGGCAAGCGTGGCCGACGCCGCCTTGGCGGCAACGGCAAGATCGTGGACATACGTGGCTATATCGACCGACATGGGCGGCCCTTTCTCTTAGTAGTCTGCCCACCATGGTAGCCGATTTGTGCATGTCCTCGCGCGCAGCGGTAGAATTGGTCAACTCGAAACACCGCAACGAACGGAAGTACCGCATGGCTCTCATCACCTCGTACCACGTCCCCGGCGTCTACGTCGAGGACCACAGCATCGATGTCCCCCTCGACTGGCGCGGCCTGGAGCCCATGCTTTTGGCCGTCGGCAGCACCATGCGCCGCGGCGCCATGCCAGCGCCCATAGCCGGCGCACCCGAAAGCATCAAGCTTTTCTACCGCGTGGTTTGCGCACCCGACCGCATCAACGACGACCTACCGCTCCTCCTCTTTTTGCAGGGCGGCCCCGGTGGCGAGAGCCCGCGTCCACTCTCGCCCACGAGCGACGGTTGGATCGAGGAAGCCGTCAAGCATTTCCGCGTCGTGCTGCCCGACCAGCGCGGCACGGGACGCAGCAGCTGCGTAGACGGGCGTACGATCGCGGCTCTGGGCGAGCGCGCCGAGGCAGCAGGCTCCGATGCAGCGCGCTCGCAGGCGGACTTCCTCAAGCGCCACCTCGCCAGCTCCATCGTGCGCGATTTTGAGTACCTGCGCCTGGTGGGCTTTGGCGGCAAGCCGTGGGTCACGCTCGGCCAAAGCTACGGCGGCTTTTTGACGCTGAGCTATCTGTCGCTCTTCCCCGAGGGCGTGGCGGCGAGCTTTACCTGCGGTGGCATTCCGCACGTCCCGGCGAGCGCCAGCGAGGTCTACGCACACACCTTCCCGCGCATGACCGCCAAGACGCAGCAGTATTACGACCGCTATCCCGCCGACGTCGAGCGCGTGGCGGCGCTGGCCGATGCGCTTGAGGAGCAGAAGCCCGTGCTGCCCGACGGCTCGCCAATGACGGTGGAGCGCCTGCAGCTTATGGGCAGCGACTTTGGCATGAAGCCGAGCTTTGAGCGCATGCATTGGATTTTCGATCACGCTTTTGTTGACGGCGACGGCACGCTGAGCTGCGGTGCCTCAGTATCCGATAGCTTTTTGATGCGCGCCTTCGAGCGCACCAACACGCGCACGAATCCGCTGTACTGGACGCTTCAGGAGTTCATCTACGCCGACGGCGACACCATGCCCATTCGCTGGGCCGCGGCAGAAGAGAAAGCTCATCGTGCCGAGTTCGACACACTCGCGCGCCCGCTCATGTTTACCGGCGAGGCCATGTTCCCGTG
Source organism: uncultured Collinsella sp. (assembly GCA_937995345.1). GTDB lineage: Bacteria > Actinomycetota > Coriobacteriia > Coriobacteriales > Coriobacteriaceae > Collinsella. The sequence continues at coordinate 13,553 of CALKKS010000031.1, read as the reverse complement.
GATGTTTGAGCAGATGCCCGAACTTAAGCCCTTCAAGCCGGCGATGGACCTGCTGATGGAAGACACGAGCTGGGACAAGATCTACGACCCGCAGCGCCTGGCCTGTAACGAGGTGCCACTCCAGGCCGCCGTGTATTTCGATGACATGTACGTGGACTCGGGCATGCAGCTCGACACGCTCAGCCGCGTGGGCAACTCGCACGCCTGGGTGACCAACGAGTTCGAGCACGACGGCCTGCACGGCAGCGTGGTGTTCAAGCACCTCTTCGACGAAGCCCTCAACCGCGGAGACCTGCGCCGAATCTTCTAGCGAAGGAGTGTCCCCAGGTGCCGGCACATAAGGAACGTCCCCAAGTGCCGGACAAGTACCGGCAATGACGATGCCGCATGTAGAGGACAGAAAGCGAAAACGCCCCTAAGCGAGCAAGGTGACGTGAAAGAGGAGGGCATTGACCTTCTGGTCATGCCCGACGATTGAACGTCAGATTGCCGCTTAGGGGCGTTTGCAGCGTCAATTGGTTAGGCAAAGACGATCAGATTATCTCGATGGATCGCCGGCTTTTCGGCCAGATCTGCGAGCAGGCGGTTGCTGGCAATCTGGTCCTGGCGGCGGCCGGCTGCAAGCTCCAGCACGTCCGAATCAGCCTCGGCGATACCGCGAGCAACGACCATGCCGCTCGGGTCGCACACGTCGAGCACATCGCCCTCGGCAAAATCTCCATCGACCTGGCGAATGCCCACCGCGAGCAGCGATGAGCCACGGCTGACCAGCGCCTTCGCAGCGCCGTCGTCAACCGTTACCGAGCCATGCGCCTTGTCACCCAGCGCGATCCACAGCTTACGGGGCGCAATATCTAGGCGCTCCGCCGGCGGGTCGAACAGCGTGCCCACGCCCTCGCCACGGGCCAGACGCACGAGCGCATCGGACTCCTCGCCCGAGCAGATCACGCTCTGAATGCCAGCCGTCATCAAAATGCGGCTCGCGCGGATCTTGGTGATCATGCCGCCGGTGCCTACCGACGTCGAAGAATCGCCCGCCGAGGCAATGATCTTGGCATCGATTTTGCGCACGACCGGGATAAACTCGGCCGTCGGGTCCTCGTGCGGATTGGCGGTGTAGAGGCCATCGATGTCCGAGAGCGTCACGCACAGATCGGCGGAAACCAGGCAGCTCACGAGCGCCGCCAGCGTGTCGTTGTCGCCGAACTTGATCTCGTCGACGGTGACGGTGTCGTTCTCGTTGACGACCGGCACCACGCCCAGCTCCACGAGGCGCAGCAGGGCGTCGCGAGCGTGCAGATAGGACGTGCGGCGTGCCGTGTCGTGGCGCGTGAGCAGCACGAGCGAGGTGAGTAGGTCACGCGCATGGAACTCCTCGTCGTAGGCCGACGAGATGATGCACTGGCCGGCCGAAGCGCATGCCTGCAGGCTCGGCAGATCGCCGACCGGCTTGCGGTCGAAGCCCAGCACGGGATAGCCACAGGCAATGGCGCCGGAGCTCACCACGACCAAGCGCCAGCCGAGCTTGCGCAGGGCCGCGGCCTGATCGGCCAGTCCGCCGATAAAAGCACGATTGACCTTGCCGTCGGCGCCCACCACCGTGGACGAGCCAATCTTTACCACCATCGTTTTATAAGAAGTCGTCATACGTCAAACCAATCGAATGCTGAGCGAGCGGGCGAACGGGCGAGCGAGAAAATGATCCGTTTTCCTCCGTCCCCTTCGGATCATTTTGCCCAGGGGAAGGCCGATGCCGCAGCCATGTTCTTGCGCACGAGCTCGTCGCGCACCTGGGCCAGGCCCTGCTCCATGCCCACCACGTAGGTCTGCGGATACAGAAAGCGCTTGTAGGCGGCGTCCAGATGATCGAGCGCCCAGGCACAACGCTCGCGCGCGTCCTCGATGCTCTCGCGAGGAGCCACCGCGCTACCGTCGCGCACGATCGGCACCAGCAGCTCACGATACTCGAGCTCGGACACATCGGTCACCAGGGCGGCATCGTTCACGGCCACAAGGGTATTGCCGCGCGCAGCGCCCTCCCCTGCCAGATGGTCCTCGTCATAGATCATGTCGCAGACCGGGCCGCCAAAGCCGTCGTAATAGCGGCGCACACGCTGCACGCCCGGAATCGTGCGCTTGTAGGGCTGCTCGGAAAGCTTCACCACCGGCGTCCACGGGTCCGCATCGCTCGCACGGCGGGCCGAAAGCTTGTACACGCCGCCCAACGCCGGCTGATCGTAGCAGGTCGCGAGCTTGGTGCCCACGCCAAAGCTATCGATGGGCGCGCCCTGGTCGAGCAGCGACTGAATCGTGTACTCGTCCAGGTCGTTGGAGACAGAAATCCCCACATAGGGCAGGCCCTCGGCGTCAAAACGGCCGCGAACATACTTGGAGAGCTTGGCGAGGTCGCCCGAGTCGATGCGAATAGCCGACAGACGCTCGCCCACCGCCTCCATCTCCTTGGCAACCGTAATGGCATGTTCGCAGCCCTCGCGCACGTCGTACGTATCGATAAGCAGCGTGCAGTTCTTGGGGCTTGACTTGGCAAACGCACGGAAGGCCTCGAGCTCGGAATCGAAGCTCATCACCCAGCTGTGCGCATGTGTGCCAAAAACGGGAATGCCGTAGCGGCGCCCAGCAAGCACGTTGGACGTAGACGAGCAGCCCGCCACGTAGCTCGCGCGCGCAACAGCCAGGCCGCCATCGGGACCCTGAGCGCGACGCAAGCCGAACTCGGCAACGGGGCGACCATCGGCGGCCAGTACCACGCGCGCCGTCTTGGTGGCAACAAGCGTCTGGAAGCCGACGATGTTGAGCAGCGCGGTCTCGAGCAGCTGACACTCCAACGACGGGCCGGTGACGCGCACCATGGGTTCGCGCGGAAACACGAGCTCGCCCTCGGGCACGGCGTCAATGTTCACGTGCGCACGGAAGTTGCGCAGGTAGTCGAGGAATGCAGGCTTGAACATCGCGCCGCCGGCCGGGGCCTGAAGTGAGGCGAGGTAGTCGATGTCCTCGGGCGTAAAGCGCAGGTTCTCGACAAGCTCGGGCAGCTCGGCGGTGCCGCACATGACGGCATACGCGCTGCCGAAGGGATGGTCGCGGTAAAACGCGGTAAAACAACCCTGCTCATTAGCCTTGCCGCTCTCCCACAGGCCCTGGGCCATAGTGAGCTCGTACAGATCGGTGAGCATTGCAATGTCGGTGGGATGCGAGATGTCGGTCAAAGCCATGGGGCGACCTTTCGGATGTGTTGTGCAGAGGCTGAGGGTTGGGCGAGGCGGACGTGCGGGCATGGAGCCCGGCGCGAACAGGTTAGTGCAGGCCCATGCTGCCCGTGATCGTGTAGACCATAAAGACGATAAACGCGATGAGGGCGAGCACGATGATGATTTTTTGAGCCGGAGCCATGCCGGGGATCTCATTCTCGCCCGTAGGCTCCTTGGAGGTGACCATGCGCTGGGCAAAGGTCATCTCGTCACGGCTCGGTTTGGGCTCGACGGACTTGGGACGAGCGGCCTTTTTAGGCTGAGGTTTGGGTGCGGTGGGCACGGGCTTCGCGGCGGCGGGCTTGGGCGCGGGCGCAGGCTCGGATGCGACCTTCGCAGCGGCCTCCTCGGCCTTCTTGCGCTCGGCACGCAGGGCGGCCAGCTCCTCACGCTCGCGGCGTGCCTCTTCCTGGGCCTCGCGACGAGCCTTCTCGGCGCGGAGCTCTTCCAACTCGGCGCGCTCCTCGGCAGACAGTGGTTGGGACTCAAGCTCGGCCATGATGCAGCCCTTTCTTTTAAAAAAAGCCGCCGACACAATGTCGGCGGCTTATCAAATCCAATGGTGGAGACGAAGGGAGTCGAACCCTCGGCCTCTGCCATGCGACGGCAGCGCTCTCCCAACTGAGCTACGTCCCCAGGACAAGTTGATATTTTACCTACGCCTCGCCAACTGTCAACGCCCAATACCCAGTCTTTTTAGGACGGGGCTTTTTTGACTACTTTTCGAGCAAGCGATCCTCCCGATGATTTTTCTGGGACGGGGATTAAAAAATCATCATGTACCGAATGATTTTTTAATCCCCGTCCCAGAAAAATCATCGGCAAACGCGCTACTTTGCGCTGGTGAGGACGCCGGTGGTGTCGAAGGCTGGGGTGAAGCTCTCGTCTACCGCGCCGCCTTCTTGCCAGAACATCGTCGTAAAGCCCAGGTCGTCGGCATGGTCGAGTACCTGCTCGTACTCCTCGCGCGTCACGGCGCGTGCTAACTCGCCGCCTTGCTCGCGCATGGGCGCATTAGGCGTGTACTGGTTCATGACCGAAATCGGCACGTCGCCCACCGTCTGCCACACCAGGTCCAGTACGCGGCACGAATCGTCCGCATGGCCCGGAAGCACCAGGTGACGCACGATAATGCCGCGCTTCATGAGCCCCTCGTCGTCCACCAGCTCTCCCCCGCGGCGCTCGACCTCGCGCGCCATCTGGGCCAGACCCGACACGGCCACGCGCGGGTAGTCCTTAATATGGGAAAGCGACTGTGCAAGCCCGGCATCGGCATATTTAAAGTCGGTGAGCCACACATCAACCAGATCACCCAGGGCAGCCACGGCACTCGCCCGCTCATAGCCGCTCGTGTTATAGACGATCGGGATGTCCAGCCCGCGCTCCCGCGCTGCGTCAATCGCGGCCGGCAGCAGGTGAGCATAATGCGTCGCAGTCACCAGGTTGATATTGTTGGCGCCCTGGTCCTGCAGCTCCAGCATAATCTCGACCAAGCGCTCGGGCGAAATCTCAAGCCCAAAATTGCCCGTCGAGATCTCGTGGTTTTGGCAGTAGACGCATTTGAGCGAACAGCCGCTAAAGAAAATCGTGCCCGAGCCGGCCTCACCCGAGATGGGCGGCTCCTCCCACATATGGAGCGCCGCGCGGGCGACCTTAAGCGTGTCATCGGCGCCGCACACGCCACGCGCGCCCTCGTCGCGTGCCGCGCCGCAACGGCGCGGACACAAATAGCAGGCGGGCGAAAAAAGTTCGGTCAACGACGTCGGCATAAAAACATGCTCCAAAACAACGATTCAGCAGCTCAAACGCAAAGGCCCGGACCGCACAGACGGCTCCAAGCCCAAGGCGCCGTAATCGTCCGACACGATTTTTGTAATGTCAAGACTGGAATCAACAAAGTGCCGCTTTATGATGTAGGTATTCCGCCCCCCGCGGAGCAACTGGGTGAACCGTCGCGTTTATTTAGGGAGCCCACACAGTCGTACTTAGTACAGGTATCCTTCGTTGTTAAGGACGCTGGAACGGTCGATGAGGGCACCCACCTGTTTTAGGTGGGTTCATTTTCGTAACGTGGGGGGTGGTTTTCTTTTGCCGATTTTGCCAAGAATTGCCATCGCAGATCCCGTATGACACCCGACAACGGCACTCGGCAGAACCTCCGCCAACATCCCAATATCTGGTAAGCGCGTGATAATCGCACGGCGCAAACCCCCGCACCCCCTCGGTCGAGTATCATGGGTCAGCTATGCCCTTTTGCGCGTAGCGCCCTTTGACCTTTTCCTTCGACGCTTGGCGGTTTTCGATTCATGGCTTCATCCACGAGCTTCATACCGTACTTATGCGTGGCGGCCGCTGCCTTTATCACGACCTTTCTCACGGTGCCCCTGGTCAAGCGCCTGGCAATTAAGCTCGACGCCGTCGACTATCCCTCCAAGCGCCGTATCAACACTAAGCCCATCCCGCGCATGGGCGGCACCGCGGTCTTTTTGGGCCTCGTCGTCGCCTGCATCGTGCAGATCCTGGGCACCTGGTACCTGGGCTGGCCGCCCGTTTTGGTGCCGCACCCGCGCCTGCACATCAGCTACCCCGTGCTGGCACTCTCCTTTACCGTGATCTTTGCGACCGGCGCGATCGATGATGTCTTCCAACTCAAGCCCAAGCAAAAATTGGCCGGTCAGGTGCTCGCCGCGCTTATCGCCTGCGTGGGCGGCCTTAAAATCGGCGTCATCGTCAACCCGTTTGCCCCTGGCGAGATCGTGCTCGGCTGGCTCGCCTACCCCATCACCGTGATCTACCTGGTGGCGTTCACCAACATCATCAACCTCATCGACGGCCTCGACGGCCTGGCCACGGGCATTTGCGGCATCGCATCGTTCACCATGTTCACGATGGCCATGCTTTCGGGCCGTATCGACGCCGCCGCGCTCTCCATCGCGCTCTTTGGCTCGTGCGTGGCTTTTCTGCATTACAACTTCAACCCCGCGAGCATCTTCTTGGGCGACTCGGGGTCGCTGCTGTTGGGTTTCGCTTTGGGCTCCATATCGCTGCTCAACGTGAGCCGCACCGCCGCGCTCACCTCACTCATCATCCCGCTCATCGTAGCCGGCGTGCCCATCATCGACACGTTCAGCGCCATCGTGCGCCGCAAGCGCGCCCACATTAGCATCGGACAGGCCGACAAGGGCCACATCCACCACCGCCTGATCCAAGAGGGTTACAACCAGAAGCAGGCCGTGCTGCTCATCTACGCCTGGTGCATCATGCTTTCGGCCGGCGCCGCCGCGATCAATCAGGTCGAGGTGCCCACGCGCGTGCTCATCTTTGTCGTGCTCGCCATTGGCTCGGCTGCCTTCGCCAAGCATCTGCACCTGTTTGAGCCCGTCCTGCGCCACCATTACAACAAGCGGACGCACGAAGACGAGCTGGTAACCCCCGACGACCCCGCCTTTAAGCAGGAGGAGCAGGCAGCCGAGGAACGTAGGGAAGAGCGCCACCACAGGCGCTAGGGTAAGCTGCCGAGGATGCGCCCAGGTGCCGCTGGCCAAGCGCAGCCGCGCCGCACCCGTTGCGCAGCTCCGTACCCATCGCGCAAACCGCCCTTTCTCGCCCCTCTCCTGCTTACGCCTCAACCCCTTCAATAAACGCGTTATCATCTTGACCAATACGCATACGTTAGGAGCAATCATGCCAAACGAGAACAGCTACGAAGTCGCGCTGCAAAAGAGCAACGCCATTCGCGAGGGTCTGGCAAAGACGCCCGAGAAGTTCACCATGCTCACCGGCGACCGCCCGACCGGACGCTTGCACCTGGGTCACTACTTCGGCACCCTCAAGGGCCGTGTTGAACTGCAGAACATGGGCGCCAAGACCAACGTGCTCATCGCCGACTACCAGGTCATCACCGACCGCGACACCACCGAGCATATCCAGGACAACGTGTACAACATGGTCATGGACTACCTTGCCTGCGGTATCGACCCCGACAAGACCATGATCTACGCGCACTCCGCCGTACCCGCCGCCAACCAGCTCATGCTGCCGTTCCTGTCGCTGGTCTCCGAGGCCGAGCTGGCGCGCAACCCCACCGTCAAGGCCGAGATGGAGGCCTCGGGCCACGAGCTCACCGGCCTTCTGCTCACTTACCCGGTGCACCAGGCCTGCGACATTCTGTTCTGCAAGGGCAATGTGGTGCCCGTCGGCCGCGACCAGCTGCCGCACATCGAGCTCACCCGTACCATCGCACGCCGCTTTAACAACCGCTACGGCAAGGTATTTCCCGAGGTCGAAGCGCTGCTGTCCGAGACCCCGCTGCTTCCCGGCCTTGACGGTCGCAAGATGAGCAAGAGCTACGGCAACGCCATCAATATTTCGATGACCGCCGAGGAGACGGCCAAGCGCATCAAGAAGAGCCAGACCGACTCCGAGCGCATGATCACGTTCGATCCCGAGAACCGCCCCGGCGTGTCCGGCCTGCTTTCGACGGCCGCCATCTGCACTGGTCGTTCCGAGGTCGAGATTGCCGAAGAGATTGGCATGGGCGGCTCTGGCCAGCTCAAGAAGTACGTGACCGAGGCCGTCAACGAGTACTTCGCCCCGATCCGTGAGCGTCGTCAGCGCTACGAGAACGACCTGGATTACGTGAAGGACGTGCTGCACGAGGGCAATCGCCGCGCCAACGAGATCGCCGAGCAGACCCTGGCCGAGGTTCAGGACGCCATGGGCATGGTGTACTAGGCAAAGCGCCTTCGCACGACATAGACGGTGAGGTTGAATCCTCCCCCGAAACAGGAACAGGCCCGCTGGCAGTTAGTTGCCAGCGGGCCTGTTCCCGAAGTACACCGTTGAATCGCACAGAGGGGAGGAATGCGAATCAAACTCAACAGGGCAGGCTTTTTCATCGCCTAATGCCTGCTCCGTTGCTGAAACCAATATAGTTCACCGTGGTTTACTTTCTAACGGCAAAATACGCCGTCACACCTTCTCCATAAGTTAACCCAGGTAAACTAAAACCACCACAAAGGGGACGGCCACCTTTGTGGTGGTTTTGGCCACGGCGGAGCCGCTAGAGCCCTGCTGGCCAGCGACAGACGGCCAAGTTGACGTGCATGTCGTCCTTAAACGTCACGCCCTCCCCTAGCAAAAGCTCACGTTGAGCATCGGGGCCGCCAAACGCAAAGCCCTCGCAAATGCGGCCATCGGCAAACACCACACGATGGCAGGGAATCTGACCAGGGCGCGGATTGCTGTGCAGCGCATAGCCCACATAGCGCGCGCTTCGTGGACGACCGGCGAGCAGCGCCACCTGACCGTACGTGGCGACCATCCCCTCGGGAATCTGCTCGACCACCTCGTACACCCGCTCAAAAAAGCCCTCAGACGCCATTGCTCGCTCCCTTCCACCCGGAATAGCATAAACCACCACAAAGGTGCCTGTCCCCTTTGTGGTGGTTTATGGCAAGTCGGTTAGTTGGCGGGCTGGAAGAAGGCTACGGCTACGGCGCCGGGGCCGACGTGGGTACCGATAGTGGCGCCGATGGTGTGGACGGGAAGCTCGCCCTCGGTGTGACCGGCCCACAGTGCCGCGCTGTCCTCGATATACTTCTTGAGCACGGCGTCCGAAAGACCCGTATAGCCAAGCGCCAGCGGCATGGAAAAGTCGATGCCGCCCGCCTTTTCGACCTTCTGGTTGAGCAGATTACGACCGTTCTTGGAACCGCGCGCCTTGCCCAGCTGCACGATCAGGCCATCCTCGGCGGCCACAACAGGCTTCACGTTGAGGAGCGTACCCACGGCGCCGGCCGCAGCAGACAGACGACCGCCGCGTACCAGGTACTCCAGCGTCTCGAGCAGGCCGATAACCACCACGCGGTCGCGCACGGCCTCGACAGCCGCCGCAATCTGAGCCGCGCCCTGGCCCTCGTCCACCAGGCGCAGGGCATACTCGACCAGCACGCGCTCACCCAGGGTAACGTTATTGCTATCAACCACATACACGTCGCCGCCCGGCGCCTCGGCAAGTGCGGTACGGGCGCTCTGATTGGTCCCCGAAAGTTTGGCACCCACGGTAATAATCACCGCCTCGTCGCCGGCCTCACGTGCTTCGGCAATCGCCTGCGAAAAGGCGTACGGGTTGACCTGACCGGTCTTGGGCAGCTCGTCGCGCTCCACGAGCATCTCGTAAAAGCGCTGGTGATCGATGTCGACGCCATCCATATACACATCGGTGCCAAAGGTAACGGACAGCGGCAAGACGGACAGCGCCGGGTGCTCCGCCGGCGACATATCGCTGGCGGAATCGGTAATAATGCGGACGGACATAGCGAATCCTTTCTTGCGCAGGTCTCGCGCAGGGAATTTTGACAGCAATGTCCCGGCACGGCGTACGCGCTCAAACGGGACGATGCAGTTCTTGGCTGAAAGCTAGCGCCAGCGCGGCTCTAGATCTCGCGCAGGGTGTTGAGAATCGTGCGCAGCGACGCATACATCTGCTCGCGCTGCTCCACACCCATAGCCTTGCCGGTTGTATCGAGCACTTCGCGAATGATGCGATCGGCCTCGCTCATGCTCTCGCCACCCAGGGCGGTCAAGCGCACCGGGGCACGATACTTGACGGCGGCATCGCCCGAGTCGTCAACCTCGACGTAGCCGCCCTCCTCCAGATGAGCCAGTGTGCGCGAAACGGCGGCACGGGTAACGCCGGCCATGCGGGCGAGGTCGGCGCCAGTCAGGCCGTCCTTGCTGCGCTCAAGATAGTACAGGCACATGACATCGGAGCCCTTAAGGCCGAGCCTTGCGCCTTCGGACGTCTTGATGCGCTGAATCTCCTTGTAGAGGCCGCTGATCAGTCCGACAAAGTCCTCAAAACGTGTCTCGTCGTTCTGCTGCATGGTGACGACCGCCTTTCGCTTACATGATGCTAACGGGTAAACATCTTAGCCGCATGCCCGAACCTCCGTACCCAAATATCCCATTTGTTAACCCATCAACATAAAAACCACCACAAAGGGGAAAGGCACCTTTGTGGTGGTTTGGGGCATCAATAGGTTCTAGGCGTCGCTACAGCTCCACGCAAGGATTGTCGCGGGTCACAAGCGTCTTAACGACAACCGTCGCTCCCAGATAGCGCTCGAGCAGCTCGGCTAAGCGATCGATGGCGGCCTGGCAATCCCCCATCCGCTCGGGCTCCACGCACTCAATCGCCAGGAACGCATCGGCCGAATCGTCGGACAGGGCCGTTCTCACACCGTCGCGCCAGTTCCAGCAGCGGCACACGGCGCCTGCGTCGTCAATATAGGCAAGCTCGCCGGGCAGCGTCGGATCATCCGCCTCCTCGCCAAGTGGCAAGAACGCGTCGCCGCCGTCGGTCACCTTCAAGCGAAGGTCTCCCTCAATCGCATGCAAATCCTCGCCTCCCACGGGCAGCGCATAGGTCAACGAAATCGTGTTGTAGATATCCACCGCCGGCGTAATATGACCGACCGGCTTGCCCTTGAGCACGCGCTTGAGCAAGTTCTCGATCGAGCAGCGGGCGCCCTTTTTGGTCTTAAACAGGCGATAGGCCTCACGCCATGCCTTGACCGGCGCGTTCTCGCTGATGGTATCGCTGGTCAGATGACGCTCCGCATCGATATTGGCACGGTCGAGCAGCGCCGTAATGGCATCCACGTCCTCTTGAGGAATCTGAGCCGCGGGCTTCATGCCCTCCACGACCACAACACCGATTGCCGCCTGCGGAAACATCTCCCAAAATGAATCCTCGGCAACGAAACTCTTCATATGTTCTCCCTTCATAGCGGACGCCCGAGTCCGGACGTCTAAACAAAAAGCGCCCTCACAGCGGCCACCTTCAAAGTCCTACGGTGCCGTCACAAGAGCGCTTACGCTGCCCCCATCCGGAGAAGGGGGCGATATGTCAGGCGTATTGTAACCCGAGTCATTCGCGTGAGTAAAACCACCATAGAGGCGCCTGTCCCCTTTGTGGTGGTTTTGGGCCTGAGGCGACGCTAGTGGCGGAGTCCCAGCAGGCCGCGGCCGCGATGACGGGCCTCAGCGGGCACCTGGGCGTGCGGGCCGGCGGCCTTGACGGACTCGGGCAGGTGCGAGTACTTCTTCTCGAAGTTCTCCTCGAACATGACGGCCAGGTTGTGCGCGGCCTCGTCGTAGCGAGCGGTGCTCTGCCAGTACTGGCGCGGCACTAGGATGCCGTCGGGCACACCGTGGCACGTGGTGGGAATGTCGACGTTAAAGATATCGTCGTGGACGAACTCGCTGTCCTCGATGGTGCCGTCGAGGGCGCGCGCGACCAGAGCGCGCGTGTAGGCCAGCTCAATGCGATGGCCCACGCCGTAGCCACCGCCAATCCAGCCGGTGTTGACCAGGTACACGCGCGTGCGGCCGTCGGCGATGCGCTCGCCGAGCATCTTAGCGTAGACCATGGGGTCGAGCGGCATAAACGGCTCGCCAAACAGCGAAGAGAACGTGGGTGTGGGCTCGGTGACGCCGACCTCGGTGCCGGGAATCTTGGCCGTAAAGCCCGTCACAAAGTGATACATGGCGGCATCGGCCGTCAGGCGTGAGATGGGCGGCAACACGCCAAAGGCGTCGCAGGTCAGGAAGAGCACGACGCTTGGAGTAGTACCCATGCCCTTGGTCCACGCGTTGGGAATGTGCTCCACAGGGTAGGCCACGCGCGTGTTATGCGTGATGGAGACGTCGTCGTAGTTGGGCTTGCGGTTCTCGTCGAGCACCACGTTTTCGCAGATGGCACCAAAGCGGACGGCGTTGAAGATCTCGGGCTCGTGGAAGGCGTCCAGGCCCTCGCACTTGGCGTAGCAGCCGCCCTCGATGTTGAAGATGCCCATGTCGGACCAGCCGTGCTCGTCGTCGCCGATCAGCAGGCGCGTGGGGTTGGCCGAAAGCGTGGTTTTACCGGTGCCGGACAGGCCAAAGAACACAGCAGTCTCGTGCGTGACGGGGTCCATGCTGGCCGAGCAGTGCATGGGCAGCACGTCGTCCTCGACGGGCAGCAGGTAATTCATAACGCTGAAGATGGACTTTTTGATCTCGCCGGAGTAGCCGGTGCCCGCGACCAGGATCACGCGCTCCTGGAAGTTGATGACCACGGCAGCACTGGAGTTAAGACCCTTGATCGCAGGGTCGCATTGATAGCCGGGCGCGGCAAGCACACAGAAGTCGGGCTCGCCGGTGCGCGCGATTTCGCGGGCGAGCGGACGGGCGAGCATCTGCTTAATAAAGAGCGCCTGGCTGGCACGCTCGCAGGCGACAAGCAGGCGACGCGTATGGTTGCGGTCGGCGCCGGCCATGCCGCGGGTGACGAACACATCGCGCTCGTTGAGATAGTCGACGATGCCGGCCTTGATGGCCTCGTAGCTCTCGATCGAAAGCGGGCGGTTGACGGCACCCCAGGCGATCTTGTCGTGCACGTCGGGCGTGTCGACGATAAAGCGGTCGTTGGGCGAACGGCCGGTACGCTCCCCCGTCTCGATCACCAGTGCGCCGTTGGAGGCCATGCGGCCTTCGTTGCGGCGGATGGCGTGCTCGACGAGCTCGGCTGCCGGCAGGTCAACCAGCAGGCGGGGCTGGTTCTCGGCCGGATCTTCGACCAGCGTAATGCCAAAGTTGGACAGAACTTCTGCAGGGGTAACACCAGGCATGGGGCCTCCTTTAAAAGCGCGTCACGTGGACGCGGCGCGCACTTTACTCACGTAAAGCCCGTTGTACCCGATATGCAAAAACGTTTTTTCGGCAACGGCGAAGCGGCCGCCCAACGGTCAAAAATCGCACGCAAGCGGCCTAGTCATTGGGTAGTCATTGGGGACGTTCTTAAACGACCAGTCGTTGGGAACACTCTTGAACAGGCAACAGCCAAGGAATGCCCCCAGATCCCGGCACTTAGGGACGTTCCCAAAGTGCCGGCACAATAGGAACGTCCACAAGTGCCGGGTTGAGCTGGTTTTGATGATCGCCCGAGGGGCCGTGGCCAAAAAATGGCAAAAATGAGTACTGTTGCCATTATGGTTACATTTATTTTGTTTATAAAAGAGGCTCCTAATGAGATTCATTCGCATCAGGAGCCTCTTTTATTGAACATTTGGGGAACTTTGGCGGTTCTCACGCTCAAAACAAGCGTCAAATAGTCTGTAAAAAGATCGAAAACGCTGCTACTAATTAGGTAGCAGTACTCATTTTTGCCATTTTTTGACCACGACCGGTCGCGCGCGCAGACGTGGTGTAAGAGCGTCCTGAGGTCCGTCGCTGCAAATC
>CALKKS010000030.1 GCA_937995345.1 uncultured Collinsella sp. | reverse complement strand
ACAAACCGTGATTTGACGCTCTCCTTGAGAGCGGCGATTTGCTGTCGTTTGCTATTGATTTCATCTGTTAAGCGATTGAAATCGTCGATGAGGGCTCTCTGCTCGGAGAGCGTCGGGACTGGGATGGGGTATTTGAGCAGCTCATCCTTGTCTCCGCGAGGCCTGCCGGTTCCCGTGAAGGTGGACATATCGTAGTCGAAGAAGTCCTTCTGCCACAGGAGCAGATGGAGAAACTCGGGCAATAGGCTGTCGGTATTTATGCTTCGGAATACCAAAACGTCCTTGGAGCACGCCCCATCGCGGTCTGCGAGCCAAATCTTCTGCAGATAGGGGCGAATATTGGAGACGAGCGTGTCTCCCTTCTTGTATGCGGTGCCAGCACTTGCCGGAAGCTCTCCACTATAGGTGGTTATGCCGCCACGGTCCTTGACCATGTTTTCCGTTGTTACGTAAGTGTCGGTGGCGATGGAACTCTGGGCCACGCTGTTGGTAACGTAGGATGTGATGTCTCTAAGCGTCTTGACTACGGTGCCCTGGGCGAACGAGCGGGGCTTGTAGAAAGAGCGGGGAATCGTAAGAGTCTCGTCGAACTTATCGGCATCAAAGTCAATGAAATCGGCGGTCTTGGCATAGTAGTAGTACTGGGCAAGGTCGCCGGGCTCAACCTGCTCGCCGGAGAACCATGCTCTGATGATGCCGCTTAGCGAGTTCGTGTCGTCCGATTCGTTGTCCGAATAGAGCACGCCCTCACCATCGATGGGCTGTATCCCCTCGTTGCCTTTGCGATTGCTCCATTTGTAGCCAAGGAAAGAGGCGATTTCCTTGGTCGTGTTAGGTGAGTTGATGATGAGCGTCTGTTCACCGCAGACGAGACCCCAAACGCGCAGGCGTTTGCGCTCTTCCTTGTGCGCATGGCGATAGAACAGCTCGTTCTCTGCTTTGAGCCGTGAGTTCTTGTCGGCCGCCTTCCAAGTCTTGCTCTTCCGAAGGGTCTTGAGCTCCTTCGATGATTCGAAAAGATGGCAATAAACGCTGAAGTGGCGAGTGTTTGCCCATTCGTTCCAGTTAGCCTCTCCTGCGAGAAAAGCCCGGTAAGTATCTCCGTCTACATTAATTGTGCCGAGATAAGCGTTGAAAGCGCTTTCGTCTCTCCAACCAGTGAGCTTCCTGCGCTCAAAAACAGCGTCAACGAAATCAAGTGCGTTCGCATTGCGGGGCGGGATCTCGTCAAAGCGACGTAGGAACATAATTGCGACGTTTGTTCCTGTGGCCGCGAATGTGCCTGATCCAAACCTGGCGATGGAGACGATCTCGAAGGAGCTCAAAAGCACATCGCGTGCGGCCATGAAACTCGAGCTCGTGCTCTTGTCGAGGATCGAGGTGGGGAGGACGATGGCGGCGTAGCCTCCGGGCCGAACAAGCTGTGCCGCACGCTCGACAAAGAGGGTCTCGATTTCCGAGCCGCTATCGCTGATGGTTTCCAGCACTTTGAGTTCGTTGTTGTGAAGCTTGAGATGCGGTTTGAAGGCCGCTACAGAGTACGGGGGATTGGCGACAAGAATGTCGAAGCGTCCCCTGTCGGTTCGGCTGTCGATTCCCTTGTCGGGATAATTTTCAAGTCCGTCGCCGAAGACCACGTTGCTCTGCCCTGCGCCATGCATGTAGAACGAGACCTTGGAAACGCGAGCGAGTCGATAGTCCTTCTCGATGCCGACGAGATTGTCTCTGACCCAGTCGGCGTCTCCGAGGTCATCCTCTATGGTCGGATCATATTGGCATGCGGCGTCGGAGATTTCTTCGAATCCTTCTGTGAGAAAGTGCCCCGCGCCACAGGCGTAATCGATAACGCGTGGATAGTGCACGGCACCAGCCTCGTCCTGCACGATGCTGTCGAGTGGGAGTGACTTCCAAATAAAACGGGTGATGGGCACAGGTGTGAAGAATTGGCCCTCGTTTTGCTTAAAGCCTTGATTAAGGAGCTGTTCGAAGAGGTCGCCCAAGAATTGAATGTCTTGAGTTCCTACGATGCGATACGGCTGTAGAAGTTGCACCGTCTCTACGAGTACCTTGCCGTTCTGAAGAAAGAGTTCCTCGTTGTGGACGTCTTTGAACGCAAAGTCATTGTTGGTATAGAACTTGAGCTTGCGCAGCGTGCCGTTCAGCTCCTCGATGAGCTTCTTGCGGTGCTGGCCCGTATAGTTGCTTATGAGGTTTTCGGCGTAGTCGTTGGGAACGTACAGGACCTCTTCCCGCATGAGCTTTCTCATGCCGTCTGAGTGGAGTCTCTGGAGCCTGTCCTGGAGCGTTTCGTAGGTGTCGCGTCCTTGGCGGTATTGGAACTCAATCTCCTGGGTTGGCATTTTCGAGAGCTCGTCTTGGAGCTTCGCGATAAAGAGCGCGATAAGGCGATTGAAGGCGTTCTCTTTATCGGAGACGTTGTTGTGGCGGAGGATTTCCTCGAAGCGGTTGACGATGCTGTCTTCGGCCCTGAAGTCGACAAGGTCCTTCTTGAGAAGGGGAGGAACCATCGGGTGGTATGCCGTCGACCTATCGCCAAAGAGGATGTTTCCCTCGACTTGTTGGTTGTACGTTTCCGTCCAAACTTGATGGAGCTGTTCCACTGTATGGGCGTCGCGGTAGAGCGCAATGGTGTCATCGCGTTTGGCGAGCGCGATGAAGTTCTCGTCATCGCTGCAGTTAATTGAAACCTGGTCTGGCACGATTTCGTTGTTGATGAAATCGCATGCAAAGAGTACCAACCAGCGAGTCGCGCGCTCTTGTTGCCAATAGGAGAGGAGTTGCCCTCCGTCTGACTGCATGTTCTTGAATTCGTTTTTGAACTCGGTTCCAGGGGTCTTGCATTCGACGATTGCGAGTGTGTCGCCCCTCTCGTCATTAATGCAGATATCAGCGCGGCCGCTCTTTTGTTCGTGCCCAAGGGCCCATTCGCGCTCCAGCTCAAGTGATTCGGGGCGATATCCTTTGTCGAGGAGCATGGTTACGCAGGCGAGTACGACGAAGTTCTCGTTATCGGAAAAGTTACAAGTTGTGTCTTTGTTGACTTTGAACCCCAGGTCTTTCGGGTAGCCGATGCGTTTCTTGGAAAAATCGACCGTGATTTGCGCGCTGGTCTCTTCCCAGGATTTCTGATAAACGGTGCCGTCGCCCGAGGGCTCGTAGCACAGAGCCCTAAGTGCGTCGCGAAGATTGTCCAGAGTAATCATCTAATGTCTCCGTAGCTGCGAGGTGAAAACACAATTCGCTAATTTTATCGCAGAGGGCGCCGTAAGAACGTAGTGTGATTGGCGGTGCTGCTGCTTGCCAGGGTATTTGATTGGATGATGACGCGCACGGGGCGGGATTCGCCAGTCCGCTAAGCCACGCTGGCAACAGTAGCGTACCAGGCGGTTGCTTGCAGAGATCCTCACGCGCGCCGTGCTTGAACCACTGGAGGTACGTGTTTCTCGTCGTGCGTCCATCGGTGACCGATCCGCCTTTTACTAAACAAGTTTATCGAGCGCGCGAAGCGATTGAGCCAATGGCGAAGCTCCAACTTATTCGTCAACTCATGGGCAAGCCACCCGAGACTACTCATTTCTCCTACTAGCAATGAAGGTCTGCGACCTGCAGTTTTGCAAACTGCTTGAAAGCCACCCGATGAGATACCCCCGATTTCCACTTGGAATCGGGGGTATTTTTATTTACAGGCTTTAGCCTGTGCGGGGCGCGCAGCGCGCCGCATCAGAAACCACCCGCTATGCGGGTGGGGCCAAACGGCTTTACAAAGCCGCC
>CALKKS010000029.1 GCA_937995345.1 uncultured Collinsella sp. | reverse complement strand
AAAGGGAAGAGGCGGGGCATGCCCCGCCTCTTACACCACATCTCTGCGCGCTACCATCGAGCGTGGATAATCTCCCACTTTTGGCGTGCCCCCAAGGCCAAAGTGGCAGATTATCCACGCTCATTCACTAAGCGGGAGATTATCCACGCTCGTTCGTCCGAAAATCCTCGCTCGATCAAGCAGACCAGGGGGTTCACCGTTTTCATCTCGATCTTTAACTATAAGGAGGGTTTTCAGCCCGCCCGTGTTACAGATCGAGACAAACCTGAAGCATGGTTGGTGCCAAACCCGCTGACTTATCGACAAAAAAGAAACGGGCTCTGTCCCACAGGGGAACAGAGCCCGAAACTCTCATGGAGCCAGTGACAGGAATCGAACCTGCAACCCACTGATTACAAATCAGTTGCGCTACCGTTGCGCCACACTGGCACACTTGGCGCTTTCGCGCGAAGCCAGTTAAGAATAAAGGAATTACGGACGGGGCGCAACAGACCCTTCGACCGACCACATCTCAAAACTATTCGTCAGAACGAATAGTTTTATCTGTTCGCCAAAACAAAAAACTATTCGTTTTGGCGAGACCGACCTGCAACCCACTGATTACAAACCAGTTGGCTGGTCAATCGAGAAAGCAACTCCCCATAGAAGGTTTACCTACCTCCCGCGCAGGGCCTTGAGCTTGGCCAGGGCATCGGGACTCAGGCGGCTGCCCAGAGTCATCTTGATCTGCGGAGCTTCCTCTGCCTCGTGAACGTCGTTATCGATCTGTTTGATCTCGTCCACCAGCATACGGCTCGAGATGCGCGTGACGCCCTTGCCCATGACGACGGCCTGGATCGTGCCGTCGCTCGACACCACGGAGCACGCGCGGCCTTCCTCGCGCGCCTCGATGCAGAGCTTCTGTACCACGGTATCGGCGGAGACGCCCGTCGGCGAAAACTCGATACGCACGCCACGGGCCGGCAGGTTGGGGCGCTCGCTGGAGATATTGCCCGCGCCGTCGAACACGATCACGGCCTCGTAGCGGCCCTGGGCAAAGGCGGCGACGTCGTTGATGAGCGCAGTACGAGCCATGTCGTGGACGTCGCTGGAATACGGATCGTCGGAATGGTCGTAGACGAGCTTTTCGTAGCGCGGCGTGCAGTGGATCACGTTGTAGCCGTCGACCACCAAAAGCTCAGGCTTATTGGAGTGCACCGTCGAGACCGGATCGGCGATGGCCTGCGCAAACGCATTGCCGCCCACGCCATAGGTCGCGGCCGAAACAATCGGCTTGGCCGAGCCCTCGCCAAAGCGCTTGGCCTTGGACTTGGCGCGGTTCTTCTTGGACATGCGCTACTCCTCCCCCATGAGCTCGCCGGCATTGCGGCGCAGCCACTCAAAGCACAGCGCGGTGGTCGCCTGGGCAACATTGAGACTCTCGGTCATGCCGCGCTGGGGAAGCTTGGTCAAAAAGTCGCATTTCTCAAGCACCAGGCGCGAGATGCCGTCGCCCTCGGAGCCCATGACGAGCGCAACGCGGCCCTCGAAGGGAGCATCCCAGCAGCTGCCCTCGGCGTGCTCGGAAGCACCGCCCACCCAAAAGCCGGCGGCCTTGAGGTCGTCGAGCGCTCGAGCGATGTTGGGAACCTGTGCGATGGGCAGATGCATGACGGCGCCGGCTGAAGTCTTGTAGCTGCCCACGGTCACACCGGCGGCGCGCTTGTTGGCAATGATGACGCCCGCCGCGCCCACGACCTCGGCGGAGCGCACGATCGCACCAAAGTTGCCATCGTCGGTCACATGGTCGAGCACGACGACGAGCGCCGGTCCGTCACCCGCGCGATCGAGGATATCGGCGACATCGGCATAGGGGAAATTACCCACCTCGAGCGCGATGCCCTGGTGAGCGCCATGGCTCGACAGCGCATCGAGCTGCGCGCGCGGCACATACTTAATGCGGACGCCCGCGGCGTTGAGGTCATCGATCAGACGAGACAGGGCGGCATCGCGCTCCCCGCCCTCGGCGATGAGCGCGCACTTGACGGGAAAGCCGGTACGCAGCGCCTCGGCGGCGGCACGGCGACCTTCGATAAACTCGCCCTTGGGAACCTGGACGTTATCGCGGCTACGCTCGCGCTGCGGGCGAACAGCCTGTGATCGCTCGCGCTGGCCCTTGGGAGTGGCAGCGCGGTCGTTGCGGCGAATCGGACGCGAGCCAGAAGCAGTCTGCTTGCCTCCACGCGGTGCACGCTTGCGATTGTCGGCCATAAAACGACCTCCTAAATACGACTATCAAACGAAACAAATAGACCGACCGCCCGAGGTGCGGCAGATTGCCTTGAAAGAGGAGGGCATAGACCTTGAGGTCATGCCCGACGATTGAAAGGCAAGGTGCCGTGGCTCGGGCGGTCGGGTGCTTGGGAAACACGCAGGGATTAGAGAGTCTTAATACGAGTGCCCGCGGCAGTGTCCTCAATCGTCAGGCCCAGGTCCTTGAGCTGATCGCGGATGGCATCCGCCAGATCCCAGTTCTTGGCGGCACGGGCCTCGGCGCGAGCCTCGAGAATCTTGGCAGCGGCCTCGTCCACGTCGTCACCCGTGTAGGCAACCAAACCGGCGGCAACGCCCAGCAGGCCCAGCGGCAGCTCGACCTTGGGCTCGGGAAGCTCGACGCCAAATGTGTCGAGCAGCTCAACCAGCGTATCGGCGGCAGCAAGCGCGGCGGCCTTGTCGGCAGCATCGCCCGCCTGCTCCAGGTACTGGTTGCACTCGGTCACAAAGCCAAAGACAGCGCCCATGGCACCGGCGGTGTTAAAGTCGTCGTCCATGCACTCCTTAAAGGTGGCACGGGTCTCGGCGGCCTTGGCGGCAAACGCCTCGGATGCTGCCTCATCGGCATCGGCCGTCGCATGGTTCGCGGCCCAGCGCAGGTTCTCGACCGTACCGGCAATGCGTGTGAGCGAGTTCTCGGCACCATCCAGGCGCTCCCAGGAGAAGTCAAGCGGCGAGCGATAGCTCGTCTGCAGCATCAGCAGGCGCAGGGCCGCGGCAGAGTGCTGTTCGAGCACCTCGGCCAGCGTAAAGAAGTTTCCGAGCGACTTGGACATCTTCTCGCCGTCGACCAGCAGCATGCCCGTGTGCATCCAGGTGTTGGAGAAGCCCTGGTGCCAGGCGCAGGTAGCCTGGGCGCACTCGTTCTCGTGATGCGGGAAGGCAAGGTCGGAGCCGCCGCCGTGAATGTCAATCGGGGTGCCCAGGTAGCGGTGCACCATGGCGGCACACTCGGTGTGCCAACCGGGACGGCCCTCGCCCCAGGGGCTCGGCCAGCTGGGCTCGCCGGGCTTGGCGGCCTTCCACAGGGCAAAGTCGAGCGGGTCGTTCTTGTCCTCGTTCTCCTCGATGCGCGCACCCACCATAAGGTCATCGATGTTGCGGCCCGAGACCTGGCCATAGTTGGGATCGCTACGCACGGCAAAGTACACGTCGCCGTTATCGGCGGCGTAGGCATGGCCCTGCTCGATAAGCGTCTTGATCATAGCGATCATGGGGCCGATCTCCTTGGTGGCGCGGGGACGCACATCGGGATCGAGCACGTTGGCGGCGCGCATGACGCCGATGAACTTGTCGGAGAACTCCGTCGCGACCTCGGCAGCCGTACGGCCCTGCTCGTTGGCGCGCTTGATGATCTTGTCATCGACATCGGTGAGGTTCTGGGCGAACGTGACCTCGTAGCCGCTCGCGATGAGCCAGCGACGAATCACGTCAAAGCTGATGAACGTGCGGGCATTGCCGATGTGGATGTTGTCGTAGACCGTGGGGCCGCACACGTACATGCGGACCTTGCCGGACTCGATGGGCTGGAACTCTTCCTTTTTATGGGTAGCGCTGTTGTAGATACGCATTCGTTACTCCTTAACGGTTTTCTGTAGCAGGCAGACGGCCCAGGCGCCAATTCCCTCGCCCTGGCCTTCCCAACCGAGCTTTTCGGTCGTGGTGGCGGCGACGCCCACGTTTTCGACGTCAACGCCCAGGGCATGGGCAAGGTTGGCGCGCATGGCATCGCGGTGCGGAGTGATCTTGGGTTGCTGACAGGCAATGGTGCAATCGGCATCGACAAACTCAAAGCCCAGCTCGCGCGCATAGTCCATCACGCGAGCGAGCAGCACCATCGAATCAGCACCCTCGTAGGCGGGATCGGTGTCGGGGAATAGCTTGCCGATGTCTCCCCCGCGGCAGGCGCCCAGAATGGCGTCGGCCAAGGCGTGCGCGAGCACATCGGCATCCGAGTGGCCCAGCAGGCCGCGCTCGTAGGGAATGTCGACCCCGCCGATGATACATCGACGCCCCTCCACCAAACGGTGAACGTCGTAGCCGTGGCCAATGCGCAGGTTACTGAACATGGGGAAGGTCCTCTCCCTCGGCCATGCGGCCAAGCAGAATCGCGGTTACGGGACGCAGGTCCTCGGGCACCGTCACCTTAAGGTTATCGCGCGGGCTCTGGACGCAGCGGACACGCCCGCCCATGCGCTCGACCAGCGAAGAATCGTCGGTCCCGATAAATCCCTCGGCGATAGCTGCGGTGTGGGCGCGCTTCATGGCGTCGACGCTAAAGATCTGCGGCGTCTGCGCGGCCCAATAGAGCTCGCGCGGCGGTGTCTCGACAATATTATCGCCGTCGACAATCTTGAGCGTGTCGATCGCGGGCTGACCGCACACGACACCATCGAGGGCGCGGTCGCCCACAAGCACGTCGATCGCATGGTCGATAGCCTCGGTGGTAATGAGCGGACGG
Source organism: uncultured Collinsella sp. (assembly GCA_937995345.1). Taxonomy (GTDB): domain Bacteria; phylum Actinomycetota; class Coriobacteriia; order Coriobacteriales; family Coriobacteriaceae; genus Collinsella. Next base: position 16,652 of record CALKKS010000029.1, on the reverse strand, counting down.
GCGCCGTCGTGGATAGCGACATATTCGAAACCCGCCGGCACCGCGTGCACGCCGGCGCGGGTGGAGTCCTGGCGGGTATCGCCGGCATCGGCAAAGCTGATGGGCGTGTCATAGTCAAACGGGTCGATGGCCAGGCGACGCATCTCGGCACGGCGCTCGGCAGGGCAAACCACCACGATGTGGCCGACCTTGTCGCTACGATCGAACGCGCGGATGGACCAGCTCATGAGCGGACGGCCCGCCACGTTAACGAGCTGCTTGCCGCCGGGATTTCCAAAGCGCTGGCCGCTGCCACCGGCAACGACCACGGCACATACGGGCGCCATTATGCGTTTCCCTGTTTGGTGCCCTTCATGCGGTACAGCGAGTCCGCAAGAATGGCAGGGTTATTGACGCCAAAGTCGCCCAGGCGCTCCGGATCTTCGCTGATGTCGTCCATGAGCTCCTGCAGCGATCCATACTCGTCGACGATCTTCTCGGCCACGCCGTCGCGCACGACGGACACGCGCGAAAGCGTGCGCAGGCCCAGCGGCGTCATGACGGAGTCCTCGTCCAGGTCGTCGTAACCCAGAACCGCCGCCACATGCTGTGGGTCGGACAGGTCCTTAGGCGTCATGCGGCTCAGGTTGGCGCGAATCTTCTCGGCATTGGCCTCGGAAGAATCGCTTGCGTAGTCGCGGATCATCAGGTCGTATTCGGTATCCATGCTGGAGCCCGCGAGCTGCTCGAGCTGCATCTGCACGAGCTTGCCCTGGTTGCCCAGCTTGACGATGCAATCCTTAAGCTCGGTCTTTGCCTGCTGCATGATCTCGAAGCTCGAGAAAATACCGGTAATGTCGGCGAGCGTAACGTAGTCGTCGAGCTCGAGGGCCGTCAGACGTAGCAGGGAGCGATCGAGCGACTGACGGGTAGTCTGGAGCGTGGCGACGAGCTGGTTGACCGAGCTCATGATGGTGGTGACGGGCTGGATCTCGTAGCTCTTACCGTGAACGTACACGTTGACGACGGCACGACGGGCCGAGACCGAGATCACGATGGCGTCGGTGAGCACCGACATGCGAGCGGCGGTGCGGTGACGCATGCCCGTCTCGCTCGTGGCAAGCGAGGGATCGGGATTGAGGTGGAAGTTGGCGCGCAGGATCTGGGTGAGGTCGCCGTCGATAACGATGGCGCCGTCCATCTTGGAGAGCTCGAACAGACGGTTCGAGGTGAACGAAATGTTGAGCGGGAAGCCGTCGTTACCGGCAGCAAGCACGTTTTCGGTGTCGCCAACGCAGATAAGGGCGCCCAGGTGACCGGCGATGATCATGTCGAGGGCAGTGCGGATCGGCTGACCAGGTGCCGTCAGGCGGATGGCCTGTTCCATACGCTTTTGCAGCTCGTTCTTATCCAAGGCATCGCTCCCATCGTATACGCTCCATAAACGCTAAATAGTTTCTCACGGTTTGTCCCCGCGGAGCTCGCGAAATCCGATGCTTACAGAATGAGCGAACACAGCTGAGAGCCCCAATCCAAATGAGCTGCTTATGTGGTAGCATCGGGATTCGCATAAATGAGGGAGTAGTCGCGTGATCGGGTTCGCCTCCGGTGGCGCGGCAAGTCAACACACTGGCCGATGTGGCCTGGCTTGCCTTAATGAACGAGACTCGTGGCTGTTCGCGCAACGCGTACGCCACGGGTCTTTTTTGTTGCTCCCCCAAGAGGTACACGCGGGCCCGCCCGCAGAGAGGGAGCCAGACTATGGGACTCGCAGAGCTCGTGCTGCTCGCCGTTGGCCTTTCGATGGACGCCTTTGCCGTTTCCATCTGCAAGGGCCTTGGCATGAAGAAGATCAACCTTAAAGTCGCCGTGGTGCTCGGCCTGTTCTTTGGCGGCTTTCAGGCCGGCATGCCCGTAATCGGATGGGCGCTCGGCAGCCAGTTCCTGGGCATCATCGGTCCCATCGACCACTGGATCGCCTTTATCCTTTTGGCCTTTATCGGCGCCAAAATGCTGTGGGAAGCCTTTACAGAAGACGAGGATGAGGGCGACGGCAAGGACGCCGAGAAGATCGACCTAGGCGAATACCTGATCCTGGCTATCGCCACCTCGATTGACGCTTTGGCCGTGGGCATCTCGTTTGCTGCACTCTCGGTCGATATCGTCCCCGCCGTGTCGCTCATCGGCGCCACGACCTTTATCTTCTCCGTCGCCGGCGTGGCGATCGGCCACACCTTTGGCTCGCGCTACGAAAAGCCCGCCTCCATCGTGGGCGGCGTCGTCCTCATCCTCATCGGCCTCAAAATCCTGCTGGAGCACCTCGGAATCCTGGTGCTGTAACGCCCAAACCCTATTGCTCGAAACCCAATGTCGAACAAGGCCTCATGCAGAGTTTTGCATGAGGCCTTTTCATGTAAAAGAACGCCTACTCAACAAGGCTGGGATATCCAGTCCTTCATCGTCATTCCATTCGTTTTCTGGGCAAAGATTCATTCGTTTTTATGTGACTCTAATATTCGTTTTTCGGGTATGATTTCATTCGTATTTATGGAAATGCGAGGTAAACAGTATGGCAACGATGGCGAAAGACACGTATATCCCCCGGCTCATTGACCGCAAGATTGATCAATATCTCAATCTGTTCGGTGCCGTTGAAATCTCAGGCACTAAATGGTGTGGAAAGACTTGGTCCGCGCTTGCTCATGCAAATAGTGCCATATACGTCGATCGTGGTTCGAACCAATTGCTCATCGAGTCCGACCCTCAGTATGCACTAGTTGGCGCTACCCCTCACGTTATTGACGAGTGGCAGCGTGTCCCTCAGGTTTGGGACTGCGTGCGCCATGCTGTCGATGACACCACAGAAAAGGGCCAGTGGATCCTAACAGGCTCTTCTACGCCGGCAAAAAACAAGGTGAACCACAGTGGAGCCGGACGAATCGGTCGGCTGAGCATGCATCCCATGAGTCTTCAGGAGAGCGGAGATTCAACAGGTAAGGTAAGCCTAGCTGCCCTGTTTAAAGGCGAGTTTGCCCCATGCCCTTGCGCGTCGGGAATCGATTCTCTTACCGAGCTCATTTGTCGCGGCGGATGGCCCGACGCGCTTGCACTAACTTCTGACACAATTCGACCTGTACTGATGGGCTATCTAGAAGCTGTGCATAATAAGAGCGTTCCTGACCTTGGCGGACGCGAGCTCATTAGTTCACGCGTGGCAGAGTCTCTTGCGCGAAATCTTGGACAGTCCAGCACAAATGTCACACTCGCCCGTGATGTATTTGCCCTGGATGGCGCATTAGCACCAACTGATACCCAAAAACGAGAGGTTTCCCAACATCTTGAATACCTCGTGCAACTCTATTTAATTGACGAGTTGCCCGGATGGGTTCCGGCGTCGCGCTCCCCCAATCGCATGAGAACTAAACCCAAACGCTACTTCGCAGACCCCTCATTAGCCATTGCCGCACTGGGCCTTAACAAACAAAACCTACTTGAGGACTACCAGACGCTTGGTCTTGCGTTTGAAAACCTCTGCATGCGCGATTTGCAGGTATATGCCTCATCACTCGACGCCGCCGGGTCTCACCCTGTCCGTTATTACCGCGATGATTCAGACTTAGAAATCGACGCCGTTATTGAGCTTGCGGATGGAACATGGGGGGCATTCGAGATCAAGCTCAGCGAGACAAAAGTTGAGCAGGCCGCCAACAGTTTGCTGCGAATGAGAGACAAGTTGCTTAGCGACAAAATGGGGCGCACGAAGCCTCCGGCATTTCTTGCCGTTCTCACAGGGATGGGAGAGATCGCATATAAACGTCCTGACAGCGTATACGTTATTCCCATTCGGGCGTTTGGGGCTTAAAAAGCCATACGCCCGCACAAGGCCTCATGCAGAGTTTTGCATGAGGCCTTTTCGTGCAGACTTTTGCATGTCATACTACTATGCAAAAGTCTGCACGTTAGGATATCGCCATGGATACTCTTCCCATCACAACACCGCGCCAAGCCGGAATCTACGTGCGCCAGGCGCGCGAGGCGCAGGGGATCACCCGTGCCGCTCTCGCTAAAACAGCAGGTGTTTCGGAGCGTCTGCTCGCATCGCTCGAGCTAGGAGATGCCACAGGCATTCGGCTCGACAAGCTGCTGGCTGTCTTTAACGCACTCGGCATAGGACTCTTTGTTCAGAGCGATAACGACTCCATCACATCGCCCGCCAAACAGCCAGCGACGGAAGCGAACCTCCGTATCGCGAACTCAAATGCCCTGTCAAAGCCGAGCGCAGGCAGGCGGCTCCCTCGACAAGGAACTCCATCTTCCTACGGTGCCTTGCTGGCCCAAATTACAGCCGAGCAAGGCATTTCCGGCACTTCAGACCTCTCCTTTGGCTGCAAGGTTGTGAAATAAATGGCAGCGATGGAACTTACAACCCTCATTTGTGGCAAAATCGCCGGCACACTCCGGCAAGACGAGCAAGGGCTCTGCAGCTTTGTGTACGCCCCAACCTACTGTGGAGCACCGCTATCGCTAACAATGCCGCTTTCCAATCGCACGTATGGCCATAACATCGTCCGCCCGTTCCTGTTTGGCCTTTTGCCCGACAGCCAAGAGCAACGTCGCGCTATTGCCACTGAGCATGACGTTGCATCCAACAACCCCGTCACCCTCTTGTGTCATATCGGTCTTGACTGCGCGGGCGCCGTTCAGTTTTGTCAAACCGCTCAATTAAACGCCGCCCGCGGCAGGGTCTCGGCATACCGCCCGCTTACCAATTCTCAAATCGCCCACAAGCTCAAAGCAATTCGCGACGACGAAAGAGCAACATGGATGGGCTTCAACGAAAGCTGGTCCCTGGGCGGCAACCAAGGCAAATTTGCGCTAGCTTGGCATGATGGCCAATGGTGCGAATGTCTAGGGTCATCCCCCACTACTCATATCTTCAAAAATGGTGTCGTAGGGTTTAAGCATCAAGCCTTAAACGAATTCGTCTGCATGAAAACAGCTCAGCGTGTTGGCATTCCAACTGCCAACGTCTCCTATTGCACCTTCGAAGACGAAGACGCACTCGTCGTTGAACGCTACGACAGAACGGTCGATGCCAGGGGAAACATCGAAAGGCTGCATCAGGAGGACTTTTGCCAGGCGCTCGGTGTATTGCCAAGCCAGAAATACACCGCCGATGGAGGACCAACAACGCGAGACATTCAAGAACGGCTGATTAGCACGGTCCCCCACCACATGAATCTTGTGCTCTTTACTTATATGTTGTTCTATAACGCCATTATCGGAGCACCCGATGCGCACGCTAAAAATTACTCGCTCATCCTAGGCAAAGGCACAAACGCGGCGCTCGCACCCATGTACGATGTTGCGTCGGGTCTGGCGTATGAGCGCATGCGGCGAAAAGCACGCCTTGCCATGAGCGTTGGCGGCGAGAATCGCGTGGGACGCATCGGGCCTAACGCCATCCGCCGCTATCACGGTATGGGCGACCCCGCGCTGGAGACGGCGCTCACCGATGCCGGGCTATCCGAGAAGTTTTGCTTTGCGACCATGATGGACCTCGCCTACGAGGTACCCATTTGTATGGAAGAGGTCATGGACGAATACGCCGATCTGCCCGGCATGGCGGACCTGCGCGAGCATATGCTCGGCCCCGTCCGCGAAAACTGCCAGCGAACCCTCGACCTCATCAGGGCGGATATGGGCTAGACGCCAATCAATTTCCCATTTCTTAAAAGAAGAGAGGGGGCACCCGTCGCAAAGGCTCGGATGCCCCCTCTCGTAATGTCATTTGCAATCCGCTGGCACGTGACTCGGACTGCTGCTAGCGCAACCTTTACGCAGCGAGGCGCTTGAGGACGTCGATGAGCAGCTCGTAGAAGCGCTCGGCAGAAGCGAGCTCCATGCTCTCGTCCGGGGTGTGGACATCGGAGAGCGTCGGTCCCACGGCGATGGCGTCCAGGCCGTGCAGGGCCTCGGCAAACAGGCCGCACTCAAGGCCGGCGTGAATGGACTCGATGCGCAGCTCGGAGCCAAAGAGCTCGCGATAGCTCTCGACAAAGACGTCGCGGACCGGCGAATGCTCGGCATAGCTCCAGCCGGGATACTCGAACTCGAACTTGGCGTCGAAGCCCAGGACATCGGCCAACGTCTGCAGGCGTTCCTTGAACTCGTTCTGCAGCGAGGTGATCGAGGAGCGCGGGGACAGCATGATCTTGACCTGGTCGTCGGAAGTGGCGACCACGCCGATGTTGGAGGAAACCTCGACGGAGCCGTCGGTGGCGACGTTGCGGCGAATCACGCCGTTAGGGGCAAGACGCAGGGCGCGGATGAGGGCAAGCGCGGACTTCTGGTCCATGGCCTCGACCTCGGCATCGTCGGCAATCTCGACGGTGCAGGTAAAGCCGGGGTCGAAGACCTCGAGCTCGGCAGTGACGTCGGCGATGATGCCCTTTGCGATCTGGGCCGCGGCCTCGGCGGCAGCGTGGTCGGCGTAGACCAGAACAGCCTTGCACTCACGGTTGATGGCGTTGTCCTTGGTGCCGCCGTTAAAGCTGACGATGGCGGGCTCGCCGGCGACCATCAGGCGGTCGATGATACGGGCCATGATGAGGTTGCCGTTGCCGCGCTCCAGGTTGATATCGTTGCCGGAATGACCACCCAGTAGGCCGGAGATGTCGAGCGTGAGGGTGCTACCGGTCTTGTGCTCGCGCACGATGGGGCAGGTGTAGGTAACGACGACGCCGCCGGCGCAGCTGACGGTGGCAACGCCCTCTTCCTCGGAGTCAAGGTTAATCATGGTGCGGGCGCTAATCTGGGACTTGTCGAGCGTCTCGGCGCCGACCAGGCCAGTCTCCTCGTCGGTGGTGAATACGCACTCGAGGGCGGGGTGAACGATCGAATCGTCATCGAGAACAGTGAGCATCAGAGCGACGGCGATACCGTTGTCGGCGCCCAGGGTGGTGCCGTTAGCGGTGAGGACGCCGTCCTTGACGACCAGGTCGATACCGTCGGTCGTAAAGTCGTGCTCAACAGAGCCCAACTTGTCGCACACCATATCGATGTGGCCCTGCAGCATCACGGTCGGGGCATTCTCGGCGCCGGCAGAAGCGGGCTTGCGAATGATGACGTTGTAGACCTCGTCCTGGTACACATCGAGGCCGCGCTCCTTGGCAAACGCAACCAGGAAATCGCTGATGCCCTTCTCGTTGCCAGACCCACGAGGGATCGCGCTGACCTCCTCAAAGAAATGGAACAGCTGGGCGGGCTCGTAGCCGGTGATCTTGTAATCCATGGTGCCTCCTTGGCGCAACTGGTTAGACAGTAAGACATGCGACTTGTATATTCCCAGACTTTGCGTGCATAAACCAGTCGAAAACGCCGAGCGCCCTTGCATCATCGGCTAACGGCGGGGAAACGCTACTTTATTAGAATAAAGCAGGTTAGACGGGCCGTGCCAAAGGGACGTTGGACCCTTCAACCAACCTCAACGCTTGATCAACGTTTATGCATACGCCATTGATATGTTTAATGAGATCTACTTTGAACGAAGGGGCCTTTTCAACAGAAAAAGGGCGCTCCTTTGGAACGCCCTCGTGGACACAAGGTTTTGTTACGCCCTACAGCGCGCCAGAGCCGGCTTGCATCATGCCGCCGGGGCCCGAGGTCACGCCGCCGCTTACGGGCGCGGCGCTGCCAGTGTGCGGTGCCGCCGGGGCGGTATCGCCACCGAGCGTACCTGCCGGACGCGGTGCCGGGATCTCGCCCGTGCCGTGGCTAAAGACAAACTTGCCATCGGCCACGTCGCACAGGACGGTATCGCCCTCGCCCCACTCGCCAGCCAGAAGCTCCTCAGACAGCGGGTCCTCGATGAGTTTTTGAATAGCGCGGCGCAGCGGACGCGCACCGTTGGTGAGGTCGGTGCCCTCGGCCACGATCTTGTCATAGGCCGCATCGGTGAGCTTGATGTTCATGCCGTTGGCGATCAGACGCTGGCGCAGGTCGTCCACCAGCAGGTGCGCGATCTTGGTGAGATTCTCGCCCGAGAGCTTCTGGAACACCACGATGTCGTCGATGCGGTTGAGCAGCTCGGGGCGGAACAGGCGCTTGAGCTCGCCCATCGCACGGCCGCGGATCTCGCTCGAGGTAAGGCCCTGCTCGCCGGTGGTGCCAAAGCCCACGCTCGCATCCTGCGCGATCTCGCGGGCGCCCACGTTGGACGTCATGATGATCACGGTGTTGCGGAAATCGACCGTCTTGCCCTGGCTATCGGTCAGGCGGCCCTCCTCCAGCACCTGCAGCAGAATGTTGAAGATATCGGGGTGCGCCTTCTCGATCTCGTCGAACAGCACGACCGAGTACGGGTGGCGACGAACGGCCTTGGTGAGCTGGCCGCCCTCGTCGTGACCGACGTAACCCGGGGGGCTACCGATGAGCTTGGAGACCTCGAACTCGCTGCCAAACTCCGACATATCGAAGCTGATGAGCGCGTCCTTGCTGCCAAAGAGATACTCGGCGAGCGTCTTGGCGAGCTCGGTTTTGCCCGTGCCGGTGGGGCCCAGGAAGATAAAGCTACCGCCGGGACGACGCGGGTCCTTGAGCGGCGAGCGGCTGCGGCGCACGGCCTTCGCCACGGCCTCGACGGCTTCGTCCTGACCGATGATGCGCGTCTTGAGCACGCTTTCGGCCTGCAGCAGGCGACGGCTCTCGCTCTCGGTAAGCGAGGACACCGGCACGCCCGAAGTCACGGACACGATATCGGCGATCTGACTCACGTCGATGGTGAGCGGGCTGGCGTCGAGCTCGGCCGTCCAGGCGGCCTTGGCCTCGGCGAGCTCGATCTCGGCGGCCTTCTGCTGCTCGGTGATCTCGGCGGCCTTGTTCATATCGTCGCTCTCGGTGGCCTCCTGCGCGGCGGCCTTGAGCTCCTCTATGCGATGCTCGGCCTCACGCACCGGCTCAGGTGCGCGATTCGCGGCGATGCGAGCGCGGGCACCGGCCTCGTCAATGAGGTCGATGGCCTTATCGGGCAGGAAGCGATCCTGGATATAGCGGTTGGAAAGGTTCGCGGCAGCCTCGATAGCACCCTGCGTATAGCGCACATGGTGGTGCTCCTCGTAGCGCGGCTTGAGCGCGGTCAGGATCTTGACCGTGTCCTCGACGCTCGGCTCCTCGACATCGATAGTCTGGAAGCGGCGCTCAAAGGCCGGGTCCTTGGTGAGGTACTTACGGAATTCCTCGGCCGTGGTGGCGCCGATGATCTGGAAGGCACCGCGCGCGAGCACGGGCTTGAGCATGGAGCTCGCATCGATGGAGCCCTCGGCAGAACCGGCACCGATGATGGTGTGCATCTCGTCGATAAACAGGATGACGTCGTCGGCTTCGGTGGCCTCCTGAATCACGTTCTTGAGGCGCTCCTCAAACTCGCCGCGATACTTGGCACCCGCCACGAGGCCCGGCAGGTCGAGCGTCCAGATGTTCTGGTTCATGAGGTTCTCGGGCACGTTGCCGGCTGCAATCTGCTGAGCCAGGCCCTCGACGATGGCCGTCTTGCCCACGCCGGGGTCGCCCAGAATGAGCGGGTTGTTCTTGGTGCGGCGCGAAAGGATCTCCATCATGCGCTGGACTTCCTTTTCGCGACCGATCACGGGGTCGAGCTCACCGTCGCGCGCTTTCTGCGTAAGGTTGGTGGCGAACTGCTTAAGCGTATCGGTGCCACTCCCCTTTTGCTGAGAGGCATCCGAGCCGCTAAAGAACGGCAGGCCCGCACCGGGACGCCCGGCACCGGCGCCGGCAAGCGGACGCTTCTTGTCCTGGTCCTTGGCGGTGAGTTTGTCGATAGCCTTTTTGATGGAGGCGGACGACACACCCAGGCGCATGAGGATGTCCATGGCCATGCCGTTGCCCTCTTCGACGATGCCGATGAGCAGGTGCTCGGTCGACACATACGTCTGGTTGTTCTCGCGTGCCACGCGGAAGGAACGCTCCATCACGCTAATGACAAGCGGCGTAAAGGCGAGCTTGGCCGCCTCGGTCTCCTCACTGGGCTCGGGAACCGTGGTCTGGACCTCTTTGAGAGTATCCATGATGTCATCGTAGGAGATGTCGAGCGAACGCAGTGCCTCGGCGGCAATGCCCTCGTCCTCCTTGGCAAGCGCGAGCAGCAGGTGCTCGGTGCCCACCTTATTTGAGTGTAGATCGAGCGCCTCTTGCTTGGCCATGGACATGACCTTGCGCGCGCGATCGGTAAAACGGTCTAACATGCTAGTTCCTCTTAGACGAGCTAGTTTTTCAAACGCAAAGCGCCGCCCCGCGGCAGCGCTTTGGTCTCTTTACCCATATAGAGTATATGTTAACCGTTGGGGCCTTTCCCACCCGTAGCCGCGTGACAACGTCTACAAAAAAGGAATCGCTTCGGTCCGCTTGGCGGTTTGGTTTTGCGCTGCTGTCTGGCAGGCGGGCTCGGCGTCCATGCTCTCGGCAACGTCATTGACGGCATCGGCAACGGAAGCGCCAGGCATGCGCACGAGCTCCATATGCTGCTCTTCAAAGACGGTTCCCATGGGGAAGGCGCGGCGGAAGACAAAGCGAGCAACCGGACCAGCCACCAGCAGGTTCCAGGGCATGGCCATGATAAAGTTGCGCGGAATGTTGACGAGCCACATCATCGGCAGCGCTTGCAAATTGGCAAGCGGGCCGCCGGGCATGTGGAACAGGCCCTCGCACGCACCGTAGAGCGACATGATGATGACCATGGGAACGACCATGCAGGAGCTGACGGTGAGCGTCATGGCAAGAGGAGAGCTCTTGCCCGGCGTGACCAGGAACTTAAAGGCGAAACCCTTGGCGAGCGGGCTGGCAACGAACCAGTCGCAGCACATGGCAAAGACGTAGGCAACGGGGAAGCCGAGCCATGCAGCGGCAATGACCTCGCCGCTGATGGCCCCGTGCTGCAGGGCAACGTTGTAGATGCTCATCCAGAGCACCATGCAAAAGCACATGATAAAGGTGAACAGCAGGCTCTCTCGTTTGTTGATAGGCATGAAGGGCAGGTTCCTTTCTGTGTTGCGCCGCGGTGCCGCCAACAAAAACGGACGGGCAAGATGGAGTTACTAGGACTTCATCTCGCCCGCCCGTGGTACGTGCGTCTGCGACTACTTATGTGGTGAGTTCACCCTAACACGAAAGGGATGCACTTCGTAAGCGTTGAGTTTATGAAGATGCAGGGCATCAATAATCCCCCGACCCCATAAGTTGCGGTGGAATACGGACTGTTTTGACCCTTTAAGCAACAATTCAGTCCCTATTTCACCGCAACTCATTTGGTGCAAAGTAGCCTGTCCCCCTTGCACCAATTAGCTGGTGTGGCGCCAGCGAGGGTCGGTGAGGGTACGCGCAACGCACAGGCCCACGGGCAGAAACGCCACGATGAGGATGGCGCGCACGAACCAGCCGAGCATGTTGACGGTATCGAAGGTGCACATGTAGTACATGGCACGGTAGAGGTACAAGCCCGGAACCATGATGACGATCGACGGCACCGTGAGCGCGATGCGTGGGTAGGTGAGCTTAAGCTCGACCAGACTTGCCAGCAGACCCGATGCCAAGGCCCCGACAAAGGCGGCCGCCTCGGGAGCCATGCCAGCGCTTAGGCTCAAAAAAGGCAGAATCGTAGGCGCATCAACCAAGGTAAGGCGCAGCGTGTTCGATACGGCACCGATAAGGCCGGCCGCCGCGGCCATCTTGACGGGACTGTTGAACATAACCGAGAAGCCAAACACGCCAACAAAACTCAGCACCACGCGCAGCAGCGTCAACGTCAGCGGCGAAAGTCCCAGCGGCGCAAAATCGTCCGGCGCCAACCCCACGCACTCAGCAACCATCCAGCCCACAAGCGTAGCCATAACGGTAATCGCTACAGCATAGGAAAGGCGCTCGATGCCGCTTCGCATGTCGAGCTTGGCAATATCGAGACCCGCCGTGATGAGCGGGAAACCGGGAATCACAAACAGCATGGCACCGATATACCCCTCTTGATGCGCCATAGCTCCCGGCATGATCTGGTCGAGGCCAAGCAGCGCCAGCAGGTACGAGATACATGCGAGCGCGACACCGACTGTCAGCGCACTAAACTGGCCCAGGCCCTGCTTAAGGACATGCGAGCGAGCGAAATTGCCAACGCCTGCGCCGACAAATGCACAGGCCATCTCGATCGGGCCGCCGCCGAGCAAAAATACGAAGGAGGCGCAGGCAAAGGCAGCCGCCAACCCTTGCTGCCACGAGGCATAATCGGGCTTTGAACTCTCGACGGTTTTGAGCATCTCGTGGTATTCATGCACCGTAAAGTGGCGGCCATACGTCTCGATTTCCTTTAAGAAGCTCTCCATCATCCAGATGCGATGGGTGTTGACGCCCGTAGTCGGCAGACTCACGACCTCGTTAAAACAGTGGCCATCCTCGATGCAGGTGCATTCAAACGACAGGAGACTCAGGTCGACATGAATAGTGACGCCAAGCACGGCGGCTACACGATTCATGGTGTCGCGCACGCGCCATGCGCCGGTGCCGCTTGCGAGCATAAGCATACCGGTGCGGCAGATGATAGACGACTTATCGGTCAGTGGTGCGTTAACCGCAAGTTGATCGCCCGCGGTCACGATCTGGCGCCAGTCAGTTTTCATATGGAGTTCGCCAGCACGCACACCATGGTGCTGCGGGAGGATCGAAGGCCACGAGTCGGGTCGCAGCATGTTCGGTTTGTCCTTCGGCTCGTCTTTCGCCAGGTCTTTGTCCTCATTCGGCCTATCGTCCACAAGGTCAAAGGAATCGAGCGGCGCAGGATTGCGACGGTCCGCCAGCTCCTCATCCTCTTCATCAAAGAAATTGAACTGGTCGAGCATATCGTCTTCGATAGCCCGCTCGCTCGCATCATCCATGATTGGCGCTTCCTTCCTTCTGGTCACTCCCATCGTAGACAGCAGCAGTTAAAGGAACCATAAAAGAGACGTTTGTCGTCCACGCACGAAGCTCAAGGCGGAGACCACCGTCGGACCCAAGAAATGTTGCGGTGGAATACGGACTGTTTTGGCCTCCAAAGGCGCAATTCAGTCCGTATTCCACCGCAACTCAGAGTAGTCGTTGGGGACGTTCTTATAGTCGTTGGGGACGTTCTTAAACGACTAGTCAAACAAGAACGTCCCCAATGACTACCCTAGCAACGCCGATGTTTTGGTAACGACAGCGAAAACCCGTCAGAGCGAGCAAGACCCCTTTGGAGCGAGATAACGCCATAGGTTGGGCATAAGTCAGCGAGCGGGTCGCATTTGAGGCAAGGTGGCGTGAAACGAAAGGGCGCTGACCTTCTGGTCGCGCCCTTGAAGTTGAACGTCAGATTGCCCAAATGCGGCCCGCGCAGCGTCGAGCCGTTACGCGGTTCGTAGAACCGCGTAACTAGTTAGTACATCTTTGCGCCGGCGGGGATGGAAGCGTCGAGCTGGATCAGGTTGAGGCGCTCCTCGCCCTCCTCCTCGTGGATGGCACTGATGAGCATGCCGCAGCTGGGGATACCCATCATCTTGCGCGGAGGCAGATTGGTGATGGCGAGCAGGGTCTTGCCGACCAGGTCCTCGGGCTCGTAGTAATCGTGAATACCGGAGAGGATGGTGCGATCGGTGCCGGTGCCGTCATCGAGCGTAAAGTTCAGCAGCTTCTTGGACTTCTTGACGGCCTCGCATGCCTTGACCTTCACGGCGCGGAAGTCGCTCTTGGAGAAGGTATCAAAGTCGACGAACTCCTCAAACAGCGGCTCGACGGCAATCTTGGAATAATCAACCGTGGGCTTGAGCGGCTTGACGAAGGGACTTGCGGCGTTGCCGGCCTCGGCAGCCTTGGCAGCAGCGGCACCAGACTGGAAACCCTTCTCGGGCTTCATGTGCGGGAACAGCAGGACGTCGCGAATGGAAGCCTGGTTGGTGAGCAGCATGACCACGCGGTCGATACCGATGCCGATGCCGCCCGCGGGAGGCATGCCGTACTCGAGGGCGCGCACGTAGTCCTCGTCGTACTCCATGGCCTCGTCGTCGCCGCCGGCCTTCTCGGCCATCTGGGCAGCGAAGCGCTCGGCCTGGTCGACCGGGTCGTTGAGCTCGGAGAACGCGTTGGCGTACTCGTGGCCGGCGATGACCAGCTCAAAGCGGTGCGTCAGGCGCGGGTCGTCCTCAAAGCGCTTGGCAAGCGGGCTGACCTCGATGGGGTAATCGCACACGAACGTGGGGTTGACGATGGTGTCCTCGCCCAGCTCATCGTAGATCTCGGCGATAATCTTGCCGGCGGTCCACTCGGGCTTGATCTCCAGGCCCTTCTCGCGTGCGGCGGCAGCAAGCTCCTCGACCGGCGTGTCGATGGTGACCTGCTTGCCGAGCACGTCGGAGACGATGTCGGTCATGGGACGGCTGGCCCACTCACCAGAAAGGTCGATGGTCTGGCCCTGGTACTCAATAACCTCAGGGTTGCCGATAGCCTTGTTAGCGGCCTTGATGACACCCTGGGCGAGCGCCTTCATGCCCTCGAGATCGGAGAAGGCGCGGTAGGCCTCCATCGTGGTGAACTCGGGATTGTGGGTAAGGTCCATGCCCTCGTTGCGGAAGATACGACCGATTTCGAACACGCGCTCAAAGCCGCCGACGATGCAGCGCTTGAGGTGCAGCTCTGTGGCGATACGCAGGTAGCACTCCTGATCGAGAGCGTTAAAGTGCGTAATGAACGGCTTGGCCGTGGCACCGCCCTGGATGGTCTGCAGGATGGGGGTCTCGACCTCCATGTAGCCGTCGGACTCCATAAAGCGACGGAAGGTGGAGAGGATCTGCGAGCGCTTACGGAAGGTCTCGCGAACGTCGTCGTTGGCGATCAGGTCGACATAGCGCTGACGATAGCGGGTCTCCTTGTCGGAAAGGCCGTGGAACTTCTCGGGCAGCGGGCGAACGGCCTTGGAAAGCAGGGTCGCGCTCTTGGGGGCTACGGAGAGCTGGCCGCGCTTGGTACGCACGACCACGCCGGTCACGCCCAGGATGTCGCCCAGGTCGAGGGCCTTGAGCGTATTCCAGGCAGCCTCGTCCATGTCGTTGATGCGGCAGAACAGCTGAATCTCGGCAGTCGCATCGCGCACGACGATGAACATGATCTTGCCCTGACCGCGCTTGGCGACAACACGACCGGCGATCTTCACGACGTCCTCGGTGTCCTCGCCATCGGCAAGCTCGGCATACTTAGCCTCGATGTCGGCAACGTAATCCTCGATCTCGGAGTGCTCGGGGTACGGGTTCTGGCCTGCCTCGAACAGGGCGGCACGCTTGGCCAGGCGGGTGGCGCGCTCGTCGTTGAGCGTCGATGCCTGATCGGCGGCGTTCTGGTTCTCTGCCATAGTTAGCTCCTCAAACTAAAACGCTCCCCAGGATTCGGTCCCAGGGAGCGAAAACATACCTTTACGCGGGACCGTGGTCTAGCGTGCGATCTTGGCGATGGTGTAGATGCGGGTCTTGCCGGAAGGCGTAACGACCTCGACGGAATCGCCCTCGCCGTGACCGATGATGGCGTGACCGACCGGAGACTCGTTGGAGATCTTGTGCTCGAGCGAGTTAGTCTCGGTGGTACCGACGAGCGTGACGTCCATGAGCTCACCGTTGGGGTCGACCAGGGTGACGGTCGAGCCAATGGAGACGGTCAGGTCGCCCGTGCTGGCAGCAATCTGAGCGTTGGCGAGGATGGCCTGGATCTCAGCGATGCGAGCGGCGTTCTGGGCCTGCTTGTCCTTGGCGGCGTCGTACTCGGAGTTCTCCGAAAGGTCGCCGAACGCGCGGGCTTCCTTGATGTCCTCGACGATCTCCTTGGCGTAATCGCCCTCACGCCAAGCGAGCTCCTCGACGAGCTTCTGGCGGCCCTCAGCGGTCAGTACGATCTGGCTTGCGTCCATACGGATATCTCCCCAACTATGATCTAACAAATCAACTGTCTACAAAACAAAAAAGACCGGCTAGCCTGCGGGCAAGCCGGTCAGGTGCTCACCCCAAAGGGATGGGACTACTCTGCGTCCGCGTCGCCGTCCTCTGCCTTCTTTTTCTTGGCAGCAGCGAGCTTAGCCTCGAGCTCAGCGATCTCCTTGTCCTCCTCGGACTCCTCGACCACAACCTCCTCGGCCTGCTTGGACTCGCCCTTGTCACCTTCCATACCCTCGCGGATATTCTTGACGGTGGAACCGAGCGACTTGCCGAGCTTCGGCAGGTTCTTGGGCCCAAAAATCAACAGGGCGACAATAAGGATAACTACCCACTCAAAGCCTTTAGGGAACATGTACTTTCCTCCCGGAATCAATGCAAACAAGCTCGATGGATTATACCGCAGCGGGCCTGCATGCAGCTTGGAATCACAACAAGAGCAACAATAGCTAAAAAAAGGGACCGCAAGAAGCGGTCCCTCCTCATGCTCTGGTCGGGTTGACTGGATTTGAACCAGCGACCCCTGCGTCCCGAACGCAGTGCTCTACCAAACTGAGCCACAACCCGTTAGCTCGACTATAGTAACAAAGATTTCCGTCGTGTGCTAGAGAAATTTTTACTTCTTTGGCACCTTGATTATCAACTTCATCCGAACACTCCCCACATTCATCCGTACATGTACGG
>CALKKS010000028.1 GCA_937995345.1 uncultured Collinsella sp. | reverse complement strand
AGCTGTGGGAACGGCCTATTCACTCAATGTGTTCGGCTGAGATCGGAAATCAACCGGGGATCAGTTACCGCAACAACCACATCTCTCACTCACCCCAAAGTGGTGCGCCTTTCGCGCAAAGCGCGAAACAGCAACCGGGACACGTATCCCTATCAGCCACGACCTCCGCCCACGCCGACCTCAAGGCCGTAAACGCAGGGGATCCGGGGGCGTGACGGGGGTTTCTCTCCGGAATATTCCGCAGGACGCAAAGAGGCTCCGCAGCGCGAAGCGCGATGCGGAGCCTCTTTGCATGTCCGAGGACGTTCCGGAGAGAAACCCCCGTCACGCCCCCGGATCCCCGGTGGGAGTTCTAGACCTTGTCGGCCTTAGTACATACCGCCGCCCTGCTGACCAGCGGTAGCAGCAGCGATAGCGTCCTCAAGCTGAGTGTTCTTGGGCACATCGGAGACGGTGGCCTCGGTGATGAGAATCAGGCTGGCGACAGAAGCAGCGTTCTGCAGGGTGACGCGGCTGACCTTGACGGGGTCGAGGACGCCCATCTCGATCATGTCGCCCCACTCGCCGTTGGCAGAGTTGAGACCCTGGCCGGCGGGCAGCTCGGCAACCTTGTCGACCACGACAGCGCCCTCAAAACCAGCGTTCTTGGCGATGGTAGCGACCGGAGCAGTCAGAGCCTTCTTGACGATGTCGACACCGATCTTCTCCTCAGGGTCGTCAAGCTCAACGGCGTCGAGTGCAGGAGCAGCGTCCATGAAGGCGACGCCGCCACCGGCGACAATGCCCTCCTCGACAGCAGCGCGGGTAGCCTGCAGAGCGTCCTCGACGCGATGCTTGATCTCCTTGAGCTCGGACTCGGTAGCAGCGCCGACCTTGATGACGGCAACGCCACCGGAGAGCTTGGCCAGGCGCTCCTGGAGCTTCTCACGGTCGAAGTCAGAGGTGGTGTTCTCCATCTCGCCCTTGATCTGAGCGATGCGGGCGTCGATGGCCTCCTTGGAGCCAGCGCCGCCGACGACGACGGTGTTGTCCTTGGAGATGGTGACGGACTTAGCGGTACCGAGCATATCGGCGGTGATGTCAGCGACCTTCACGCCAAGCTCGTCCAGAGCAGCCTGGCCACCGGTGAGGACGGCGATGTCCTCCAGGATGCGCTTGCGGCGATCGCCGTAGCCCGGGGCCTTGACGGCGCAGACGTTGAGGGCGCCACGGATCTTGTTGAGGACGAGGGTCGGCAGAGCCTCGCCATCGATGTCCTCAGCGATGATGAGCAGGCCACGGCCAGCGCGCTGGACAGCCTCGAGAACAGGCATGATGTCCTGGACGCTGGAGATCTTCTGGTCGGTGATGAGGATGTACGGATCCTTCATCACGGCCTCCATGCGGTCGTTATCCGTGACGAAGTAAGCGGAGACATAGCCCTTGTCGAACTGCATGCCCTCGACGGTGTCGATGGTGATGTCGAACGTCTGGGAATCCTCGACGGTGATGACGCCGTCCTTGCCCACGACCTCCATGGCCTCGGCGATCTTCTCGCCGACCTCGGGGTCACCGGCGGAGATGGTACCGACGGAAGCAATCTGCTCCTTGGTCTCGACCGGCTTGGCCTGCTTCTTCATCTCGGCGACGGCCGCGTTAACGGCCTTGTCGATGCCGCGACGGATGGCCAGCGGGTTGGCGCCAGCGGCGACGTTGCGCAGACCGTCGTTGACGATGGCCTGAGCGAGCAGAGTTGCGGTGGTGGTGCCGTCACCCACGGTGTCGTTGGTCTTGGTGGCGACCTCCTTCACCAGCTGAGCGCCCATGTTCTCGATGTTGTCCTCGAGCTCGATCTCCTTGGCGACAGAAACGCCGTCGTTGGTGATGGTCGGAGCACCGAACGTGCGCTGCAGCGCAACGTAGCGGCCCTTGGGGCCCATGGTGACGGTAACGGCGTCGGCCAGAGTGTTGACGCCCTTGGCAAGCTTAGCGCGGGCATCGGTGTTGAACGTAATGTTCTTTGCCATGGTAGGTAATCCTCCAAAAGAAATGTGACTCGCGTCGCCGCTTCCGAGTCCTATGCGGCGGGCGCGTTCAAAGACGAATCAGAGATTCTGACGAGACTAGGCCTCGACGACAGCGTAGATGTCGTCGGCGCGCATCAGCAGATACTTCTCGCCGTCGACCTTGACCTCGTTGCCACCGAACTTACCATAGATGACAACGTCACCGACCTTGACGTCCATGGGGATGCGCTCACCCTTGTCGTTGACCTTGCCGGCGCCAACGGCAACGATGGTGCCGCGCTGCGGCTTCTCCTGGGCGTTGCTGGCGATATACAGACCAGAAGCGGTCTTCTGCTCGGCCTCGTCGGGCTTGACCAGAACACGATCTGCAAGCGGCTTCAAAGACGACATGCTTGTCTCCTCCTTTTTGGGCCGCGCGGTTATACCACGCGAATTAACCCTTTTTGTTTGCGTACGCGTTGAATGGTACCCACGAATGGCGGGTTATACAACACGGAGTCAAAAAATCTTATTTTTTGGCACTTAGATTTTCTGAATGCCGGGGGATAACTTAGCGATGCCTCCCGTGTGGCTCCGGAGGGGCGGGGCATAAGGTTTCCTGCTCGGGCAGTCCTGCTCGCACGAAGGCCACATTAAGTGGCCTTCGGCTCGTGCGGAACTCGCGATAAACCTTATGCCCCGCCCCTCCGGAGCCACACGGGAGGCAGGTTAACTAATTCGGGCCCGGCATTCAGAAAAGTCAGTGCAGCAAAATGGCGATGCGGATGGGATGTACAAGAAAGGGGCACGTTGCTGGAACGTGCCCCCTTTAAGTTGCGGTGGAATATGAACTGTTTTTTGCTGTTGAGGCGTTATTTAGTCCGTATTTCACCGCAACTGATGGATGGGGTATGGGGTTAGCGCTCGTAGATGAGGTTGCCTGCCAAGTAGGTAGCCTGGACTTTGGTGGCCTGGAGCTCTTGGGGGTCGATGGTGAGCGGGTTTTGGTCCAGGACTACCAGGTCGGCGTATTTGCCGGGTTCCAGGCTGCCGAGGTTTTGCTCGTCGCCCGCTGCGTACGCGCTGCCCAGGGTGTAGTTGCGCAGAGCTGTAGCCGCGTCGATGCGCTCGCTGGGGAGCCAGCCGCCCTTGGGCCAGTGGCTGCGAGGGTCTTGGCGCGTAATGGCCGTGTAGAGCACGTTCATGCTGGTAACGGCCGTGATGGGGCTATCGGTGCCGAAGGCTTGACGGATGCCGCGCTGCTTATAGGTCGCGAACGGCCACATGATGCGGCTGCGTTCCAGGCCCAGGTCGCGCTCCGGGCCACCCGGGTCGAGCGTGATGTGGCAAGGCTGGCTCGAGGCAATGACGTTGAGCTTGCGCAGACGATCGATGTCCTGAGGCAGCAGATTCTCCAGATGCTCGAGCGTGTTATGACCGTGCGGGGGCAGACCGTAGAGCTCTGCCGCCTCCTCAAAGATATCGAGTGCGGCATGGATGGCACCGTCGCCGATAACGTGGATGCGCACGGTGTGGCCGCGCTCGGCTGCCGCCAGAACCAATTTGCGCATGCGCTCGACAGGGACCGTCAGACGGCCCTGGTCGCCCGGGAAGCGCGGGTTGCTATACGGCTCGGTGAGGTAGGCCGTGTGTTCGCTCGATACGCCATCGAAGAACTGCTTGAAGCCCGGCGCCGAGAGCAGCGCGTTGTTCGCGTAGCGGGTCTGGAGTTCTTCCAAGCGCGATTGGTCATCCAGCAGCGTGGGAAACAGATGGGCGCGGATGCCCAGCTTGCCGGCGGCCTGCAGCTTGTCGTAAACATCGTCGCGAATAAAGTCGCAGCCTGGCATGGGCATGAGCGACATATCGCAGATTGAGGTGATGCCTTGCTCGGCCATACGCCTCATCTGGTCGGCGTAAGCGCTCGCAATGCGGTCCTCGCCCAGCCACTCCAGGCAGCGCGGCAGCAGCTGCATAGCAGCTGCCTCGTGAGCGATACCCGTAAGCTCACCGTTTGAGTCTTTGTCGTAACTGCCACCCGCCGGAGGCTCGCTGTCGCGCGTAACGCCGAGCGCCTCGAGTGCGCGGCTGTTGAGCCACAGCGTGTGCCCGTCGCCCGAGTACATAACGCAGGGACGATCGGGGAAGGCGGCGTCGAGGGAGGCCTTGGTAGGGTGCTCGGGCGGATCCCAGCGGTAATCGCGCCAACCCTGGGTCACGACCCAGGCGTCATCCGGCAAGCCTTGGGAAAACTCGAGCGCATGCTGCACCAATGCTGCCTCGGACGTGCCCATATCCATGAGCATGTACGGCGAGGAGCCAACCGAAGTATGGAAGAAATGCAGGTGCGCATCGTGGAAACCGGGGCAGACAAACTGCTCGCCGTAATCGACCACCGGCGTGGCGGCAGGTGCGGCGTCAATCACGTCATCGGGCGCACCGACTGCGACGATGCGATCGCCCGCGATGGCAATCGCCAGCTCGCGGGCGGTATCGATACCGTCTTGCGCGGTAAAAACGTTCTTGGAGCGGATAATCCGATCGATATGTTGCATGGGCATCCCCATCTCTGGCAGGAAATTCAACACCCCCGAGTGTACTCCCCCGCCCTTGCAACAAAACTCCAAGCGGCAAACGGCAACTTTACCAGCCCTAGCGGCAGGTGGCATACTGGAGAGAGCCTGTACGATTTTGCGATCGAGCCAGCAAGGAGCAAATCGACCATGACGAAGACCAAGGCACAGCAGATTATGGCGGCAACCGAGGTTCGCGCGGCAGACGACGTCACCGCGGCCATCCAGGATATCGCCGCCGAGTTTGAACCCTACATCATCAAGCAGCGCCGGCACTTCCATAAGCACCCGGAGCTGAGCCTTGCCGAGGAGCGCACGACTTCCGACATCGCCAACCAGCTCGACGCCATGAATATCCCCTACGAGCGTCCGCTCAAGACGGGCCTGGTGGCGACGCTTCGCGGCACCGCGCCCGATGCCTACCGCGAGGACGGCACGCCGCGCCGCCGCATCCTGCTGCGCGCCGACATCGACGCCTTGCCTGTCACCGAGCAAACCGGCGAGGAGTTCGCCAGCGTCAATGAGGGTTGCATGCACGCCTGCGGTCACGACTGTCATATCGCCATGATGCTCGGCACGCTGCAAATCCTGCGCCACATGACCGATGACATCCACGGCGAGATTCGCATCGTATTCCAGCCCAGCGAGGAAAACGGCCGGGGCGCCAAGCTCATGATCGGCACGGGCGTACTCGATGGCGTCGACGGCGCCTATGCCGCGCACATCTGGAGCGAGGTCGACGCCGGCACCGTGAGCTGCGAGCCCGGTCCGCGCATGGCAAACACCGACTGGTTCCGCATCGACGTCCGCGGCACCTCGTGCCATGGCGCCATGCCCCAGCGCGGCCACGATGCCGTCATGGTTGCCGCCGAGATCGTCAACGCCCTGCAGACCATCGTCTCGCGCGAGATTAGCCCCTACGAACCCGCCGTCATCACCGTCGGCGAACTGCACGGCGGCACCGCGCGCAACGTTATCGCCGGCACGGCGTACCTCGCCGGCACGGTGCGTACCTATGGCGACAAGACGCATGAGGAGATGCCCGAGCTTATGCGCCGCATCGTGGAGCACACTGCGGCGGCCCTGGGCGCCGAGGCCGAACTCACCGACTACACCATCGCCAACTACAAGGTCGAAAACGATGCCGCCTCGAGCGAGCGCTGCCGCCAAGCTGTGCTCAAGTGCCTGGGCCCCGCGGGCGAGGGCCATTACCGCGGCACGCTTTCGGGCGAGGACTTCTCGGAGTACCTGCGCCGTGTGCCGGGCGTGCTCGCCTTTGTTGGCACGCGCAACCCCCAGATTGGCGCCACCTATGCCCAGCACTCCTGCTTCTACAAGATCGACGAGAGCGTGCTCGCCAAGGGCTCCATGGTAGCCGCCCAGTATGCCATCGACTTTTTGGCCGAGCCCACGCAAGAAGAGCTCGACGGCCCCACGATCGCCGCAGTTGCCGAGACCAATCCCGACCTGGCAGCCAAGCTGCGCTCTGCCAAGGCAACGGCCGCCGAGGCCCGCGACGCCGTGCACGACGCCCGCACCGCCCGCCATGCCGCCATCAAGGGCATTCACGATGCGCGGACTGCCGCTCGCCACGAGGAGAAGCGCGACGAGTAGGCTGCAAGATTCTTCAAACACCCATTCAAAATAATGAGAGGGCGGATGTTGGAACGAACATCCGCCCTCTCATTATTTGTCAAGCGCTATTTCAACCATTTCAACCCCGTCCTCAAATGGCAGAGCCAGCGTGGAGGTTCGAGGTGGATGATGTCGTCGGGAACTCCGGCGGGAGCGCGCCCACCAAAAAGCAGGCCCGCGTCTGCCGGGTTGATAAGGCGCACGATCCATACGGCAACGACCAGCACGCACAGAACAATAACCGCAATGTCGATGCCACGCTTTAGCCTGCTCGATGCCACCTCCTCGCGCACGAACGCGAGCACAAACGCAATCGGCACCACCCAAAAAAGCGGATGGTAGGCAAGGGCCGCCGAAAAATCGAGACGCAGCGCCGCCAGCCACGCCCTCGTCATGCCGCATCCCGGACAGGGAATGCCCGTCATCAGGCGAAACATGCAGCCGATATCGAGCAGGTAGAGTGCGAGCCAGGCGACAAAGAGGACGCCGATGCAAGAAAAGGCGCGGCGAATAAGCTCCGCCGCGCCCTTATGTTCCCGAGGGTTGCTCACGATGCCTTAATCGTTAGGCACGCACGCCGAGACGGGTGTTGTAGACCGTAGCCATGGCGTTGGTGTTCTTGATGATGATATTCATGGCAAAGATGGGACCAAGGCCGCACAGAAGCGCACCGACAATCTGCCACATAAGAATGGTGGTGCCGTTCTCCTGGAACACCAGGCCATAGCGAGGAGCGTTGGCCTGCAGGCGGTTACCGATCTTATAGTACCAGTAGAGGGCATAGAAACCGCAGGTCACAAACGACAGCAAGATGAATGCGGCAATGCCCGGCGTGGAATCGCCATCCTCCTGGCACATGGTATTGATGTCGCGAGCCAGGCAGTAGAGGAAGTAATACGAATAGATGCCGCAGGTCACGATAGAAAGCAGGAGCCAGCCAATCAAGCTACGGTCGCTCTTTACAGGCCCATAGCCCATCGGAGCTGCAGCAGGCTGCTGGGCGTACTGACCGGTGTACTGCTGCTGATTCGCGTACTGCTGGGGCTGCGGCTGAGGCTGAACGGCCTGAACCGGAGTGGGCTGAATCTGCGTGGGCTGCGGCTGAGGAGCAGCAGGGGCGGCACCGATAGGAGATCCGCAAACCGGGCAGAACTTGGCATCGTCCGAAAGGGGCGATCCGCAACTAGGACAAAACATAAGCCTCTCCTTTTCCCAAGGCGTTACACGCCTTCAAACCTTACACGTCTATGTTCTCAACAATAGCTACGACGTTGTTGCGCAACATTGACCAATTTCTAAGAAATTTTGCTGCAACCGTTTTCGCAGCCATTTTCTTGCTTTTGCAGTAAAAAAAGGCACCCCGGGCTCAGTTGCCCAGGGTGCCTCGACCGGCTATTCGGCTTGGTTATTTTCGGATGCAGAAGCCTCGCCCGGCTCGTCTGTCGGCGTGGCGACGGCAGTCCAATCGGGCTCCGCAGGCGTGGCCTCGGGTGCAGGTGCGGGTGCGGGCGCAGGTGCAGGAGCGGGTGCCGGAGCAGGGGCGGGTGCCGGTGCGGGCGCGGGGGCAGGCGCAGTCGTAAGTGCAGGAGCCTGAGCGGCGGTGGCACCGTTGGCGCTAAAGCCCGCAGGACCAGGCTTCTTCTCGCCCGGGAGCACAAACGTCAGGACATCGTCGGTGTCCTCGTCGGCCCACTCGCTGGCATGACGCGCTGCCCAGTAACCGACAGCGCGATACTTGAGCATTGTGCCAAACACGTTGAGGAACACCGTGACAAAGGCAACGATCATCAGGAACAGGATGAGCGTGATGCCGCCGCCCTCGATGATTGCCTCGAGGCCCGTGGGGCGGTAGTAGTAGCTATACATACCAAACGTGGCAATGGCACCAAAGATGGCGGTAAAGATCCATGTGATGATGTTCGAGACGATGCCCGTCAAGAACTCGGGAAGAATCGAGGCGCAGAACAGCTTGCCCAGGTTGGCCTTATAGGACTTCCAAACCTTCTCGAGCGAGAACGCGCTCTCGACGCGGCCAACGACCGCAAAGTGCATCACAGCGGCATCGCCGAACATCTTAAAGAAGATGCCCAGCACCACCGACACAATCATGGCAAAGACGAGCAGGCCCATCGAGCCGATGAGTGCGCCCTCGAGACCGCTCGAACCGTAGTAATAGTACGAGCCGACGGCGCCGATCACGACACTCTCGATAGCCGAGAAGATTACGCCGATCACCGGGATAATGGCAACGAACTCGAGCACACCGGTAATAACGGACGAGAAGATGCCCAGGCCAAACGAAGTCGAACGCAGCAGCGGACGCTCCATACCGTTATCATCCTTGAGCGACAGGTCGCGACCCCACTCGATGGCAAAGCCGGCACCGCACACGCTTGCCACGTACGCAAGCAAAAAGCCGATAGCCGCCGCGATGCCGCCGATAACGGGAATAAACAGCACCAGCACCGACACGACACAAATCAGCGCCGGCAAAAAGGCAATCTGACATACGCGAACCAGAGCGCCCGGAACCTTAAGCATATCGTTGAAGGCCTGCGCCATGCAGCCCTTGGGCACATTCATAGCCGGCTGGGGCGCAACGAACGGCTGCGGCTGCGGCTGGGCAAACGGTTGACCCTGCGGTTGGGGCTGAGCTTGCGGAGCGGGACCGGCGACCTTGACCTCGGTATTAGGGGCACCGCACACGCCGCAGAACTTGTCGTTATCGCCCATGGGGGCGCCACACTGCGAACAGAACATCGAAATCATCCCTTCGTATCTAGAGCGAATCACCTGGATCGCAAACGATGTCTTTGGCAACATTATCGCCCAATGTGGGGACAAATACTCCAAGATGGCCGATTTGCAACGTAGGCGGCCTTATTCAATGATTCGAAGGATGCGTCCGCGCTAGTTCGTGCCGCGGAAGCCCTTGCCCACGATCTCGGAGCTATCGACGATGGTGATGAAGGCGCCAGGGTCAATCTCGCGGGTATAGCGGCGCAGCTGCACTGCCTCGCGACGGCTCAGCACGCTCATGATCACCGTGACGCACTTGCCCGAGAAGGCGCCGTAGCCACGGCTGATCGTAGCTGTGCGGTTGAGATGCTTGACGATAAACTCCTCGACTTTGCGCGGTTCGGCGCAAATAATCGTACAGACCTTACGAAGGTGAATGCTCTCGATAGCCTTATCGACCACGAGCGTCTTGGCAAACAGGCCAAGCACGCAGTACAGGCCGACGCGCGGGCCATACAGGAAAGCCGCGATGGTCACGATACCGATATCGACCAGCAGCAGTGCGCGGCCAATCTCGAGCGTGGTGCGGCGTTTGAGGATCATGGCAAGAATGTCCGTGCCACCCGTCGAGGCGCCGATGTCAAAGACAATAGCGCTGCCGAGCGCCGGCAAGATGACGGCAAAACACAGGTCGAGCCACATATCGCCCGTCATCGAAACATCCGCCGGAATGAAGAGCTCAAACAGCGAGACGTAGGCCGAAAGCGCAAACGAGGCAAAGACGCTCCAAAGGATTGCCTTGCGCTCCAAAAAGATAAAACCCAGGATGACCAGGACCGCATTGATGATCCACATAAAGACACCGACGGGCAGGGTCGGGAACAGCGTGGAAAGAATGACCGACACGCCCGAGGTGCCGCCGAAGGCAAAGTGATTGGGGGTTTTAAAGGCAACGATGGCGAACGCCGTGAGGATCAGGCCCAGGTTGAGCTCGGCAAAAAAGCGCGGAAAGCCTGGCTCCTGGCTGCGCTTGCGGCCGGCGCGCTCGCCTTGCTCAATAACATCGCGATCGACCACGCACTCCATCGGCACTACCGGAGGACGATGTACCTCCTCGGCGGCACGCGACGCCGCCTCTGCCGCAGCGGCTTCAATCGCCCATGCCTTGCTTTCGGTCTCGTGTTCGTCGGCCATTACGGCAACCCCTCGTTAACAATTTGGAAACAATGTGCCCATTAGGGTAACGCGGAACGCGAAGATTGCAACCCTTAGTTAGACGAGCGGTATGACCGCAACGAGGGCATATAGAAAACGGCCGGCCGCGCTTTTGCATGCGCGACCGGCCGTTTGACGTTTACGCAGATAAAACCTGCCAAAACAAACCTGTCCCTTTTTGGTAGGTTACTCGTGCTGGCTGGTACGGTGCTCGTACTCCTCGGGGGTGATGACATCCTCGATGCGTAGGTTAACACCTGCCACCTCAAGGCCGGTCATCGCGGCAAGGCGCTCGGTGACACGTGCCTTGACATCGTCGAAGATCGCGGGCGCATAGGCGCCGTACTCGATGATGACGGAGATGTTGACGACCACGCGATTGTCATCGGTGACCTCGACCGTCACGCCCTTGGTCAGATTCTCGGCACCAAACTGCTCCTGCACAAAGTGCATAAGGTTGCCCTTCATGCCCAGAACGTGCGGAACCTCGCGAGTGGCCATGGCAACGATCTTCTCGATCACGCCGTTGGAATAGGTCAGCGAGTCCTCGGACTCGTCCGCCTCCTCGTCCATCTCCTCGTTGTCCTCGTCCGCATCGGACTCGGCCTCGACGAGTGCCTCGTCCTCGAGCGCCACGTCCCCGGCATCGACAACGGCCTCATTCGCTTCGAGCTCGGTATCGGCCACATCGACCTTCGTGTTAAAAGCCATGGTTCCTCCTTATGCCTGCCGCGGATGCGACAGTCGAATACGTATTAGCGGCCGCTAAACAGGCGGCCGAAGAAGTTGACGATACCGTTCTCGCCGTCGCGAATCTGGCCGATTACGGCGCCGATCAGCACAAAGAATGCGATGACGAGCGTGTCCCACAGGCCCAACGTAAGTACCAGCACGGCGAGGATAAAGCCTGCCACGGCGCCGAGCGTAGTGTTGGGGTGGCGCACGGCGTAGCTCCAGATGGCAGCGCCCGTACCTTTGATGAGACCCATGGCCTCGTCAAAGTCGTTGGCAGCGCTGTCGTGCTGCTCGCCGGCCTCGGGCTTGGTGTCGGCGGACTCGCCTGCCGGCGTAGCGTTCTGATCGATCGTCAGGCGCGGCGTGCGGGCGGTCTTGTCTTGGTTGGTATCACTCACCGGAAACCTCCACGGTCTGGACGGTAGTCTTGGACGGCAAAAAACGGACGCGCGCGGTCGTGCCCGGCGTGCCGAGCATGGTGTCGCAGGCCTTCTCGATGCGCTGCTGCATCGAGGTGGCAAGAGCGGCAACGTCCTTATCATCGAGCGCGATGGCCTCTACCTTAAAACGAACGCGCGACTCGTCGGAGCCTTGAACGCGTGCCTCGATATGCTCAACCATCACACGATCATCGCACTCCGCCGCGGCGCGGGCGCACGAGGAAAGCGCTGCGAGCGTGACCTCGATATTGCGCTCCCCCGCCGGATGCACGCAGGACGGCTCGCGACGCGCGAACATCAAGCGGAAAAACCCGATGAGCACGCCAAGCGCCACAACGCCGGCACACACCGTGACGACGATACGCGGCACAGCGTCGCGCATCAGCAGCATAAAGCGATACGTATACGGTCCCCAGAACTGGCAGACAAGCGTGCCCAACGCCACGATGGCGGCGGCAAGGTACACGATTGCTAGGGCTCGTTTGAGCACGCGCATGCGGCGCTCCTTTCGGGTCTCGGTCCACAGAATGCAAAACGATTCGCATCATTATAAAAGAGCCGGGTCCGGTGCTCTACGCACGCGGATCCGGCTCTTTTATTCCACGAGGCTTGCATGCTCGCTTCATTATGCCCAGATATGCACGGCTTAACCCGCGCGGGCGCTACTCCTCCTCGAGGGCAGCGATGACCTCGTCGGTCATATCCATGGTGCTGTAGACGTCCTGGACGTCGTCAAGCTCCTCGAGGCGATCGATGAGGCGCTGGACCTTCTTGGCATCGGCGCCGGAGACCTCGGTCGGGGTGGTCGGGACCATGGTGGTCTCGGAACCCTTGACCTGGACGCCCTGCTCCTCGAGTGCCTTGGAGACAGCCATGACGTCGTTAGCAGCGGTCCAGACGATCCACTCCTCGCCGGCGTCCTCGTAGTCCTCGCCACCGGCCTCGGCGATGGCCATCATGAACTCATCCTCGTCACCGGCAGCACCGTTGGCGATCATGGTCTCCTTCTTGGCGTTCTCGTCCAGGATCTCCTTGGCGACGACGATCTGACCCTTGCGCTCAAACTGGAAGGCGACGGAACCGGAGGTGCCCAGGTTGCCGCCAGCGTGGGAGAAGGCGGAACGGACATCGGCGGCAGTGCGGTTGCGGTTATCGGTCAGGCAGTCAACGTAGACGGCGACACCGGCGGGACCGTAGCCCTCGTACACGATGTTCTCGTAGACGGCGGCGTCGGCACCCGAGCCAAAGGCCTTGTCGATAGCGGACTTGATCTTGTCCTTGGGCATGGACTGAGCCTTGGCCTTGGCGACGGCAGCAGCGAGGCTGGCGTTGTTCTCGGGCAGCGGGTCGCCGCCGAGACGGGCAGCAACGGTGATGTTGCGGCTCAGCTTGGAGAAGAGGGCGGAACGCTTGGCGTCCTGCGCGCCCTTACGATGCTTGGTTGTGGCCCACTTAGAGTGTCCGGACATACGTGTCTCCTATCGGTTTCGACCTAAAGCCCAGCGCAGATGCTCGGGCAATATAAACAAACGTCGTTATGATATACCTACTGGCCTGCGAGATAAACCCCAAGATGAAGGCGTCGTGATGATACAGCCCCTTGGTGCAAAGTAACCTGTCCCCTTTGCACCAAATTAGGACCAGAGGAGGTCGCTGCGGGTGATGGTGGCGCCGATGGCAAAGGGCATGCAGGCGATGACCGGATACAGGTAGCGCATGTAGGTCGAGCCGTTGCAGGGACCGATCAGGCACACGGCGAGCACGCCCAGCAGCGGCACCCAAATGGCCAGCCCGCGCCACGAATGACGGCGTAGCAGATAGACCACCACGGCGATCATGATCCACACATAGGTGGCCGAGCTCATGGCGAGCGAGATAAACGGGATGCGTTGTACTGCCACGCGATACAGGTTGATCAGGTGGTCGCACCAGCGCACAACCTTGCTATCGACCGGATGGAAGTCAAAGTACTTGAGGTTATCGGGCTTCGCCATAATCTCGGCACTGCGCGACGTGCTGTAGACCCACGCATCGCGGGCACTCGGATAAAAGTAGCCGTAGTAGTTATTGATGAGCGCCGAAATATAGCACTCGGGATCCTTTTTGAACATCTGCGCCCACACCTCAAAATAGGCCTTGATGTCCTCCTGCGAGGCGTACTCGTTAAAGCAATTTTTGACGGCGTCGGACTTGTCGGGGTTGTAACGGCGGCCCAGATTGTCGTACTTGAGCACACGGTCGATCACGACGCGCTCTTCGTCGGTCACCAAGCCGTCGCAAGGAGCCTCCACGATGGTGCCGTCCTCCTTAACCGTGGGGTTGACGCCCGAGTTGAGGCCGTCGTGCTTTTGGACGAAACGAGCCGTCTGCTGGAACGGAATCGAGAGGATTTCGCGCTTGGAACCAGGCGTGATATCGTGCGCCGGCATAAAGACCTTGGTGAAGTACATATTAGAGGCAAGACAGAGTGCAAGCACCGCGAGGACGCCAACCCAGCGGAAGCGCGGCGTGGCACATGAGACCGCAGTGCCCGTCTGCTTAGCCGCACGACGAGCGATATGTACATCCCATGCGCAAAACGCCGCCGCAATCACGCAGGCCGCCAACGGAAAGACCAGGCCTCCATTGCGCAAAAACGTGGAACCCATGGCAGCCAGCGCAAGCAACAGCCAGTCGTGGCGCGCAAAGAGCACGGGGGCTTTCTCGCCCGCTCGCTCGACATTGGCATCACGACGGGGCAGGCCACATGCGACGAGCTTGACGGTCTGTACCAGCAGCACCAAAAACGCGTCGGCAAAGAGCACGTCTTTGGTGAGCAACGCCGCGTAGTTAGAGAACATCGGCATAAACGCAAAGAACAGCAGGGTCGCACCGCGAACCGGCAGGCTCACGCCCAGTTTGCGCAGCGACGAGATGGAATAGGCCATGCAGGCAGCCGTGATGACAAATTGAGCACAGGTATAGATGATGAGGCCCGCGTTAGCGCTGTTGAACAGTGAAAGCCCCAGTTGAACGCACGAGCCGATAATGGCCGTGTGCACTACGGGATGATGCCCGTTGAGCAGCACGTTGGGGTTGAGTAGGCGCAGGTAGTCGCTCGTGCCGTTGGGATAGTTGAACCACTGGCGAATCTGCGCACCCGTATCTCCCATAAAAAGGCCGGGCAGCGAAGCGATGAGCGTGGGCGCCCAGGCGATCATAAGCACCAGGAAGGGCCCGGCAAAGGGACGGACCGAGAGCACGGCGTGAGCCACACGCCATATGCGGCCAAAGTGCGCCTCGGAAAACGGGATGCGTCGGGAGTTCAGCCAATCCAGGCACTCAAAAGCCAGATAGAAGGCCACGATCGCTAGGAGCATCCAGCCCGCGCCGCCAATCCAGGCGCAGATGATGCGGGCCTTGTCGCCGAGCACGATCTCGGCCGAATCGGTGAGGTCGTAGCTGCGGCCAAACACCATGCAGACGGCAAAGAACAGCGACGGAAGGATCACCGAAGGACGCCAAGCATCGCCGCGGCCAAAGAATACGTAGCGAAACGGCAGCGTGAGCAGGCAGGCAAGCGCAAGCAGCATAACCGCGTCGGTATGGCCGGCAAACGAGAGGAGCACCTCGTAGCACACGTACAGCATGCCCGAGGCTTTGGGGTCAATCGCCAAGACTGCGTTGCTCGAGACCGGCGCGGGGTCGATGGAAAACGCCGTGGTCGCCAACAGCGCGAGCATAAATGCAATGAACGTCTGCTTGGCGGGGTAGCGCTTAAACCAGACGATGCGGGCGGCGTCGCGCGCAGCCGTTGTGGAGAGGTCGGAATCCTTCACAGTCCGAAAGCCTTTCTAGAAACCTGCCAAAAAGGGACAGGTTTATTTTGGCAGGTTTTATCTGGGGAAACGTTACGGTTCTGTCATCGTTGCCCAGCAAACCACCACAAAGGTGCCTGTCCCCTTTGTGGTGGTATGTGGTGGTTAGGCGTCGAGGTAGATGCGCTGGGGCTGGTTGCGGCGACGAGCAAAGATGATGAGCGCCAGACCTGCGATTACGAGCGGAAGGCTCAGCAGCTGACCCATCGTGATGACGCCGCCCAGCAGATAGCCAAGCTGGGCGTCGGGCACGCGCACGAACTCGACGAGGAAGCGGACGATGCCGTAACCCATCACAAACACGCCCATAAACGTGCCCTGGGGCAGCAGCGGCTTTTTGCGGCTGAGCACCTGCAGAATGCAAAAGAGCACAATGCCCTCAAGAAATGCCTCGTAGAGCTGGGAGGGGTGACGCGGCATATCGCCCGCGGTGCCACCGAAGACCACGCCCCAGGGCAGATCGGTCGGCTTGCCCCACAGCTCACCGTTCACGAAGTTGGCGCAACGTCCCAGGCACAGCGCCAGCGGAGCACCGATAACGGCAAGGTCGGCGATGGTCCAGGCGTCGAGTTTATACATGCGGCACACGAGCACGCCGCCGATAATGCCGCCCACCAGGCCGCCATGGAAACTCATGCCGCCCTCGTTGGTAGCAAAAATCTCGAGCGGATGGGCCCAGTAGTAGCCGTCGCCGTAAAAGACGACATAGAACAGGCGCGCACCGATAATGAGACCAAAGACCACGCCGACCACGACGCTCGTCAGGTCGTCAATCGTGATGTTAAAGCCCCAACGGCGCTGCGTGCGGTACATGACGACCGCCGTAAGCAGGGCGCCGACCACATAGGCCAGACCGTACCAGTAGATGGTGATGGGACCCGCCGAAATCGCGACGGGATCAAGCATATGGTAGAGGTCGTTGAGCATGTCGATCCCCTGCTCCCTACATACAAATGCGGCCGCGGGCCTTTCGCTCGCAGCCGCATATTTGGGCGTAACGTCTATGCGGAGTTTGCCGTCCGCAGCTTTCGCATCTTAGAACGGCGCGTACTCGTCGTACAGGTCATCGGTCTCGCCGGAAGCATTGACCTGCTCGACGCGGGTAACGCCGGGCACGTGCTCCTTTAGGATGCGCTCGATACCCATGGACAGGGTCAGCGAGCTCATGGGGCAGCCGGCGCAGGCGCCCTGCAGCTCCAGCTTGACGACGCCCTCGTCGTCGACGCCCACATACTCCATATCGCCGCCATCGGCCTGCAGGTTGGGGCGGATCTCCTCAAGAACCTTCTTAAGCAGCTCTTCGTTAACAGCCACAGGGGCTCCTTTCTCACAATTACGCGGGCGCGCCCGCGGACAGAAGCTATGTTACTACAGCCATGTACCCGCTCACGAGCCGTCCATGCGCGCGGACGCGACTTTCACGAGTAGTCAATTTGGGACGGGGCTCTTTGAACTGCGTTCGTCGTCAGACAGCGACAACGCATATTACTGCCGAGCCTGTCCCCCGGTACCAATCTGGACATCGACGATAACCTGGCGGTAGCTGATGCCGCAGGAGTCGAGAATGCGGCGGCTGATACGGCCGTCATCGGTGTCGGCATACTTATTGTCCAGGTAGACGACCTCGCCCACGCCCACCTGAGCCAGGATCTTGGCGCAGTCGTGGCACGGGAACAGCGTGACGTAGACCGTGGAACCCTCAAGGTCTTTGAGCGAGCCGCGGTAGTTGAGCACGGCGTTGGCCTCGGCATGCACCACGTAGTTGTGCTTATCCTGCAACGGGTCATCGCTCGTACCCCACGGGAAAAAGTCGTCGTTGAGCGCCGAGGGCGTGCCGTTGTAACCCACCGAAAGGATGCGGTGGTTGGTGCTGGCGATGCAAGCTCCCACCTGCGTGTTGGGGTCCTTGCTGCGGCGCTGCGCGGCGATGGCCACGCTCATAAAGAACTCGTCCCAGCTAATAACGTCGCGGCGCTTGCCCGACGCGGTTTGATGAAGATCGTCCGACATGGCAGACACCTCCGAAATCGCAATAGTTTGGCCCATTGTAGCAGGTGAAAGGTAGGGGCGCTTATCCCACCAGTCCCTCGCCCTACGCGCGGCGGGGCTTTTGGTTGATGCGGTAGAGCTCGGCGAGACCCCGCAGCGTCAGCGCGTCGTCGACCGTCAGGCTGTGGCCGACCAACGCCGCGAGTGCCTCGGCGTCGTCGCCGGTGATGACGATGGGCACGTCGCCCTCCCCCGCGGCCTTGGTCGCGCGCATCTCGGCGAGCACCATGTCGAGCATGCCGTCGATGCGGGCTACCTCGCCCAGAACCACGCCCGAACGCATGGCCTCGCGCGTGTTGCGACCGATGACGTGTGTCGGCGCCGAGGGCTCGACCTGCGGCAGACGCGCCGCAGCAGCCGAAAGCGAGCGGGCGCCAAGCGCCAGACCCGGCGCGATGACGCCGCCCACAAAGGTGCCGCGCGCGTCGATCACCTCGATATTGGTCGTGGTACCCAAGTCGATCACGATGCAGGGAGAGCCGTAGACGGCGCGTGCCGCCACGGCGTCGGCGATGCGGTCGGGACCGATCTCTGCTGGATCGTCGTAGTGCACGGGCATACCGGTCTTGAGACCCGGCCCCACGGTGAGCACGCGCCCCGTGCAGGTGCGAGAAAGCGCCGTCTTCCACGGGCGCTCGAGCGCCGGCACCACGCAGCTCAGCACGGCAGCCGTGGACACAAGCGCGCCCGGCATGCCCGCATCGGCTGCCAGTGCACCCATGACCTGCGCGAGCCTCATGCGCGCCTCGTCTGCTGTGATGCTCGACGGCGTGGTGATCTCGCACGTCGCAAGCGGACATTCCTGCGCCGCGGCCGAATCCTCTGCAAACAGGCCAAAGCGAATGAACGTGTTGCCCACGTCGACCGTCAATATATATGCGCACCCATTAAGCATCGTCGGCGCTCCTTTCGTCTGCCCAGCAGTATATCCCGTATGCAAGGCAGTCAATTTGGGATGATTTTTCTGGGACGGGGACTAAAAAATCATTGTGTACCTAATGATTTTTTAGTCCCCGTCCCAGAAAAATCATCCCTTGGTCGAGCTTGGGGTAGCTAAAAAAGCCCCGTCCCAAATGAGCTGCCTTGCGGCTATACTGGTGCGCGGTCGTTTGCGAGCTCACGCGGCGGCCCTTGGTAACCCGACTTCCCGCGCCGTATCCGTAGCGACGCTCCCGGGGGAAGCGGATATACGCAAAGGAGTTATATATGAGCAATCCCTCGAACCGCGCCTCGATGCGCGGGCAACTCACGCTGCGCGGCGTCGTCATCGGCGTCCTTGGCTGCGTGATTATCACGGCAAGCTCGGCCTACACGGCGCTCAAGATGGGCGCACTCCCCTGGCCGATCGTCTTCGCTGCCGTCATCTCGCTGTTCTTCCTTAAGCTTATGGGCAACGCCAGCCTCAACGAGGCCAACGTCACCCACACCATCATGTCCGCGGGCGCCATGGTCGCCGGCGGCCTAGCGTTTACCATCCCGGGCGCCTGGATGCTGGGCTATGCCGACCAGATCAGCTGGCTCGACATGTTTATCGTGGCACTCGCCGGCACCATCCTGGGTCTGCTGGCCACGGCACTCATCCACCGTCACTTTATCGTGGACGCCGCGCTGGAGTTCCCCACCGGCAACGCCGCAGCTCAGACCCTGCGCGCCACCGAGGCCGGCGGCAAGACTGGCAAGCAGCTCTTTGGCTCCATGGCCATCGCCGGCATCTACAGCGTGCTTCGAGACGCCCTGGGCGTGGTGCCCAGCATGCTGTGCACGCTCAATATCCCCGGCGTTACCTTTGCCATCTACAACTCGCCCATGTTGCTCTCCGTCGGCTTCCTCGTGGGCTTCGCCCCGGTCGCATTCTGGTTTGCCGGCGCGCTGCTGGGCAACTTTGGCATCATTGTCGGCGGCACTGCTGCCGGTCTGTTTGACGTTATGACCGCACAGGGCATTGTTAAGTCCCTGGGTATGGGCCTTATGATGGGCTTTGGCGTCGCCGTCGTCCTCAAGGACATCCTGCCGCAGGTCGCCGGTATCGTCCGCGGCCTTGCCGCCGACAGCTCCACCGACACCGACGAGCAGTCGCTCATCTCGGGCTCCCTTAAGCTCGACGCCGGTATCATCGGCCTGGGCGCTGCCGCCATCGCCGTGATCATCGCCATCGCGCTCGACCTTGGCCCCGTTCCGGCTGTCATCGTCACGCTGTTCACCTTTGTCACCACCATCATGAGCGCGCAGAGCTGCGGCCAGACGGGCATCGACCCCATGGAGATCTTCGGCCTCATCGTCATGCTCATCGTGGCAGCCTTCGCACAGATCGCCCAGGTCAAGCTGTTCTTTATCGCCGGCATCGTAGCCGTGGCGTGCGGCCTTGCGGGCGACGTCATGAACGACTTTAAGGCCGGCGCCGTGCTGGGCACCAACCCGCGCGCACAGTGGGTCGGCCAGGCCATTGGCGGCATCGTGGGTGCCCTGGTCGCTGCCGCCGTCATGGTCGCGCTCGTCACCGCCTATGGTCCGGACGCCTTCGGCCCCGACAAGAGCTTTGTGGCCGCGCAGGCAAGCGTGGTCGCCACCATGGTCTCGGGCATCCCGAGCGTGCCGTGGTTTGCAGGCGGCTTTATCGCCGGTATCGTTATGTACTGGCTCGGCATTCCGGCCATGATGATCGGTCTGGGCGTGTACCTGCCGTTCTACATGTCGCTCACGGCCTTCTTGGGCTCCTGCGTCAAGCTCGCCTACGACAAGTGGTCCGCCCACCGCGATGCCACTGCCGGCCTTTCGGACGAGGAGAAGGCTGCCAAGGACGCCGCCTTCCAGGAACAGGGCCTGGTCGTCGCCAGCGGCCTGCTCGGCGGCGAGTCCATCGTCGGCGTTATTCTGGCGTTTGTCTCTGTTGGTCTGAGCCTGCTGGGGTAGGCCGAACAACAACGCACCAGCGCAGAGCGCGGAGTCGGAATCAAACCGGCCCCGCGCTTTTTTTGTCTATTTGACTCTTATGATCCTCACGGCGTTTTAGCCATGTCGATTGGCCTGACTTCCAGGTCAACAAACCTTGTCTGACACCTCGCCTAACGCGGTGTAGAGTAAAGACGACAGACGCAAGAAGCGGCTCAGAAGCTAAACGAGGTAAGCATGGAACTCGACAAACAACAGATCAAGCGGCTGCGCGAGCGTCATCATCGTCGTCACGGTATACGCCCTGCACACAGCGAGGCCATGGAGAATGCCACCCGTTTCCTTAAGCAGGCGTTCAACATTCGCGAGGGACGCGCGCCCTATCACGTGATTCGTAAACGCTTTGTAAACGGGGCGCGCCTGACTGGCTCGCACTTATGCATCCTGATCATTGCCATGTTGATCGCGAGCATCGGCCTCGATATCGACTCGGATATCGCCATTGTAGGTGCCATGCTCATCTGCCCGCTCATGGGCTCGGTCCTTGCCATGGCATATGGCATCGCCACGCTCGACCGCGAGATTACCGTCGAGGCCATTGCCGGTCTCGCGTTGCAGATGGCCTTCTGCCTGATCACGTCCACGCTGTACTTTAAGCTCTCACCGCTCGGCACCACCACGGCCGCCATCATCGACAACTCGACACCGACTGTGTGGGACCTTGCCGTCGCGCTCGCAGGCGGCTTTGCGGGTGGCCTGGGCAACTCGCGCGACCAGGAACCCGCCACACTCATCGCCGGCGTGGCCGTGGCGACCGCGCTCATGCCGCCCCTGTGCGCGGCGGGCTATGGCATCGCCATCGCAAGCGGGTCGCTGTTTCTCTCGGCGCTTTACGAGTTTGGCATCAACGTGGTCTTTATCGCACTCGCGGCCGAAGCCGTACTACTTCTATTGCGCGTGCCGCTCAAGCGCGACCTCAACGGCGACGGCATTGTGACCGCCGAGGAAAACGCCGAGGTCGATGAGCTGTCACACAAGGTGCGCCGCCGCATCATCGTGGGCACGGTGATCTTTGCCATCCCCTGCATCGTTATGACCGCGGGATCCATTGGCTCGGCGCAGGCCGGCTTGCAGGACGGCTATGGCGTCACCGAAACCACGCGCGAGCTTGCCGCGGTACTGCCGGGCTTTAAGGACTACACCGTCGCCGTCGAGACTTCGGCCACCGAAGGCGACGAGGAGGGCATCGTCGAGCGCGAGATTGTCGCCCATGTGACGACAGACGAGGCGCTTGGGGCACACGACCGTCACGTCGCCCGCAAGCTCATCGACCTCAATGTGCCCGAACTCGATCGTGTGGAGTTTGATGTGCAGTGATGCGGACGCGGGATGAGCGCTCGCACGGACGCGAGCTACGACGAGGCGCAGACGCGATACGGACACGAGCAAATTGCGGGGTGCAGTTCACACCCGCGCCCCGCTCGACTTTTTATTGCCGTGAATCAGCTGTCCGCATCGACATCGCCAGACTCCACTGTAAACGCCGGACCGGTACTCACCAGATAAAAACGGGTCACCCTGGTATCTCTAAATAGGTAGAGCAAGCCCTGATCGCGTCGGCGCGAAATATACGCCACGTGGACCCTGCCATATATTTCGCCGTTTTCCTTCTTTAATATCAGGATGTTGGGGTCATCCGTACGCTTAAACTGTCCATCAACGCAGCCGCCGCCCTTGCCGACCAACTGCCATCGATGGTTATCCTCTTCAAGAAAGGCCAGGGTTTCCAAGCCTGCTTTGTCATCCCGATAGTAACCGTCAATGGCGAAGCCTTCGGAAGCACATTCCTGCATATAGGATGTTTCTCGACTTATAGCGAACTGCCCTATAGCGCCCAGGAGCACAGCTAGGCAAACCACTGCAAGGGTTATCGAGATAGTACGGCGGCCCATATTAACCAGCCCGATACTTGTTTAACGGAGCGCGAAACATACCTGGCACCTCCGATATCAGAGCAAACGTCACCCGCAGCCCGGCGGCAGTCATATGTTTCCAACATCAAACCATATGGCAACCACTCGCGAGAGGAGTATCGGCGAACGGTGCATTTTTGCGCTCCATTGGTCAAACGTCAACGCGCGCTACAGCTCTTGCCCGATCAATTCAGTTTTTGTCGCATACTACCGTAGACCCCCAACGCTTCCACCCCCAAGAGATCATTTTTAGTACGTAAAGAAGCCCTCGCCCGAGCTTTCGCCCAGCTTACCTTCGTCGAGCATCTGCTTGAGGACGGATGCCATAGCCTTAAAGTTGTAGGGCATCATCATCTTTTTGAGCAGCGGGCTCACCAGACCCGGGACCTTCTGATACTGCATGACGATGTTGTAGGCCGTCTGAATGCCCACGGTATCGAACACCCGGAACGGGCCCTTGGGGGCACCGGTGCCGCGCGTCCATGCGAGGTCGATGCTCTTGGGGTCGCTGACGCCCGAGACGTACAGGTCCAGGCCCGAGAGCA
Source organism: uncultured Collinsella sp. (assembly GCA_937995345.1). GTDB lineage: Bacteria > Actinomycetota > Coriobacteriia > Coriobacteriales > Coriobacteriaceae > Collinsella. The sequence continues at coordinate 85,462 of CALKKS010000028.1, read as the reverse complement.
GCCACGGCACCAGCATAGAGTTGAGCAGGTAGCCGTTCTTCTCCTTGTTGACGGGAAGCGCCAGCATGCGGATGTCGTTGGCGAAGTCGACCAGCTCATCAAAGTAGCGCTTGTCGGTTTGGTCCTGGGCCATGACCTCGGTCATGTTGTTCTTCCAGATGGAGTTGGCAAAGTGCAGCGACAGGTACTTCTCGGGACGGCCGGTGTACTTGGCAAAGGTGCTCGGCAGCAGCGTGGAGGAGTTGGTGACGATGACGGTCTTTTGCGGCAGAACCGGGGCGAGCTTCTTGTAGAAGTCGATCTTTGCCTGGGTATCCTCGGCCATGGACTCGATGACCAGGTCGGCGTCGACCACGGCCTTGGCAAGGTCGAGCTCCAGCTTGAGCGTGGAGTAAGCACGCTCGACGGCGGCAAGCGCCGCGTCCTTATCGAAGGGCTGGTCACTATCGGCGATACCGGCGCACCACTCGCCCGTACCATCCGCCATGCCTTCGATGGCCGCGATGTACTCCTTGCGGACATGGTCGATCTTGGGCTGGGTGCGCCCGATGCTGCCCTCGCTGCGCAGCCAAATCGTTACGTCAAAGCCGCAGTAGGCAGCCTGGAAGGCAATCTGGCTTCCCAGTACGCCGCCACCGGCGACACAAACGCTCTTGTAGCTCATAGGAACAGTCCTCTCTTACGTAATTCCATAGATGTGTATTTATTCAACCGTAAGGAGGCTGCGCGCCGGAGGTGGGTTCTATAAACGGACGATATTTTGCGGCGAACGGATACACCTGTTCATTATCTCAGAGTTCTGGAAGTCATTTTTAGCGCCGCTGAACCACCGTTTTCGGAAGTATGCGGCAAATTCTGGAACCCCCGAGCACACACCCGTTTTTCGAAAATAAAACCGCAGGTACAGATCCTGGACATACCCAGTGCGCTCGACCTATTCAGATTTTGCCGCATACTTCCGAAATCCGAACTCACAGGAGGCAGCAGTAAGGTCATTTACGCGACATATGTCCAATAAAAACGGGTGGTAGCCGGCACGGCTACCACCCGTTTGTCTCATATCCGGCTCGAAGTAGGCCAACTACTTCTTGATGCCGCGTCCTAGGCGCTTGGCGACCGATGCCACGGCCTCCTCGCTCACCGAGTCACAGCTCACACAGCCGTCATGAGCACGCATCTGGCCGGTGACCTCGTCCATCTCGAGCGGCGCCACCTTCTCGAGCTTAAAGCCCTTACCGGCGCGCATGTTCTCCTTGGCCACACTGATCATGAGCTTAATACGGTTGAGCTGGTTGACCTCGGATGCACCGGGGTCGTAGTCCACCGCGACAATGTTGCTCTCGGGATGCTGACGGCGCAGCTCCTTGATCACGGCCTTGCCCACCACGTGGTTGGGCAGGCACGCGAAGGGCTGCGTGCAGATGATGTTGGGCGCACCGTGGTCAATCAGATCGAGCATCTCAGCCGTGAGCAGCCAGCCCTCGCCCATGTTGTTGCACACCGAAAGCACCGTGCGGGCCTTATCGGCCATGGTGCCGATGCGCTCGGGCGCCTCAAAGCGGCGGGACTTTTCGAGCATCTCCTCCACCGGCGTACGCATCCAGTCCACGAGTTTGATGAGCGCCTGCATACCAGCGCGCGTGGTAGCAGAGCTACCCAGCTCATCCTTCTGCAGCTCGGCGTTGCTCATGGAGTACAGGAAGAAGTCGAGCAGGCCCGGCACCACAGCCTCGCAGCCCTCGCGCTCGATAACGTCGACCACGTGGTTGTTGGCCGTAGGGTGGAACTTGACCAAGATCTCGCCGACCACGCCCACGCGTGGCTTGGTACCCTCGCCCACGAGCGGCATGGTGTCGAACGCGCGGATGGCCTCGCGGCACAGCTTGGTGTAGTTGTGGCGGTTAAACTTGGGCGCCAGCTTGCGGGCACGCGCCATGTACTCCTCGTAGAGCGCGTTGGCGGCACCGGGCGTGGCCTCGTACGGGCGGCAGCGATAGAGCATCTGCATCATCACGTCACCAAAGAGCACCGCGTAGACTGCCTGCTTAAGCAGCGCCGGCGTAATCTTAAAGCCGGGGTTGTCCTCGCCCAGCGCCACGGCCGAAAGCGAGATCACCGGGATCTCGGGGTGGCCGCTCTCGCGCAGGGCCTTGCGGATGAGTGCGATGTAGTTGGTGGCACGGCAGCCGCCGCCGGTCTGGCTGATAACCACGGCTGTCTTGGACAGGTCATATCGACCGCTCTCGATGGCCTCCATAATCTGGCCCGTTACCAGGATCGACGGATAGCAAATGTCATTGTTCACGTAGCGCAAACCGGCCTCGACGGCATCGTGGTCAGTCGAGGGCAGCAGCTCCAAGTTGTAGCCGGCACCGCGGAACACCTCTTTGACTAGGTCAAAGTGGATCGGTGCCATCTGCGGGCACAGGATGGTGTAGCCCTCGTCGCGCATCTGCTCGGTAAAGGGCACCTTGGGCCACGCGGTCGAAGCACTCTCGCGCTGCGCCTCGAACGTGTACTTGCGGCTCGCGAACGCGGGGGCATCCGTGGAGGGTGCCACCGGCGCGGCATCGCCCTGCTCGTAGGCCTCGCCCGCGGCCGTGGCCTCGGCCAAGCGCTCGGCCTCCTGGTCCTTGAGCGCGGCCATGAGCGAGCGGATGCGGATGCGCGCGGCGCCCAGGTTGGACACCTCGTCGATCTTGAGCACGGTGTAGATCTTGCCGCTGGCCTCAAGGATTTCCTGCACCTGGTCGGTGGTCAGGGCGTCCAAGCCGCAGCCGAAGGAGTTGAGCTGGATCAGGTCCAGGTCGTTGCGCATCGTCACAAAACGGGCGACGGCGTACAGGCGGCTGTGGTACATCCACTGGTCGACGACGCGGATCGGGCGCTCGGGCTTCACCAGATGCGCGAGCGAATCCTCGGTAAAGACCGCGAAGCCAAAGCTCGAGATAAGCTCGGGCAGAGCATGGTTGATCTCGGGGTCGTTATGGTAGGGACGACCGGCGAGCACGATGCCGTGACCGCCGTGGTCCTCGACCCACTTAAGAGCCTCCTCGCCCATGGTCTGGATGTCCTCGTGGAAACGCGCATCGGCCTCAAAGGCAGCGTTGACAGCGGCATCGACCTCGGAGCGCGTGATCTTGGGTCCACGCACGCGACCGCGACCAGCCTCGGCATCGGCCACGCGGTCGACGGCGAGCACCTGGTACAGGCGGCGCTTGAGCTCGGTCTTGTCGTGATAGGGCACAAACGGATACAGGAACTCGATATTCTGCTCGCGGATCTCATCAATGTTGAGCGCCAGCGCCGTGGGGTAGCTCATGACGATGGGGCAGTTGTAGCAGTTACCGGCCGTCGGGTCCTCTTTGCGCTCCCAGCGCACGCACGGCATCCAGATAAAGTCGACATCGCGGTCGATAAGGTTCATCACGTGACCGTGGCTCATCTTTGCCGGATAGCACACGCTCTCGGACGGCATGGACTCGATACCCGCCTGGTAGGTCTTCTTGCTCGACTGGTCGGACAGCTGCACGCTAAAGCCCAGGCGCGTAAAGAACGCATGCCAGAAGGGGTAGTTCTCGTACATGTTGAGTGCGCGCGGGATACCCACGGTGCCGCGCGGGGCCTCGTCGGGGCTCAGTACCTCGCGGTTAAACAGCAACTCGTTTTTCTTTTTGAAGAGGTTGGGGGCCTCGGTCTTTTGCTTTTTGTGGCCGGCGCCCTTCTCGCAGCGGTTACCGGTAATGAAGCGCCTGCCGCCGCCAAAGTCGTTTACGGTGAGCTGGCAGTTGTTGGAGCAACGGCCGCAGCGGACATGCTTTTGCGTCACGGTGAGGTGCGCGATATCCTCGGCAGAAAGGATGGTCGAGGTGCCGTCGGCGCCGGCGCGGTCACGGGCGAGCAGGGCCGCACCGTAAGCGCCCATGCAGCCGGCGATGTCGGGACGCACGGCATGTACGCCGGTGAGCTGCTCAAACGCGCGCAGCGTGGCATCGGACATAAAGGTGCCGCCCTGGACGATCACCTGGCTGCCGATCTCCTTGGGGTCGCGCAGCTTAATGACCTTGAACAGGGCGTTCTTGATGACGGAATAAGACAGGCCGGCCGCGATGTCGCCCACCGTGGCGCCTTCCTTTTGCGCCTGCTTGACGCGCGAGTTCATAAAGACCGTGCAGCGGCTGCCCAGGTCGACGGGGGCCTTAGCATGGATGGCGGCATCGGCGAACGCGCGCACGTCCATGTTCATAGAGACAGCGAAGCTCTCGATAAAGCTGCCGCAACCCGACGAGCAGGCCTCGTTGAGCATGATGTGCTCAATCACGCCGTCCTTGACGCGCAGGCACTTCATGTCCTGGCCGCCGATGTCCAGAATAAACTCGACGCCGGGCAGGAACGCCTTGGCGCCGCGCAGGTGCGCGACGGTCTCGATCTCGCCGGAGTCGGCCTTGAGGGCCTCGATGAGCAGTGCCTCGCCGTAGCCCGTGGTGGTCACGTGGCCGATGGTGCAGCCCGCGGGGATGTGGTTGTAGAAATCGGCCATGATGACCTTGGCCGTGCCCAGGATGTCGCCGTTGTTGTTGCCGTACCAGGTATGCAACAGCTGGCCGTCCTCGCCCACGAGCGCGGCCTTCATGGTGGTGGAACCGGCGTCGATGCCAATGAACACGCGGCCGGTGTAGCCGTCGAGCTTGCCCTTGGGGACGACCTCGGTGTCGTGACGGTTCTTGAACTCGGCGAAGTCCTCGTCGGTGGCAAAGAGCGGGTCCAGGCGCTCAACCTCTGCACCCTGTGTGTCACCCAGGCTGTCGATGGCTGCAATGAGCTGCGGGAATGTGCTGAGTTTGTTGGACTCGTGCGCCATGGCGGCGCCGCTCGCCACAAACAGGTGAGCGTTTTGGGGCACGATGCGGTGCTCCTCGTCCAGGTTGAGCGTGAGGTAGAAGCGGTGGCGCAGCTCGGAGAGATACTGCAGCGGGCCGCCCAGGAAGGCGACGTTGCCGCGGATGGGACGGCCGCACGCCAGGCCCGAGATGGTCTGGGTCACGACGGCCTGGAAAATGGATGCGGCGACGTCCTCGGGGCGGGCGCCCTCGTTGAGCAGTGGCTGGACGTCGGTCTTGGCGAAGACGCCGCAGCGGCTCGCGATGGGATAGATGGTGGTGGCGTTGGCCGCGAGCTCGTTAAGGCCGCTCGCATCGGTGTGCAGCAGGGTGGCCATCTGGTCGATGAAGGCGCCCGTGCCGCCGGCGCAGGTACCGTTCATGCGCTGCTCGATGCCGTTGTCGAAGTAGATAATCTTGGCATCCTCGCCGCCCAACTCGATGGCGACATCGGTGGCCGGGATAAGGGTCTCGACGGCGCGCTTGCTGGCGATGACCTCCTGGACAAACTCCAGGTCGAGCCACTGGGACAGCAAAAGACCGCCCGAGCCGGTGATGGCGCAGGTCATCTGGGCCGTCGGCAGCACGGTCGCGGCGCCCTCGAACAGGTCGCGCGCGCAGGCGCGAACATCGGTGTGGTGACGCTGGTACTTGGCGTATACGATTTGGTTGTCGTCGTTGAGCACGGCGAGCTTGACGGTGGTGGAGCCCACGTCGATGCCCAGGTGCAGGTTGCCACGAGCGTTCTCGGGGTTGAAGATCGCGCCTTCGGGAGCGGCTGCGGCGGTGGCGGCGGGCACGGGCTCAGCGGCATCGGACGCGGCCACGTCGGTCGGTGCGTCAGCTGCGGCTGCCTCCCCTGCTGCGTTCTTGGCCTCGGCAACTGCCTCAACGACCTTCTCGGCCGCCGCGGTCGCGGCCTTCTGCGCGGCGTCCGCCACGGCGGGCACGGCCTCGCGGGCGGCAGCGACCATACGGTCCTTAATGCCTTCGACGAGTTTGCTCATTGTCTCTCCTCTTAGTTGTTGGACTCGGCAGGCGCGGCGGTGTTGACCGCATCCTCGAGCTGCAGGTTCAATAGCTTCATGCCGTATTCCGGCACGTTGATATCGATAGGTTGGCCATACAGGTCGCCGGGGCGCACAAAGGCGATGACCGTCATGATGCGCGCCATGGTCTCGGGCGATTCCGCAAGCCCACGCTCGAACCAACGCTGGACCAGGCCGACCTCGGCGCTTACGACATAGGTGACGTAATAATCAAAGAACGTTCCCAGCGCCAAACCCAAAATGCCCGTCTGGGCGCGCGGGGCCACCGCTTCGCGCGCGGTGTCGATAATCTTTTTAATGAAGGCCTGATCGCCACCCGGACCCAGCAGCGAACCGATCAGGTCGCGATTGGCCGCAAGATAGCGCAGCAATTCAACCGAACCAGGCGCCGGCTCGAGCTCGTCGATATTGCGATAGAGATCGGGCAGCTGAGCTGCGGTGATAAGCTCAACGCGCTCGCGGATCTCGGCAAGCAGGCTCTCTTCGATCTGATTGATAAAGTCGGGAATATCGCGGTAGTGCGAATAGAACGTGCGGCGCGTAAGCCCGGCACGCTCGGTGAGCGACGCGACGTTAATGCGCGAAAGATCGCCGCTTTCGGCAAGCTCGTCGGCAAGCGCCTGGCGAAGGGCGCGCTGCGAGCGAAGGGATCGGCGGTCGCATTTCTCGAGCTGGGACAAACGTCCTCCTTGTTACTCAGTCTGTGCGCTATTGCACAGTGCGAGTATTATTGCACACCGTGTGCATCAACACGTAAAGGCAATATTTGGATGTGGCAAAGGGACAGTCCCTTTGCCACACCGATCGAGCCTGGTCCCGCTAATGGGACTCTAAATCACAGCCTCCATTACATCATTCAGTAAAGACTGATAAGGAGGCCATCATGAATAACCAGGCAAGCGATAGCATCACCGATGCCGGCAAGGATCTCGTCCTCGGCTGCATCAAGAGCGCCGAGCTGCGCGATCACATGCGCAAATACTTGTACTGCCCTGCACCAATCATCGCTGGCTCCCTCAAGACGCTCGACGAGAAGCGCATCATGCTCGAACAACTCCGCGAGCATGTCACGCCGGAGCTCGCCAAAGACATCGATTCCCATCTCGCCCAGCTCAACAGCGCGCTCGAAATGCTCCACAACGTCGAGCGTGACCACGGAATCCTCCTGCTATACGTCAGGTTCTACAACGAGGAGGAGCGCGACGCCGACGACCTCGACGGCCCCTTCCCCACCGCATCGTGGGATGCCGCGCAAACGCTCATGAAGCGCTATATCGAAGAGTATCCTGACGACGATTGGTCCGAATCGTACTGGGCAATCAATCTTTACACCTCGGAAGACCTGCACGAGCACCAAACAGCGCAGCCTTCCCTGTCGTTCGCGGCAACCAAAGACGGAAAACTCATATTCCTCCACGACCGGCGCACTAACCGCACTCGCAAATCATATGTCGAAAGCGCTTGGCGAAACGAAAGCAGACGGTTCTGCGACAGCAACGAACCCATCTATACGCCGTGGGTCCCGGGCGACATCCTCAAGATAGACGGCAGGCCCTTCGACCACGGGCCCCGCTTTGCCATCGTGCTCGAGAATGACTATGAGCACACGCTCCGGGGCCAAATCTGGTGCGCAGGACCCAGCAGGAGCCACGGCGTTAAGGAAGGCTCGCTTTCATCCGGCACCTACAGCGACAGTCTCCTGGATCTCTTCATCCCTTCCGCACTCTACACCGCCGAGCGCTACACCGGCGACCTACCGGACGATTGCGCCTTTATGCTCGAGCTTTCGCAAAAGCTGCACGATGACCCCGACTACGGCACGCAATGGGCCGAAGGCTCGACCGGGCACGATTGTCTGCAGCCATACCGCAAGCCCACCAGCCAAAGCGCGCTGGACATTCGTTCGGACATCTTCGAGTTTTTGGACTCGCACAGCATTAAGAAGCATCTTCAACGCATCGACTACGAACTCACCACGCCCATAGCGGCTTTCATCGTCCACCGCTCGCACAAAGCGACATTGCAGCAAAAGCTCGAAGGCTGGCAAAAGATCATCGACAATATGCCCAACTGCACCATGAGTCGCAGGAATGACACATTCAACATCCCGGACTTCCATGCCTTTCTGCGCAATGTCATCAAGCAGGAGCAAAGAAAGCTCGCGCACTTTAAACGGACAGACGGCCATTGCCTGTATTTCTTTGAGGACTACTCATGGGACAGGCGCGACCAGGGCAACTGTCTTTATGGCCCTTATAGCAGCTATCAAACGTGCTTCGATGCCATCTGGAAAGAACTCGACGGTGACGATCCCAAGACGATCCGAATCACCCGTCGCCCCATCGACCCAGATGAAGACCACTATGCCGACGACATGGTCATACTCAATGCGAACGGCGAGGCAATGTCTTGCGACTACAGGTTCGAGGGTGAGTGGAACGAGGAGGGCACCGCAAGCGATTTTGAGGACGTGTGGTTCGATATCCCAACGCCCTTCCATGCCGGAGACATCATCTGCAACCTCCAGCGCCCTAACAAGCCGATGGTACTTTTTGACCTGCAAACTTGGGGGTCCGAACGAGTCGACAAAGAACTTGCTTCTTCCGTCTACAAAGAACGCCTCGTTCAAAAGGCCGACAAGCTATTGCGTTGGCACCGATACGACGGCGACACCAGCGACATGTACGCCTACGGGTGCCAGGTCTCATCCGCCTTACATTTCCCCTTCTATATTGGGGAGCCCGAGGGGTTTCTTTTGGACATCGATTATTATCGCGAGCCGCTCAAGTCGGAGGAGCGAATCCTTTACGGCGTCAGGGCATATGTCAAAGGCGACCTAGCGGTTGACTCACTCGCCGCGATGGCCAGCGCATACGAGCTGCAGGCAATGGCGGAGAAAAAGGCACGCGGCTTTGAGGATGCAGACAGTTGGCTCAAGGACCGCTATCCAGAGCTGTTCGATGCGACGGTCGATCCTTATTTAAAGGGAGATTGCACCGGTCGCTAGGATTAAGGGGTCGACGCCTTAGCGGCGGCGACCCCTTCCGTTACGCTTCGATGCGCTGTTCATCGGCGCATCAGCGATACCAATCCTCCAAATTGCGTGACCACGCATATTCCCAGGTGATTTCTGCAGGAGATTCGGCAATCTGAAGATAAGCCTCCCACATGAGCATGGCGATTTTCTTGAACGGAAGAAATCCGCACGCTCCACCGAACGCAGGAACCACGATCCGCTTTCGCGAAGTCCGTATCGCTTCCATAAGCGTTGTCCTCATGCATTGATAGACGACCAAGGGGTCAGCAATGGGAGAGGGAGCTCGCATGGTCGGAGTGTGTATGAGCAGTATGTTCTCGTGCCCGGGAATCGGGACAGAAAAGCTCGTGCCAACCGGCTGCTCTCCGTAAAACCGCTCCAAAATAACCGCTCGCACCTGCTCGGCAAGCGCCGGTCCAAACTTATCGGTTATCGCCCTGTCGTAATTTCCGTCCATCAAGCCATATGCGTTCGCCGGCGATACGACGGCATCGATTTCAGGCTGCTGATCGATAAACGTTCGGAAATCACAGCAATGCACCGCAACGCCTTTATAGCCCCTAAAAGCATCCTCCCAGGCTTCCGCCATACCGGCGCTATTCGTCACAAGATCCAGCATCATCTTCTGCATACCAATCCTTTCAACACGCGCACGCCCATGTACCGGTGCGTTTCCAGAAGTATGTTTGACGCGAGATTCATATCAGGCCCGTTAATGGGACTACAAACCACAACCTCTGGCGGATGCTAACGGCACCGATCAAAGAGGAGGTTGCCATGAACAGCCAAGCAGATACCGTAATCACCGACGCCGGCAGGGAGCTCGTATGCAGTTGCATCAAAGACAGCGAGTTGCGAGGCCACATGCTCAATTACGCCGGTGGGCAAGATGATTCTTGCGTCAACATCATCGGCGGCTCCCTCAAGACGCTCGACGAAAAACGGGCCATGCTCGAGCAGCTCCGCAAAGAGGTCTCATCGGATTACGCCGAGGCGATCGACTCCAGCCTTGACCAGCTCAGCACCGCACTCGATATGCTTTACAACATTGACCGCGACCACGGCATCTTGCTGGTCTCCGGCATGTTTTACAGCGAAGAGGAGCGTGGGCACGATACCTTTGACCGCCCCTTCCCCGTTGCCTCATGGAAAGCTGCGCAAACCCTCATGAAACAATACGTCGAAGACGACCCCGATGAAGATTGGTCAGAATCATTCTGGCTGATCGAACTCTATACCGCCAAAGACCTACACGAGTGCCCGCGTGCCCAAGCCTCACTGAAATTCGCCGCGACCATGACGGGCGATTTGGTCTTTTTGAGTGACCGCCGGAATCAGCGGACCCCACATCAAGGTATCGACCACTTGATGTGGAACAAAGGCAAGCACTTCTGTGCCAATGGCGAGGTCTTCTACACTCCTTGGGTCCCCGGCGACATCATCAAGATCGACAGCCGACCCTTCGACCACGGTCCTCGTTTCGCCATCGTGCTCGAAGACGATTACGACAGTTCGTTCAAAGGTCAGGTTTGGTGCGCCTATCCGAGCAAAATCTACGGCGTTGAGGAAGGCAACCTCCGCTTGAGGGATTTCGCGGATGGTTTCCTCGACGACTTCACGCCCTCTGCTCTCTATACCGCCGAATGCTATACCGGCGATTTGCCCGATGATTGCTCTTTTATGCTCGAGCTCTCGAAAAAACTGCACGACGACCCCAGCTACGGCAAGCAATGGTCAGACGGCTCGGTCACACACGACTGCCTGCAGCCATACCGCACATCGGCTGGAGCCAGCGCCAACGCCATACGTTCAGACATCCTTGACTTTCTCGACTCACCCGACATCAAAGAACACTTGAAGGACATCGGCTACGAGCTCACCACACCCGAGGCGGCGTTCATCGTCGACCGTTCGAACGAGAAGACACTACGGCAGAAGATCGAGGCCTGGCAAAAGATTATCGACAACATGCCCAATTGCTCGATGAGCAGGCGACACGGCACACTTAACATTCCCAACTTTCATGCCTTTCTTCGCGGCGTCATCAAATGGGAGCGCATGCTAATTGCCCGGTTCAAACAGCCTGGCGAGCACATGTATTTCTTTGAGGACAAGACGGGAAGCCCCAATGAGAACGGGTGCAATTATGGCCCCTACACCAGCTACGATAAATGTTTCGAGGTAATCTGGAATGAGCTTGAGGAGGAGAATCCTACCTCGATTGAAATAACGCGCCGCCCGATCGATCCGGACGAAGACTACTATGCCGCCGACAGGCTCATGATCAACGCAAAAGGCGAAATCATGGACTGCCAGCTGCGCTGCATCGACGTGGAACGCGAGGGCGAAGACCCCACTTTTGCCTTTGAGTTGATGTGGTTTAGCATCCCGACGCCATTTCACGCCGGCGACATCATTTGTCGTCACGGCGACCCTGGCGACCCCATGCTGCTTCTCAATATGCAGACATGGACCACGCAGCGGGTCATAGACGAGCTCCCGCCGTCCACCTACAGGGAACGCGCCGCAGAAGGGGCCGATGATTTGCTTAAACACCATCGGCAAAATGGCGATACGAGCGACATGTACGCCTATGGCTGCCAGATTGAATATCCCCTGGAGTATCCCGTCTATATTGGAGAGCCGAGTTGTTTTCTTCTCGATATGGAGCACTGTCGCACCCCGCTCAAGCCAGAGGCGAGAATTCTGTACGGCGTGCGGGCATATCTCGACGGCAATCTGGGTCTTGACTCACTTATTGCGCTATCAAGTCTTTTCGAGCTGCAGGCATTGGTCAAGAAAAAAGCCGAGCGGTTTGAAAGGGAAGATGGCGGGCTCAAGAGCCGCTATCCGGAATTATTCGATGATTCGGCAACCCCGCCGACGCGCTTCGAAACAAAGAGGAGCTAACCATGGACATCTTGGATTTTGTCGACTCCCGGGACATTCGGGAGCATCTGCGCAGCATCGATTTCCGGCCCGGCACCGTCGAAGCCGCCTATCTGGTTTGGTTTTCGAAGACCGCCTCGCTCGAGCAGAAGTGCGGAGCCTGGCAGGAGATTGCGCAAACCATGGCCAATTGTTCGTTGGAAGCCACCCTTGCCGGTTTCGGAAGGCCTGCTATCCCCGATTTCCATGCCTTTTTGCGCTGGACAATCGATTACAACAAGCGGTGCGTCGATGCATTTATGACGGGAACGGGCTACGTGTATCAGTATGAAGAGGAGATCGTGCCCGACGGGCAGATTTGCGGGGCCTTCGGCGCGCCTTTTAGCTGCTATGAGAAGTGTGCCGAGGCGCTGCGCCGTGACGACGAGCTGGCGAGTCGTCCGGAGGCGCGCGTGCGCATCACCCGATGCCCGCTCGATACCGATGAAGAGCATCGCCGAGAAGACTGGCTCATGGTAAACGGCAAAGGCGAGGTTCTTTCTGTCTATTGCCCCTCAGCCGGCCCCGTCGAAAACGATTGGGAAATCGCATTCGAATTCATCTGGGTCGATATCCCCACGCCGTTCCACACCGGTGACATCGTCTGGACGCCGCAAGGCAGCGCCCGCGAGCCGTTCACGTTGCTCGATCTGCCCACGTGGGACCGGGTGAAACTTGAGGCAGAACTCCGACAGGTGGATCGTTCTGACGAATGGCTTAACCATGCGCAGCAGCGGCTCGAGCATTATCGCCATGCGGGGGACATCAGCCACATGCGCGCGACCGGCTGCTCGATTAGCTACAGCAAGACGTTTCCCCTGTACATCGGCGAACCAGATCCGCTCTACCTAAATCTCGAGTACTACCGCAAGCCGCTCAAAGACGAGCAGCGGATTTTAATCGCGGCCCAGGCCTACCTGCGCGGCGACCTGTATGTCGACTCACTCGTCGCGTTTATCGACACCATAAGGATGGAATCCAAGGCCAGGCGCAACCTTGAAGAGCTGCGTCTTGATCAGGCACCGCTCAAGGAAAAGTATCCGCAGCTATTTGAGTAGAGGCCGCCATGTCCGAATCTACGAGAAGCCACACCGGCAACCCGGAGGCCATCATGCACGAAGAAATAATCAACTTGATCGACTCTCCGGAGCTGCGAGAGCATTTGCTGCATAATCCACAACTACTGAGCAGTGATCAGCACGCGCACATCATCGGTAGCGTGCCGATAGAAATCAACCGCAAACGGAAGATGCTCAGCAGACTGCTTGCTGCTGAGCGCAACTCGTCAGACAACACCTTTCATTGGTACGATCCAGAAGATTGTATCGACTACATCGATGGCTGCTTGGACGCGCTAAAGGCCGTCGACGGAAACAAGAAAGTGCTGCTTATCAGCGAAATTAGCTTCATCGATAGCGAAGTGGGATCCGCTATCACGCATGGCCCCTTCCTGTGGCATCGTGGCAGGCCGCCCTTGCGGCAATGAAGACATACGCAGACAAGTGGGACGGCATGACAGATTTATCGTCCTCATACTGGATGATTGAGCTGTTCAACCTTGCCAACGACCCGAGCTGTTCATATCCATACGACGGCTTTCTGCAGCCAGACTACACTTACTACGCAAACGCCTCCGGCGAAATCCAGTACATCTGCAGAGAGGAAGAAGGCGAATGTGGCGAGGCGCGCGATTGCATTGTGGGTGAAATCTTTGGGCCATGGTTTAAAGGGGCGTACATCGACCTGCCCACACCGTACAAAAAGGGCGACATTCTTGAGATCGACTGCAGGCCATGGGCACCAGGCCCTTGTTATTGCCTGGTAGCAAACTCGAAATTGGACTGCCTGTATCCCGATGGCGATGGGCAGATCAGATGTGGCTCTATCCCCTACGGCAGCTGCTTTGCCGGATGGGCGCATACGAACCTGATGCTATCGCCTGTTTTCAGAGCGAGGAAGGTAGCACAACCCATGCCGGAAGAATGCGCAGCATTGCAAGTAATCGAGCTGGACCGGATAGAAGACCTGCTAGAAGAGTGTGCCAACAACAAAGAGAACGAGCCTATTTGGCTGAATATATATCGGCATCGCGCGCGATGACGAATCTTATGGGCGGGGCTTCAAAAGCAGCAAGCAGCGGGGACACCCATTTTTGTGGCAACACAGCATTCGCGGTGTTCTATCGATAGAAGCCCGAGCCACACACGGTCCAAAGGAGGCATACCGAGGTTAGTCGCATCTCAAGCCAGCCATTTCGAGGCATCCTGCCAGAAAATAACCTTGATAACTGAACGAACAAATAGCTCTCGCCCAAAAAGTAGGACGAGAGCTATTTAATGCAGCATCTGTCAGCATCCCTAGCAATCGATCGCAGCCAAAGCCTGCTTGATACGCTTGCCGCTTGCACCCTTGAAGTAATACCAAATTAATCGGTCAACTTCGCGGTAGCCAATTTCGCCATTCTGATCATTTTCAGAGCGCCATTTATTGATACCCTTGAGAACGGCGTCGTACAAGTTCCTGTATTTGGTATATCCAGGTTGCATCCATTTTTTGAAGTGGCATTGCCGATTGTCCAAAATGTCATTCGTGGGTAGAATGGTGTCGACGGCAGCCCAAGTTGTAGCTGGCTGGGCAGCGCCGTTGCTTGTTTTAGGGGGTCAACGCCTTAACGGCGGCGACCCCTCTTACGTTGCTTCGAACGTTGCTTGAGTGCCTCGGAAAGTCCGATAAGCGTCGTGAGGAGCGAGACCAAAGCGGTCAGGAGCTTCACGAAATCAATCAAATCGGTCATGGGCATCACCTCCCATCAAATGGAGGGCGCTGCCCGGCACATGGAACTGCCGCCAACAGCAACAATTCTATCAAAGCGCAGTTAAATATGCGAATATATGTTCGTTTTTAAAGAAGCTAGTCCCCACTGTGGCAAAGGGACTGTCCCTTTGTCACATTATTCGATGACGGTGCGGGAGTTTTGCTTGTGCATGGTGGCGAGCATGTGTTTGGGGACGGCGTGGACCATGCAGCTGCCGATGGTCGCGCTCGCGGCGGCTTTAGCTGCATCGCTAGCGTTTTTGGTCGCGTAGCTGTGGCGGAAACGCTTGAGCATGGCGTTGTCGTTGCCGCCGTCTCCATAGACCGCGACCTCGTCCTCGGCAATACCGTAGTAGCCCGCCAGCCAGGCCACGCTCTCGCCCTTGTTGCACGCTACGTCCGTGATCTCGAACATCACCGGATCGAACGGCGCGTTGACCACGCGATCCGAACGCTCGGCAAGATACGCCTTAAGGTCGCGCTCCAGCTCGCGCGAGGTCACGCGGCAGTTGATCTTGCACACATCGTGGCGCAGGATGTCGCCAATCGACTGGTCGAAATACTGTTCCTCGTGATAGCCGCCACGCGCACGCATGCCACGCATCACGATGCGCTTGATGGGACTGTCCTTTTTAAAGCCCGCCTGGTGCATCTCGAACGATCCGCTCGAAAACATGCCGTCGGGCGTGGAGCAGTCAAAACAGATATTCGGAAACTCCTTGAGCAGCTCCTCGGTGATTTGTGGGTCGATGGTCCAGGTCTTGAGCACCTCGCCATGACTGTCGCGCACGATGGATCCATTGGAGCAGCAGGCATCGAGCGCCAGCCCCGTAAAGCCATGCTCGCCGATTGGCAACGTCGAGCGCCCGGTCGCGGGAACCACATGCAAGTCAGCCTCGGTCAGCTCGCGGATGGCACGGCGGATGGTCCCATCCGCCTCGTGCAGGGCGTTCAGCAGCGTTCCGTCTAAGTCACTCGCGAACATCTTGATCATGGGGCATGCCTCTCCTTCGTCTGCACGATATTTTAGACGAGAATGAGCGTGCCCATGCAAGGGCGCTCCAACACGCCGGGACATTCGCTCCCGCAAAGGCCGGTGCCCCAGTGTGTTAAACCAATCGTTACGAGCGACTTTTCAGCCGATAAAACAGAGCCGTCGTCAACGTCAGCACCGCCAACATGCCTGCGAATACAATCGCCGGTGTCCATCGATCATATGCAGCCCCGTACGTCAATTGGCCGATAGGTATTGCGCAGGAAAGGACCATGTAAACGACCGAAAGCACTTTTCCGCAGAGCTCAGTCGGCGCTGCCCGCTGAACAAACGCGATGATTTCAACCGACGCAATGGCTGCCCACACCATGACCCATGCCGAACCAACCGCAAACACGGTGAACACGCATACATCTGCGCCGAACAGTAGCGTGACAATGATCGGTGCGACTCCAAAACAGATCATCGCAACATATCGACATATGCCATTGAAAGAAAAACGATGCGGCCAAATGCCGACCAAGCCACTGCCGGCAAGACCACCCAAGCCCATAGCCACCTCAACTATCCCAACGCAGGACGATTGCATGCCGAGATGCTTTGTAACAATAATGGGAGCGCCAATCGTTAGCCCAACCAACGCAAAGTTCAAAACAGCCGCAAGCAAAATCACAGCGACCAATGATGCATTTTGCAACAGATACCGAATCGACTCCCAAAAATCGCTTCGGCATGTCGTACGAGTCGCGCCGTCTCCCATCGTTTCAGATGAGGCATTTTGCTTGAGTGCGACCCCAAACAAGAGAGCTGAAATCGCAAACGCCACCGACGCGGTTGTGCAAAGAGTATCGATGCCAAAGCACCCATAGACTGCCGTCCCGACCACAGGGCCCAAGATATTGCTCACCATGGTCATCTGCGAAACCAATGCAGTGGCCCGCTCAACCTTCTCTTCACCCGCCATGCGCACCGTCTCAATTTGGAGCATTGGCTTCAGCAGCGATTGAACACCATATTGAACACAAAGTATCGCTACTACGACGGCCGCAAGAGGCAATGAGCGCTTCATGGGGACAGACAGCAGTGATGCAGTCATCAGAGCAATGCCGAGTGCCACGAGGACCTCGCGATGTCTGCCCCTATCCGCCAAGATTCCGCCAGCCGGAGTTGCGAGTACGCCGGGTATGAACGCCGTCGCGACGACGGCGCCATATAACGTTGACGATCCGCTGCAATCGAACAAGTAAAGCGGATACGCAAAGCACAGCGCTGACAGCATCGAATACGTGCACAGCTGCGCAACCAGAAGTTCCGCGAGCCTGATTGACCGCACTGTTTTTGATTTCAACGAGACGTCGACGTCTCTCAGCCCAGCCATAAGTCCGCCCCCATACATACCGCTAGTATGTATTTATCGACTTGAAAAGGGCAGCCGGAGCTGCCTGTTCAAATCTATTACATACCGTTGGTATCTATATTACCACCCGGCGCGGTCCCATACGTCCCAAATCTGCGCCGTTGTCTGAAGCACTTCTTCCCCCAAATCGAGTCCCACCGCGGCAGCCATCTGCGCCAAACATTGAGCGCGAGCGAGCATTCGATCCTTGGTCTCGAGCGGACGGAACAGCGGCAGCAGCCAAAGATTCGCCAACAACGATACGGCCTCAGCCGCTTCGCGCGGGCATTCGCACGCAATGGAGCCATCGTCGATGCCCTCCTCGATCACTGGCAAGAGATAGCCATCGGCCGACTCGTCGAACGAGCCCTGGTACTGCATCGCCAGTAGACGCGAGCTTTTTACCGGATCTGCTGCAGGACGCATACGTGCCCATAGCTCAATTTGTGGAACGACGGACTCGGGCGCGTACAGTCGCTTGAGTTTTTGGGCTCCGGTCATATTACCGACGCCAAGCATCGAGCGGCGGCGCTCAACAATAGGAGCCATCGCCCGATCAAATGCGGCATTAAAAATATCTTCTTTGCTCTTGAAGTGGTGGTAGATGGCGCCCTTGGTCATGCCATCGAGGCGGTCAACGATATCTTGAATGCTCGTTCCCTCGTAACCCTGCGCGCAGAATAGCTCCAGCGCCACATCGAGAATCTTCGCGACCGTCTCTTCGGGATATTTATTGCGACCCATAATCCGCCCATCCGCAACGCAAGTATTGTGCCTCATGGCAGTATTTTAACGTTGCGGATGGCAGGCGGTCGATTCTACACCGCGGCGGGGCCGTGTTCGCCGGTGCGTATGCGGATGACCTCCTCGACCGGCTCGACCCAGATCTTGCCGTCGCCGACAGCGCCGGTGCGCGCAGCGTTGCAGATGATGTCGACAATGCCGTCGACGTGCTCGTCGGCGCAGATGAGGGTGAACTGCACCTTGGGGATCGTGTTGACGAGCAGCTCGTTGCCGCGCACGTATTCCTTCCAGCCATGCTGCGCGCCGCAGCCCTGCACCTGGTTGATAGTCATGCCGCGAACATCAGCAGCAAACAGCGCGTCCTTAAGAACCTCAAGCTTCTCGGCACGAACGATCGCCGTAATCTTCTTCATAGTGAATTCCTCTCTTAAATAAAAGAAATGAATTGCCATTCAATGCGGCGGGTTTCCCAGGTGCCGCAGATTGGGTTGAAAGAGGAGCGCCGCGTACTTTGGTACGCAAGCGACGGTTTGAAACCCAAGGTGCGGTGCCTGGGGAAGCCGCGCGACGGTTTGAACGGCAAGGTGCGGTGCCTGGGGAAGCTGCTAATCGAGTCCCGAGAACGAGGGGTAGGCGCTTTCGCCGTGCTGGCTCGCATCCAGACCCAGCGCCTCGTCGGCCTCGTCTACGCGCAGGCTGCCGTGGAAGAGCGCCTTGACCACCGCGGCGATCACCAGGTCGAGCACCAGCACGATGACGACCGTCACCACAATGCCCAAAATCTGCGAGATGAGCAGCGACACATCGCCCGTGTAGAACAGGCCACCCTTGCCGGTCCACGAAAGCTCCGGCACGCAGAACAGACCCGTGAGCACGCCGCCCAGGATGCCGCCGATGCCATGGCAGCCGAACGCGTCGAGCGCGTCGTCGTAGCCGAACTTGGTCTTAAGATGGCTGATGGCAAAATAGCAGACGGGCGAGACGATCAGGCCCATGACCAGCGCTGCCCACGGCTCGACAAAGCCCGCGCCCGGTGTGACCACCACGAGTCCCGCGACCAGACCGGTGCTGGCGCCCACCAGCGTGGGACGACCGGTGCGCACGCGCTCGATGGCAAGCCACGAGACCATGCCCGCCGCGCTGGCCGTCACGGTGTTGAGGATGGCAAGCGCCGCCACGGCGTCGGCCTTGAACTCGCTGCCGCTATTAAAGCCGAACCAGCCAAACCAAAGCAGTCCGGCGCCCAGCGCCACAAACGGCACGTTATGCGGGCGATAACTCACCATGCCAAAGCCGCGACGACGACCGAGCATCAGGCAGAGAATCAGGCCCGTCAGACCGGACGAGATGTGCACCACGTCGCCACCGGCAAAGTCGAGCGCGCCGATGATGTCGCCGATAAAAGAGCCCTCGCCGCCCCACACCATGTGGGCGAGCGGCGCGTAGACCACGAGCAACCAAATACCCAGGAAGGCCGTCATGGCGCCAAACTTAACGCGTCCGGCGAGGCTGCCCGTGACGATAGCGGCGGTAATCATGGCAAACGCCATCTGGAAGGCGATGTTGATGATCTCCGGATAGACAGCACCGTCCGTCGCGGTGCCCTCGGCGGCCTGCAGCACCTGGTTGAGCACCGGCAGGCACAGCAGCTGGTCAATGCCTCCAATAAACGGATTGGAACCGTCGCCGCCGTAGGCCAGCGACCAGCCGGCCACAATCCACAGCACGCCCACCAAGCCAATGACGCCAAAGCACATGAGCATGGTGTTGATGACATTTTTGCGCCTAGACAGGCCGCCGTAGAAAAACGCCAGGCCCGGTGTCATTAAAAACACGAGCATGGTGCAGATGAGCATAAACGTTGTCGATCCCGTATCGTACATTCGCTCCCCCTTGGTCGCATGAACGTTGTCGGCGCTCATGATGCGGCCGAGGGGCAACTGGTGTAGACCAGATACGGCGTTGTTAAACGCTGCGTTGTCGAATGGAAACGGTGCCGCAATCTTGGAAACGGCACGGCAACGGGCGCGAAACGAACGGGAAATACGCGAGCAAGGAAGCTGCAAACACGCCCGTCCCGGCTAGCGGCGGAACAGCTCGCGGGCTCGGTCGCGGAGGTCGGTAGCTCGGATGACGCCCTCGTAGCGATTGATGCGCAGACGCGGGAAGGCGTTGAAGAAGCGTAGGTCGCGGCGGCTGAGCGACACGCTCGGCACCGGACGGCTCATGCGCTTGCCGGTACGGAGACGGGTGAGCGACGGACGGGGCACGCTCGGCGCGGCATCGGCCACGCGGCGGGCAGCGAGCGCCAGGCCGCGAGCACCATCCGAGATAAACGTCGGCATCGAAGCCTTCTCGCGCAGGGCATCGAGCGCCGCGTCGCCCAGCTCGGCCAGCCAAGCGTTAACGGCGCGACCGCGGATATGCGTCTGCGCCACCGAGTCGATTGCCGAATCGGGAATACGTTCGAGCATAGAGTCGGAGGCATCGGCAAGCGACTCATTGATGCGGTCGGCAAGGTCGGCACGCACACGCTCCAGCTGATCGGACAGGCGGCGCCAGCTGGCCAAAGAGCACACCGCGTCGACCATCATCGCGACCGCGACGATAAAGGCGGACAGCCGCACAATCAGCACCGGCAGATGGCCAAGCAGCCCCAGCAATGCCGGCTCCACTAAACGGCAAATGCACAGCGCACCCAAGCCAAACGCGCAGGCCCAGTACAGGCAGATGCGTCCGTGCAGGTTAAACGGCAGATGCGAGTAATCCCAAAAGCGCGCGCCTGTTGTTTTTTCCAACAACACGCCTACGCCGTACTCAATCAAGCTGCATACGAGCGCCGCGGCAACAAACTGGCTCGAGGCATCCGGAATCCCACGCAGCAAAAGCCAGCAGGCTATGCCGCCCACACCATAGATAGGGCAACACGGCCCCAGCAAAAAGCCACTGTTGGCAAATCGTCCGTGATTGAGCATGGCGCAAACCGTCGACTCCCACGCCCAGCCGCAAAACCCGTAAAAGGCAAACGAGAGCACCAGTGCCGAGAGTGGACAGGCGGCAAGCGTCGCGCCGCCAAAAGCCATATCAATCGCGGTTCCCACCGTCTACCCTCTCCTCTTTTCGCTCGATTCGCTGCTCACGCTATCGACCGTCTCGTCTTTGCGCCGCAGACGGCCGGCGACCGTCTCGCGCAGAGCGCACCATTTATCTGCTAGGCATACAATCCATGCCTCACGACACGTCGGCGGCACCGGCACCAGCGGAAACATATGCCGCACGATAATATTCCGCTCGCGCGACGTCAGCTCAAAATCTTCCTCCGCGCGCGCCAGGGCAAAAAACGGGTGGCGAAAGCCATGCAGTCGATGGCTTGGGTCGGGATCATGCCAGTCATAGAGAAAGTAATCGTGCAGCAGGGCCCCGCGCAGCAGCGAGGCGCGGTCGACCGAAATGCCAGCACGGCCCAAGCGCTCGGCAAATGACAGACTTGCCCGCGCCACCGAGGTCACATGCGCATACACCGTCACATCGCCATGCTGGATAAACTCGCGCGTCAGGTCCAGACGGCCCGCCTGTGCCAGTTGACGGGCAGCATGGTCTACTTCGCACGCGATTTTCTCGGCACGAGCGGCATCAGGCATGCTGCCTCCTTCCAGCGGCCCGCGACGGCAAGTCACGGCCTGCACGCAATGAATAAAATCATCATCGAATCTACCAGTATGGCATCGGACAAAACGTTTTGCCCCACCAGTTGGCGAATTACCGCGCCGCCGTCACATATCAAACGCCAAAATGTGCGAGACTGTCTTGTGCAATTGTGCCGGCCGAGGGAGTGCCGGCGCACGATTCGCATGGAGTAACCCACAACGATGCTGCTTACGCAAACGACAACGCCCGAGGACGTCAAGGCTCTCGACCGCGCCGAGCTTCCGCTGCTCTGCGGCGAGATCCGTCAGGCAATCCTCGAAAGCTCCGCCGCCGTCGGCGGGCACGTTGCCCCCAACTTGGGCGTCGTTGAGCTTACGGTTGCGCTTCATCGCGTGTTTAACTCCCCCATCGACAAGATTGTCTTTGACGTTTCGCACCAGACCTACGCCCACAAGGCGCTGACTGGGCGCGCGTACACCTATATCGATCCGGAGCGTTATGGCGAGGCTTCTGGCTTTGCCAATCCCGACGAGTCCGAGCACGACCTGTTCGCCATGGGTCATACCTCCACATCGGTGAGCCTGGGCTGCGGCTTGGCACACGCCCGCGATTTGGCGGGCGACAGCTACAACGTCATTACCATCATTGGCGACGGTTCGCTTTCGGGCGGTCTGGCGTTTGAGGGCTTTAACAATGCCGCCGAGCTCGACAGCAACTTGATCATCGTCGTCAATGACAACGACCAGTCCATCGCCGAAAACCACGGTGGCCTGTATCGCAATCTGGCCGAGCTGCGCGCCAGCAACGGCACCTGCGAGCGCAACGTTTTCCGCGCGATGGGACTCGACTACCGCTATCTGGACGCCGGCAACGATGTGTTGGCCCTAGTCGACGCGCTGCAGGAACTGCGCGATATCGATCATCCCATCGTGCTGCACGTCTCCACCGCCAAGGGTAAGGGCTTTGAGCCGGCCCAGAGCGACCCCGAGCGCTGGCATCATGTGGGTCCGTTTGACATGGCGACTGGGCGCAAGCTCTGCCCGGGCCATCCGAGCGAGCCTGCGCCGCGCACCTATGCCGATATTACGGGCGAGGCCCTGAGCGCTGCCATCGAGCGCGATCCGCAGGTCGTGGGCATCACGGCGGCCACGCCCTACATCATGGGCTTTACACCCGAGCTTCGCGCCGCGGCAGGCAAGCAGTTTGTCGACGTGGGCATTGCCGAGGAACACGCCGTCACCTTTGCCACCGCGCTCGCCAGCGCCGGTGCCAAGCCGGTCTTTGGTGTGTACGGCACGTTTTTGCAGCGTGCCTACGACGAACTGTGGCACGACCTGTGCCTCAACGACGCCCCCGCAACCATCCTGGTATTTGGCGCGTCGATCTTTGGCACCACATCCGAGACGCACCTCTCGTTCTTTGATATTTCCATGCTGGGCGGTCTTCCCAACATGCACTACTTGGCGCCGGCCTGCATGGAGGAATATCTGTCCATGCTGAGCTGGTCGCTCGACCACCGCGAGCATCCCGTAGCGATCCGTGTGCCGGGCATTGGCCTGGTAAGCCGCCCCGATCTGGCGCCTGCCGAGGGCGACGATTACGGCGTCGCGCGCTACAACGTCGTGCGCCAGGGCCGCGACGTTGCCGTGCTCGCGCTTGGCGATTTCTTTGAGCTGGGCGAGCGCGTGGCAAACCGCTTGGCTGCCGAGTACGGCATCGAGGCCACGCTCGTCAACCCGCGCTATGCAACTGAGCTCGACCGTGAGTTCCTCGACAGCCTTGCCGCCGAGCATCGCATTGTCGTCACTCTCGAGGACGGCATCTTGGACGGTGGCTGGGGCGAGCGTGTCGCGTGCTACTTGGCCTGCACGCCCGTGCGCACGCGCACCTTCGGCATCGCCAAGGGCTTCCCCGACCGCTACGACCCCAAAGAGTTGCTCGCTCAGAACGGCATGACGGTCGAGAACATGGCCGCCGAAGCCGTAAGGCTACTCAACGAGTAAAAAACCTCCGCAAGGGAAGCACCCCTGCGGAGGTTTTAATTTTCGCGGCGCGATTATCTCAATCTGTAACATCTATGGCCCGAATTCCCGTCTAACTGTTACAGATCGAGACATTCGAATTCCCCTAAGGAGATAATCTCAATCTGTAACAGTTACTCGGCAAAAATGGCTGCAGATGTTACAGATTGAGACAAAACAGTAAGGCATGCCGTTGCATCGGTCAAAACCACCACGAAGGTGCCTGTGAACCTGTCCTTTTTTGGTAGGTAGAATAACCCATAAGGTAAGTATGTTTCTGAGTTATTTCGTGTTGACCCATTTGAACGCGATAGGGTATAACTCTACTCAACCGCTAGGATTTTTTGAGAAAGGTGTTCTACCATGAGCAAGAACCTCTCCCAGCAGGTCGTTCTCGACCGCCGCGGCTTTGTCGCCGCCACCTTCGCAACCGTCGCCGGCCTTGGTCTTGCCGGCTGCTCCGACACCAGCGCCGAGGCCGACAAGGGTTCCGCCGCCGGCTCTTCCAAGAGCTCCGACGACACCGAGGCTTCCACTACCCTCGACGCCAAGGCATTCGACAAGCTCGTCGACAACGGCCCCAAGGCCGACGACGATGCCATCGCCGCTAGCACTTGGGCAACTGCCGTCAAGAACGCCGGCGTCTTTAAGATCGGTGGCGTTCAGACCTCCACGCTCTTCTCCCTCCTCAACGAGAAGGATGGCAAGACCCGCGGCTTCGACGCCGGCATCGCACAGCTCCTGTCCAACTACATCCTGGGCGAGAACAAGGTCGAGATCACCCAGGTGACCTCCGACACGCGTGAGTCCGTGCTGCAGAACGGCCAGGTCGACGCCGTGTTCGCCACCTACACCATCACCGATGAGCGCAAGAAGCTCGTCTCCTTCGCCGGTCCCTACTACTACACCCAGCAGGCCATCCTGGTGCTCGCCGACAACGACGACATCAAGAGCGTCGACGACCTGGCCGACAAGAACGTCGCCGTCCAGTCCGGCTCCAACGGCCCCGCCATCCTGGAGGAGTTTGCCCCCAAGGCCAGCCAGCAGGAGTTCAAAACCGACGAGGAGGCCCGCCAGGCACTCCAGCAGGGCCGCGTTGACGCCTACGTCATCGATAACAACATGCAGCAGAGCGCCCTGGTCCGCGAACCCGGTAAGTACAAGATCGCCGGCAAGCCCTTCGGCAGCAAAGAGCCCTACGGCATCGGCCTGCCGCTCGATTCCGACGGCGTCGCCTTTGTCAACGACTTCCTTAAGAAGATCGAGGACGACGGCACCTGGACCGAGCTGTGGCAGATCTGCATCGGCGACCGTACGGGCGACACCAATGTTCCCGAGCTGCCCGAGATCGGCGCCTAGGCAGCGAACCTAGTAACGGCCGCTACGAAACCATATGGAAACGCATGATGCGCTTTATTGCGGTAAACTGTTTCCTCACTGAGTTGTCAGGGCTTCCGTACACACGGGAGCCCCTTTCCTTATCGGCGGGAGGTCCGCATGAGTCTCTCCGAGCTCTGGTCGCTCTATGGCCAGAACTATATCGACGCCCTGCTAGCAACCTGGGGCATGACGCTTGAGTCGTTTGCCATCGCCATGGTGCTGGCCGTCGCTGTCACCGTGATGCGCGTGTCGCCGCTCAAGCCGCTGCGCGTCTTTGGCGACCTGTATGTCCAGGTCTTCCGTAACATCCCCGGCATCGCGCTGCTCATCATCGTCGTCTACGCGCTGCCGCCGCTCAAGATCGTGCTGCCCTACCGTACTTGTGTCATCGTCGCCACGGTCCTCTTGGGCTCGGCCTTTGGTTCCGAGAACTTTATGAGCGGCATCAACACCGTCGGCGTCGGCCAGGTCGAGGCCGCCCGCTCGCTCGGCATGAGCTTCAACCGCATCCTCGCCAAAATCGTGATTCCGCAGGCATTGCGTTCGAGCGTGCTGCCCATGACCAACCTCTTTATCGCCGTCATGCTCACCACCGCGCTCGGCAGTCAGGTGCCGCTTAAGCCGCAGGAGCTCACCGGCGTGGTGAGCTACATCAACACGCGCTCGCTCGGCGGCGTCGCCGCGTTCTTTATCTCGGCACTCGGCTACCTGGGCACGGCCTTTGTGGTGAGCCACATTGGCAACTATATCGATAAGAAGGTGAGGATCCTCCGATGAGCAAGCATTCCTCTCCCGCGCTCACCATGCGCGATGCGCTCTACGAGGCTCCCGGCCCCAAGATGCGCGCCAAGATTCGCATCGGCACCGCCATCTCGCTTGTTGCCGTGGCCGCACTCGTCGCCCTCGTGCTGCAGCGCTTTTATGTGACCGGCCAGCTTTCGGTCCATTACTGGTACTTCTTTACGCACCTCACCACCTGGAAGTTCCTGCTTGCCGGTTTTGAGGGCACCGTTAAAGTCGCGCTCACCGCCGGCGCCATCGCACTGGCTCTGGGCTTAGCCCTCATGCTCGGCCGTACCAGCGACATCAAGCCGCTGCAGCTGGCCTGCCGCGTACTCACCGATTTCTTCCGCGGCGTGCCGAGCCTTCTGTTCATCTACTTCTTCTTTTTGGTGCTGCCGCAGTACAAGATCGCACTGCCGTCGTTTTGGATGCTCACGCTTCCCGTCGCGCTCGCTGCAGCCGGCGTACTGGCCGAGATCTTCCGCGCCGGCGTCAACGCCGTACCGCGCGGCCAGGTCGAGGCAGCCCAGGCGCTCGGCCTCTCCAAGGCCAAAATCACCTTTAAAATCGTGCTGCCCCAGGCGATTCGGTTTATCATCCCGTCGCTGATCTCGCAGCTCGTAGTCGTGGTCAAGGACACCACCGTCGCCTACGTGGTGAGCTACCCCGACCTGATGCAAAACGCCCGCGTGCTTATCACCAACTACGACGCCCTCGTGTCGGTCTACCTGGTGATCGCGGTCATCTACATCCTCATCAATGTCGCGATTAACAAGGCCGCCGTCTACGTTTCGCACAAGACCGGCGCGACCATCATCCGCTAACGATTTACGATTTCTAGGAATAAGGAGCCGAGCATTATGGCACAGAGCACTTCCGCTTCCGGCAACCAGCCGCTGATCGAGCTCAAGCATGTCGATAAGCACTACGGCGATCTGCATGTCCTCAATGACATCAACCTCTCGGTCGACCGCGGCGAGGTCGTTGTCGTGATTGGCCCCTCGGGTTCGGGCAAGTCGACCATGTGCCGTACCATCAACCGCCTGGAGACTATCGACTCGGGTGAGATCCTCATCGAGGGCCAGCCCTTGCCGCAAGAAGGCA
Organism: uncultured Collinsella sp.; assembly: GCA_937995345.1. Classification (GTDB taxonomy): domain Bacteria; phylum Actinomycetota; class Coriobacteriia; order Coriobacteriales; family Coriobacteriaceae; genus Collinsella. The sequence continues at coordinate 58,684 of CALKKS010000028.1, read as the reverse complement.
AAGATCTTGCCCGCATGCGCGCCGAGCTGGGCATGGTGTTTCAGCAGTTCAACCTATTCGCGCACATGACCGTGCTGCAGAACGTCATGCTGGGTCCGGTCGACGTGCTGGGCGTGTCCAAGGACGAGGCTCGCGAGCGCGCCATGGACCTCCTGAGCCGCGTGGGCGTGGCTGAGCAGGCCGATAAGGTGCCCGCACAGCTCTCGGGCGGCCAGCAGCAGCGCGTGGCCATCGCTCGCTCGCTTGCCATGCAGCCCAAGGCCATGCTTTTTGATGAGCCTACGAGCGCCCTTGACCCCGAGATGATCAATGAGGTGCTCGAGGTCATGGTTCGTCTGGCCCAGCAGGGCATGACGATGATCGTGATTACGCACGAGATGAACTTTGCCCGCCGCGTAGCCGACCGCGTCGTATTTATGGCCGATGGTCAGATCGTGGAGACCGGCACGCCCGACGAGTTCTTCGACCATCCCCAGACCAAGCGCGCCCAGGACTTCCTCAACTCCATCAAGGGCCACTAACCAGCCGTGCGCTCGCCCGCTTGCCATGACCATCCAAACTCGAAAGCAGCACCTATGATCGGAACTCGCACTTCATCGTCATACACCCCACACGTCGACGTCGATCCCGCCGACCGCCCGCTTATCCTCGTCGCGCCGCGCTGGGAAGAGGCGAAGCCGTTTTTAAGCGAGACGCTCTCCCCCAACGAGGAAATCGCAAGTGTCTTTGTCGATGCCATCCTTGCCGCCGGCGGCCTGCCGCTGCAGATGTCCATCACCGAGGACATTGAGGTCATCCGCCATTACGTCGATATCGCCGACGGTATCGCTATTCCCGGCGGCCCGGACGTCAACCCCAAGCGCTGGGGCGATGATAGACCCTACGACCCCACCCTCTGCTGCGAGATCCGCGATAGCTTTGAGTTTAAGCTGGTCGGCGAGGTGCTCCGCGCCAAAAAGCCGCTCTTTACCACCTGCCGCGGCACGCAGTTGCTCAACGTCGCCACTGGCGGCACCCTGTGCATGGACGTGCCGAGCCTGGGCGCTCGCGAGGGCCGCACGCAGTGGCGCCATACCCACGTGCTCAACGACCCCGTGCATCCCGTCGAGGTCGTGCCGGGCTCGCTGCTCGACCGCGCGGTTGGCGGACACAAGCTGATCCAAACCAACTCCGCACACCACTGCTGCGTCGATCGTCTGGGTAAGAGCACGCGTTTGGTCGCCAAGGCAACCGACGGCGTGCCCGAGTGCATCGAGGTCGAAGGCCAGCCATTCTGCTTGGGCGTGCAATGGCATCCCGAGTACACGTGGAAGACGCTCGAGACCGACTTTAACCTGTGGAAGTCGTTTGTCGAGGCAGCGGCTAAGGTTAAGCAGGCCCGTTAGCTCGCAAGCCACACAAGTTAAAGCCTCCTAAGCCAGGGGGGCGGACACCAGCCACGGTGCCCGCCCCCCCCTGTATTTGATATGCTCGGTATGTTTATCCCTCACAAACAATCAAAGAAATCTCGACCGCAATCGGTCGACGGTAAAGCAAATGGCAAAAACGCTTGCTACGTTTATGAGACAGTCAATTAAAATCGAAGTGCATTGACTATCCTCCAACGGGGTCACGCCGCAAATCCACATGAGCATCGAAGACGGAAGCGGAAGCATGGAATTGACCCCGACCTGTATGTAGATCGCTACGACGTTGACAAGCAACAGCATGCCAATCGGACCGAAGCCGGATCCAAAGTAGGAAACAACGATCACGCAAGAGACCACGTATGCAAGGCAGGCAACAGCTGCAAGAACAAGTCGATAGCAAAATACATGCAGGTTGAGATGCTGTTGAGCATCTAAAACGATTGCGCAGTTAAGGCAGTACAAAACGACGCTCGACAGGACAAAAGCGCCCAAAAGGGCAAGTGAAGACAGTATCGCTCGTGCAACAGTAGCGCACGCCCGCTTCCCTCCCCGAGCCTCCGACAGCCCCCACGGTTCCTCTGCAAAGCTCGAACTGACAAAACGCGGCACAATGCAAGCTGCGATGAACGGAAAGAACAATGCATGAGCCAACGGGGCTACGTTGAACAGCAGACCGCGAAAAACCTCTGCATTACCAAATAGAAGGACATCCTCCGCCGATAGCCGAAGCGTCGGGTCTGGGAAAAAGCCCAAGAAACTGTTCTCACGGAGGCTACAGAACCACATCGGGAAAGAATTAATCTGCAATACCACCATGCACGCATAAATTACCAGGATTAAGGCGTACGTCCATTTGCTCACATGCTTCAATTCTGACTGAAGGAATCTTCTAGTCTGACGAGCCATTGACCACACCCCCAGCACGAAAGCTCACGAGAGCGTAAATCAATACCGATAGACAGCTGGCTGCCGCGCCATATCCCAGAAGCGTCAGCTGCCCCATATCGCTATACCCAAGGGCACATCCAACTCCAAGGTACGGCCCCGGAAGAAAGAAGATCCATCGCAAGGACGGTATGGGCGTCTGAAGGTAAGTTCCGTAGAGCGTCAAGCTCATGACAAATCCAACTATCACCACGGCCCCGCTCAATACAGCGCTGCCCGTAATCCGATAGATGGTCACCGTCTCCAGCGCAACCGATATCACCAATACGGCGTTGACTATCATTGCAGGCAAAAATGCAGCCAGCATGCCATGCACGTAGTTTTGCCCTCCACGTGTTACGGCTATGGCAAAAAGAAGAAGGCAAAGCGCACTATATACTGCGCCAATTATTAAAGCAGACGAAAATGCATGGGCTAGAGCCCCATAAAAGCTGTTGAGACCTCTTGCCAAAGAAATTCGGCAGCCCTCTTCATAGCCACGTTCCTGTAGAATTACCAGGCAAACGATGAGCGGCACAAACAAAGATGTGCCGGCAAAGGCACTACGCACAAGGGACTCATCGGGTGCAGAAGGATCGATTACATTCCAGCAGAAGCCAATATCCTCCCCAAAAACGCTATTGCCACAGGCGAGCAACGTTGTTCCGTTTTTTAGAAAGATGCCGAAGAGAAGGCCGAACGCCAGCATAAGCGCAAGACCAAACGTCGCCGGAAATATCCTGTGCAAACGCATCATATCTGCCTTTATGGGATGAATCGCCCGCTTCATAGCGAGACCACCTTCATCAAGCGCCTGTAATACTCTTTTAGGGACGACGCCTCATCCCTTATGACGTCCATCGATTCCTTTTTTATCAGTTCGCCGTCATGAATAAACAGGCAGCTTGTTGCAACCGATGCCAACTCATCCAAATCATGACTAGAGATGAGCATGGTCTTACCCTGCTCTCGATTCAATCGACCGATAAGGGCCCATGTACTCTCGATGCCCAACGGATCCAATCCATTTGCCGGCTCATCGAAAATTAGTACGTCGGTGTCACCCAACAAAGCCGTAGCTATATCCAGTCGCCGTTTCATTCCCAGAGAAAAACTGCTCACGCTCTTTTTCTCATCGGCATCCAGTCCAACTAGGCTCAAAACGCGAGGAATCTCACAATTCTCATCAAGCCCCCATTCCGCACATCGGATCCGAAGATTCTCAGCCGCACTGAGGGATTGGTATGCTCCGCTGGAATCTGGCACATAGCCGACACGCGTCCGCATCAGGCTCAGCTCTTTTTTCGACTTGCCTCCAAAGAGCTCCACGCTCCCCGACGATGGCTCACAGAGGCCCAGCACTATTTTAATAAGCGTGCTTTTGCCCGCCCCGTTTGCACCAACAAGGGCGCAAAGCTCAGACTGATGTACCTCGAAGGAAACGTCATGCAACACACGCCGTTTTCCATAGCGCTTTGACACCTTTGATAGCTTTACCGCTGGTGCGCTCATATCGTTCCCCCTTTCTCTTATCGTATTTACTTTTAGTTATTGTTTGACGATAACTTATATTTGTCAAGATAATCTCAAAAGATAGAGCCCGTGTTAGACACAGGCCCCTTCGCACTGATATTTCGTTTTGGCTGCTCGCTATATGCTACTCATCGCTCAAATCGACAGCGAAGACTGATGTCGGAAGTGACGCCTCGTTGCCTCCGCCATCCCGCATCTGCCTCACGACATTTTTTGCGCGTTCGACAATAAGTTCCTCGAGCTCTTTCTCGCTCACGCGCTGAATAATATCTCCCGGTTGACAATCAAGCTCATCACAGATTTCAAGAAGCGTCTTAAGGCGAATAGCTTTTATTTTTCCGTTTCTTAGCTTTGAAATATTAGCCGGAGTATGCCCCGTCGCCCGGATCAGATCAGCACTGGTCTTTCCGGTCTTAAGCAGCTGCGTCTCAAGCTCGATGATGAGATAGCTCATGTTTCCTCCTACACAAGCTCGTCAGACTGCTCCTGGAGCAGCGAGGCATAGCTCCAGATCACCGAGACAAACAAACAGACGGCCGCGCCGATAAGCGACCCCGCGTCAAAGGCAACGCCCTGGCAAATCGCGATAACGAAGGAATGAGGCACGACGCAAAGCTCCAGCCCACCAATGGTAAGATTGACCGATCCATAGGCACCAACAAGCGAAACCGCGGCGTTAACAGCAAAGGCAAGCGCGAGAACACGGATAAGCCGCACATGCGCCCTGGTAAAGGGCGATACGCCCCGCGAAATGTCACGGCTGATTCCGCACAAAACGACAAGCGAAATACCCATGACAAGCGCCATGCACAGCCCGCTTGGGATAACGATGCTCCCGCCATCGAGAAGCGTCACGACACCGAAAGAATCGACAGAAACAACGTTTGCAACCGCATACCAGATCACGTAAACAACCAACGCGGCAAAAGCGATGAGCATTCCCGCAAAAACGACCGCCATGCAAAAGCCAAGCTTCCTTACAGTCTCGCCCGCCTTGGCCATACGCTGAACGCTGTTGGACATACACTCACCCTCATCGAATCTATCGTTATCTGAATAGTTTATCGAACAACGATATGGATTGCATGCGGAAAGCCCCGCCAGTGCGCGAGAGTGAATTTTTGGACACTTACCGAACGAGTGGATAATTTCCCACTTTGAGGCCGCCACAGGGCCAAAAACGGGAGATTATCCACTCTCATAGTCATCAAGGCTCGCAAGCTCTTATTCAGCTGCCTCGCGCAGGGCCGACATCGTTGCCGCATACTGCTGCCGTAGCGCATGTATCCCATCACGAGCGCCGTCAACAGTATCGGCATCGCGCAACGCCTCGGTCACCACAACCGCCGGCTCGTACAGATTGTCGAACCCCAGGTTCTGGCTCACGCCCTTGAGCGTATGCACGGCCATAAACGCACTCTCGGCGTCTCCTGCCGCCATAGCGGCCTCGAACTTGTCCATGCTCTCGTCATCCAGGAACTTAAGGGCAAAGCGGGCGAGCATCTCCTCGCCCATCAGCCGAACGGATGCGCCATCGTAATCGGCGCCGATCTTCTCATACGCTTCACGCATGGAAATCATGGAATGAAACTCCTTCGATCAAACTAAATCGTGGGAAACGCGACGACGTCGGCAGGGCGTGCCAGCGTTTGGGCAATACGATCCTGCACCTCGAGCAGGCAGTCGAGCAGTAGCGGGTTAAACTCACCGCACTTGCCGTCCAGAATCATCTGAATCGCTTCCTGGTGCGGGATGGCATCCTTGTACACGCGCACGCTCGTGAGCGCATCGTATACGTCGGCCACCGAGACCACCTGCGCGGCAATGGGAATGTCGTCGCCCTTAAGGCCGTCGGGATAGCCCTTGCCGTCCCAACGCTCGTGGTGCCAGCGCGCGATCTGGTATGCGTACTCCAACAAGGAATTGCCGGCATGCTGACGGCCCAACTCAAGCAGCATATCTGCGCCGAGGGTGGTGTGGGTCTTCATAATCTCGAACTCCTCGGACGTCAGGCGTCCGGGCTTGTTGAGGATCGCGTCGTCGATCGACATCTTGCCGATATCGTGCAGCGCCGAGGCCATAGCGATCGTGGAGCGCTGTTCGTTGTCGAGCGGGAACTTGTCGCTGCGATGCACCAGGCAGCCCAACAGCAGCTCGGTCAGCTTTTCGATATGCGTGACGTGCAGGCCGCTCTCGCCGTTGCGGAGCTCCATGACGCCGGCCATGATATCGATCAGCATGCGGCTGTTCTTGACGCGCTCGTTGTACTGCTGAGACAGCAGACTCGTCAGACGACGCTGCTTGGCATACAGGCGGATGGTGTTACTCACGCGGCGGCGCACGACGCGCGCATTAAACGGACGGTTGATGTAATCCGATGCACCCAGCTCGTAGGCGCGCAGCACCACGTCGTCGGAATCTTCACTCGAGATCATGATGACGGGCAGGTTATCGGCGACAGACCGGTGCGACAGGTCGGCCAGTACCTCAAAGCCGCTCATGCCCGGCATGACAATATCGAGCAGCACAAGCGACAGCTCATCACCATAACGGTCGACCATATCGAGCGCCGCGCGGCCGTTGTCAGCCTCCAGGACGTGATACTCGTCCTTGAGCATCTCGTTGAGGATGACACGGTTCATCTCGGAGTCATCGACAATAAGGATCGAGGGCTTTTGGCTTTGGAAAGTCGCGATTGCGTCGTTGTCGGTCACGACCGTACCGGGCTTTGCCTTGGCGTGGCTCAAAAGCTGAACCGCGCGGCTTACGCCCTCATCGACCGTCTCGCCGTTAATGCGAACGCCGCCCACACACGCCGACAAGCTGACGCGCTCATGGCCCGGGACGATCGTGGCATGAACGGCATCGGATACATGGCGCAGGCGACGCGCAAAGTCATCGGAGGGGATATTGGGCATGACGGCCACGAACTTGTCGCAGCCAAGGCGCACAAGCTCGTCAGTCGAGCGAATGCTGCCGCGAATGGCCGCCGCCACAGCACCGAGCGCAAGGTCGCCGGCATGACGACCGCACGTATCGTTGAAGACCCTAAAATCATCGAGGTCGATCATCGCCACGCCGGCGTTCATGCGGGCACTGCGAAGCTTTTCCTCGTAATATCGGCGATTATGCACGCTCGTCAGCACATCGGTGTAGACAAGGTCCTCTTCTGCGGCCTCTTGTTCATCGATAGGGCGCACCATCAGCAAAACGTGAGGCTCGCCCTCGACCGTCAAAGAGCGCACACGGGCACGGTACTCAACGCCGTCGCTGAGCAGCCGCTCCGATATCTCATCGGAGCTTGCCATGGCCTCAAGACTTGACTGGCGCAGGCAAGGGCACCGATCGCCGGCGAGCAGGCAGTTGCGGTCGCTCTTGACCTGATCGGCCGACAGCAGACGCACCACGGGGTAGATCTTCGCGACACGGGCAACCTCGGCAGCAGCCTCTTCGTCGGTTAGATTGGCCTCGTGATTATTGAGCATATGGGGGCCCTTTCAATCGTTGCGTTTGATAGCAGTTGGTATCAAATGGTACAAGGGTAGCATCTTGTCGATGCAGGTAAGCACGTGAATACCGTTACATTTTCATGAGTTGGCAGACGGTATGTTTGGAGGTGCAGGCGCAAGGTTTTGGGGGCGTTTGTTAACACCGCCGAAACGCTTGCGAGTGGGTTGGCGCGACTGCTACGACCCCAGGATTCCGCGGACGGCCTGGGCCGCCGGCGCTGGGCGGTCACGCAGGCCATTATGCGCGCCGGGAATCGTCACGAGCGGGCAGCCTAGTAGCTCTGCCGCCGTCTGTGTGCCTGCCTCGCGGGTCGTGCCGATCGAGAGCTCGCCCAAGAGCACGGCGGCCATGGCCTTTGATGCGCGAACGCGGCCCCAATCGGGGACATAGGTCATGGTGGCCTCATATTCGTTTGCCATAAAGCTGCGCCCGTTGCGCAGGGCGTGCTTGGCTTCCGCCTCGGTTGTTTTGGGAGCTTCGGGGTCGGGCTCGCCGATGGCGCCCAAGAAGACCCTCAATGCCCTCGAGACCTTCCCCGCCGCAATCATGTCGAGCAAAATGGGAGCCGCGCCCAGGCCAACGCCCTCGCCCGTCACGGCGGGCTCATGCAGGATCGCACGCGAGACGACAGCCGGGTTTGTACGAAGAAGCTCCAGGACAACCAGCGTACCGGCACTGTGCGCGAGCACGTTTGCCGGAGCGCCGACGTACTCGATAACGGCTTGCAGGTCGGCGGCCTGAGCGGCGAGGTCGTAGCGGCCGTCCGCAGCATCGCCGCTCTCGCCGCAGCCGCGACGGTCGTAGGTAATTACGCGATAGTCGCGGCTGAGCTCGCGGGCGATGCCGTCAAAAAAGACACCGTCGACGCAGGCACCGTGCACGCATACCAGGGCAGGCGCATCGGGCAACACGCCCGGTCTGGCATACTCGCGACAGGCAATCGTGGTGCCCGCATTCTCAACCGTAAAATCCATGTTGTGGTCCTATCGTCAACGCTGTCCGGCCGCGTCAAGGTGTGGCTTGGCTGTTTTGGCGTCATTTGTACAGAAACGAACGCGTTTACTCTACCCGTCTGGCGCCCTTTACTTGCAGCACAATTAGTCAATCAGCCATTTCCAAGCAGAAACCACTCGAATGATTCCCGATTGGGTTTCAATCGCATCTTCGGTATCCATTGTTACGATAACCGATTCATCGATGCCGTATTTGGACATGGCCGCCGTAAGGGCTGACACCTCACGCTGCAGCGTCTTGGGATTCGTTATCTCCGTGCTCACCTGAATCAACTGATACGCATCACCGAGTAGGGCATCCCCCATCACAAAATCGATCTCATGAGATTTCTTCTCGTGCTCAAACGTCAGTCGGGCAAGAGAGCCCGTGCGCGCGACCGGTGCTAGACGACGGAGCCTATTGAACACCGCTGTCTCCAGCCGCTGGCCCACTTCCTTGCTTGCCGCTTTTGAGAACGCAGCAAACATTCCCGGATCGACCGAATAAACCTTTGAGCTAGAACGAGGGTTATCGGCAAGCGCTCGGTTCAAATCACCCAAAGAAAAGACTAAATAAGCCTCCTCGTAATACGACAGCAGGCTTGACAGCGTCTCTCGTGACGTCGAGACTCCCCGACTTTTTAACTCGTGCGCGATCTTATTCACAGAGAGCTCGCGTCCAGACGAGGCGAGGCACCTGGTGAGGAAGCTCACCGCGACTTGCGGCATTCGCAGGTTATATCGCTCGATCACGTCCATCGCCGCCGTGCGGTACGCGTACTCTTGCATGAGTATCATGCCGTCGGCGGCGGGCAATTTGAGCGCTGCGATGTAACCGCCACGAAGTAGATAATCATTAAGCGCATTTCGCAGCACAGCTGCGTCAGTCGATGAAAACCCATCGGAAGCGCTGACGGATTGTCCCGTCGACCAACGAACGAACTCACCAAAACTCAACGGGAACAGCTCTTTGGAAATCGAGCGGCCTCTGAACTCCGAGGCAAGCTCAGCCGACAGCATCTTTGATGAGGAACCCGTGACATAGACCGTTGCCTCAGTCGAATCGATAACGCGCCTCAGGAAAAGACTCCAGTCGGGCACCTCTTGAATCTCATCGAAAAAGAGGAAACACCCTTCTTCCTTTGCCGCGGGACGCATGGCAAAGAACGTATCGAGCACATCGGAAAGCAGCGCCGCCGAATACGGCTTGAGACGCTCGTCTTCAAAGTTAAAGTACAGAATATTCTGAGGGTTATAGCCCGCCGCAACAATGCCGTGCATCTCTTGAAAAAGACGGAACGTCTTGCCACACCGGCGCGTACCCACAAGCACCTGTGCAAGGTTGTTGCGCGCAGGCTTTTGAATGGGAAGGAGCTTAAGATCGCGATTGAAAACCTCTGGTATACCGAGCTTCTCAAAGTCAAGAATTTTCTCCTCCACCAATGAGTTAAACGGCATGGCGACTCCAAATCTTGCAGTTCTATTCTGCAAGAAAGTCTAAATCTTGCAAAGTAGGACTGCAAGATTTTGAGTTCTAGAATCATCACTTTCGCATCATCCCGCTAACTAAAAGGAAACCAACTTGGTATTTTGTGCCCTCTTTACGTCGCTGGTAAGAAGGAGAATATTTGGACTATCACAGTATTTGTCACCGGCAGATTTGATCCGGCTTATGAGCGCCAGCCCCAACAGTCGGACGCAGGCAAGACCACAGACGCTCAAGAGACGACAGCACGAAAGGAAGCTCAATATGTTGGAGAAAATCGCAATCGAAACGCTGCAAGTAAATCCGGTAACCAAGTTTGGCATGGAATGGGCCGCCCTCGTGAGCGGGAGTGCAGACGGCGTTCATGACGCCATGACTATCTCGTGGGGGCAGATGGGGTCGCTTTGGGAGCGCCGTGGCGACGGCACGCCCCATCGGGGGCTCTCCACCGTCACCGTCTTTGTGCGACCCCAGCGCTACACCCACGAACTTATGGAGCATGGCGACCGCTTCTCCGTCTGTTTTCTAGGCGAGGGGCACCGCCGCGAACTTGGCTACCTTGGCGCTAAAAGCGGGCGCGACGGCGACAAGCTCGAGCATCTCAAACTCACGGCAATCGAGCTCGATGGGGCTTGCGTCATCGCCGAATCGGAGCTCGTGCTCACCTGTAAAAAGTTCTATGCGGCGCCTCTTGTAGAAGATGGCTTTGTCGATCGCCGCCTTGTCGACGATAACTACCCTCAGCGCGATTTTCATACGGTATATGTTGGCGAAGTTCTCGGCGTTTGGAAGCAGGCTTAATCGGGCGGCGGCAGAGCGGCGCTTGTTGTCCCGCTTTTGAGTTTGATCGGGGTGCCCCATACCCAACCACTCACAGGGTGATAAGCTGGTGTGCGAACTTTACGAGGGGACTTTCTTATGTCTACGTTTTTGAATGCCAGTCCGATCTTTGGGCCCGTCCGCAGCCGTCGCCTTGGTCTCTCACTCGGCGTCAACATGATGCCTGCCAGCGGCAAGATTTGTACGTTCGACTGCATCTACTGCGAGAACGGCCTCAACGCCGAGCGTCCCTGCCACGAGTCGTATAACACCGCCGCCGTGGTGCTCGACGCGCTCGAAGCCAAGCTGCGCGAGATGGCCGCCGAGGGCGAACTCCCCGATGTCATCACGTTTGCCGGCAACGGCGAGCCCACCGCCGCACCGGAGTTTCCGCAGGCGATTGCCGGTGCCGTGGCGCTGCGCGACGAGCTGGCGCCGAACACCAAGATCGCTGTGCTTTCCAACGGTACGCGCGCCGATCAGCCCGCCGTGCACGACGCGCTCATGATGGTCGACGACAACATCCTTAAGCTCGACACGGTCGATCCGGCGTTTATCCAGCTGCTCGACCAGCCCGTCGGCCCCTACGACGTTGAGCACCAGATCGAGACGTTCGCGAGCTTTGGCGGGCACGTCATTATCCAGACGATATTCCTGACTGGTGAATACCAGGGCGAGTCCGTCGACAACACCGGCGAAGAGTACGTTGGCCCTTGGCTCGCAGCGCTCGAGCGCATCCGTCCGCAGGAAGCAACCATCTATACCGTGGCGCGCGAGACACCAGTCGCCGGCCTTGCCAAAGCGGCGCCCGAGGCACTCGACGCCATTGCCGCGCGCGTCCAAGCCCTCGGCATCCCCTGCCAGGTGAGCTACTAGCAAAACCGCGCAGCAGCTAGTGCCGCCATCCCGCCCCATCAGTTGCGGTGATATAGTTCCTATTTGTGCTGTTAAACCGCTTAAATCGGAACTATATCACCGCAACTTTTATGGACACGTGGGTGGGCTATACTAGCTGCGAATGAAAGGAAGTTAGCCATGTATGACAAAGGACCCGTACCCGGCCGCAACGACGCTTGCTGGTGCGGCAGCGGCAAAAAATATAAGAAATGCCATAGCGCCTTCGACGAGCGCCTCGAGCGCCTGTGGGAGGAGGGCTGGGAGGTTCTGCCCCGTACGCTCTACAAGACGCCCGCCGACATCGAGGGCATCAAGCGCTCCGCTGCCATCAACGTGGGCGTGCTCGACTACGTAGGCGAGCACATCGCCGCGGGCATGACCACCAACCAGATCGACCAGATGATCTACGACTACACCGTCGAGCACGGTGGCACGCCGGCCGACCTCAACTACGAGGGCTATCCCAAGAGCGTGTGTACCTCGATCAACGACGTGGTCTGCCACGGTATCCCCTGCGATACAGACGTGCTGCACGAGGGCGACATCATCAACGTGGACTGCTCCACGATCCTAGACGGCTACTTTAGCGACTCGAGCCGCATGTTCTGCATCGGCGAAGTCTCGGCCGAGCGCCAGCGCCTGGTCGACGTCACCCGTGCCAGCGTGGAGGCGGGTCTGGCGGCCGTCAAGCCATGGCTACCGCTGTCCGTTATGGCCGAGGCCGTGCAAAAGACGGTCGAGGACGCCGGCTTTAGCGTGGTGCGCGAGTACGGTGGACACGGCATCGGTAAGGAGTTCCACGAGGACCCGTTCGTCGGCTTTACCACCGAGGCGCCCGACGTGGACACCATCATGGTGCCGGGCATGGTCTTTACCATCGAGCCCATGGTCAACGCCGGTAAGCCCGACATTAAGATCAGCAAGGGCGACGGCTGGTGCGTGCGCACCAAGGACGGCAGCGACTCGGCTCAGTGCGAGGTACAGCTGGTCGTGACCGAGGACGGCTACGAGCTGCTCAGCTGGTAACCATGGATGCGCCGGATGCTGACGGGCACGCTCGTCTTGCATCCGGCGTTTTTGTTTGAACGTTTTGCCCGATAAAACCTGCCAAAATAAACCTGTCCCTTTTTGGTAGGCTGAGCGGAGAGGACTGCTTGTGAACATCCTGGTTTTGTTGCCCGTCAACGGCCGTCATCGCGCAATTCTTGAGTCGAGCGCTCCGGGCGAGGACTTTATCTACACGAGCGCCGACGCCGCCACGCGCGAGCAGGTCGCCGATGCCGACGTGATCCTGGGCAACATCGACCCTGACATGCTCACGGCATGCGAGCATCTCCAGCTGTTGCAATTGCAGACCGCCGGCTATGACGACTACCTTGCCGCCGGCACCGTGCCGGCCGACGCCAAACTGTCTTGCTCGGTGGGCGCCTACGGCCAGGCCGTGAGCGAGCACATGTTTGCCATGGTCCTTTCCATGATGAAGCGTCTGCCTGGCTATCACGACTTGCAGCGCGAGCATCGCTGGGAGGATTTGGGGCCGGTCACTTCGCTCAAAAATGCCAATGTGCTCGTGCTGGGCGCGGGCGATATCGGCGGCCACTTCGCCACGCTCTGCCGCAGCATGGGTGCACACGTCCGCGGCATCAAGCGCCATCCGCTCGTCTACCCCATCGTGTTTGAGGACATGGACGGCATGGACGCCCTACCCGAGCGCCTGGCCGAGGCCGACATCGTCGCATCCTTTATGCCCAGCACGCCCGAGACCCGCGGCCTGGCGAACGCCGAGTTCTTCGCCGCGATGAAGCCGGGCGCCTTCTTTGCCAACGGCGGCCGCGGCGACCTTGTGGTTGCCGACGACCTGATTGCCGCCCTGGAGTCGGGACATCTCGCCGGCGCCGCGGTCGACGTCACCGACCCCGAGCCGCTGCCTGAGACAAGCCCGCTGTGGGATGCGCCCAACATGCTCATCACGCCGCATATCTCCGGCTGGTTCCACCTGGAGGCCACGCTCAACAACGTAGTCGATATCGCCGCGGAGAACCTGCGTCACCTGCAGGCCGGCGAGACCCTGCGCTGCTGGATCGAGCACTAATTGTTCCGGCGTTTTGCCAAACGCCGGAACCGGTCGACGCTGCGCGACGCCCAGAACGGCAATTTGTCATTCAAAAGGCGAGTCATGACCAGAAGGTCAATGCCTCGCCTTTTTCATGCCAACTTGCTCGTCCTGGACGTCGCTCGCTGCCCATCCTCTGCCTGCGGTGTTGCCATTGTTGGCACCTGGGGACGTTCCTTTCCTGCCGGCAGGTGGGGACACTCCTTGTGAGTTTGGTGCAATGGGGTCAGGTTTGTTTGCACCATGACGCTGGTTCTGCCTGCGACGCTCTCGTCAAAGTGATAATGCTTCGCTTATTGGAGCCAACCCATCTCCTCGTCATAGCGATCCGAATAGGCTCTATGCTTGAGCTCTTCATCGCTCGTAGGTTGCGCCTTGGACACGTCGATCCCTGACTCATGGCAAGCAGTGGCGAACAGCTGCGAGCCCTGTTCGATAAGTTTGGCCCTGCGCTCGGCCTTCATATCTTCGGCTTGCATTTACAGCTCCACACTTTCGGCGCCGTTGATGGTTAGGTTGCGCTCGTAGAAGGCGGTGAGGGCGCGGATAGCGTACATCACGTCGCGCACGCCGCCGGTCTCGTAGCTCGAGTGCATGGCAAGCTGCGGCAGGCCCACGTCCACGGCATGCATGCTCGCCTGCATATTGGACAGATTGCCCAGGGTAGAACCGCCGGCCATATCGCTCTTGTTGGCAAAGGCCTGCGTGGGCACGTCGGCGTCATCGCAAATGGCCTGGAACACCGCGCGGCTAAAGGCGTCGGTGCAGTAGTGCTGGTTGGCGGCCTCCTTGATGACGATGCCGCCGTTGAGTACCACCTGATTGCGGGCATCGCACTTCTCGGCATGGTTGGGGTGCACGGCATGTGCATTGTCGCAGCTTACAAGCATCGAGGCGGCAAGTGCGCGGTGGTACGACTCGTCGTCAAAGCCCAACGATCCGTTGATGCGGCGCAGCGCGTCGGCCAAGAACGTCGACATGGCGCCCTGCTTGGTCTCGGAGCCAACCTCCTCATTATCAAAGCAGCAGAAGACCGAAACGTCGTGCGCGTTCTCGGCACCCAAAAATGCCTGCAGTGAGGTGTAGGCGCAGGCCAGGTCGTCGAGCTTGGGCGTCGAGATGAACTCGTCGGCCCAGCCCCAAATGCGCGCATCCTGACGATTGACCAGGAACAGATCGCGGCCCAGGATCTGCTCGGGCTCAACGTCCAGTTCGTCAGCGATCAGGGCGTCAAAATCTCCCTGCTTAAGGTCACCGGCGCTGATGAGCGGGCACAGATCAATGGCTCGGTTGGGAGCAAAGTCCTCGTTAACGCCGCGGTTCATGTGGATGGCAAGGCTCGGGATAATAGCGACCTCGCGCTCGGTGGCAAGCAGGCGGCTCTCAATACGGTCGCCCTCGCGCACCAGCACGCGTCCGGCCAGCGCGAGCGGACGATCAAACCAGGTGTAGTCGATCATGCCGCCGTAAGCCTCGGTGTTCAGGCGCAGCGTTTCGCCCGCGCCGTCAAGCTCGGGCACGGCCTTGACCTTAAACGTCGGCGAATCGCTGTGCGACGCCGTGAGCTGAAAATGATAGTCACCGGCAACGCCGTCCTCGCCCCACGTCGCGGCCAGGTCCTCGCCCACCTTAAAGGCAACAACGCTCGAGGTGTTGCGCTGCGTGTAATAGCGCCCGCCCGGCTCGATATCCCACGCCGCATTCTCGGGCAGGTAGGTAAAGCCCGCCTCGTCGAGTTCGGCCATAATGGTCGCTGCCGTATGGAACATGCTGGGGCACGCCTCGATAAAGTCGATAAGGTCGTTGGCGGCCTCGATATCGTCGGCCGTCACATGCGCGCGCTCGGGCGCTTCCTGATCCGTCATGCTCTCCCCTTTCGCTGGGCTGATGGTCCCCTCCAGCATACCCCCAACTGACCGGCCTGTCCGACAAATCGAATGCCAAACAAAGCCAGACGCTCCAAACAGAAAAGTCGATGCTCTTGCGTTACAGGCAAACGACAATTGAATTGACAAGTTAACCAGTGGTAATTTCTGGTATTTTTGTTTACTGCCTTTAACTTTTTGCGGTAAGCAACATGAGTTCTATGGCAGTTACCTATCATGTGCGACGCACATGACCACTGTCCATCTGGGTGCAACAGGAAAGGAGAGCAGCACCCAACAACCGATCGATAGAAAAGAGGTTCTATGCACAACGATAACGCTGTGCTGCGCAAGCTCAACACTGTGGGCAGCAATGCCTGTCGAGGTGCGCTCATCGCTGCGATGACCGTCTCGATGATGCCTACCAGCGCTTTTGCCGCAGCAGCAACAACGGAGACCGGCTCCGAAGCTACCAACAACGCGCCGATCTCCGCCACCAGTGAGGAAACGAAGTCCCTCAGCTCCGAGTATAGCCTGAGTGCCGTCTCTGACGACGCCGCATCCTCCTCGACCAGCTACGATTTGACCAAAATCGCAGATGGTACGTATGAGGGCACGGCCACGGCCGACTCGAAGGACCCCGCTGCAGGCGGAAACGAGTGGGACGTCGACAGCTACGAGGTCAAGGTAACCGTACAGGTCGCCTCGCACAAGATCGCCTCCGTTAAGGTCTCCGATGAGACTTACGATGCGCTGACTGGCGAGAGCTGGGACTATCTCGACAAAGCCGAACACGGTAATGCACGCAAGCACGTCACTGGTATGGCGGACAAGATCGTCGAGGCGAACGGAACAAGCGTTGATGCCGTCTCCACTGCCACCGTCTCGTCCAACGCCATCAAGGCTGCCGTCGATAATGCCCTGCAAGCTGCCTATGACGAGCAGAATCCGTCGACCCCTGCGACCGACGAGTACACCTACGGTTACGCTGGCCTGACGTGGGCCGAGTATTGGGCTGGTGAAAACGTGCAAGCGGCAGGGTCCTCCGCTTCGTCGAGCGAGCTCGATTCCCGCAACGAGGCCGACAAGGGCGCTTTTGACGTGGTGACCCGTGCAACCTTTAACCACGGCCTGCATCGCGGCAGCTATCAGTGCACCGACGTGATCAAAACTGCCGAGGGCGTAAAAATTTACCCTTCGTATTATCCCGACAGCAAGTCCTTTGTTGATGTCGATGGCAACGTCTTTTCTATTGACAGCAAGGCTAAGACCGTGACGGCGGCCGACGGCACGGTGTACACCATGACGGGTCACGAGGTCACGGGACTCAAGTACGTTCCCGTCAAAATCAAGACCAGCGATCTGGAGGCTTTTAAGGCGAGTCACAGCTTTGTCGCCAATGGCGAGACGCTCGCCGGCGGCTACGGCGAAAATAACCTCCAGGCTTACTCCGGCCTGGTTGCGGACGTCGATGCCAACACCAACGGCCTTAAGACCGTGACCAACAACAACGGAACCTTCAACTTCTCGGCCGCCGCCACCGGCACCGACTCGGGCATCGAGGGCCAGGAGCTCAAGACCGCCACGGATATCAAGCCCACGGTCAAGGAAGCGAGCGGCTCCTACGGCGAGTTCCTGCGCGTAGACCTCAACGGCAACTATGGCGACCTGGGCGCCAATATGCAAAGCATCACCTGGACCTATTACGGCGACGACGCGACCTACACCAACGCCCTTGCCAGCTACGGCACCAAGTTCGCGGCCGACAACTGGATGCACAAGTCCATGGGCATTCAGCTAGGCCTCACTAAATCCGAGCGCTGCCAGCTGCCCGAGGGCACCAACGGCACCGGCTACTGGAAGCTCACCGTCCACGCCTTGGGCTACAACGATTACACCTACACCTTCCAGGCGACTGACGACAACATCGTGGGCGCCAAGGAGCCAGTGACCGACGCCACCAAGGCCCAGCTGCAGGAGCTCTACGACAAGGCGACGTCCCTCGATAAGTCCAAGTACACCGAGGACTCCTGGACCGCCTCGTCCATCGAGACCGAAACTGCCGAGACCAAGGACCTGCTCGCCAAGAAAAACCTGGGCGAAGCCGAGGCCGCCGAGCAGATCACCCACCTGCAGGGCGCGCTCGACGCGCTCGTGAGCCTGTATCCCCAGGCCGGTGACTACGTGCTCATGAACATCCCCTACGCCGATTTCTATGCCGCCGAGAGCAACAACGCCGGTACCGACATCGTGACCTCGGCTACGCGGCAGAAGACGCGCTCCAGCTTGGCGAGCGGTTCCTACCACGTCAATTCCGACGGTACGGATATCTCGGGCGCCACGTTTGCCGTCAAGGTGGGCGAAGGCGACATCGATTGGTCCAAGTTCACCCGCGTGACCGACAACAGCTCCGTTACGATCACCACCTCGATCAAGGGCAAGGAGTCCACGACGACCTATACGGGCAAGGACGCCCTGTTTGAGTCTGCGAACTACTCTTACTACGTGCTGCCCGCCGGCGAGGTTCCGACCAATTACAAGGAGCTCACCGCCGATTCCGAGGGCAACCTGAACTTTGGCGCTGTCGAGGGCAAGAAAGCCACCGAACTTGAAAACGTCACCGCCATCTTTAAGACCTCCAGCAAGTACGGCGACTACGAGATCGACTTTAAGAACCTGCGCGAGCAGATGGTCGACGCCGACGGCAACCAGGCGACCGTATACGGTGCCGTGGTCAATGCCGCCGATGCGGACGGCACCACCGAGGGCTATGGCATGCGCACCGTCGAGAACATCTGGAAGGGCAAGGAGATTGCCTGGAGCTGCGGCCTGGTCAACGAGTCTCACGGCAGCCCGTTGAGCTCGCGGCACTACAAGTCCATGATGGGCAAGACCATCAAGAGTGTGACGTTCTACACCTCTACGGGCACCTACACCGTTGCCATGAACCAGTACGTCCCCGTCAAGGCCTCCAAGTCCGAGATCGACGTCGAGGCGAACGCCAAGGCAGATGCCGAGACCGCCGAAGTCAAGGCGACGCTGCCGGCAGACTTCAAGGTCGAGTACAAGCTCGACGACGCCGATGTCACGGTCGACAACGGCACGTTCTCCATCAAGGACCTCAAGCCCGGCAAGCACACCCTCGTGGCGCGCGACGCCTCGGGCAAGTATGCCGATGTGACGAGCGAGTTCACCGTCACGACCGACAAGACCGTCGCCAAGTTTGACGAGGGCACCTCGAAGATCACCGCCGCCAACGAGGGCGACGATGTCGAGAACTTTATCGGCAACATCACCACGGTCAACGTCAACGGCACCGACTACGCCGCTTCCGGCCGCGGTTCCGTCAAAATCATCAACGCCGACGGCTCCATCAACCTCGACGCCGTCGCCGGCGGTCAGCAGAGCGCCAAGCCTAAGGCCACAGGCCAGCAGCAGGGCACCAAGGTGTTTGCCAACTACGGCACCTACACCATCAAGGTGACCTCCACCGGCTACAACACCCCGCTCGAGTTCACCTTTACCCACAAGGCCGACCGCACCGACCTCGATAAGGCCATCGATGCAGCCGAAAAGCTCGACAAGAGCGCCTTCACCGCCGTCTCCTGGAACGCCATGAGCGACGCCCTCAGCGCCGCCAAGACCGTCCAGGCCAACGATGCCGCCACCGATGACGCCATCGCCCAGGCCCTGAACGCGCTCAACAGCGCCGTGGCCAACCTCGCCGCCAAGGCGACTGATGAGGCCAAGTCCGCGCTCGCCGACCTGATCGAGAGCGCCGGCACCGTCAAGAACGACGGCTACACCGACGCCTCCTGGAACGACTTCCAGACAGCACTCGATGAGGCTAAGCAGGTTGCCGCCTCTGAGGACCCCTCCGCCAGCGAGGTGGCTTCTGCCGTTGACAAGCTGAAGGCCACCCAGGACGCACTTACCAAGAAGGGCACGGAGGGAAAGCCCGCCGGTGGCTCCACCTCTACGACGACCACGACGACGACCACCGATACCAAGAAGGCCAATGCATCCAAGAAGGACGCAAGCGGCCTCCCCGGCACCGGTGATACCCAGATCGCCACGGTCGGCATCTTCGCCGGTATCGGCGCCGTCATCGCGGCCGCCGGCGTCGCCATCCGCCGCCGCATGCAGCACTAGCGCCTAAAACGCGCGCCACGCGCTCGCAACGCAAGCGCCCGCAGCCCCAACCAGGGCTGCGGGCCTTTTCTCATACTCGACCACGGGAGACCACCCACAAATGGACAACTACCAACCCAAGCACTCAAAAGCCAAGGCGCTCGGCCACGGCCTCGCCACGGCAGGCTTCATCGTGCCCTCGATCGCCGTGGGCGCAACCGTAGCCCTCGTGGTGTCCCAGTACACCCCGCTCGTGGCCAAGACGGTCGCCGCCACGCCCGCGCAAGAGGCCGCAGGCGCCGACCTCAAGACCGTCGACACCTCCAACGTCCAGAAAGAGACGGCAACGCCGGCAACCGAATCGCTCGACCCCTCGGTCTATGGTATGGACGCCGCAAACCTCAAGGACGGCACCTATGAAGGCGCAGGTACCGGCTTTAGGGGCAGTATCACCGTGCGCGTGACCATCGCGGGCGGCAAGATCGTGGCAATCGACATAGTGTCGTCTGCGGACGACCCAGCCTACTTTGGGCGTGCCCAGGCTCTCACCCAGTCGGTGATTAGCGCTCAGTCGACGTCGGTCGACACTATCTCGGGTGCCACGTATTCATCAAAAGGCCTGCTCATGGCCATCAAAAACGCACTGGTCAAGGCATCGGGCGGGCTTGCCGAGGCTGTTGCCCCCGCCCCTGCGGCCCGCGGCTCCTCCAATAAGCCCCACCACACCACCGACCCCTTCACGCCCGCCGGCGGCTACGCAGACGGCGTCTACACCGACTCCGCCTGGGGCTACAGCGAGGACACGCCCGTCAGCGTGCGCCTGACCATCGCAAACGGCAAGATCACCAACATAGAACTCGTGAACACGGGTGACACACCCGAGTATTGGAGCCGCGCCTGGAACGCGCTCCCCGGGCTCGTCATGCAAAAGCAGAACGTCAATGTCGATACCGTGACGGGTGCCACGTATTCGAGCGAGGGCATCCTGGGCGCCATCCAGGGCTGCCTTAAGCAGGCCGCAGCCGGCACAAAGGACCCCGAGCCCGCGCCCGGCCCCGACCCCGCGCCCAACCCGGACCCCTCGCCCGACACGCCAGACGAGGTCCACTACGCCGACGGCGACTTTACAGGCTACGCCCTCTGCAAAAACGAGGAGGACGACGAAGCCTTCAGCCCCTACTACGTCAAGCTCACCGTCACCGTTAAGGACGGCAAGGTTACCGGTATCCACGATATCGAGGGCGTGGGCGGCAAGCCCGACGAGAGCCTCTCCGACGCACTCGATCCCTTTGACGAGGATAACGAGCCCTACCTCGATAATGCCATCGACGGCCGCACCTTCCGCGGTACCGTCTACACCGGCATCCCCGAACAGCTACTCGCGGGCACCGAGGCCGACAAGATCGACGTGGTGGCGCGCGCCACCTACTCCAGCCGCGCCATCGCCAACGCCTACGCCGACGCCCTCGCGCGCTCGGCCGCGGCCTATAAGGACGCAAACGACAGCAAGGGCGACAAGGCGAACGCTTCTGACAAGACAAACGCCCCCGATGAGCCTGCGGCCAACCCGACCGCCGCAAACGGGGCCACCGAGGAGGCTGGCGCCCATGCGTAACCCGTTTGCCCTCCTTGGGCGCCACCTCTGGCGCAACCGCAATTTCTATCTCAAAGCCGTCAACGCCGCAGCCGTCGTCGCCATCGTGGCGGGCTACAGCAGCTGGGCCGCCCAGGCGGCAGAGGCCGACGCCCGCACCCAGGCGGAGGCTGTCCAGGCCGAGCGCTCGCAGACGCACGGGGCCTATGCCACCGACGGCACCTTCGAGGGCAGCGCCCAGGGCTACGGCGGCACTGTCACCTGCCGCGTGACCATCGAGAACGGATACATCGAGAGCGTCGAGGTCACGGACCACGCCGGCGAGACCCCCGCCTACTTTGCGCAGGCCGAGGGCCTCACGCAGACCGTCTGCGACGCCCAGGGCACCAACGTCGACACCGTCTCGGGTGCCACGTTCTCGAGTGCCGGCATCCTAAACGCCGTCAACGCGGCGCTTGAGCAGAGCAACGCCGGAGGTGCGCAGTAATGGCCAGGACTGCATCTACCAAGACCCGCGGCGCGAAGCGCCCCGCGGGAACCCTTGAGAGCCTGCGCGACGGCGCAAACGTCATCGCGCATCCCAAAAACAAGATGCAGGAGCGCCTGCGCCGACAGTACCTCCATCGCGGCGTGCGCTGGTGCGTACAGCTCGGCTTTCTCATCTGCTTCCCGGCCGCCTGGAACGCCGCCTTCAACGGCGTCAAGTACATCTTCACACAGCTCGGGAGCCACGCACCCATCGAACTCACCGGCTTTTTATCCCTGCTTTTGGCCCTCTTGGCCTTCACCTGCGTGTTCGGCCGTTTCTTCTGCGGCTTTGCCTGCGCCTTCGGTACGCTCGGCGATATCGTCTACGCACTTGCAACCCCGCTGCGCCGGGCACTTCGCCTCGAGGGCAAGGGCGCGCACCGGCTCCCCGCGGGCGTGCAGCACGCGCTCCAGCTTGTCAAGTACGCCGTCCTCGTGGGCATCTGCGCCCTCTGTGTGATGGGTATCTGGCCCCAGGTCTCGGGCGCGAGCCCCTGGGTCGCCTTCGCCGGCATCACCGCGCGCTCGCTCGAGGGCATCGCGCCCACGGCCTTTGCCGCACTTGGCGCGGTCATGGTTGGGATGGCCCTTGTCGAGCGTTTCTTCTGCCAGTTCCTCTGCCCCTTCGGCGCCATATTCTCGCTGCTGCCGGTGTTGCCGATCTCGCTTTTCAACCGCCGCCGCGAAAGCTGTGCGCGCGGTTGCAACCGCTGCCAGGACAGCTGCCCGGTACGCATCCACCCCGAGCGCGCCGACCTGCGATCGGGTGAGTGCATCGCCTGCGGGCGCTGCGCCGATGGCTGCCCCATGGCCAACGTGACGCTCGCCCGGCTCGACGGCTTTAAGCGCGATCAGGCAACCGACGATGCCAGCGAGCTCGCGCAGGGCAGCACCCGCAAGCGCCCGCCCACAGGGCCCGCCATTCGCGGGACCGAGGTTGCGCTCACGCTCGTCAAGGCTGCCATCCTCGCCGCGCTCTGCCACCTGCTCATGTAGGGCACGCGCACCCGCAGCCCAACGCCCCGTCAGCACCGAGTCGTGCAGGCGCAGGCTCATCCGTAACGCCACCGACCAGAAAGCTCACCATGATCCAGACCCCCCACACCATCGACCG
The DNA here is from genome assembly GCA_937995345.1 of uncultured Collinsella sp. Classification (GTDB taxonomy): domain Bacteria; phylum Actinomycetota; class Coriobacteriia; order Coriobacteriales; family Coriobacteriaceae; genus Collinsella. The sequence goes on along the minus strand of CALKKS010000028.1, from coordinate 35,769 downwards.
CCGCACGTTTATCGCCCTCGCAGGCGGGGCCCTCGTCTCATGCGCCGGTGCACTTACCGGCTGCTCGGGCATGCAGGGCGGCTCGGGCCCTGTAGCCGCGTCCAAAGCGGGCTCCGCGGGCTCCGACAGCTCGCCCAAGGTACAGAGCACAACGCTCTTTGTCTTCGACACTGTCGTGAATATCAGCGCCCAGTGCAGCAAAAAGGTCATGGACGAGGTCGCCGACCGCTGCACCTACTTTGAGAACAAGTTCTCGCGCACCGTGGAGGGCTCGGATATCTGGAACATCAACAATGCAGGCGGCAAGCCCGTGGAAGTCGCGCACGAGACCGCCGAGGTCATCGAGGCAGCCATCCGCTACGCCAAGGAATCCGACGGGCTCTTTGACATCACCATCGGCGCCGTCTCGAGCCTCTGGGATTTTGACAACGAGGTCAAGCCCGCAGATGAGGACATCCAGGCGGCACTCCCCCATGTGGACTATCGCACCATCTCGGTCGACGGCACCACCGTCACCCTCGCCGACCCCCAGGCCAAGCTCGACCTGGGCGGCATCGCCAAGGGCTACATCACCGACGACCTCGTGACGCTCTTTAAGAAGCACGGCGTCGGAAATGCCTCCATCAGCCTGGGCGGCAACGTCTACGTGATGGGCAAGAGCTTTGACGGCGACGCCTGGAACGTGGGCGTGCAAGACCCCAACGGCGCGCAGGACGACGTGCTCGCCACCGTCAAGACGCGCAACCGCTCCCTTGTGACGAGCGGCCTCTATGAGCGCGGCTTTGAGCAGGACGGCACGTTCTACTACCACATCCTCGACCCCAAAACGGGCTACCCCGCCGCCACCGACCTCAAGAGCGCCTCGATCATGACCAAGAAATCCGTGCTTGGGGACGCCTACTCTACCATCCTGTTTTTGCTCGGCCACGACCGCGCCATGGAGCTTATCGAAAGCGATGAGCGCTTTGGGGGCGGCGTTTTAGTCGATATGGACGATCGCGCCACCAAGAGCGACGGCTCGGCGTTCAAGATCTTGCAGGACTAGGAGCCATGATGGTCAAGCGCAAAGGTGCGCGCAATGGGCGCGACAACAAAAGACTCAACCTCATCCTGGTTTTGGCGATAGCGGCCGTCGCATGCGCCGGCTTAGCCGCCACGCGTCTGATGGGAGCAAACACGAACGCCGACACGGCCACGGTCGTTATCCGCGATGGAGAGCAAAACGTCTACGAGCTTCCTCTGAACCAGAACACGACCAAGACCGTTACGACCGACTTGGGAACCAACCTCATCGAAATCAAAGACGGACGCGTGCACGTCGAGGAAGCAGACTGTCCCAACCAGGACTGCGTGCACCAGGGCTGGATTGACGCTGCCGGGGAGCAAATTGTCTGCCTTCCGCACAAGCTTACCGTCGATATCGTCGACGCGAGCGCCAAGACCACCTACGACGTAGTGGGGCGCTAATCCGTGGAGATGGTCGATATCGAGCACACTCGCCGCCTGGCGCGCGTTTCGCTGTTGTGCGCCTGCGCATTGGTGCTGTCCTATCTGGAGACCATGATTCCGCTGCCCGTCGCGGTGCCCGGCATTAAACTGGGCCTTGCCAACGTGGCCGTAGTCGTCGCGCTCTATACGCTCGATGTTAAAAGCGCCGCCGCCGTTGCACTCGTCAAGGTCTTTGCATCGGGCTTTTTGTTTGGTTCGCCCATGATGCTCGTCTATAGCCTAGGCGGCACGGTCCTCGCCTTTATCGGCATGGTCGCCCTTGCTGCCGTGCCGGGTGTTGGCTTGGTGCCCGTGAGCATGCTTGCCGCCGTGCTGCACAATGTAGGCCAGCTGGGCGTTGCCGCCATGGCGCTGCAGACCCCGGCAGTCTTTATCAATCTGGGCGTTCTGGGCGTCGCCGCCTGCGTTACCGGCGGCATTACGGGCGCGGTGGCAGAAGGTGCGCTCACCGGTATTGAGCAAGCCGATGACACACGTCCCTCCGTCGATTGCGCTGCACTTGCCGCCAATATCGTGGCAGGAGAGCGCATCGCCTTTGTCGGCACCAACGGCAGTGGCAAAAGCACCTGTGCACTCGAGCTTGCGGGGCTGCTCAAAGATGCAAACGGGCCCGCCATGCGCGTGCAGGGCACCGTAGGCCTTGCTTTTCAGGATCCCGATAACCAGATCGTCGCTCCAGTCGTGCGAGATGACATCGCCTTTGGACTCGAAAACCGCGGTGTCCCCCGCGACGAAATGCGTTCAGAAGTCTTGCAGGCACTCAACGAGCTTGGCATTGTCGAGCTTGAGCAACGCGATGTCGCCACGCTCTCGGGCGGCCAAAAACAACGCGTGGCGGCGTCGGGATTGGTTGCGCTCACCCCTTCGCTCATGATTTTTGACGAGACGACCGCCATGCTCGACGAGGCCGCCCGCGAGGCCGTCAATGATCTCATCGATCATCTTTGCCAGCGCGATGTTGCCGTGATCCAGATCACGCAGTTGCTCGACGAGGTCGCGCGCGCCGACCGAGTCGCCGTCTTCGAGGCGGGCGCCATCGCATACCTGGGTACCGTGCAAGATCTTGCCGACCAGCGCGATCTGCTCATTCGATGCGGCCTGGAGGAACTGTGGCGTTAACCTGCTCAAACATAACCGTCTGCTATCCCGAAGCAGACGCCTGTACCCTATCTCGTGTTTCGTTGGAAATTAGGCCTGGCAGCGTGATCGGTATCGCAGGTGCCTCTGGCTCCGGCAAGTCAACGCTGCTGCGTGTCCTTGCCGGAGCGCTTGCCGTGCAGGCGGGGTCTGTCGTGGCAGACGGCACCGCGCTTGGCACACGCCCCACGGCGGATGAACTTCGTACGTACCGCAAAACCGTGGCGCTCGTGCAGCAGCGCCCCGAGCAGCAGTTTTTTGCCGCCACGGTCTTTGACGAGGTGGCGTTTGGCCCTCGCAATCTTGGACTGGACGAAGCCGAGGTCGAGCGACGCGTTGGCACATCGCTCGCCAGCGTCGGGTTTGATCTCGCCGCTATCGGCGACACAAGCCCCTTTGCCCATTCTGGCGGAGAGCAGCGCCGTATCGCCGTTGCCGATATGCTTGCACTCGAGACACCGTATTTGCTGCTCGACGAGCCCAGCGCCGGACTCGATCCCCGCGCCCACCGGCTGCTGCTCGAGCGCTTGGCTCAACTCGCACGCCACGGCCGCGGCATTGTAATCGCCACGCACGATTCGCGTGTGCTGAGCATCTGCGACAAGGCCTTTCGACTGCAGGACGGCTTGCTGCTGCCGCTGAGTTCCGAGGGCATCCAGGTGGCATCCGTTGGCGTAACGGCCACACGTCCCGTGGAAACCGGACATACCCCGTTGGCATCCAAGGCGGTCTCGTTTGGCATCTTTCGTCCGGGGTCAAGCCTCGTTCACCTGCTGCACCCCGTCACCAAGCTTGTATTCTGCATGCTCTTTATGATTGCTGGCTTTATCGCCCAGCAGTCCGGCGCCCTTGCCGCCGTCGCGCTCACCGCATTCGCCTCGCTCGCCGCAAGCGGCAGTTCGATGCGCCAGGCGCTTCGTGCCCTCAGGCCATTTCGCTGGCTTATGGGGTTTGTCCTGGTCTTCAACGCGCTCTTTACTGTATCGGGGACTCTGCTGTTGCAGGCGGGACCCGTGCAGATCACCTCGGGAGGTCTGCTCTTTGGCGCGCTCTGCGTGCTGCGTTTTGCCCTCATTATGCTGGGAACGTCGACGCTCATGGCGACCACCTCCCCCACCGCACTCGCCGATGGCGCCGCGGCGCTTCTGAGGCCCCTCGCCCGTTTTGGCCTGCGCACCGACGATGCCACCATCGCCATCCAGCTCACGCTCCGTTTTGTTCCTGTATTGATCGAGGAATTCAATCGCATCAAGGCTGCTCAGGAAACTCGCCTAGCGCGTTTTGATAGCCCCTCGCCCCTGCAGCGCGCGCGTACCTTTGTTCCCGTCATCACGCCCCTGTTTAGTAGCGCGCTGCGCCGTTCCGATACGCTCGCGCTCGCTATGGTCAACCGCGAATACGGAACGTGCCCGGCTGCCAGCAGAACCTGCATACGCAGCTATCGCTTTGGTCGGGCTGATATCGAAGTTCTGGCGCTCGGATTCTGCATCGTCGTGATCGCGCTGCTCTAGGCCTCGGCATGCTGAGCCACTCGCCAGAATGCTGCATATGCCTTGCACGTCATTTGCGATAATGCTTATAGCATCCCTTTGAGAGGAGCCCCCATGAAACCACGCAGCATTGCCGCCACTATCGCTTGTGGTGTTGCAGGAACCGTTGTCGGCCTCGCCGCTGTTGCCGGAGCCATCTATCGCAAGCAAATCAAATCTGCCGCTTCGCTCAGGCGCCTGACCGACTACACAGACGACTATGACCTGTATGCAGTCGATATCGCCTACGACTACGACCTCGATACCATCATCGCCGCTGGCGTGCGCGACGACCAGACCTACATCGATGCCGTGGTGGCGCAGGTGCTCCCCGGCGTGCCGGCACATGTCCAGGCGCCCCAGTTTGCCTGCAGCGCTTTTGTCGCCGTAGATGCCGAAGGCCGCGTGCGCACCGGTCGCAATTACGACTTTAAGGACGACACCTCGGCGCTGCTGGTGCGCAATCACCCGCGCGACGGCTATGCCTCCATCGGCTTTGCGGCCCTCAATAACCTGGGCGCCAACACTCCACTTGACTCCGTCGCCGGACGCGCCGCGGCGTTGATGGGCCCGTTTGCCCAGCTCGACGGTGTTAACGAATGCGGCGTGTCCGTTGCCGTACTCACCCTGGATTCCAAGCCCTGTGACCAGGACACGCAACGCCCCGTCATCAATACCTCGCTCGCCATCCGTCTGGTGCTCGACCGCGCGGCCACCACGCAGGAGGCTGTCGACCTGCTTTCCGCCTACGACATGCACGCCATGGCAGGACGCGATTACCACTTCTTTATCAACGACGCCGCCGGTGACGCGCGGGTGGTGGAGTGGGATCCGCGCGATCCCGACCGTGCATGCAAGGCGACGCCCGTACGCCAGGTTACGAACTTCTACGCCTGCTATGGCGACGAAGTGCTGCCCAACCAAAAGAATGGCGAGCTGGGCCATGGTAAGGAGCGCGCCGTCGCAATCGCCGATGTCCTTGACGCCCATGTCGGTGCCCAAGACGAGGCAGTCGCTTGGAAGGCCCTACGCGCTGCGGCGCAAGAGCCCAATCCGGAAGACATCACCAGCAACACGCAGTGGTCGGTCGTCTTCGACAACACCGAGCCCGCTGCCGCCATCACGCTGCGCCGCCACTGGGGCGACATCGACGCCTTTGCGCTGTAAGGAGCCAGGCCCGTCGACCTTACGCTCGCCTGACGTTGTTTACATTTCTATACGCTTGAGCTAACACGTTTTACCCCCGTATCAACAGTGTACGGGGGTAAACTTATGCGCATGTTATAACTTGCCCGGAAGGATTCATCATGCTCAGGATCGGTCTTCTTACCAGTGGCGGCGACTGCCAGGCGCTCAACGCCACCATGCGCGGCATCGTCAAAACGCTCATGACCAATAGCGAAGAGCCTATCGAGATCTATGGTTTTGAGGACGGCTACCAGGGCCTTATCTACAGCCGGTTCCGCGTCATGACGCCCGCCGATTTTAGCGGCATCCTTACCCGTGGCGGCACTATTCTGGGCACAAGCCGTACGCCGTTCAAGCGCCTGGATATTCCCGAGGCCGACGGCGTCGAAAAGGTGCCGGCAATGGTCCACACCTATCATAAGCTACAGCTCGACTGCCTGTTTATGCTGGGCGGCAACGGCTCCACCAAGACCGCCAACCGTCTGCGCGAAGAGGGCCTCAACGTTATCGCCCTGCCTAAGACCATCGATAACGACACCTGGGGCACCGAGTTGACGTTTGGCTTTACGAGCGCCATCGACGTCGCCACCAAGTGCATCGACGACATCCACACCACTGCCTCGAGTCACGGCCGCGTGTTTGTCATCGAGATCATGGGACACAAGGTTGGCTGGATTCCGCTGTATGCCGGCGTCGCGGGCGGTGCGGACGTCATCCTGATTCCCGAGATCCCCTACGACATGGACAACGTCATCAAGACCATCGAGCATCGCATGGAGACCGGCAGCCGCTTTACCATCGTGGCCGTCGCCGAGGGCGCTATCTCCAAGGAGGACGCGGCGCTGTCCAAGAAGGAATACAAGAAGAAGCTTGCCGAGCGCACGAGCCCGTCGATCGTCTACGACATCGCCAAGGAGATCGAGGCCAAGACTGGTCGCGAGACCCGCGTCGCCATCCCCGGTCACACGCAGCGCGGCGGTCAGCCCGACGCCCAGGACCGCATCTTTGCGACCCAGTGCGGCGTCGAGGCAGCGCTCGGCTGCCTACGCGGCGAGTTTGGCTACATGATTGCCCTGCGTGACGGCAAGATGTGCCACATGCCGCTCGAGGAGGTCGCCGGCAAGCTCAAATATGTCGACCCCCAGAGCGATCTGGTGCGCGAGGCCAAGGCGTTGGGCATCAGCTTCGGCGACGAATAGCCTCGGCTAGGACTGCCCCCATCGGAGGCCCCAGGGCTTACCTCCCAAATCGTCCTCGGACATGTCGGGACCCCGCCGTGCGCTTCGCGCGGCGGGGTCCTTCCGTCCTGCGGAAAGATTTGGGAGGTAGGCCCTGGGGCCTCCTGCGGTAACTGGGGAGGCCGAGGCTATTCGTCTTCTTGCTGCGGGTGCCTGGGGTAGAGTGCGGCGTGCATTTTTGGGAATATTCAGCATTCGGGGGCGCTTGCATGCTGGATTTTGGGCGAAAGGCGGGCGTCAAGGGGCGCATTCCGTAGAAAAACGAGCGGCTCTTGAGGCGTTGGGGTTCAGAATCAGGACTTTAAGCGCTGTATTATGCGCCCGCTCCCGCACCCGCGGACTCCGGGACGCTGAAAACTCCGGAATTTGCACGCCGCCCCCTGGGGTACCTGTGGGCAAAAAGCAACCGACCCGCCGAAATATGCAATCGGCGGGGCAATTTATGCAAAAAGGCGGTTGTGGTTGCGCATGTCGCTCAGCGTTCTTACCGGCAGATGCAGCGCCGCGCGTAGCTCTTAATATCTTCGGTAAAACCCTCAAGGTCATCGAGCGTAATCACGTTATCGGAAAGCAAGTTGGCTATCTCATAACGCATAGTGCTGCGGCGAATATCGTTTACCAGCACTCCTGAGGACAGCTTGTCCCTATTGATGCGCTCCTCTAACGCCCAAAATCTACTGGACGCTTCGCTGTCGCCGTTTAGCATCTCGATGTACTGGCCGATGAGCATTTCCATATAGCTTTCTTGCCATTTTGGGAGCAGCTCCTTGAACAGCCTCCAGTCTTTTTCGGCTACCTCGCCCATATTTCCTCCGTTCGCCAAACAGGCTTAGCAATTTGATATTTATTCTATTCGGTTTTTCGCTCGCAGCCGTGAATGAGGGGGTCCTCGGTATTCGAGCTTGAGCTTGGATGAGCCGTGTGCCACAAAATGGGTCTATCTACTACGTTTACTGCCACACACTCGACCGTGGCGAAGATCGTAAAATAAAAACAGCAGGTAGAAGGCTTGCTGATTTTCAAAATAAGCGGGTATGGTCGACCCCGTCGAGTTCATCGTAGTAGATGGGCCCTTTTCATGCGCGCGGTGAGTTAAATGCCAATTCCTGTGCCGGAATTGCCCGGCCCATTCGTAAGCTGCGGTGAAATGGGGCTGCTGGACGCTCCGAGGTTCTCAAACGGTCCGTATTTCACCGCAACTTTGAAGGGGTGGGCGGCGTTGGCTGGGTGATGCTGACGGCCAGAACGGCTTAAGCTTGCTTGCTGTGTTTCCATTGTTTTCGGCACCAGCGCATGAGTGCTTTTACAACTGGGATGGTGATGAGAATGACCCATGCAGGATGAGGCTGTCCCAAGCAGAGCCACATATAGAGGAACCAAGCAATGGCGGCTGCCGGGTAGATGGCGTCGATAAGCTTGGATAGATGACGTCGGTCGATAAAGTCACCAAGCGCGTAGTAGACGGGAATCAAAAAGACGAGGAAGAGCCCCATAGCCCACGTGCCGTAGATAATCCCGAGCGCCAGATATGCGAGGGCGATAAGTGCGGGAAAGGGGAACTTGTTCCACGCACGACCGAACTTGGTGTGGAAATGCTTGCCATGATGGTCGAGTTTGTCGTGCGCCTCCTTCCAGCTCGCAAACGTCTCGCCGTCGATGGTGATGGTGCCGTCGGCATTGGTATACACGCTGTGCCCATCGTCCTCAAGCGTATCGACATGTATGCCACCCGGCCCAACATGGACCTCTTCGCCCTTGCGCTCGTTAGCCACATGGATACCATTCCAGCCAACATGGACCTCTTCGCCTTTGTTGGGATCAATAACGTGGATACCATGCGCGAGAGAAATATCGACAAGTGGCTTATCACCGCAATTCGTATGCTCAGTAGAAGTCTCGGTTTCTTCGGTCTCGTCCAAATTGTCTGCGCTAGAGTCACTGTCTGCCGAGTCATCGATATCACAAACCGCTTCCCCATATAGCAGCTCATCCAGTGACACACCATACAGCGCGGCGAGTGCAATAAGGTTATCGGTATCGGGCGAGGATTCGCTGCGCTCCCATTTACTGACAGCCTGGCGGCTTACGCCCAGCTGGGCGGCAAGTGCCTCCTGAGAAAGCCCAGCAGCTTTGCGGCGATCGACGAGGCGCTGTGCCATCGCAAGATCCATGGTGGTTCCTTTCGTGTGGTGACCGTTGAAGAATGACCCGAGTATGTCGAGAACAGCCGGTAGCGACCACCATTTCTAGCTTGAATCTGCCCCAACCCTACCGCAACTACCGGTAGCAGCCCTCACGACCAGCAATTTCATGACAAATGTCAGTGCAAGTTACAGCCAAGAACTCCATCATTTCAAGTCCTCCACCCCAAGCACCCGCAGCAAGAAGACGAATAGCCTCGGCTAGGACTGCCCCCATCGGAGGCCCCAGGGCCTACCTCCCAAATCGTCCTCGGACATGTCGGGACCCCGCTGCGCGCTTCGCGCGGCGGGGTCCTTCCGTCCTGCGGAAAGATTTGGGAGGTAGGCCCTGGGGCCTCCTGCGGTAACTGGGGAGGCCGAGGCTATTCGTCTTCTTGCTGCGGGTGCCTGGGGTAGAGTGCGGCGTGCATTTTTGGGAATATTCAGCATTCGGGGGCGCTTGCATGCTGGATTTTGGACGAAAGGCGGGCGTCAAGGGGCGCATTCCGTAGAAAACGAGCGGTTCTCGAGGCACCGGGGGCTCAGGATCGGAGTCTTCGGCGCGGTTTTGCGCGCCGAAGACTCCGATCCCGTGGACTCCGGGATGCTAAATATTCCGGAATTTGCACGGTGCCGACTGGGGTACCTGCAGGCAAAAGGCGACCGCCCCGCCAAAGTATTCATTCGGCGGGGCGGTTTATGCAAAACAGCGACTGTAGGTGCGCTAGCAGCTCGCTAGAACCTGAATCCCGGAACAGGCTACTCGGCGCTCTTGAGGGCGCCGACCATGTCGATCTTATTGAGGGTGCGATTGGTAGCGAGGTTGACGATGATCGTAAAGCCGAAGGAAAGCACCACGGCAAGCACGTAGCTCAGCGGCTCGACTTCGACGTCAAAGTACAATGACGGCATCTGCAAGATGTACGTAAAGCTCTCGGCCAGCGCACCGCCTAGCGGTACGCCCAGCGCGGCTCCGATCGCCGTAAGAATCAACGTCTCCTTGTTAACGTAATGGTGCACCTCGCCACGGCGGAAACCCAGCACCTTGATGGTCGCCAGCTCGCGTTCGCGCTCGGAGATATTCGTATTAGATAGTGTAAACACCACCACAAACGATAGACACGCTGCCATAAAGGTCACAAGTACCACGACCGAATTGATAATCGTAAAGTTTGCCTCATAGTTTTCCCAATGCTCGGCGGTACTCGACAGCGTAATCCAACCATCGCTCTTAAGACGGTTGGTAAACGCAATCTGATCGGCCGACGAACCCTTAAGCAGCGCAAAGATGCCGTTGAGGCGCGCGCTTCGACCGAACGCGCGCTCATAGGTGCCCTGCGTCATGTAAAGCGTGTTGCCCAGATAGTTGAGCGAAATGTCGCTGACTTTGACCTTGGCAACATTGAGCGACGAATCCTGGACGTGAGCCGTGTCGCCCGGCTTGATCCCCAGCACCAGCTGAGAGCTCTTGCTCAAATACACATCCCCGTCACGCAGGGCGAGCGGTTCTTTGGACTCATCCTCCAGGCGCACGTAATCGCCCAAGTCACCCGTGCGGTCGTCGGGAATCACGATGAGCTGCACGGTCTCGCTCTTACCGCCAAATGTAAAGGTGACGTTGTCTGTCATAATCGGCAGCGTCGAAGTCACAGTCACGTTGGAATCTTTGGCCGTGCTGCGTTCCTCTAGCGCCGCACATGTCTGCGTAAAATCGTCGGGATTGGCGACCGCCAGCAGATCGTAGCGTGTGATGTGGCCGTACTGCTTGGGCGACAGCGCGACCGACGTATCACGAATGCCCATGCCGCAAATCACAAGCGCCGTACAGCCCGCAATGCCAAAGATGGTCATAAAGGCGCGCTTTTTGTAGCGGAACAGGTTGCGTGCAGCGACCTTGTTCAAAAAGCCCATGCGGTGCCAGATAAAGCCGATGCGCTCAAGCAAGATGCGCGAGCCGGCGCGCGGGGCCTTGGGACGCATGAGCGAGGCAGGAGTCTCTGCCATCTCGTGGCGGCAGGCGATAATCGTGGCGCCCACCACACCCACTGTAAACAACGCCACCGATACGAGCGATGACACAATGTCGTACGAAAGCAGCATCTGGGGCAGTGAGTACATGTCGTCGAACACCGTAAACAGGAACAGCGGCAGGCCCACAAATCCGATGATATTGCCGAGCACGCCACCGATCAGACACGCCCACAGCGAGTAGTCCACATATTTGGACAGGATACGCCCGCGTGAATAGCCGAGCGCCTTGTACAGGCCAATAAGCGTGCGCTCCTCCTCGACCATGCGGGTGGCGGTGGTGAGGCTGATAAGCACGGCGACGATAAAGAAGATGAACGGGAACACCGTGGCGATGGCCTCGATCGAAGAACTATCGCTCTCGACGCTCGAGTAGCTTGCGATATTGCCGCGGTCCTGGATGTACCAGGTGCATTCGCCCAGGTCAGAGAGCTCGGCGCGGGCATCGGCAAACTGCTGGTCGGCGGCGGCGCGGCGCTGGTCCAGGTCGGCTTGCGCCTGCGCACGCTCGTCGCTGCCCTCGACCATGCGATTGATGTTGTCCTGCTCGATCCCAAAGACCATATTCGCTTGACGCTCAGCCGCGTCCAAGCTCGCCGGTGTGTCGACCGTCAGCTCCTGAGTGCGCGCCTTCTCACGCTCCTCGCGGATCTTCTCGATATTGCCCTTGACCTCATTGATCTTTGCCGAGTAGGCATCCGAATAGGAGTTGAGGCTCTTGGCTCCCTCGACGACCACGTGGACAGCGGAGTAGGAAGAAGATGTCGCGGCGTCCTCGCTCACATAGAACTTATAGTCCGCAGTCGAAGCAGCGCGAAAGGCGTTGACCGTCGAGTCGGAGCTCACATCGGTGGGATCGAGAACCTCGGCCGTGATGGTGTAGTCCCCATCGGCAAACTGGTCCTTGGCGCTTTGGTTCGACGAGCTCGCATCGTTGGCGGCAAAGCTCACCGTATCGCCGATTTTCTTGCCCGAAGCCTTCAAAAAACGTGAGGTCACTGCCACTTCGCCCGAAGTCTCGGGCAGCTCGCCGCGTACTAGCACCGGTTGGTCAATATTCTCCTTGGAGAGGCTCTGTACGACGACACGCTCGCGCGTCGTACCCACGGCGGTATAGGCGGTCTCGGTATAGATGCCCTCGGCCGTCTCGACGCCATCGACCTCTTGGATCGCAGCAAGATCGTCATCGGTCAGACCATAGGTCGACTGCACGTTGATGTCATAAACATTCTGCTGGTCAAAGTAAGCGTCAACCGAATCGCACAGGTCCTCGCAGCCCGCCTTAAGACCGCACATCACGCTCACGCCGAGCGCGGTGATGATCACGATTGACAAGAAGCGCTTAAGACTGCCGCGGATTGTGCGGTAGATGCCACGGCGAAAAACCGTCGGCACCATATCGTTTGAGCTTTGGGCGGTGCGGTAGGTCGTAAAATCCTGCTCGCGCTCCGTGCTCTGCGCGTCGCGGCGCTGGCTGTTTTGGCGGTCCTGGTCCATGGGCGCTACCACTCGATCGTCTCGATAGGCACGGGATTTTGCTGGACCGTCTCGCTCTCCACGCGGCCGCTCTTAAAGCGAATCAGGCGATCGGCCATGGGCGCCAGCGCGGAGTTATGGGTGATGATAATGACCGTAATGCCCTGCTTGCGGCAAGTGTCCTGTAGCAGCTGCAAGATCTGCTTGCCGGTTTTGTAGTCGAGTGCACCCGTAGGCTCGTCGCACAAAAGCAGCTTGGGGTTCTTTGCCAGCGCGCGGGCGATGGACACACGCTGTTGCTCGCCGCCCGAAAGCTGCGCCGGAAAGTTGCCCAGGCGCTCGCCCAGGCCAACCTGACGAAGCGTCTGTTCGGCATCGAGCGAATCGGGGCAGATCTGTGCCGCGAGTTCGACGTTCTCAAGCGCCGTCAGGTTGGGAACCAGATTGTAGAACTGGAAGACAAAGCCGACGTCGGCGCGGCGGTACTCCACGAGCTGCGCCTCGTTGGCGGAGCTCACGTCGCGCCCGTCCACCGTCACAGTGCCGGAGGTCGCCGTGTCCATGCCGCCCAGAATGTTGAGGGCCGTGGTCTTGCCGGCGCCCGAAGCGCCCAGAATGATGGCGAGCTCGCCGCGCTCGACCGTAAAGCTCGCGCCGTCGAGCGCGTGGATGCGGGCGTCGCCTTCGCCGTATGCTTTGATGACGTCTTTGAATTCGATATAGGCCATCGATTAATTCCCATCTGGTCGGATAACTCTTTAGTATTACCCATTTCCCACCTACCAAAAAGGGACAGGTTTATTTTGGCAGGTTTTATATGGGGAAACGGAAAGCGCAGGCGGGCGCCGGGAAAACAGAGAAATCATTAACGGGGTCAGGCCGATCGCCAAACACAACGCACGCATCTCTATCTGTCAGCTAAATCATCCGAACATCTGTTCGTTTCTATGATATGATTCCGTTATCTAAGCAGGCCAATACGCAGAAAGGCGGCCAACATGGCGTTCGACTTTAAGAAGGAATGCAAGGAGCTCTACAAACCTGCAAGCAAGCCGAGCATCGTAACTGTCCCGCCTATGAGCTACGTTGCCGTTCGCGGAAAGGGCGACCCAAATACCGAAGGTGGCGAGTATCAAAACGCCCTGCCGCTACTTTACGGCATCGCCTATACCGTCAAGATGTCGAAGAAAGGCCCAAGGAGCATCGAGGGCTATTTCGACTTTGTGGTACCGCCGCTCGAGGGATTCTGGTGGCAAGACTCCCCCGGTAGCGGCATCGATTATGTACGCAAGGACAATTTCAACTTTATCTCGTGCATCCGCCTGCCTGATTTCGTCACCCGAGATGACTTTGACTGGGCAGTCGCGGAAGCCACGACCAAAAAGAAACTGGACTTTTCCGCCGTCGAACTGCTTAAAGTTGACGAGGGTCTCTGCGTTCAATGCATGCACACCGGGCCCTACGACAACGAACCGGCGACCGTAGACGCTATGCATGAATACACGACCGAGCTGGGCTATGTTCCCGACTTCTCAGACACCCGTTTACATCACGAAATCTATCTCTCCGATCCACGCAAATGCGCACCGGAGAAACTTAAGACCGTGGTTCGTCATCCTATCAAGCGCGCTGAATAGCGTGAGGCGTCATTTCACGCGCTAGGTTTTAAGCCAGCCAACCAGCCGCCTCCTAGGCCGTCCGGTAATTATCTTGACGCGGCCCGTCGCATCTTATAAGTTTGTTTTGCTAAAGCTGGAAAGCCTCTCAACGATGCGCAACTCCAGCTCTTTTTCTATCAAGAGAGCAAGTGTCGGAAAGCAAAATGTCAGAAAGCAGCGCTTCGAGCAGAATCAAACGCCTGGTCAACACCTATAGCGGTCTCGTGCTCATGGGCGCCGTCGGAATCCCTATCGGCGTTATCGTTGGCGCCATCTGTGCCCTTTTTGGTCGTGTGCTCCTGGCAATCGGCGCCTTCCGTGACGAGCACATCGTACTGCTCCTTCCCTTCCTCGCCCTCATGGGCTTGGCCATCGTATTTGCCTACCGCACCTGGGGCAAAGGCACCGATCGGGGCATGAGCTTAGTATTCGACGTAGGTCACGGACGCGAGGACGCCATCTCCCCGCGTCTGGTGCCGCTCATTATGCTGAGCACGTGGGCCACGCATCTCTTTGGCGGCAGCGCGGGACGCGAAGGCGTAGCCGTGCAGATCGGCGCAACCGTCTCGCATTGGATCGGCCGACGTCTACCTTTCCGAGAACCCGGCAACACGTTTTTGCTTATCGGCATGGCCGCCGGCTTTGCCGGACTCTTCCGAACGCCCCTCGCCGCCACGGTCTTTGCGATCGAAGTACTGGTCGCAGGACGCATGGAATACCGCGCGCTGTTTCCCGCGCTTACAGCCTCGCTCGCCGCAAGCATGACCTCCGGCGCTCTGGGGCTCGAGAAGTTTGAGGTCGCCGTTACCGCCTCGTATGCGCTCGACCTCCCCGGTCTTGGACGGCTGGCGTTGTTGGGTATCGCGTTTGGCATGGTCGGTGGCGCCTTTGCCTGGTGCCTTGCCCATGCTAAGACCCTTGCAGCGCGGCTGCTCCCCAGCCCTTACATACGCGTTGCCGTTATGGGCCTTGCGCTGTCGGCGATTCTGTTCGTGCTGTGGCAGGGGCGATACTGCGGCCTTGGCACCAACCTGATATCCGCGGCGCTCAACGGTGACGGCAAGGTCGTCATCATGCCTTGGGACTGGGCGCTCAAATTCACACTCACCATCGCCACGCTTGCCGCGGGTTATCAGGGTGGCGAGGTCACGCCGCTGTTCTCCATCGGAGCCAGCCTAGGTGTCGTGCTTGCTGGAATTCTCGGCATGCCCGTCGAGCTCTGCGCCGCGCTGGGATACGCCGCCGTCTTTGGCAGCGCCACCAATACGCTGCTCGCACCCATCCTTATTGGCTGCGAGGTCTTTGGCTTTGGCAATCTGCCGATGTTCTTTATTGTCTGCGTCGTGGCTTACCTGTTCAACATGGACAAATCGATCTATGCCTTGCAAGAGCGAGCGTAGAAAGATGTCCAGGCAGGTGGCCTCAACCGGAAACGGCGTCCCACTCTGAGGCTATATTCCGGGACACGGTTTCCACTTGGCACGCTATTCGGAAAGCGTATCCCGTTCTATTGTGGCGTCTTGGCTATGCAAAGCGCCCTGGCGTTACTCCTCGTACGCGCCCTCAAGCCGAAGCAGCCACTCCTTGCGGTCGAGGCCACCGGCATATCCGTTGAGCGATCCGTCGGCTGCCACCACGCGATGGCACGGCACGATGATCGAAATAGGGTTGCGAGCGACCGCAGCCCCCACAGCACGGGGAGATACAACGGGTGCCTCGTTTCCCGGTACACGATGTCGAGCCGCAACACGCTGGGCGATCTCGCCATACGTAGCGACCTCGCCACGCGGAATAGAGAGCAGCTCAAACCAAACCTCACGCTGAAACGCCGTGCCAATCATATGCAACGGCGGCGTAAACCGAGGTTCCTGCCCTGCAAAATAAGCATTCAGCCAAGCCCAAGAACGCTCAAGCACCGAAGAAGCCGCGCCATTTGCCGGACTCACCGAAGACATCCCACCGGTACCGGAAACCGCATCGGCGCCTTCAACGTGCTCCGCATCTTCTTTGAGCAGCGTAGAGCCAAAGTGCTCCTGCCCCTCAAACCAAAGCCCCGTCAAACCGCGGCCATCAGCGGCAAGCAAGATTTCGCCCAAAGGCGAAGCAAATGTCGTCGTGACCACCGGCGGCTCCTTTCAAAACTCCGCAACATAATACCGCGAATTGTGCAGACAACCCCGCAGATACGTCCGGACAGACCCGATTGTCCAAGGGAGGGCGTTTTCCCTCTCAATATCAGCCGACACCGAGTCGCAATGCCCAAAACGATGTCCTGCAAAAACGAAGGTGAATGGTTTTCCGAGAAGTGAACGAGTAAAAATAGGGCCCCGAAGCATCCGCATTTTTTGATTGCAAAACAGCAGGATTCATGCGATAAAACCGCAGGAAATGGCGGCCAAAATATGCCGATGCTTCAAGGGTCCAAAATAGGTCGTTCACATCCCGGGAAACCATTCACCTTCGATTCGCACCAACCCCAAAGTCACCCAAGGCAGCAGGCGCGACAGCGCCACAGCTGCCGCACGACCCCAAAGTCCCCGCAGGCAGCAGGCGCAACGCGCCGCAGCTGCCGGCCGCGCTCCGCAGTCCCCCAAGGCGGCAGGCGCAAAGCGCCGAGGCCGCCGCCGGGACCAGGGCCTGCAACAACCACGTGCCCCCACATCAGCCCAGCGGCCCCAACCAACAACGGCCCCCATCGCAGGCCGCTTGCAGCAGCGTCACCGCAGGCGGGGGCCGGGCTTAGTTTTCAGAACACTCCGCACTGATATCTTCTGTATTGAAGACATCGATGATATGCCCGCATACCATTGGCGTCGACACCATCAGATGCGGACCGCGCGGTGACCCCACATTCCGCTGGCGCCCATGGGGCTGCCCTCGTTTTCTGACATGTCCCGCGCGGCCCGCGGCGAGCCGAGACCGCCGCATGACCTAATAGGAGCATGGAGCGATACCGCGGACCCGAACAACCGCATTCTATCGCGCCCCGTCAGTGTGCCGTCTGCCCGGTCCAGGCGAGCACGGAAAGAACGGAGCGAGACATGAGAACCGAATCGACACCCGGCGCCCGCGGGCCGGTCTTCTGCGGGGTCGACACCCACGCCGACTCGCACTGGCTGTGCGTCCTCGACTGGAGGGGCCGCAAGGTCCTGTCCAGGCAGTTCCCCGCCGACGCGGCGGGATACGAGGCGCTCGCCGGGGCGATAGCCGCCGCCGGGGAGCCGGCCTGCGTCGCGATGGAGGGGACGTCGTCCTACGGGGCGGGCCTCACCAGGCACCTCGCGTCGCTGGGGATGCCCGTGCGCGAGGCGCTCTCCCCGGCGAGGATGCAGAGGAGGCGCCCGGGGCAGGGCAAGTGCGACGAGGCGGACGCGGAGAGGGCAGCCCGCGCGGCGATGTCCGGCTCAAAGCTCGGGACACCCAAGAGCCAGGACGGGTGGGTCGACGGGGTGCGCTGCATGCTCGCGGCGCGCTCCGGGGCGGTGAAGGCGCGGACCTCGGCGATCAACACCGCGAGGTCGCTGCTCACCACCGCGCCGGAGGGGCTCAGGTCGAGGTTCCGCGGCATGGGCGGGACGAGGCTGATGGAGGAGCTCCCCTCCGTGCGGTCGGAGGGCGCGCTGGGCGCCGCGCTCGGCGCGCTGGCGGACCTGTGGGCGGCGGCGCGCGACGCGGCGCTCGACATGGAGCGCGCGATCGAGGCGTCCCTGGAGGAGAACTGCCCCGCGCTGCTGGCGATGTACGGGTGCGGGCCCGTGAGCGCCGCCAAGCTCGCGGTCGCGGCCGGGGACAACCCGGGCAGGCTGCGCTCCGAGGCGTCGTTCGCGGCGATATGCGGGGCCTGCCCCATCCCCGCCTCGAGCGGCAAGACCGTGAGGCACAGGCTCAACAGGGGCGGCGACCGGCAGGCGAACAGCGCACTGCACGAGATCGCGAGGCAGAGGGTCATGCGCGACCCCGAGACAGCCGAGTACGCCGAGAGGGCCAGGGGGCGGGGAAAGAGCGACAGGGAGGTCATGAGGTGCCTCAAGCGCTACGTGGCCAGGGAGGCGTACCGGGCGCTGATGCACCCGCACGAGGTCAGGAAGCCCGAGGACGCCTCGGCGCTCGTGGCGGCCAGGCGCGCGGCGAAAATCAGCCAGGTGAGGGCGGCATCCATACTCGGCACCAGCGAGAAGTACATCTCGCTGCTGGAGAGGGGCCAAAGGGAGCTCAAGCCCATAAGGAGGGCCTACGAGGCATGGGGCGAGGCGGGGCTCCCGCTCGATTGGGACAGGCAGGCGTTCGAGGCCGAGCGAAAAATGGATTCTAAAAAAGACCTTGCCATATAGGAGCGTCAGACCAGTGTGGCGCCTTGTCCGCGGCTCCGAAGGAGCAGGACAAGGCGCCGCACATGGTCGAGGACGTTCTGAAAACCAAGCCCGGCCCCCGCCGGACAGGTCACACTACTCGCAGAGCAGCTTAGCGATCTGAACGGCGTTGGTTGCCGCGCCCT
Source organism: uncultured Collinsella sp. (assembly GCA_937995345.1). Classification (GTDB taxonomy): domain Bacteria; phylum Actinomycetota; class Coriobacteriia; order Coriobacteriales; family Coriobacteriaceae; genus Collinsella. The sequence goes on along the minus strand of CALKKS010000028.1, from coordinate 17,331 downwards.
TACGGATTTGGTCGCCGCAGCACCAGAAGGTGATACCGCGCGCGGCCTCGGGGTTCGAGATGTCGCGACGCACGCGGCCGACCCAAATCAGGTCCTGGTCGGACGTATCCATCGGCATGGGGAAGCGGTCGTGTGCATCCTCGGCGCTCATGTCGTCAACCAGCTTGACGCCGGGAGCGGCAGCCAGCGCAGCACGGGCCTCCTCAACCGTAATGTCGCGCTCAAACTCAAGCGTAATGCTCTCGGAGTGCGAGCGCAGCACGGGCACGCGCACGCAGGTGCAGTTCACGCGCAGCTCGGGCAGATGCATAATCTTGCGACCCTCGTTTTGCAGCTTCATCTCCTCGGAGGTAAAGCCCTCCTCCTTGACGCCGCCAATCTGCGGAATCAGGTTGCTCGCGAGCTGGGCGGCAAATGCGCGCGGCTCGGGAATCTCCTCGCCACGGCCCAAGGCGGCCAGCTGAGCCTCGAGCTCGGCCATGCCGGGAGCGCCGGCACCCGAAGCAGCCTGATACGTCGAGACGATCATGCGCTTCACGCCGGCGAGCTGATGCAGCGGCCACGTAGGAACCAGGCCGATGATGGTCGCGCAGTTGGGATTGGCGATAAGGCCGTGATGCCACTTGATATCGTCGGCATTGATCTCAGGCACAACCAGCGGCACTTCGGGATCCATGCGGAAGGCGTGGCTGTTGTCGACCACGACGGCGCCGCGCTTGACGGCCTCGGGCAGCAGCTCCTTGGCGATATCGTCGCCGGCAGCGCCGAGCACGATGTCGCAGCCCTCAAAAGCCTCGGGGCAAGCTTCCTCAATCACGATCTGCTCGCCGCGGAACTCAACGGTCTTGCCCGCAGAGCGCGCGCTCGCCAGCAGCTTGAGCTTACCGACCGGAAACTCCTGCTCGTTGAGGCACTCGAGCATCTGGGTGCCCACGGCTCCCGTCGCGCCCAAAATAGCAACCGTGTACTGTTTCATGCTTCCCCCTTTAAAGGTTTTGGCTTTTGCCCGCACGCCGAGCAGGCCGATTATTGTTGCCAGTGTATACAAGAACGGGGCGGGCACGAAACCCGCCCCGTCGAAACGAAACCGAAACGAAACGCCCCGCCGTAGATTTTTGAGACATGACCAAAAATCTACCGAGCAGTCGCTACTTTTTGAGCGCGGCCGGGGCGGGATCGGCCGGCGCGGGAGCCTCCAGGTCAGAGACCTTCACAATGCCGTTCTCGTCGGAGAAGGCGCGGTAAATGGTCCGAATCGCCAGGTCGAAGTCCTTCTCCTCGACACCGATAATGATGTTGATCTCGTCGCAGCTCTGCGAAATCATGCGCACGCTCACGCCGGCCTGGCCAAGCATGCCAAACAGATGGCCCGAGATACCCGCGCGGCCGCGCAGGTTACGGCCGACGGTCGCAATGAGCGCCAAGCCCTCGACAACCTCAATCTCGAGCGGCTCGACCTCCTGCTGAATGTCGCCCACAAGCGAGTACAGCGAATCGTGAACGTCCTGCTCCTGCACCACGGCGCCAAAGCGGTCGACGCCGGTGGGCATGTGCTCAACGGAAACGTCATAGCGCTCGAATACCGAAAGCGCGCGGCGCATAAAGCCGACACGAGGCTTGGTACGGTCGCGGGCAACGTTGATGGCGACAAAGCCGCGCTTGCCGGTCACGCCGGTAATGATGGGCTCCGCCTCGCCCTCGTCGGCCGTCTCGCTAATGATGGTACCGGGATCCTGCGGCGCGTTGGTGTTCTTGATGACCAGCGGAATACCAGCCTCGCGCACGGGGAACACAGCCTCCTCGTGCAGGACGCTTGCACCCATGTACGAAAGCTCGCGCAGCTCCTCGTAGGTAACGCGGGCAATGGGCTGAGCCTCGGGAACAATACGCGGATCGGCGGAATAGAAGCCCGAAACGTCGGTCCAGTTCTCATACAGGTCGGCACCAAGGCATTTGGCCAGGATCGAGCCGGAAATATCGCCGCCGCCACGATCGAGTAGCTTAATCTGACCCTCACGCGTCGCGCCATAGAAGCCGGGCATAACAAAGCCGCCCTGCTGACCGTACTCCTGCACCAGCTCGCAGGTACGATTCATGCTGAGCGTACCGTCGTGATGGAACGCCACGACCGTCGCGGCATCCAGGAACGGCAGGCCCAGGTACTCGGCCATCAGGCGAGCGGTGAAGTACTCGCCGCGGCTCACAAGCTCCTCGGTGGAGTAGCCGCCCGAGCGGGCGCGCTCGGCAAAGGCCGCGAACTCCTCGCGGATGGGATAGGTGAGCTCCAGCTCGTCAGCGATATCAAAATAGCGCTGCCCAATGTCCTCGAGCAGCTCCTCGCACGACACGTGGTACTTAACGTGCGCGTTAACCAGGTAGAGCAGGTCGGTCACCTTGGTGTCGCCCTTAAAGCGGCGACCGCAGGCAGAAACCACCACAAAACGGCGGGCCGGGTCGGCATCGACAATGGCCTTGATCTTCTTAAAGTGTTCGGCGTCGGCGACCGACGAGCCGCCAAACTTGGCAATCTTAATCATGGGCTGGAGGTTACCTTTCTAAAAAGCCTCTGCGAACCTATTTTGCGCGCTCTGATACCATGGTTTCACCGATTGGGACCAAGGCATCCGAGGAGCAGTGTTATATGGGAACTTATCATAGTACACGAGGACGCACTTTATCGTGCTCAAGTAAGGTGGCAATCCGTACCGGCATCGCTCCCGACGGGGGTTTGTTTGTCTCGGACGAGCTGGGCACCCAGCAACTCGATATCAGCTCGCTTGCAGATAAATCGTACTTTGAAATCGCTCAAGATGTGTTGGGAATGTTACTGAATGATTACACAGACGAAGAAATTTCGGCCTGTGTGAATGAGGCATACCGCGGCACGTTTGCGAGCGAAGAGGTCACGCCGCTCGTCAAACTCGACGCCGCACCGGGCGCCGACGCCCCTCAGACCTATGTGATGGAGCTCTTTGGCGGCCCCACGAGCGCCTTTAAGGACGTCGCCTTGCAGATGCTCCCCCGCCTTATGGCCCGCACCTCTGCCAAGGACGGCGGCGCCGAGCGCATCATGATCGTCACCGCCACGTCAGGCGACACGGGCAAGGCAGCACTCGCCGGTTTTGCCGACGCTCCGGGCACGGGCATCACCGTCTTTTATCCCGAAGGCAAGGTCAGCCGCGTCCAGAACCTGCAGATGTCCACACAGGAGGGCGACAACGTCGCTGTCTGCGGCATCCGCGGCAACTTTGACGACGCCCAGAGCGCCGTCAAGCGCATCTTTGCCGATAAGGAGCTTGCCGAGCGCCTGGAGGCAGCCGGCACCGTGCTTTCGAGCGCCAACTCCATCAACGTCGGCCGTCTGGTGCCGCAGGTCGTCTACTACTTTGCCGCCTATGCGCAGCTGCTGCGCGCCGGCGCTATCGAGGCTGGCGACGCTGTTGAGTTCTGTGTGCCCACCGGCAACTTTGGCGATATCTTGGCCGGCTACTACGCCAAGCGCATGGGTCTGCCCGTCGCCAAGCTCGTCGTGGCGAGCGACAAGAACAACGTGCTTGCCGACTTCCTGACCACCGGCGTTTACGACCGTAACCGCCCGTTCTTCACCACCATCTCGCCGTCGATGGACATCCTTATTAGCTCCAACCTGGAGCGCATGCTCTACTTCCTGTCCGACGGCGACTACGAGCTCGTTGCCGGCCTTATGGAGCAGCTTGCCCAGACTGGTCGTTACGAAGTTCCCGCCGAGCTGCTGGCCAAGATTCAGAGCGTGTTTGGCTGCGGCTGGGCCAGCGAGGACGAGGTTCGCGCCGCTATCAAGAGCTGCTGGGACGCCAACGGCTACGTGATCGACCCGCACACCGCCTGCGGCTATCACGTCTTTGAGCAGGTCGCCCCCGCCGAGGGCGCCAAGGCCCGCGTGCTGCTTTCGACCGCCAGCCCCTACAAGTTCCCGCGCGCCTGCTGCGACGCCCTGGGCCTCAACGTTCCCGAGGATGATTTTGAGGCTATGCGTGTGCTCGAGCAGGCCACCAACACGGTCGCCCCGACCCAGCTCGCCGAACTCGAATCCAAACCCGTCCGCTTCGAAGACGTCTGCGACGTAGCCGACATGGCCAGCTACGTAGAGTCTGCAGCAAAACGAATGAGCACCAACTAAACCCCTTATTAAGCGCCGGCGAAAGCCGGCGCACCTTCTTTTATCAGATACCCACCGGGATGATGACGAACTGACATGCGGGTCTGCCTGTTTAGTTCGTCGCGAGTTCCGCACGAGCCGGAAAGCACTTAATGTGCTTTCCGAGCGAGCCAGGACTGTCCGAGCAGCGAACTAAACAGGCAGACCGCCCAGGAGATTCCCATGATCAAAATCACCGTCCCAGCAACCAGCGCAAACCTAGGCATCGGCTACGACACCCTCGGCATGGCCGTCAGCCTCTACTCGCACTTCACCTTCGAGCGAGCCGACAAGCTCACCATCACGGGATGCCCCGAGGAGTTCCAAAACGAGAACAACCTAGTCTATGCGAGCTTTGTCGATGCTCTGGCCGCCTGGGGCGAGCCGGCCTTTCCCGTCGCTATCGACATTCAGACCGATGTACCCGTCGCCCGCGGCCTGGGCTCCAGCTCCACCTGCGTTGTCGCTGGTATCATGGCAGCCGCCGCGTTGACGGGCCACACCGTCGACCGCGCCGAGCTCGTCCGCATCGCCACCGAGGTCGAGGGCCATCCCGATAACGTCGCCCCCGCTATCCTGGGCGGCGCCGTCTGCTCCTTTACGCCGACCGATTCGCTCCCCCAGTGCCTGCGCTACGAGGTGAGCGACAAGCTTCGTTTTATTACTGTGATTCCGCCCTACGAGGTACATACGAGCGAGGCGCGCAAGGTTGTGCCGCAGGAGATTCCGCTCTCCACCGCCGTATGGCAAATGGGCCGCATCGCCGGCATGACGCGCGGCCTGGAGACCGGCGACCTGGATCTGATTGCCGCCGCCAACGACGACCGCATCCAAGAGCCGTATCGCCGTCGCCTGATTCCCGACTACAACGCTGTGCGCGACACCTGCCTTAACGGCGGCGCTAAGACCATCTGGATCAGCGGCTCGGGCTCGACCCTCATGGCTGTAACCGATGACACTATCGTAGCCAAATTCCTGCAGGTCAAGCTGCGTGAGCAGTTCCCCAAGTGTGACACGCACATTTTAACGTGCGACACGGAAGGCGCCCAGATCGAATACCTGTAGTCGCCGTCCCGTATACCCGCCGGGGAGGCCAGGGGCTTTGCCCCCAAATCGTCCTCGGACATGACAGGACCCCCGCTACGCACTTCGTGCGGCGGGGGTCCTGCCGTCCTGCGGAAAGATTTGGGGGCAAAGCCCCTGGCCTCCCCTACGTTAACTTCGCTGGCGGCGGCTACAGGGACCTACACTCTGGAAAGTCGCCGGGCTGATAGTTGCTTTTTATTGATAGGGTCTCTTGCTAGGTTGGGGCACTTATTAGAGGCAGGCTTCGGCAATGCGCTTTTTGAGTTCGTCGATGCCGGTGCCGGTTTGGGAGCTTGTGATGATCACGTTTTCGGCCGGGACGTTGAGCTGCTTTTTGATGGCTGCCGCTTGGCGTGCCTGCTGGGTGCGGCTGAGCTTGTCGGCCTTGGTGAGGCAGACGATAAAGTTGAACTCGTTGCCCTGCAGGTAGTCGATCATGTCATGGTCGAGCTTGCTCGGGTCGTGACGAATATCCACCAGCGACACGACCAGGTTAAAGCTGCGCTCGGAGTCGAAGAAATCGCCGATGAGCTCGGCCCAACGGTCGCGCTCGGCCTTGGAACGACGGGCGAAACCATAGCCCGGCAGGTCGACGAAGTGCACGTCGTCAGCCTCAAAGAAGTTGATATTGCTCGTCTTGCCCGGTGTGCTCGAAACCTTGACGAGGTTCTTGCGGCCAAAAAGCTTGTTCATAATCGACGACTTGCCCACGTTGGAGCGGCCGACAAAGCTCACCTCGGGGCAGGTGGACTCGGGAATCTGCGAAACCTTGCCGTAGCTGGCAACGTACTTGGCAAGCTGGTAGTTAATGGAATCGGCCATGGACACTCCTTGGTCGTAGGTTCTTACAAAAGAGCGCGCTAATAGATAGCAGCGATACGGCGAACGATATCGAGCGTAATGCCACTCGCGGTACGGGCATACTCGAACAGGTCGAACTCGCGGTCGCAAATCGCATCGTACGCCTCGTCACAATTATCGCTGATAGCGCGCAGCACCAGGCAATCGACACCATTTTTAGTTGCGACATGGGCAATCGCCGCGCCCTCCATGCCGACACAATCGGCATGCGTCGCCTCGATGGCATCATTGCGCATAGCGGCGCCCGTCACAAAGCGGTTACCCGTGGCAATCGTGCCGACCAGAAATTGTTTGGCTCCCTCGTTCGAAGCGGCTGCATTTGTCGAAGCGTCGACAAAGCCACGCTCAGCAAGCACATCGGCAGCAATATCTACCAGCGCAGGCGTCGAGCCAAACTCCTCGAGCCCCGGTGCAGACTCGGCGATAAGCGCGGTGTCGGTATCCAGATAGCGCAGGCGTTTGCCAATGACCACGTCGTCGATATGGAGCTTGGGGTTCAAACCGCCCGCAATGCCCGAAAACACAACAGCCTGCGGAGCATACTTGCTAATGAGGTGCTGTGTTGCAGCAGCGGCGTTCACCGTGCCCATACCCGCCGTCGTGGCGACAATCGACAGACCGTCGAGCCCGCCGGTCACAACGTTCAAGCCTGCCTCCCGTGCCTCGCAAACGTCGCTCAGCTCTTCCTTAATCTGCATGATCTCTTTTTCGAGCGCACCGATAATCGCGATGGTAGCCATGCCATTCCCCAAACCTATTCGAAATTCTCAACCACGGTATGGTACCAGCATTTTGTTTGACCTCGCCAAACGAACACGCTAAGCCAGTGCAGCGCGGGTATCATAGAGCGCCTTGGCGATGGCAGCCACTAGCTCACTCGAGCGATCGCTCCATGGCATCGATGTCATGACGCTCATGACATAGGTACGGCCATCGATGTCGATAGCAGGCATTTCTTTCCAAAGATATTCAGTCGCGTTTGAGGTGTCTCTAAACAATAAACAGGCGTTTCTATGCAAAAACACCGATTCCGTTGCGCATCTTTGCCCAAAACGCAGTTGCGGTGAAATAGTTCCTGTTTGGGCGGCATAAGCCGAAAAACAAGAACTATTCCACCGCAACTTGACGGGGCTCCTTAGCAATCAACTAGGTGCCCGGGGGCACTCATTTAAGTCTGTCCCCAATGAGTGCCGCTAGCCGATGGCGTTTTTGAGTTCGGCGCGGCGCTTTTTCATGCCGGCCATGACGGCGTTGCGCAGCTCGGGCATGCGCGCGGTATCCATCTGGGGCACGCCCTCGAGCTTATAGGGAATACCCAGCTGCTCGTACTTGACGACACCCATCGTGTGATACGGCAGCATTTCCAGGCCCACCACGTTGTGCCATGGAGCGATCAGGCGACCGAGCTTCTCGCATTCCTCCGCCGTGTCGGTGATACCCGGCACCACCACATGGCGAATAACAACCTTAATCTTGCGATGGGCAAGCTCATCGCCAAACGCCAGGATGCGCGCAGGATCGCAACCGGTCAGCTTTTTATGCTCAACCGGATCGGCATGCTTGATGTCGAGCAGCACCATATCGGTCTCGTTGAGAACAGCATCGAACTTCTCCGGATGCTTGGGATCAAATGCATAGCCACAGCTGTCTAGGCAGGTGTGTACGCGGCCATCGGGGTTGTTGTGCATTGCACGGAACAGGTCGGCCAAAAACTCGGGCTGCAGGAGCGGTTCGCCGCCCGAAACGGTAATGCCGCCGCTACGGTAGAACTCATGGTTGCTCTGGAACTCGTCCATCAGATGCTCGACGGTCACCATGGTGCCGCCGTTAACCGACCAGGTATCGGGGTTGTGGCAATACGCACAACGCATGGGGCAGCCCTGAACAAACACCACAAAGCGGATGCCGGGTCCGTCGACCGTTCCCATCGTTTCAATCGAATGTACGCGGCCCAGGGTAAACGCAGAGTCCTCGGGGCGAGCGTCCACACCCTCAAGCGTCATCTCAGCCATTCCCGCTACCTTGCCTCTCTTTGGTTTTAGCTACATACATGCCAGAGCCATTCTAGCCCATACGCATGATGCTGAAACGGTTTAGCATTCAATTGGATTGCCCTATTTGACCGCACGCAAAAGCGGCGGGAAGGTTATCGCAACCCGCCCGCCGCCGTGGCAATTGATATCGATTACGCCAGCCCTTACGCCTTAAGCGTAAGCACCGCACCAAAGGCTGTCGGACCGCAATGGCTCGAGATGACGCCACCGACCTGAGTCCAGGTAACGTCCTTAAAGCCCAGATCATGCGCATAGACTTCCATATCGTCGCGCAGCTCCTCGGAAAGGCCCACTGAATACGCCAAACCAATGTGCGAGTAATCAATATCGCCCTTCGCAACCATGTGGTCAATAAAGGCACGGGCGCATTTGAGCATAGAGCCACGGAGCTTCTTGGTCGCCACGAATTTGCCACCCGTTACCTCAATGCAAGGCTTAATCTTGAGCAGATGGGCACCGAGGAATGCCACGTTGGACAAACGACCGCCGGCCTTAAGGAAGGCAAGGTCGGTAGGAACAAAGCCCAACAGCACGCGGTCCATAACGGAATTGGTAAAGGCGAAAATCTCGTCGACGGTGGCATCCGGATGGGCTTCGATATACTTGGCGGTCTCAACGGCGACAAGCGACTGGCCCACCGACACAAAGCGCGTATCCATGGAGAAGACGTAATCGCGGCCCTTTGCCGCAATCTTCGACGACTGATGCGAGCAGGTCGTAACCTCGGAATACGCAAGATGCAGAATGGTCGCATCGGGCCGCTCGGCGTGGATACGGTCGTACACATGCGCAAAATCCGCAGGCGCGCAGCCGCTGGTCTTGGGCATGACGCCGAACTCGTTGCAGCGCGAATAAATCTCGAGCGGATCGATGGAGCCATCCTCGACGGTCTCGTCACCAATCGTGACATGCATGGGCACGCGCACGATGCCGTAGCGTTCGCAGAGCTCCGGCGTCACATCCGAACCAGACTCAACCACGATTACGTACTTGCCCATTATCATCACAACCCATCTCGACGTTGGCTTTTGAATATGTGACGCACGTCCGCCGTCCTGCTGCAGAACGGCCTCCAAGCGCCAAAGAGACGCCGCCCCTTGCACACAACAAAGGACAGCGTCTCCCTGGAAAACTCCGTGCTTATCTGAGATTCTACACGGTTTATTAAGGAGTGTTACTTATTCCGCAAACGGTAGCTATACGCGATAAACGGTAGCAAGCAAGAATCCAGAAGGCTCAACCCATTAGGAGAGTTCCGCCTAAAGGGTGACTACACAGGACCCCGCCGGGGCTGTTTGGGCTACCTCCCAAAATATTCCGCAGGACGCAAGAAGCCCTCGCCGCACGAAGTGCGCAGCGAGGGCTTCTTGCATGTCCGAGGACGTTTTGGGAGGTAGCCCAAACAGCCCCGGCGATCCTGCGGGAGTTAAACCCCTTTAGAACTTGTTGTGGAAGGTACGCGAAATGACCTCGTCCTGCTGCTCCTTGGTGAGCGTGTGGAAGTTCACGGCATAGCCGGAAACGCGAATGGTCAGCTGCGGGTACTTCTCGGGGTGAGCCTGAGCGTCGAGCAGCGTCTCACGGTTGAAGACGTTGATGTTCAGGTGGTGGCCACCCTTCTCGGCGTAAGCGTCGAGCATGTGGACCAGGTTATCGGCCTGAGTCTCGGAAACTTCAGAAACCTTCATAATGTGTCTCCTTCGATCGATAGGCGCCGGCCGAAACCGGCGCACTAATCAGTAATCGTTATTGTTAGTATAGCACTAACAATAGTTACTCGCCCAGCTGATCAAGGTCGATATCACCAAAGAACACCTGGTCCTCCTTGCCGAGCGCGCCCGGGATGATGGAGAAGGTGTTGGAGATGCCGTCCTGAGCATCGCGGAACGGGAGCTTGGAAACCGAAGACAGCGAAGCGATGGCGCCGTGGCTATCGCGCTTGTGCATGGGGTTAGCACCCGGGGCGAAGGGCTGGCCAGCCTTGCGGCCATCAGGCGTAGAACCGGTCTTCTTGCCGTACACGACGTTGGAGGTGATGGTCAGAACCGAGGTCGTGGGCACGGAGTTGCGGTAGGTGTCGTTCATGCGGATGTACTCCATGAACTGGTGCACAACGTCGTGAGCGATCTGGTCGACGCGGTCGTCGTCGTTACCGTACTTGGGGAACTCGCCCTCGGTCTCGAAGTCGACGATGATGCCGTTCTCGTCACGGACGGGGTGGACCTTGGCGTACTTGATGGCGGACAGGGAGTCAGCCACAACGGAAAGGCCAGCGATGCCCGTAGCGAACCAACGATGCACGTGCTTGTCGTGCAGAGCCATCTGGATGCGCTCGTAGCAATACTTGTCGTGCATGTAGTGAATGATGTTCAGCGAGTTGACGTACACGCCAGCGAGCCACTTCATCATGTCGTTGTACTTGGCCACAACGTCGTCGTAATCGAGCGTATCGCCCTCGACGGCGCGATACTTGGGGCCGACCTGCTTCTTGGAGACCTCGTCAACACCGCCGTTGAGTGCGTACAGCAGGCACTTGGCCAGGTTGGCGCGGGCGCCGAAGAACTGCATCTCCTTGCCGATGCGCATGGAGGACACGCAGCAGGCAATGCCGTAGTCGTCGCCGTGATAGACGCGCATGAGGTCATCGTTCTCGTACTGGATCGAGGAGCTGGCGACAGAAGTCTTGGCGCAGAACTTCTTGAAGTTCTCGGGCAGACGGGTCGACCACAGAACGGTCATGTTGGGCTCGGGGCTGGTGCCCATGTTCTCGAGCGTGTGCAGGTAGCGGTAGCTCATCTTGGTAACGAGCGTACGGCCGTCAACACCCATGCCGCCGATGGACTCGGTGACCCACTGCGGATCGCCGGTAAACAGGGCCTGGTACTCGGGGGTACGGGCAAACTTGACCATGCGGAGCTTCATAATGAAGTGATCCACGAACTCCTGGATCTGCTCCTCGGTGAAGGTACCGTTGGCAAGATCGCGCTCAGCGTAGATGTCGATGAACGTAGAGGTACGGCCGATAGACATAGCGGCGCCGTTCTGCTCCTTGACGGAAGCGAGGTAGGCGAAGTACATCCACTGGATGGCCTCCTGCGTGTTGGTAGCAGGGTTGGAAATATCGAAACCATAGGTCTCAGCCATCATCTTGAGCTCGCCGAGGGCGCGGATCTGCTCCTGCAGCTCCTCACGATCACGGATGTTGTCGGCGGTCATGACCGTCGGGGTGGAAGCCTTCTGGGCCTCCTTGTCCTTGATCAGGTAGTCGACACCGTACAGGGCGACACGACGGTAGTCGCCGATGATGCGGCCGCGGCCATAGCCATCGGGCAGACCGGTGATGATGTGGGCCGAGCGGCAGGCGCGCATCTCGGGGGTGTAAACATCGAAGACGCCGGCGTTGTGAGTCTTGCGCTCGAAGGTGTAGCGCTCGACAACGTTCTCGTCGATCTTGTAGCCGTGCTGGCTGGCAGCCTGGCAAGCGATGCGGATACCGCCGTTGACGTGCAGCGCGCGCTTGAGCGGCTTGTCGGTCTGGAGGCCGACGATGGTCTCCTTGTCGCGATGGGCGTTATCGATGTAGCCAGCGGGGTGGCTCACGATACCCGTGACGGTCTTGGTGTCCATATCGAGGACGCCGCCCTGCTCGCGCTCCTTGAGCAGCAGGTCGAGAACCTCGCCCCACAGCTCCTTGGTACGCTCGGTCGGGCCGGCGAGGAACGACTCGTCGCCCTCGTAGGGGGTGTAGTTCTTCTGGATGAAGTCTCGGACGTCAACCTCTCCCGTCCAGATGCCTTCCTTGAAGCCTTCCCATGCCTCCTGCATTGTGTAACCACGCTCCTAGTTACGTGTAATGCGGCGCTCTCTCACACCGCTGCTTATTGAATTCTTGAATGTTAGACCTGCATGACCGGCTTCATTCGCTTTCCGCCGCACATTAGCACAGGGAAAAACGTTTATTCACCTTGGTCTTGCAACCCTAAACCCAAGATTTCACCCGTCTGTGAAGGATAACATAGCCACCCCTCTCATCAGGGCTGTTATATGTTCCTTTTTTTATACCATAAGGGTGTTTTTAACAAATCCGCAGGAAACGCTCCTGCCATCAGCTACCGTTCACCGAATCGCTTGATATTTCCCCTTGCCTTTATACGTCCTGCGCTCTAGCTGTTATGCCAGCTTTAGCAGGGTAAAGTACCTCCGAGTAGGCTTTAGGACATGCCTAACGATCTGCCCCTAACTTTGCTGGCACCGACGGTGTACAGAGGTCGCCTAAAGGTAGTTTTCTAGGCATGTCCCAAAATCTACCGCATAGGGTACGCGTGCAAGGGTATCATCTTTCACCGAAAATAGTTTCTAGTGTTAGGGGTTTTCGGTGGAAGATACCGATTTCCATGAGCTTGGGCGTCAGCTCATAACTGAGTTTGGCAGCATGCATCAGCGCATTTCGCACTTTGCGGACAAAGCTCTCGGCGGCGAGATGGCTGTCATGCGCGCCCTCATACTCGCTGGCGGTTCGCTCACGCCGAGCGAACTCGCTAATCGCGCTTGGGTCTCGAACGCCCGCATCGCCAATATCCTACGCGCTCTCGAAACCAAGGGCTGGGTTGAGCGTGAGCACTCAAAGACCGACCGTCGTCGCGTACACGTCACGGTGACCGACAAGGGATTCCATGATCTCGAAATCAAACGTCGGGAACTCGAGGACCGCACCGCGGCCTTCCTCGAGCAGCTCGGCGAAACAGATACCCAAGAGATGGTGCGCCTTCTAAGGCGTTTCAACGAAATTATCGACCGCAATCAAGAAAGGAGAGATGCCGAGTGAGGATTCTCAAGCTCTTTAAAAAACATATCCTGGCACTGTTCGCAGCTATCGTACTTATCGTAATCAGCTGCAACGCCGATCTGGCGCTGCCTACCTATATGAGCGACATCGTCGACGTGGGCGTGCAGCAAGGCGGCATCGCCTCGCCCGTACCCGACACCATCCGCGCCGAATCGCTCGACGACCTCGAGCTCTTTATGAGCGCCAAGGACGCCAAGACAGTAGAAGCTGCGTTTGGCAAGGCAGACAAAAACGGCATTCGAACGTACAAGGGCACCGAGGAAGAGCGTGCCGACGGCGGCAAGATTGCCGATATCATGAGCCTGCCTGAGACCGTCGTCCTTTCGCTCAACCAAGGCATCGACGCCAGCTCCATGGGCGACATGATGGGCGCGTCCAGCGAGAAAGACAACAGCGGCGCCCAAGCCATGCCCTCCCCCGAGCAAATGGCGGCGATGACGCCCGAGCAGCTCGCCGAGATGCAGCAAAAGGCCGCAGCGGCGCAGAATATGCAAAAGCAGATTGATGCCGACGGCGGCAAGATCACCATGAAGAGCCTGCGTCTAGGCGTTGAAGGCGGCCTCATCGACCAGGGCAAGCTCGTCGAGGGCGCCAACGGTATGGCGGACAAAATGGGCTCCATGTCGGGCTCCATCGTGACCCAACGCGCCGTGAGCTATGTGCAGGACGAGTACAAGGCACAGGGCATCGACCCCGCCGACGTGCAGAACGCCTACCTGGGCCGCATGGCGACCACGATGTTTGGTCTGTGTCTGGTGTCGCTGGTCGCCACCATCCTGACCGGTGCCGTGGCTTCGCGCACCGCCTGCTCCATCGCCCGCGACCTGCGCCGCGAGACCTTCAACAAGGTTATGCACTTCTCGCCGGCCGAGGTGGGCAAGTTTAGCCAGGCCTCGCTCATCACCCGCTGCACCAACGACATTCAGCAGATTCAGATGGCCGCGACCCTGTTTATCCGCATGTGCCTGATGGCCCCCGTCATGGGCGTCGTCGCCGTCATGCGCGTCCTGGCCAACCACACCGGCCTGGAGTGGACCATCGCCGTGGCCATCATCGCGGTCTCGGCCGTCGTCGGCGTGCTCATGGGCCTCACCATGCCAAAGTTCAAAAAGATGCAGAGCTTTGTGGACCGCGTGAACCTCACCGCCCGCGAGCTGCTCGACGGTCTTATGCCCATCCGCTCGTTCAACCGCGAGGAGCATGAGCTCGAGCGTTTTGACAAGGCATCACTCGACCTGATGACCACGCAGCTCTACACCAACCGCGCCATGAGTTTTATGATGCCGCTCATGATGCTCGTCATGAACTGCATCACCGTGCTTATCGTCTGGTTTGGCGCGCAGGGCGTGTCCGACGGCGTGATGCAGGTCGGCAACATGATGGCGTTTATCTCCTACACCATGCAGATCGTCATGGCGTTTATGATCCTCACCATGGTTTCGGTTATCCTGCCCCGCGCCGAGGTCGCAGCCGAGCGCGTGGAAGAGGTCATCACTTGCCCCACCAGCATCAACGACCCTGTCTCGCCCAAACTGCCCGCGGCCAGCGCGCCGCGCGGTGAGCTCACCTTCCGCGACGTGAGCTTCCAGTACCCCGATGCCCGCGCCGATGTCATCAGCGGCGTGAACTTCACCACGCACGCCGGTCAGATGCTCGGCATCATTGGTTCCACGGGCTCGGGCAAGTCCACACTTGTGCAGCTGATTCCGCGCCTGTACGACGTCACGGGCGGCAGCATTTCGCTCGACGGCATCGACGTGCGCGACATGACCCTCTCCGAGCTGCGCCGCCGCATTGGCTATATTCCGCAGCAAGGTCGCCTGTTCTCGGGCACCGTCGAGAGCAACCTCAAGTTTGCCGGCGACATGGTGAGCGATGAAGACATACGCCAGGCGGCACGCATCGCACAGGCCGAGGACTTTATCGCCGAGCGCGAGGGCGGCTACGACTCCCCCATCAGCCAGGGCGGCTCCAATGTTTCGGGCGGTCAGCGCCAGCGCCTGGCCATCGCCCGCGCTTTGGCCAAAAAGCCCGAGGTCGTGGTGTTCGATGACTCGTTTAGCGCCCTCGACTACAAGACCGACGCGCGTCTGCGCGAAGAGCTGGCCAAAAACGTTACCGACGCCGCGCTCGTGGTCGTGGCCCAGCGCATCGCGACCATCATGCACGCCGACCAGATCATCGTGCTCGACGACGGCCACGTGGTGGGCACCGGCACGCACGAGGAGCTGCTGCACAGCTGCCCGGCATACCTGGAGATCGCGCAGTCGCAGCTTTCCGCCGAGGAGCTGGGGCTCACCCAAGAAGAGATTGCAGCTGTTATGGAAGGAGACGAGCGCTAATGGCAGACGAGACCAAGACTCAGATTCCCAAGCCCACCCGCCAGCGCGGTCCCATGGGCCGCATGGGTGGCATGGGCCGCGGCGAAAAGGCCAAGGACTTTAAGGGCACCATGAGGCAGCTGCTCGGCTATATCGGCCAGCACAAGATTGCCGTGTTTGCCGCCGTCGCCTTTGCCGTATGCTCGGTCATCTTTAACATTGTGGGGCCCAAGGTGCTCGGCCAGGTTACGACTAAGCTGTTCGAGGGCTTGGTTGCCAAGGTCAACGGCACCGGCGATGTCGACTTTTCCTGGATCGCCAAGACGCTCGGCTTTTTGCTCTGTCTGTATCTGGCGAGCTCTGCCTGCAGCCTGATCCAAGGCTGGCTCATGACCGGCGTCACGCAAAAGATTTGTTATCGCATGCGCAAGGAGATCGCCGCCAAGATCGCTGTCGTGCCGATGAGCTACTTCAACGGCCACAGCAAGGGCGACGTGCTCAGCCGCATCACCAACGATGTCGACACGCTGGGTCAGTCACTCAACCAGAGCGTGACACAACTCATCACATCGGTGACGCAGATTATCGGCGTGCTCGTCATGATGCTGTCGATCAGCCTGCCGCTCACCGGCGTCACCGTGCTCACGCTGCCGGCAGCCGCGATTATCCTGACCGTAATGATCCACTTCTCGCAGCCGTACTTCCGAGAGCAACAGCAGGTCCTAGGCACCGTCAACGGCATCATCGAGGAGGACTTTGCCGGTCAGAACGTCATTCAGGTGTTCGACCGCGCCGAGGCCTCGATCGAGGAGTTCGACCGTCAAAACGGCCGTCTCTTTATTAGTGGCTGGCGCTCGCAGTTCCTGTCGGGCCTGATGATGCCGCTTATGAGTCTGGTGGGCAACATGGGCTACGTGGGCGTCGTCGTGGTAGGCGCGCAGCTCGCGCTGACCGGCAATGCCACGCCTGGCGATATTCAGAGCTTCATCCAATACGTGCGCAACTTTACGCAGCCCGTGCAGCAGCTGGGCAACGTGAGCAACACGATGCAGTCAATGGCCGCCGCCACCGAGCGCGTGTTTGAGTTCCTGGCTGCCCCCGAGGAGGAGCAGAAGGCCGACGCGCAGATCCCCGAGAAGCGCCCCGGCCACGTGGAGTTTGACCACGTCAAGTTTGGCTACACGCCCGACAAGACCATCATCCACGACTTTAGTTGCGAGGCGCAGCCCGGCCAAACCATTGCCATCGTCGGCCCCACCGGCGCCGGCAAGACCACGCTCATTAAGCTGCTGCAGCGCTTTTACGACGTGGACGGCGGTTCGCTGCGCGTCGAAGGCGTCGACGTGCGCGACTGGGACCGCGCGGCGCTGCGCGGCGAGTTTGCCATGGTGCTGCAGGACACCTGGCTGTTTAACGGCACCATCCGCGAGAACATCCGCTACGGACGCCCCGATGCGACCGATGCCGAGGTCGAGGCCGCCGCACGCGCCGCACGCTGCGACCACTTTATCCATACGCTCGCCGGCGGGTACGATTTTATGATCAACGAGGAGGGCACTAACCTGTCGCAGGGTCAGCGCCAGCTCGTGACCATCGCCCGCGCCATTTTGGCCGACCGTCCGGCGCTGATTTTGGACGAGGCGACTTCCAACGTCGATACCCGTACCGAGGAGCTTATTCAGCGCGCCATGGATGCGCTGATGCAGGGCCGCACGAGCTTTGTCATCGCGCATCGCCTGTCCACGATCCGCAACGCCGACGTGATCTTGGTGATTCGCGACGGCGACATCGTCGAGAAGGGCACGCACGACGAGCTGCTCGCCCAAGGCGGCTTCTACGCCGACCTGTACAACTCGCAGTTCGACGAAGCGGCGTAGATTCGACCGCAGGGAACGGATGACGCCCGAGAACGGGGGCACAGGACAACCTGCGCGGTCGCGCGCGCAGACGTGGTGTAAGAGCGTCCTGAGGTCCGTCGCTGCAAAT
>CALKKS010000027.1 GCA_937995345.1 uncultured Collinsella sp. | reverse complement strand
AAGGGAAGAGGTGGGGCATGCCCCGCCTCTTACACCACATCTCTGCGCGCTACCAATGACTAGGCCTATTCCACGGTGCCGTAGATGGCGCCCCAGCCGTGGGCGGCAAGGGCGGAGTTGAGCTGGTCGCAAAGTGACTGGCGGTCGTAATAGCCGGGCGGTAGCAGGTTGACGATTTCCATGAGATCGGGTGCCAGGTCCAAGATTTCGGCCTGTACGATCAAATCCAGGCGGTCGATGGCATGGCGGTCGTAAAACAGCCCGTCGACCAGGCACTGCAGGTCGCCGAATTCCTCGGCCCTAAACGATCCGTACTCCATAGTGCCTCCTTGGGCGCCCCACGCCGCCATGCGCGGCGATTCGTAATTCATTGCGATGAACTTAATCTATCACGGCTTCATACCGTTGCGGCGGTGGCGGTCTATACTTAGACGAACTGCAACGTACCGCTTCGCGAAAGGTCGCACCCATGCAGACGATCTACCAGAAGATGGAAACCACCGAACTCGATGCCGCCATCGAGGCGCTCAAAGCCGAGGTCGCCGAGGTCAAGGCCAAGGGCCTGGCGCTCGATATGGCCCGCGGCAAGCCGTCGCCCGCCCAGGTGGACATCTCGCGCCCCATGCTCGATGCCCTCAATGCCAATGCCGACTTGTACGACGGCAACGTCGACTGCTCCAATTACGGCTGCTTCGAGGGTATTCCCTCGGCGCGTAAGCTGGCAGGGGAGTTCTTGGGTTGCCCCGCCGAGCAGACACTTGTGCTGGGTTCGTCCAGCCTGTTGATTGAGCATGACATCGCCGGCATGTTCTGGCGCTGCGGCTCGTGCGGTAGCGAGCCCTGGGACGCCTACGAGGCCGCGCACGACGGCAAGAAGGTCAAGTTCCTGTGCCCCGTTCCCGGCTACGACCGCCACTTTGGCATCACCGCCGATCTGGGTATCGAGAATGTCCCCGTTGCGATGACCGACAACGGCCCCGACATGGACGAGGTCGAGCGCCTGGTTGCTGCCGACGACTCCATCAAGGGCATCTGGTGCGTGCCCAAGTATTCCAATCCCACGGGCATCACCTTTAGCGAGGACACTGTGCGCCGCCTGGTCGAGATGCCCACGGCCGCGCCCGATTTCCGCATCTTCTGGGACAACGCCTACTGCGTGCACGACCTGTACGACGAGACCGACGAGCTCGCCAACATCTTCGACCTCGCCCGCGCGGCGGGCACCGAGGACCGCGTGGTCGCCTTTGCCTCGACGTCCAAGATCACCTTCCCGGGCGCCGGCATCGGCTTTATCGGTGCGAGCCCCGCGGTTATCGCGGAGTTCTCCAAGCGCCTGAAGGCCGGCCTCATCAGCGCCGACAAGCTCAACCAGCTGCGTCACGTGCGCTTCCTCCCCACCATCGAGGCGGTCAAGGAACACATGAAAAAGCATGCCGAGTTCCTGCGCCCGCGCTTTGAGGCGGTCGAGCGCAAGCTCACCGAGGGCCTGGGCGACACGGGCTGCGCCACCTGGACGCACCCCCGCGGCGGTTACTTCGTGAGCTTTGACGGTCCCGAGGGCTCGGCTCAAAAGGTTGCCACGCTCTGTGCCGAGCTGGGCGTTAAGCTCACGCCGGCCGGTGCCACCTGGCCCTACGGTAAGGACCCGCACGACACCAACATCCGTATCGCGCCGAGTTACCCCACGGTCGAGGACTTGGAGGCCGCGCTCGATGTCCTGGTGCTGGCCGTTAAGCTCGTCGCTGCCGAGCTGGCGCGTGCCGAGCGCGCCTAGCGCGCGACCGGGCACTATTCGCAATCTCGATACGCAAGGGAGCGTATACATGGATTTAGGTATTTCCACCAACCCCACGCCGGAGCTCTACACCATCAAGGTGACCGGCGAGATCGACATCTCGAATGCCGATAGCCTGCGCAATGCCATTGACCTGGCGCTTGAGCAGCCTACCGAGGCCGTTGAGCTCGATTTTGCCCAGGTGAGCTACATCGATTCCACGGGCATTGGCGTGCTTGTGGGCGCCGCGCATCATGCGGTCGACCATGGTAAGCGTTTTAGCTGCACCAACGTGCAGCCCCCGGTGATGCGCGTGGTCCAGCTGTTGGGCGTCGACCAGGAGATTTCGATCACCGCGGCATAGGCGCCGCCTAAAAGAGCCGTGCCATTTGGCATATGTTTGTGATGCGCTCGGATGTTTTGGCGTCCGGGCGCTATACTTGACCGAATGAATAGACGAGTTCCGGCCGAATGGCGCGGTGCGGGCTCGACTCACATCGAGCCTTGGAGGTATGTGTGTTTGGTATTGGAGAGGGTGAGCTCGCGATCATCGTGGTCTTCGGCTTTTTGCTGTTTGGCCCGGATAAGCTCCCGCAGATGGGCCGCACGATCGGCCGTGCCATCCGTCAGTTCCGCGAGACGCAGGAAAAGATGACGGCCGTTGTTCAGTCCGAGATTATCGATCCGGTAAGTGAGGCCGCGTCGGCGCCGGTCAAGCCCAAGAAGGCCGCTGCGACCGACGACGATTCCGATGCGGACGAGGATGCCGCCGAGACGGCTGCACCCGCCAAGAAGGAGACCTTTGCCGAGCGTCGCGCCCGTCTTGCTGCCGAGAAGGCCGCAAGCGAGGGTGCTGCTGAGGGCGAAGGTGTTGCCGAGGAGGCGGAGCCCGAGGCTGCCGAGCCCGAGCCTGCCGCCGCCGACAACGCTGTCGAGCCCGAGCCCGTTGCAGAGCCGGAACCCGAACCCGAGCCGGCAGAGCCCACGACGGCCGACCTGTATGCCCGCCGTCCCCGCAAGCGCAAGGCCGTCATCGACCAGCTCGCCCGCGAGCTCGAGGCCGAGGACGATGCCGCTGCCACCGCCGACGCTCCGAAGGGAGGCGATGAGTAATGCCTATCGGACCTGCTCGAATGCCGCTCCTCGATCACCTGGGAGAGCTCCGTCGACGCCTGACGATCATTATCGTGTCGGTGCTTGCTGCGACGATTGTCATGTATTTCGCCACCCCTGTGATCGTCGATATCCTCGAAGCCCCGATTGCGCCGTTTGTGCCCGAGGGCAAGTTCTTCATCACGAGCTCGCTTGGCGGTTTTGCCATTAAGTTTGGCATTGCCATAAAGGTTGCCGTGGTCATGTGTACACCCATGATTGTCTGGCAGATTTTGGCGTTCTTTTTGCCGGCGCTGCGCCCCAACGAGCGCAAGTGGGTCGTGCCCACGGTGCTCGTCGCGACGGCCCTGTTCTTTATCGGTGCCATCTTCTGCTACTTCATCATCATCCCCGCTGGCTTTGAGTGGCTTATTGGTGAGACCTCTGGTATCGCCACGGCGCTGCCCGACCTCGAGGACTACATCAATATCGAGATCCTCCTCATGATCGGTTTCGGCATTTCCTTTGAGCTGCCGATCGCGGTGTTCTATCTTGCCGTGTTCCAGATCGTTCCCTATGCCAAGTTCCGCTCCGCCTGGCGCTACATCTATGTCGGCATGCTCGTGGTCGCAGCGTCCATTACCCCGGATGCCTCGCCGATCACGTTGATGTTCATGTACGCGGCGATGCTTTCGCTCTACGAGATCTCGCTTATGGTCACGCGACTCGTCGTGATGGCCCGTGGTGGCAAAAAGGCCCTCACGACGAGTCGCGTCGGCTTCTTTAGCGATGATGACGAGGACGACGAGGAGTAAATCGGTATGCACGAGGTTGGCATTGTCAACGGCATACTCGATACAGTGATTCGCGCGGCGCGTGGGGCGGGGGCCTCGCGCGCCGTTTTGGTAACGCTGCGTATCGGGGATATGACCGAGGTCGTGCGCGAGGCACTCGACTTTGCCTGGGAGACGTTTCGCGACGAGGACCCGCTCACGAAGGGCTGCGAGCTCGCCGTGGAGGAGATTCATCCGCAAAGTGAGTGCCTGGACTGCGGCGAGGTCTTCGATCACGACCGCTTCCATTGTCGCTGCCCCCAGTGCGGAGGCGCCAACGTGCGTCTGCTGCACGGCCGCGAGCTCGATATTGCGAGCATCGAGATCGAAACACCCGACGATTAGCCCGTCCAGCCATCTAGTGATGGGGTATAAAGGGGCAAAAGTAAGGAGTGCCGAGTATGGCCGAGAAAACGATTGATATTGCATCGCCGATTCTGTCGCGCAACGAGCGCCTGGCAGATCAGCTGCGCCAGCGCTTTGAAGCGACGAACACCTATGTGATCAACGTGCTGTCGAGCCCCGGCTCGGGCAAGACCACCACGATTCTGGGTACCAACGAGCGCCTGCGCGACAAGGCGGGCTTACATTGCGCCGTCATCGAAGGCGATATTGCCTCGGATGTCGACGCCATCACTATGAAGGAAGCCGGCATGCCCGCCATCCAGATCAACACGGGCGGCCTGTGCCATCTCGAGGGCAACATGATCATGGAGGCCGTCGATGCCTTCGACCAGGCTGTGGGCCTGGAAAATATCGATGTCATCTTTATCGAAAACGTGGGCAACCTGGTCTGTCCGGTCGACTTTGATCTGGGCGAAAACCTTTCCATCATGATTCTCTCGGTGCCCGAGGGCGACGACAAGCCCATCAAATACCCGGGCATCTTCCAGCACGCCGGCGCGCAGCTGCTCAACAAGGTCGACGTGGCCCCGGCTTTCGATTTTGACATGGATAGGTATACTAAGACACTCGATGACCTCAATCCGCAGGCGCCGCGGTTTGCCGTGAGCGCGCGCAAGGGCGAGGGCATGGATGCCTGGTGCGATTGGCTCATCGGGCAGATTGAGCAAGCAAGGGCGTAAGTCGGCCGCCATACGGGCGGGCGTAGCCGCAGAGATACGAGATAGGAGCCTCTTTTGAAGCTCATCATCGCCGAGAAAAACGACGCTGCGCGTCAGATCGCCGAGCGTCTGTCCACGGGCAAACCCAAAAAGGACAAGGTGTACAACACTGCCATCTACCGTTTTGAGTGGAAGGGCGAGGAGTGCGTGACCATAGGCCTGGCCGGGCACATCTTGGCGCCCGATTTTTGCGACAGCGTGCTGTTCGATAAAAAGCTGGGCTGGTATTCGGTGACCGAGGACGGCGAGATGCTGCCGGCCGACGTGCCCGACGGCCTGGCCCGTCCGCCCTACGGCACCAAGCGCAAGCCATTCCTTGCCGACGGCATTTCCATCAAGGGCTGGAAGCTCGAGAGCCTGCCTTACCTCACTTGGGCGCCCGTCATTAAGCTGCCGGCCGAGAAGGAGCTCATTCGTTCGCTCAAGAACCTGGCCAAGAAGTCCGACAGCGTCATCATCGCCACGGACTTCGATCGCGAGGGCGAGCTGATCGGCTCGGACGCCCTTAACAAGGTGCGCGAGGTTGCGCCGGACCTGCCGGTTGCCCGCGCCCAGTATTCTTCGTTTACCAAGGCCGAGATCACGCAGGCCTTCGATAACCTCGTCTCGCTCGACCAGAATCTGGCCGACGCCGGCGAGAGCCGCCAACACATCGACCTCATCTGGGGCGCGGTGCTCACGCGCTACCTGACGCTCGCCAAGTTCGGCGGCTTTGGCAACGTGCGCTCTGCCGGCCGCGTGCAGACGCCGACGCTCGCCCTGGTGGTCGAGCGCGAGCGCGAGCGCATGGCGTTTGTGCCCGAGGACTATTGGCAGATTCGCGGCATGGGCGCCGCGCAGGGCGCCGCCGAGGACGATCGCTTTAAGATCGCGCACAAGACGGCGCGCTTTACCGACAAAGATGCCGCCGAGACAGCATACGGCCATGTTGACGGTGCCACGACGGCAACCGTCGCTGCGGTGACCAAGCGCTCGCGCAAGCAGCAGCCGCCCACGCCGTTCGCGACGACCTCGCTGCAGGCTGCCGCCGCGGCCGAGGGCATCTCGCCTGCGCGTACGATGCGCATCGCCGAGTCCCTCTATATGGCCGGCCTCATCAGCTACCCGCGTGTCGACAACACCGTGTACCCCGCGACGCTCGACCTGGGCGCCGTGGTGAGCGACCTGGCAAAGATCAACCCGGCGCTGGCGCCCGTGTGCAAAAAGGTACTCGCCGGCCCCATGAAGCCCACGCGCGGCAAAGTCGAGACCACCGACCACCCGCCCATCTACCCCACGGGCGAAGGCGATCCGTCCACGCTCGATGGCGGCCAGCGCAAGCTCTACGACCTCATCGCCCGCCGCTTCTTGGCAACGCTCATGGGTCCCGCGACCATCGAGAACACCAAGCTCGAGCTCGACGTGAACGGCGAGCCGTTCGTGGCTTCGGGTGACGTGCTCGTGACCCCGGGCTTCCGCGAGGCCTATCCGTACGGCCTTAAGCGCGACGAGCAAATGCCGCCGCTGGAGCAGGGCGATACGGTCGACGTGTTCGACATTAAGCTTGAGGCCAAGCAGACCGAGCCGCCCGCACGCTACAGCCAGGGCAAGCTCGTGCAGGAGATGGAAAAGCGCGGCCTGGGCACCAAGTCCACGCGCGCGAGCATCATCGAGCGCCTGTACGCCGTGCGTTACCTCAAAAACGATCCCGTTGAGCCGAGCCAGCTGGGCATCGCCATCATCGACGCGCTGACGCAGTTTGCCCCGCGCATCACGAGCCCCGATATGACCAGCGAGCTCGACGGCGACATGACTCGCGTCGAGCGCGGCGAGGACACCGAAGAGCATGTCGTGACGCACTCGCGTGCGCTGCTGGCCGGCGTGCTCGACGAGCTGCTCAAGCATACGCAGGAGCTGGGCGACGCCATCAGCGACGCCGTCACGGCCGATGCGCGCGTGGGCGCCTGCCCCAAGTGCGGCAAGGATCTGGTTATGAAGACGAGCGCCAAGACCCGCGGCAGTTTCATTGGCTGCATGGGCTGGCCCGACTGCGACGTGACTTATCCGGTGCCGAGCGGCGTCAAGGTGAGCCCGCTCGAGGGCGAGGCCGCCGTGTGCCCCGAGTGCGGTGCGCCGCGCATCAAGTGTCAGCCGTTCCGTCAGAAGGCTTTCGAGATTTGCGTGAACCCGACGTGCCCCACCAACTACGAGCCCGACCTTAAAGTGGGCGAGTGCAAGGTGTGTGCCGAGGCCGGACGCCATGGCGACCTGATTGCGCACAAGAGCGAGAAGAGCGGCAAGCGCTTTATCCGCTGCACCAATTACGACGATTGCGGCGTGAGCTATCCGCTGCCGGCACGTGGCAAGCTCGAGGCGACGGGCGAGACCTGTCCCGAGTGCGGCGCCCCCATCGTGGTGGTCAACACGGCGCGCGGCCCATGGCGCATCTGCGTGAACATGGACTGCCCGACCAAGGAGAAGAAGCCCGCCCGCGGTCGCAAGACCACAACCAAGGCGAGCACGGCCGAGAAGACGACGGCGGCCAAAAAGGCGGCCGCCAAGAAGACGACGGCAAAAAAGGCCGCGACTAAGAAGACCGCCGCCGACAAATAGCCGAACAGCGACGCAACGCAGCAACAGGGGCCGGGTGCGCGAATCCAAACGCGCACCCGGCCCCGCTCATGAGTTGCGGTGAAATAGGGACTGTTTTTGCTGGCAAAAGGCCTAATTAATCCCTATTTCACCGCAAGTTTTGATCAGTTGTTGGGATTACTTCACTTCGACGGGTGCGGCGCCGGGGTAGCGTTCCTCAAAGTCCAGACGGTATTTGTTGTCGTTGGTGCCCGCTACGTTGTCGCGTGACAGCGGTGCCACGATCTCATTCTTGTGGTCCGCGGGCTTGGCGTATTTCAGGCTGATCTCCCATGCATCACAGATTGCGTCAATGCGGTGATCCGGGTCGTCGTACAGGGCGATGATGTCCTTCCAGGAGCTGTAGTTCTTGGAGCTCGTCGGGACGTCCAGGTCCTCGATGATGTCGTAATACTGCTCGATGGTGTCCTCCGTGCGCTCGGCGACGTCGGCGAGATTTTGACGGGTGGTTCGATCCTCTTCCAGATAGTTGCCGTTGAAGTTCTGCGCGCAGCCACGGACCTGGCTGTCGAGATCTTCGAGCAGGTCGTAGTATTCGCTCAGGCGACGGTAGAGGTTCTGCTCGGAGAGCGTTGCTTCGCCGCCATCCTCGTCGTCATCGTCATCATCGTCGTACAGGCTGTTGGGATCGCCGAGAGGCTTTAGGTCATCGTCGTCGACGTCATGGTGCAGCTTAGCTACCTCGGCAGTCGTCTGCGTGGCGGCGTTGTCGAACGGTCTGATTGCAAAGAAAATGACCAGGGCGATGATGATCGCCACCAGCACAACGATAACGGCGATAAGCGGCCCGGTGCCGCTCTTTTTGGAAGCGGGGGTCTGTGGCGAAGCGGGCGCGTATGCGGGAGCCGGCTGCTGTTGGGGCGAGCCGCTCGCGACGGGTATGCGCTGCGTGGTCTCGACGGCCTCGGTCCTTGCGGCGGGGTCGGGGCTATAGGCGAGGGGGTCGTCCGCCTTGGCTTGCGGCGTATCAAGGGAGCCGGTCTGCTCAAAAGCGGGCTGGCTATCGCTCGCGGCTGTTTGCTCAACGGGTGCACCGCACGAGGTGCAGAACTTGGCATCATCTGCAAGAAGCTTGCCGCACGAGGCGCAATACCGAGACA
The DNA here is from genome assembly GCA_937995345.1 of uncultured Collinsella sp. GTDB lineage: Bacteria > Actinomycetota > Coriobacteriia > Coriobacteriales > Coriobacteriaceae > Collinsella. The sequence goes on along the minus strand of CALKKS010000027.1, from coordinate 6,134 downwards.
TTGCCACTCCTTTCGCCACATTTCAATGCAATACGACGATTATACCCAGCGTCCAAAACTCCCCCTCATAAGTTGCGGTGAAATAGGGAGGGTTTGGTGGCCTCAGGGCTGTAACCAGCCCCTATTTCACCGCAACTTAGTAGTCGCCTGGGACTAGGTGGGATTTGGGGTGCGCCGGACGCTGGGGTATCATGGCTTGGTTGCTATAACTTGCATTTTCGCGCCTTGTAGGAAGGGGCTGCGCCCATGGCTTTTGAGCCCGCTCAACATAGCTTTATCACGCTCGAGGGCGTCGACGGCGCCGGCAAGTCCACGCAGGCGCGCCTGCTTGCCCGTGCGCTCGAGCTCGCTGGCTACCAGGTTGTGAGCCTGCGCGAGCCGGGCGGCACCGCCATCAGCGAAAAGATTCGCGCCCTGCTGCTCGACCCCGCTAACACGGCGATGGGGGACACCTGCGAGTTGCTGCTCTACGAGGCGGCGCGCGCCCAGCTGGTGCACGAGGTCATCGCCCCCGCCCTTGCGGCCGGCAAGGTGGTCCTGTGCGATCGCTTCTACGATTCCACGACCTGCTACCAGGCGTTTGCCGACGGCCTCGATCGCCAGATGGTGCGCGACGCCAACAACCTGGCTGTCGCGGGGACGCACCCGGCGCTCACGCTCGTCTATCACATCACGCCCGAGCAGGCGGCGCTGCGCATGGCGGCCCGCGGTGCGGCCGATCGCATGGAGGCCAAGGGCATGGCCTTCCAGGAGCGCGTCTACCAGGGATTTTGTGCCATTGCTGCCGAGGAGCCAGACCGCGTAAAGCTCATCGACGCCACCGCGTCGATTGCAGACGTCTTCGCGCAGACGGTCGAGCAGGTTCGCGCGTATGGCCTCGATGTTCCCCAAGATGCCGTCGCCGCCGCGCTTGCCCAGGAGGCTGAGTAGCATGGCCCCCGCTCAGGCAAGCCTGCTGGCCAAGCTCGACACCCAAGAGCGCGTGCGCGACTTTTTGACCAACGCCATCGCAAACGGCCGCGCATCGCACGCCTACCTGTTTTTGGGCGCGCCCGGTGCCGGTAAGCTCGACGCCGCATGGGCGCTTGCCCAGGCATTTCTGTGCGAGCAGGACGGCTGTGGTTCGTGCGACAGCTGCGTGCGCGTCTCGCGCCATACGCACCCCGACGTGCACTATTACACGCCCGAAAGCGCTACGGGCTATCTCATCGCCCAGACCCGCGAGCTGCTCGATGACGTGCCGCTGGCACCCATCCGCGCCAAGGCAAAGGTCTACATCATCGACCGTGCCGAGCAGCTGCGCGCCAACACCGCCAACGCGCTGCTCAAAACGCTCGAGGAACCGCCCGAGGGCGTCATGTTCATCCTGCTGGGCACCTCGGCCGACGTGATGCTGCCCACCATCGTGAGCCGCTGCCAGTGCGTACCGTTTCGGCTGGTGTCGCCCGTTGTGGCCGCGCAGGCCGTGAGCCGCGCCACCGGTCAGGACCCCGCGCGCTGCCGCATGGCCGTCGCCGTGGCGGGAAGCCCCACGCGTGGTATCGAGTTCCTCAAGAGCGCCGAGCGCCAGGACGCCCGTCGCCAGATGGTCCGTGCCATCGACTCGCTCATCGCCGCCGACGAGGCCGATGTGCTCAGTCGCGCCAAGTCGCTCATCGTCGCCGTCAAGGCGCCGCTCGCCGAGGTCAAGTCCACGCAGGAAAAGGTGCTCGAGCAAAACGCCGATTACCTGTCGCGTGGAGCATTGAAGCAGCTTGAGGACCGCAACAAGCGCGAACTCAACGCGCGCGAGCGTTCGGGTATCATGGAAGCGCTGGCGAGCGCGCGGACGCTCATGCGCGACGTGCTGCTGACGCTTCAGGATGAGGCGGCAGACGTTGTGAACGAGGACGTGCGCGACACGATCGGGCGGCTTGCCGCCGCGACCAATGTTGCGGGTGCCACCCGGGCGCTCGAGGCGGTCGCCACCGCTGAGCGCAACATCGCCAGAAACGTTACTCCCCAGCTGGCCATCGAGGTCATGCTGTTCGATATCAGGAAGGCACTGAAATGCCGTTAGTCGTACCCGTTAAGTTTACCTACGCCTCGCGCGACCTGTGGTTCGACCCACAGGACCTGGATATCCTCGAGGCTGATTATGCCATTTGTTCTACCGAGCGCGGAACCGAGATCGGCCTGGTCACGGCCGATCCCTTCGAGGTGCCGCTCGACGAAATCGGTCAGCCGCTCAAGCCCGTGTTGCGCGTAGCGAGCGACATCGACCTGCAGCTTGCCGACGACCTGGCTATCCAGGGTGACGAGGCCATGGTCGATTTCCGCCGTCTGGTCAAGGAGCTCGACCTCGAGATGAAGCCGGTCGGCGTCGAGTACCTGTTTGGCGGCGAGAAGGCCGTGTTCTACTTTGCGGCCGAGGAGCGCGTCGATTTCCGTCAGCTCGTCAAGGACCTGTCCTCGACGCTGCACATTCGCGTCGACATGCGCCAGATCGGCGTGCGTGACGAGACCCGCCTGGTGGGCGGCTATGCCCAGTGTGGCCAGGAGCTCTGCTGCACGCGCTTTGGCGGACAGTTTGAGCCGGTTTCGATCCGCATGGCAAAAGAGCAGGACCTGCCGCTCAACTCGTCCAAGATTAGCGGCGTCTGCGGCCGCCTGATGTGCTGCCTGCGCTACGAGTTCGAGGCCTACAAGGACTTTAAGAGCCGCGCGCCCAAAAAGAAGACGCTTATCGATACGCCGCTTGGCAAGGCGCGCATCCAGGAATATGACACGCCGCGCGAGCAGCTGGTGTTGCGCCTGGAGAACGGCAAAGTCTTTAAGGTCAACCTGGCCGATATGACGTGCTCGGAGGGCTGCAAGAAGAAGGCCGCCGAGCAGGGCTGCAGCTGCCGCCCCGACTGCGTGACGCGCGATGTGCTCGAGCGCATCGAGTCGCCCGAGATGCGCCTGGCGCTTATGGAGCTCGACCGCGAGAACGGCGTCGACGTGGGCGATGGCCTGTCGAGTGCCGACCGTCTGGCCGGCACGTCGATGCCCAAGCGCCGCCGTCGCGATGTGGACGCCGATACCCGTGCCGGTCAGAGTCAGGGCGAGGGTCGCGGCCGCGGAAAGGGCCGCGGAAAGGCCGAGGCGCCCGAGGCCGAGGAGGCCGCCGGTGGCCGTCGTCGTCGCAAGCGCTCGGGTTCGGGCGATGCCGGCGAGGCCGCTCCCGCAGGCAAGAATTCCTCCCGCGAGCGCGAGGCTCAGCAGCCTCAGCAGCAAAATCGCGGCGGTGGCATGAATCCCACGCGCCGTCGCCGCCGCCATTTGTCGAGCGAGGAGCGCGAGGACGCCTTCCGCGCCGCAGCCGCTCGCGAAGCCGGTGCCGCCCCCAAGGGTGGTTCGGGTTCCGATACGCCTGCCGACAAGGGTGGCAAGCAGCGCAACGATGACGAGCGCGCCCCGCGTCCGCGTCGTCGCCATTCCTCGGGCACGCAGCAAAAGCCCTCGGTGCCCTCCGTGGCCGATCAGGTCTCGGATGGCGAGGTCAAGGTCACACGTCGTCGTCCCGGAGATGGCGGAGGGGCGGCTGCCAAGGCCGCGCGCGGCGCTGCTCGCGACGAACGCGAGTCGCGCGAAGATCGTGGTGGCGAGGGTTCGGCCGACCAGGGCCAAAAGCGCCGTCGCCGTCGTCGTTCCCGCAAGCCGCGTCAAGATGGTGGCGAGGGCTCGACTCCGTCTTCGTCTGCACCACAACCGCCCGCCGGCGAATAACGCCCGCGAGCGGATTTAACCCGCCTTGCCCCGAGCGCATCGGGGTATCATAGCGCTGAATCAACAACCCTCCCTGCGACCGAGCGTAGGGAGGGTTGTGTCGTGAAGAGACATTTGAATGTGTTGGGATGCCTGCAAGGTGCCGGCATTCTACCGTTTGCGGACGAATTGCTACCGTTTGCCGAGCGGGCGGCGCACGAGGCGCTTGAGGCGTTGTCGCCCACGCGATGCGCCGGCTGCGAGCGCTCCGGCGCGCTTATTTGCCAAGACTGCTTGGCGGCGCTTGCGCTCATCGACCCGCGGCATAGCTGCACTCGATGCGGCGCCCCGTTTGGAGACTTGCTGTGCACCGAGTGCTCGGTCGAGGGTTCGTCCTCGGCGATGGCCGAAGCACTCGACCGGTGCCTGGCATGTGCCGTTTACACGCATCCGCTGCCGCGGATCATTAAAGCGTACAAAGACGCGGGCGAGCGACGCCTGGCGTCGTATCTAGCGGAGCTGCTATACGACACCGCCTTACATGCCCAGGTCGCGGCACCCGAACGCTACGGCGGTGTGTTGTCCGGCGCCGATGCGGTGGTGTTTGTGCCCGCGACGGCGGCGGCGTTTCGGCGGCGCGGCTTTGATCACATGGAGGCCATCGCGCGCCCATTTTGCGAGCTGTCGGGTGTTCCGTTGCTCGATGCCCTCGTTAAGTACGGGCATGGCGACCAGCGCGAACTCGGTCGTGAAGAACGCCGTGAACGCGCCCGAGGCATGTACGAGACCGTTGAAGACGTGCGGGGCCGCCGCCTGCTGCTTATCGACGACGTTATCACCACGGGTGCGACGATGGCAGCGGCTTCGGCGGAACTCAAGCGCGCCGGTGCCGCGGCCGTTGATGGCCTCGCTATCGCACGCGTTTGGTAGGGGTGATTCATGTGGCGGTAACAATCAGACAGTGCAACAAGCCGACAAAAGAGCAGCTAGCGGCTTCCGTGATCCTGACGGGCGCCTCGGCGTTGCGCATGATTCGAGCCGAGCGCCGGCAGATGGGCTACATCGGCTGGAAGGACCTCAATCCCGATGAGGAGCGCCGCGTGCTGTGTACGTCATCGCCTTCGACCGAGGATATCTATCTTCCCGACCTGGTGCGAATTGGAGCCAAAAGCGGCGAGGTGCAAGAAGATCTGTGCTTGCTGGTGGGATCTGCGGCGCAGCGCCGACGCATGCCTGGCGTGGGCTGGTCCGTGTGTTCCGGGTTGCCTGTCGGCTCGATTCTAGAGGTGGAACCGGGGGTGTGCAGCCTATCTCCCGAGGCCCTTTGTGTTGCCGTCGCCCGCGAGGTCGGCTGCATCCAGGCGTTTGCCCTGGCCCAGGAACTGTGTTCCAAGATTTCACTGAGCGATCGCGGACGGTATCTGCCTCCCTACACCTCACCCACCGTGAACAGGCTTGCAAAGGATAAAGACCAACCGGCAGAAGTGGGCTACTTTGAAGTCGAGCCGGTGCTGACGCCTGATCGACTGGAAAAATACCTTTCCGGATGCAAGGGGAGTGCCGCTAAACAGCTGCTGCGCCTGTGCCCCTACCTGTCAGAGAACCTGCGCTCGCCCATGGAGTGCATCATGCTCGCCCTGTTTTCGCTTCCGTATTCCTATGGCGGATTTGCCTGCGGTCCTTTTAAGACCGACTACAAGATCGAGTTCGATGACCGCGCGCAGGCAATCTCGGGGATGCCGCATGCAGTTTGCGATGCGTATCAGGAAGCAGCCCAGTTTGACCTTGAATACAACGGTGAGCTGGGCCATTCCTCTCGGAGGGGACGTATCCATGATGAAAAACGCAACACGGGCTTGATTACTATGGGAATCGAGGTCGCGACGGTCAACAACGAAATGCTCTGCGACATGGAAGCGATGGAAGCGCTCGCATGGCGCATCCACCAGCGCATGGGAAAACGATATCGCAACCGTGTTGACGCTCGCAGAAAGAAACAAAAGGCGCTATTTAACACGCTGCGGGCGTGTTTTGGGCTTAAGCCGGGCTAATTCGCGTCGAAAATAGGGGGTTAATCATAGCCCTGGTCAAAAAGTAGCAAATATGAGTACTGCTACAAATTCAGTAACAGCAAAAGCAAGGAATTTAGGACTCGGAGGCGGCGTAAAGTAAGAAGATAATAAACAAATGTAGAATAACTAAGCATCAGGCTGGCGACACTGGGCGCAAAATCTGCCCAAGAGGCCAAAATTGCCTGTTACTAAACTGATAACAGTACTCATATTTGCCATTTTTTGGCCACGGCACCCTTTTTAGGGTGCCCCGGAGCTTCCCGTAGGGGAGCTCCGGGGGTAGCGCGCAGAGATGTGGTGTAAGAGGCGGGGCATGCCCCACCTCTTCCCTTT
>CALKKS010000026.1 GCA_937995345.1 uncultured Collinsella sp. | reverse complement strand
AAGGGAAGAGGTGGGGCATGCCCCGCCTCTTACACCACATCTCTGCGCGCTACCGGCGGCACTTGGGGACGTTCCTTTTTTGCCGGCAGCTGGGGACACTCCTTGCCAAGCCGGCGGCCCATGCCGCGCCCCTTCTGGGCCACGCGGCTCAAAATCGGTACCCGGCGTGGACTGCTGGGGTTAAATTCGCAGCATTTCGAGCCTGGTTTCGATATTGAGACTGGGTCTTTATTAAAATAGTTTTACAGACATTTGAGCGGGGGGGGGGTATTCATGAGAGGTCTGGGAGACACAGCCGCATACGTGCGTCGGGGCATGAGGGAGATTGTATGCCTGGCGCTGTTCTACTTTACGTTTTTGGCTGGCGAGCACCTTTTTGACGTACGCATGGCCGAGTTTGTGCCGCCGAGCGAGGTTGCTACCTACGAGACCCTCATCGTCGGTGCGAGTGTGATCGGCTTTTTTGTGCGCCCCCTTCTGTACTATCGCCGCCCCCGCGCGATCGATACGACGAGCGACATCACGGGCGTGCTGCTGGTGTCGGCATTGCTGCTGTTGATTATGGCGGTTCAGTTTGAGATGGTAATTGCCGGCGGTTTGATGGCGTTCTGCACGCTGGGCTACTGCGGATCGACCGCCCATGCCAACTTTGCACGGCGCTTTGCGCGGACGCCGTACTTGGCGCGCGCGGCGGCGCTTTCATATGCTCTGGGCGTTTTGGTGCAGGTGTTCAGCCACATGGTGATACCCGCGGGGATTCCGCAGCAGTTTGTTTTTGTTGCCTGTGCGGTCGCGCAGGTGGCGCTCCTCCACGACGTCCGCCGCGCCAAGCTGCGCGGTGAGCCTGAGGTCGGGCGCGAATCCGATATCGCCGAGCTTTCGGTGGATGCGTCGGAGTTTGGCGCCAAGTGGCAAAACGATCCCGAGTCAACGGCGGCTTTTCGGCGCGCCGTGGTGCGTCTGACGATTGCAACCGCCTGCCTTACCGGGGTGTTTGCCGCCCTCAATGCGGGGCTCACGATCTCGCACGCCGCCGGGTCCGTTGACTTGGGCGATTGGTCGCGCTTGCTGATGGGCGTGAGCGCTCTGCTCGCCGGCACCCTATTTGACCTGCGCGGGCGCTCGTATATGAACATCATCATGACCTGCGCCGCCATGCTTTCCACGCTCTCATTCGCTGTGCTTATCACCGATGCCAACGGTGGCAATATACTTGCCGCTACCATCATCTTCTATCTGGGTGCGGGCTTCTTCGCGGTGTTTTTCACGGCGAAATTTGCCGCCATTTCGGTGTATGCGCACTGGTCATATCTGTGGCCGTGCATGGGCCGCGTCATCAACAACGTTTGCGCGATGCTCGTGACGGCACCGGCAGCGGTGATTGTTTCGAGCCAGAACGTGCTGCTGGCGGTGGGCGCGGGGCTTGTGCTGCTTGTGGGCATTGCGATCTCGCTGCTGGGACAGTCTGGACATCAGGCCTATGACGTTGAGGTGCGCAGCGACCTGACGTTTGCTGCTAGCGACCTTGGCATGGATCCCGCATCCGCGCAGAGCGAGGCCGCCCCCGCGGAGGTACCGGAGCTCACGCTCGGCGAGCGTCTTGATGCTTTCGTCGCTGCCTTTGAGCTTACGCAGCGCGAGCGCGATGTTTTGGAGGCCTTGGTCGCATCGAACGAGAGCGTTCAGGATATCGCTGCAACGCTCTTCCTTTCGCGCTCCACGCTCTACCGTCATATCGCTTCGATCAACAAAAAGACCGGTGCCGCCTCGCGTGTGGCCCTCATCAACTTCTTCTGGTCCTGGACGCCAATTGACTAGTTAATTTGGGGCTTTTTTAGCTGTTTTGGGCCGCAGCGACCAGCAGAGGCGGGTCGCTGCGGCCCAGGTATTCTTGGCGATGGCGCTGGCGGCACTACAGCAGCTCGCCGTGGCGGGCGATGTAGCGGCGCTTGGTCAGCTGGGTGAGCGCGATGTAGGCGGCGACGATGCCGATGAGCAGCGCGAAGAAGCTCGGCGGCAGCGGCATGAGGCCCAGCGCATCGGCGACGGGGCTTGCCGGCAGCCAGGTGACGAGCGCCAGGCCCAGCACGGTGAGGGCGCACAGCGCGGGCGCGGCGTGGTCGCGCGCGCTCGGCAGGCGCGGGGAGCGCAGCATGTGGATCACGAGCGTCTGTGACCACATGGACTCGACAAACCAACCGCTCTGGAAGAGCGCCGCAAAGGCCGCCATGCCTGCGACGTTGCCCGCGGCGGCAAGCTCTGCCCAGCTCGCGCCCACGGTTGCGGGGCACACCACAAAGAAGAGTGCGGCGAAGGTCACGATGTCAAACAGCGAGCTCACGGGGCCCAGCTCGAGCATAAAGTCCCTAATGGACGTGGCATCCCAGGCGCGCGGGCGGGCAGTCCAGGCGTCGTCGACGGTGTCCCACGGCAGCGCGATGCATACGATCTCGTAGACCAGCGACAGCAGCACCAGCTGCAGAGCGCTCATGGGCAAGAACGGCAGGAACAGGCTCGCGACGGTCACGGACAGCACGTTGCCAAAGTTGGAGCTCACCGTGGTCTTGAGGTACTTGAGCAGGTTGCCGTAGGTGCGGCGGCCTTCGATGATGCCGCGCTCGAGCACGCCCAAGTCCTTCTGGAGCAAGATGATATCGGCGGATTCCTTGGCAATGTCGACGGCGGAGTCGACCGAGATGCCGCAGTCGCTCGCACGCATGGCGGCGGCGTCGTTGATGCCGTCGCCCATAAAGCCCACGGTGTGGCCGAGCGGCTCGCGCATGACGCGCACCAGACGCGCCTTCTGCAGCGGCGAGAGCTTGGCGAAGAGGTGGGTGTTCTCGGCGCGCTCGGCAAGCTCGGCGTCATCGAGTGCATCGATCTCGGAGCCCAGCAAGACGTTGCTCGCGTCGATGCCGATCTGTTCGCAGACGGTGGCGGCGACACGGTCGTTGTCGCCGGTCAGGACCTTGACCGCCACGCCCTTGGCCTCGAGGGTGGCGACGGCGCCGGCGGCACTCGCCTTGGGCGGATCGAGGAAGGCCAAAAAGCCCATCAGCACCATGTCGCACTCGTCGGCGATGCCAAACTCACCCACGCAGCGCGGATCGGTCTTCTGCGCCACGGCAATCACGCGCAGGCCCTCGGCGTTGAGCCCGGCTACCTGCTTGCGAATCTGGGCGAGCCTATCTTCGGTGAGCGGCTGGGCGGCGCCATCGACCTCGACAAAGGAGCAGATCTCGAGCATTTCCTCGGCAGCTCCCTTGGTGACCATCTGGGTTTTGCCTTGGGCGTCGGCGACAACCACGCTCAGGCGACGGCGCGAGAAATCGAAGGGCACCTCGTCGACCTTGGTGTAGCGGTCTCGCAGGCTCCGACCCAGCATGGAATTGGGCGTGACGGTCGAGGGCGTCACGTCGGCGCGGTCGATGACGGCCAGGTCGATAAGGTTTTTGAGGCCGGTCTGGAAGAAGCTGTTCAAAAACGCATGGCGCAGCACGCGCACGTCTTCGTTGCCGTCGATGTTGAGGTAGCGCTCGAGCACGATGCGCTCTTCGGTGAGGGTGCCGGTCTTGTCGCAGCACAGGACGTCCATCGCGCCGAGGTTTTGGATCGCCGGCAGCTCCTTGACGATAACCTGGCGACGGGCGAGGTCCTTGGCGCCCTGCGACAGGCTCGTGGTCACAATGACGGGAAGCATCTGCGGCGTGATGCCCACGGCCACGCTCGTGGCGAACAGCAGCGCGTCGATGACGTTGCCCTTGGTGGCGGCGTTGATGGCAAAGACGGCCGGCGCCATTACGAGCATGAGGCGCACGAGTAGCATGGAGACGCTCGAGACGCCGCGGTCAAACGCGCTCTTCTCGCCGCGCCCGTTGAGCATCTTGGCGATGCCGCCCAGGTAGGTGTCCGAGCCGGTGGCCACAACAAGCGCCATGGCGGTGCCGTTTTGCACGGAGGTGCCGGTAAAGACGATGTTCTTGCAGGCAGAGAGCGGCAGCGCAGAGCTGTCGGCGCCCTCGGCGACGGTGATGGCAGCGGTCTTTTCGACGGCCTCGCTCTCGCCGGTGAGTGCGGACTCGATCACAAACAGGTCGCGCGCGGTGATGATGCGGGCATCGGCCGGCATCATATCGCCGGCAGAGAGGCGGATCACATCGCCGGGGACGAGCTCGTCGAAGGGAATCTCGAGGCGCTCGCCGTCGCGTAGGGCGGTACAGGTGTTAGAGACCAGGTCCTTGAGGGCCTCGGCCGCATTGCCGCTGCGAGCTTCCTGGATAAACTTCATGCCGCCCGATACCAGCAGCATGATGCCGATAACGATGACCGTGGAGGGGTCGCGCTGGGGCTCGGGCACGGCGAGCACGTCGATGTAGAGCGAGACCAGTGCGAGCGCGGCGAGGATGCCGGCGAAGGGGTCGATGAACGCGTCGGCGATGCGGCGGGCGAGTGTCTTGGTCGGCGCCTCGATGGTGTTGGGGCCAGAGGCGTCCAGGCGCTCGGCGGCGTGCTCGGTACCGAGTCCGCCAGTCCTGGCGTCAAGCAGCACGAGGGCGTCCTCGGCGCTATGGGTGGCGGCGAATATGGTGTTCTTGGACAGGCCGGCGTGAGCGGCAGGGTGCGCCGTGCGGCGGCGCTTGGAGATAGCTTCGAGTACCGTGGCGGTTTTGAGCATCAGCATAGGGTCCTCCTTGTTGAAGGGAGTTAGCGTACGTGTCGTATTTGCTTCAAAAACCTAGATGTCGCTCACGTCATGCTCTCGAACCGCCACAAAGGGGACAGGCACCTGTGTGGCGGTTTTGATTGTTGGCGGATGGGTGCCAAAGATCGATTCGTGGCGCTTATGCGTGTGCGGAATCCTCGCGGCGTGCCGAGGGCGACATGCAGGTTTTTCGACTATGACTGCCTTCCATGGCACACCTCCTTAAGGCCGAGTGCTGCGCGCTTTGGGTATCTCGCACCCGTTTTTATTCGCCCGTATTCTTGACGAGGGGGTTTGCAATGTCAACCCCATTGTTCGGAAAACCATCGTCTCTGACAAAGCCTTTACAGACTGACGTGGCCTCAAAGCGTGCCAGCATCGACGCCTCGCCTGCGCTAAACTGGAGGGCACGTACGCGATTACGAGAGGAGCCCGCATGGAGGCTTACAAGCAAGAGTTCATCAAGTTCATGGTTGAGTCCGACGTCCTTAAGTTCGGCAGCTTTACGCTCAAGAGCGGCCGTCAGTCTCCGTTCTTTATGAACGCCGGCGCTTACGTGACGGGCTACCAACTCAAGAAGCTGGGCGAGTATTACGCCCAGGCCATTCACGATAACTTTGGTGACGACTTTGACGTGCTGTTTGGACCGGCCTACAAGGGCATTCCCCTGGCCGTCGTGACCGCGATTGCCTACCACGAGCTGTACGGCAAGGAGGTCAAGTACTGCTGCGACCGCAAGGAGGCCAAGGACCACGGCGCCGACAAGGGCAACCTGCTGGGCTACGAGCCCCAGGACGGCGACCGTGTGATCATGGTCGAGGACGTCACCACCAGCGGCAAGTCCATCGACGAGACCTATCCCAAGGTCAAGGCTGCTGCTGACGTCGAGATCAAGGGCCTCATCGTGTCTCTCAACCGCATGGAGGTCGGCAAGGGTGGCGTGACCACCGCTCAGAAGGAGATCGAGGCCAAGTACGGTTTCCCCGTCGCGAGCATCGTCTCCATGGCCGAGGTCGTCGAGACTCTCTACAACCACGAGATCGACGGCAAGGTTGTCATCGACGACGAGCTCAAGGCCGCCATCGACGCCTACTACGAGCAGTACGGCGTCCGTTAGTTACGCGGTTTTACCAAACCGCGTAACAGCTCGACGCTGCAAACCCGCCAGAGCGGCAATCTGCCTTTCAACTTCGGCGGCATGACCAGAAGGTCAATGCCGCCTCGTTTCAAGGCACCTTGCTCGCTCTGGCGGGTTTTCGCTGTCGCTACCAAAACATCGGCGTTGTCCTGGTCCAGATGCGGCACTTGGGGACGTTCCTTTTCTGCCGGCACCTTGGGACACTCCTTAGTCGTTGGGGACGTTCTTAAATGACTACTCAGGATGAGCGTCCAAAAATTCGCGCTCGTTCGATTGGCGCATGTCTACGCAGCGTAGGTTGTCGAGCCTGGCCTTCAAATGGATACTGACTGTCGAACCGGTTCACTCCATTTCTTCAATTTGATTGGACAGCCCATGAACCAGACACGGCAAACCAATGCTTCCCATACTTTTTTGGCGGCGCATGCCATCAAGCAACTGCGCGAAGAGCGCGGCCTCACCCAGCGCGCCCTGGCGGAAAGCCTTGGCGTGACCGATAAAGCCGTCAGCAAGTGGGAATCCGGCCGCGGCCTTCCCGACATTTCCCTCGTTGAGCCTTTGGCCCAGAGACTCGGCATAAGCGTGGCTGAGCTTTTGGCTGGTGACATTCGGGCCAACGCCAACCGTGCAGGCAATATGCTCAAAGGCGTCTTTTACGTTTGCCCTATCTGCGGAAACGTTGTGCACGCGCTCGGAGAAGGCAGCTTTAGCTGCTGTGGCTCCGCGATGTTTCCCCAGGAGGCCGAAGAGCCGGACGCGGACCACGCCTTTTCCATCGAGCGCATCGAGGATGATTGGTACGTCACGCTCGATCATCCCATGACCAAGGATCACTACATTAGCTTTGTGGCATATGCGACTATGGACGGCATCTGCTTTAAGAAGCTCTATCCAGAGCAATCGGTGCAGCCGCGCTTCCATATTGCCGGGCGCGGCAGGATATATCTTTACTGCAACCAACACGGACTCTTTACGTCGCTGACGCCTCGCAAATAACTGCTGTCTATCTGCCCTCCTCACGCGTTCCCGGGGGACCCAAAATGAGCGTGGATAATCTCCCGGTTTTGGCCTGTGTGCGGGCTCAAAGTGGGAGATTATCCACGCTCGCTAGGTTGGTGTCCGAAAATCCACGCTCGTCGCTACTTAAGTCCGGGCAGGCGGGTGTAGGGAAACGAGCGCTCGAGGAACTCGGAGCAGCGGGCGTAATCTTTGGCAAAGTAGCTGCTGTAGAGCGAATCGAGCACGTATTGCACGGCAATGTGGCTCGCGAATTGCGTGATGCGATGCGTCATGCTCTCGTGATCGCTCACCGTGAGGTAGGCGGCAAAGCCGGGGTGAATGCGCGTGCAATAAGGCGTGCCGATGACGATGACCGGGACATGCCGACTGCTGAGGATTGGCAAGATGTCCTTGAGGTTGGGGGCAAGGCCGCTGTAGGAGATGGCGATTGCCGCATGGTCGGGGCCCGAGGCGAGCGCCGTTCGCACCTGGGCTTCGGCATTGTCGTGGCACGTCGCGCTTTTACCGGTGGAGAGCAGACGATCGCGGAACATTCCCGCTGGATAGAGATTGTGCGATCCCGTGTAGATGTCGACCTGTCGGGTGTTCGCGATGAGCTTGGCGGCATGGTCAAGCTGCGTGGGGTTGAGCGGCTCCTGCGTCTCGGCCAGCGTGGTCTGGTAGAGCCCCTCCATGCGCTCCATAACCTGCGCAGGGGTGGATGTAGCATCAAAGGGAAAGTTGATATCCACGTCGCGCCGGTTTCCCGCCTCGGTTGCCAAGCGCATAAGCTCGACCTTGAGATCCTTGAAGCCCTCGAGGCCGAGCTTTTTGCAAAAACGGTGCACGCTCGCAACGGAAACGTTGGTGCGTGCGGCAAATTCCTTAATAGAAAGCCCGCGGATGTCCTCGCCGATGGCAAGGGCTGCAATGCCGAGTTGTTGCTCGGTGGGGGTGAGCCCCTGCGTCTCGGTAATCTTGCGTTTGATATCCATGCGAACTCCCGCACTCGCCAAACCTGCCAAAAAGGAACGGGTTTATTTTGGCACGTTTCGGTCGGTATCAGGAAGTGTCAGGGACGGGGCGGCGGCAGGAGTCAAGAGCGAAAAGAAGTATCGGGTTTGGCGCGCCCGCTTCTGCCCGTTCCGTGCGCAGACGATACTCGGCTTATCGAGGCTTATTCGACAATATGAACGCCACTGGGGAAAAGGTTTTGGGAAGGGCTTGAAACGGCTCTCGATTCGAGCCCTCACCTTAGCATTTGAACCATTTGGCACTATAATCACCATAGGCATGCGCAAAACGTTGCGCTCAATCAAGAGGAGAAAACGTATGGGTCTGTTTGACATGTTTAAGAAGAAGGCTGAGCCCGCGGCAGCTGCTGCTCCGGCCTCTATCTCTGCTTCTGCTGGCGCCGACGTGCTGTGCTCGCCTGTCAAGGGCAAGGTCATCAAGATGGCCGACGTGCCCGATCCCGTCTTTGGTGGCGAGGTTCTGGGCAAGGGCTGCGCTGTGTGGCCCGAGGACGACCTGGTCTACGCTCCCTGCGACGGCAAGGTGACCGTCACCATGGGTCACGCCGTGGGCCTGCAGTCCGATAGCGGCATCGAGGTTCTGGTGCACGTTGGCGTCGATACCGTCAACATGAACGGCGACGGCTTCGAGGGCTTCGTCAAGGCCGACGACGTCGTCAAGGCTGGTCAGCCCATGCTCAAGATCGACCGCGCCAAGATCGCTGCTGCCGGTTACAAGGACTGCGTCGTCGTGGCCGTGTCCAACACCGCCGAGTTCGCCGACGTCGAGCTTGCCGTCGAGGCCGAGTCTGCTGTCGCCGCCGGTGACGCCATCGTTAAGGTCGTCCGCAAGTAAACTGCGGCAACATAAGGATATGCAAGGGTGGTCGGGTTATCCGGCCGCCCTTTTTTATTACAATGCGGCGGAACGTTTTATTGCACGTTGGGCGGACCGGTAAACCGTTCGGACGTTAAATCGAGCCGATTGCGCCTTTGCTTTGCCGGGGGTGTTCGTTATCGGCTAGTATGGCCTTATTGTTACGACGTGCACCGCGTCGGGAAGCGCGGTGCCGCTTGTTGGGAGGAATGTCATGAAGAAGAAGCTGCTGCTTGCGCCCCTGATGGCTGTTCTGGTCGCGTGCGTAGTTGTGCTTTCCGGCTGCGGAGGCCCTTCGGTTGAGGAGCTCATCACCGATGATCTTACGACGCAGTTTGACGAGGTCAAGAACGGTGGCGATGACTTCCTCGCCGGTCTGGAAGAGGCCTCGGGCGACGAGTTCGAGCAGCTGGGCATCGATCCCAAGGAGTATGCCAAGGGCTATCTCGAGGGCTTTGACTACAAGATCGGCGACGTGACGGTCGACGAGGACAAGGGTACCGCGACTGCCGAGGTCACCATTACCTGCAAGTCCATGAACCAGATCGTTGAGGATTTTGCCACCCAGTACCAGGAGAAGGTTGCCGCGCTCGATTCGATGCCTTCCGATGACGAGCTGTACAAGATGGCCGGTCAGGTTATGGTCGATGTGACCAAGGCTGCTAAGACCAAGGACACCAAGGTCACCTTCAAGTACTCCTGCAATGACGACGGCGAGTGGTCTGCCGACGATTCTGCAACCAACGAGATGATGAATGCCATGATGAGCTAGGGGGTTACGGCGTTTTACCAAGCGCCGTAACGGCTCGACGCTGCGCGGGCACCAGAGCGACAACTTGTCATTCAAAGAGGACGGCATGACCAGAAGGTCTATGCCGTCCTCTTTTCATGCCAATTTGTTCGCTCTGGTGCTCGCTCGCTGTCCGTCCTCTGCCTGCGGCGTTGCCATGGTACTCATTGGGGACAGGCTTAAATGAGTACCCGCAGAATGAGGGTGGATAATCTCCCGTGGGTGGCAGTTGGGGACGTTCCTTTTCTGCCGGCAGTTGGGGACACTCCTTGCACCAGCGTTGCATCGGGTGGTCGGGAAAATGCGACCCGGTTTTTGGCCGAATAGTGGGTCGCGGTTTCCGGATGGGGTGGGTTGCGGAAAGTGCGACCCGGAATATTGCTCCGAAACGGGATGCCGTTTCCCCGATGGGGCTCAAGCGGAAAGCGCGTCCCGTTCCAGAGCTCCAAAACGGGACACGCTTTCCGTGCGACAGAATCGATACGGCTGTGTTGAGAGACGGTTCTGTTACTCGCCCAAGATAAGCGCCGTGAGCTCTTCCTGCGTGTCCACCACGTAGTCGGCGCCGGCTGCTTCGAGCTCTGCACGGCCGCGGAAGCCCCAGCTGACGCCCGCGCTCTTAAGGCCGGCGTTGTGGCCGGTCAGAACATCGACATTGGAATCGCCCACATAGAGCGTGGTTGCCGGATCGGCGCCCAGCTCCTCCATCACATGCAGCGTGACGGGTGCTTCGGGCTTAGGCGGAAACGCATCGACACGGCCTTGCACCAGCGCAAAGCGCTCGGAACCAAAGTATTTCTCGATAAGCGGGGCTGCCGAAATATGGTCCTTGTTGGTGAGCACGGCAAGCTGAACGCCCGCTGCGCGCAGACGGTCGAGCATCTCAATCGTGCCGGCGTAGGGTGAGGTATGGTCCTCCTTGTGCTCGCCGTAATAGGCCCTAAACTCGGCAAGCGTCTGCTCAAACATGCGGCCGTCGCCCGCGTACTCGGCGGGCATAAAGCGCTCGACCAGCTTGAGCATGCCGTTTCCCACCTTGTAGCGGTACTCGTCCACGGCAAACGTGGGCCAGCCGTGCATCTCGCAGGTGTGGTTGCCGGCGGCTGCCAGGTCCTCGAGCGTGTTAAGGATGGTGCCGTCTAAATCAAAAATCACATGGGAAAAAGCTGCTGCCATGAAAGCTCCCGTCATTGGGTTTAAAACGCACCCCATAATACTGGGCTTCCGCGTCGGGCGTGCTCGGAATCTGAACATCTCCAGGGATATCAAGCCGCATCGCACCGACCGTGCGGTTCCGCCCTAGCAAATCCTGGGCAGCTGCTCTCCTACGAGCATGTCGAGGATGCGGGTCGATCCCCAGCCGGTCCGCACGCGCACGGCGGGACGGGCGCCCTCGGCAAGTGGCAGTACGCGACCGATGATGGCGGCATTTTCGCCGTAGCGGGCGGCGCGCATGGCGGCCAGCGCGGCATCGGCCTGCTCGGCCGGCACCACGGCAATCATCTTGCCCTCGTTTGCCACCTGCAGAACGTCGTAACCGAGCATCTCGCATGCCGCCTGTACGTCGGGGCGCACGGGCACGGCATCCTCGTCGATCTCCATGGCAACGCCGCTGGCCTGGGCAAACTCGTTGAGCGTGGATGCCAGGCCGCCGCGCGTGGGGTCGCGGAAGCAGCGGGTGTCGGGGGCGGCGGCGAGCACGTCGGCAATCAGATGATTGAGCGGCGCAGCATCGCTTTCGATGCTGCTCGAAAACGCCAAGCCCTCGCGCTGGCTCATGATGGCGATGCCGTGGTCGCCTAGCGTACCCGATACCAGGATGGCGTCGCCGGGCCGGCAGTTGGCACCGCTGAGCGCTACGCCCGCGGGCACCTCGCCCACGCCGGCGGTATTGATGTAGACGCCGTCGGCACCGCCACGCTCGACCACCTTGGTGTCGCCGGTGATTATGGACACGCCCGCCTCGCGTGCTGTTTCGGCCATGGTCTGCACGATCTGGCGCAGCTTGTCCATGGGATAGCCCTCTTCGAGGATAAAGCCGCATGAGAGGTAGCGCACGTTAGCGCCCGAGGTCGCGACGTCGTTGACGGTTCCGCATACGGCGAGGCGGCCGATATTGCCGCCGGGGAAGAACTGCGGCGTTACCACAAAGCTGTCGGTCGACATGGCGATTCGCTCGCTTGCGGGCAGCGCGGCGACACCAGCATCGTTGCCCGCAAGCAGCTCGGGCGACCCAAAGGCATCCAGAAAGACCTCATCGATAATGCGCTTCATCATCTGGCCGCCGGAGCCGTGGCCCAGCAGGACAGTGCTATCGGTGGCAGTACGGGACATATCGAAAACTCCAATCGTGGGTGGTGTCAGCGTGCGGGTGCGTCCGAGTTAGTCGCTGTATCTAAAGTACGCCGCGCAACTGCCCTCAGAGCTCACCATGCACGGTCCGACAGGGTGTTCGGGCGTACATGCGTGGCCGAACAGCGGGCAGTCGCTCGGCGTGATGGCACCGCGCAGCACGTCGCCGCAGCGGCACCCGCGTGGCTCGACCGTCGCCTCAACGGGCACGTCAAAGCGGGCGCCGGCATCAAAGCGCGCGAATTCGGGCCGGATGGAAAGACCCGAGTTGGCAATCGGTCCCAGTCCGCGCCACGTGGTGTTGCACGGCTCAAATACCTGCTCGACCAGATGGCGCGCTACGGGATTGCCGTCCGCATTGACGCCACGGCGGTAGGCGTTGTCGATTGCGGGCCTGTGCTCGACAACCATCTGGACCAGCATGCAGATGCCCTGCAAAATATCGACCGGCTCAAACCCGGTGACTACGCCGGGGGTCTCGAACTCATCGACCAAAAACCCAAAGGGTGCCAGGCCTGTGATGGTAGCGACGTGGCCAGGCAGGATAAAGCCGTCGATGGTCGTCTCGGGGTCGTTGGAGATCGCACGCAGAGCCGGCGGCGTGGTCTTGTGGGCACAGTAGACCGAGAAGTTATGGAGCCCGCGCGCGTCGGCCTCCAGGATAGCGGCGGCAATGGTGGGCGTTGTGGTCTCAAAGCCGACGCCCATAAAGATGACCGGGCGTTCGGGATTTTGCTCGGCAATGTCGAGTGCGTCGAGCGGAGAGTAGACGATGCGGATGTCGCGCCCCGCGGCCTTTTGCGCGGCAAGCGAGGTGGACGATCCGGGCACGCGCATCATGTCGCCAAAGGTGGTGATGATGGCGCCGTCCATGTTGGAAAGCGCGATTGCGTGATCGATGTCGCGGTTGGCGGTGACGCAAACGGGGCACCCCGGGCCGCTTAACAGTTTGAGTCCCGTCGGCATAATGGAGCGAAAGCCATAGCGGCCAATGCTCACGGTATGCGTGCCGCAGACTTCCATAAGGTTGATGCTGCGGTTGCCGATAAGCTCATGAATACGATCGATGAGCTCGCGAGCCAGTTTGGGGTCGCGAAATGCCGAAAAGTCGATACCGGAGCGAACCGGCTGCGCCGCCGCCACTAGTATGCCTCGGCCGGGTTGGTGGCGAGCTGGTCCTCTTCGGCCAGCTCGGTCATGGTATTGACGAGCTCGAGTGTCTCTTGGGCCTCCTGCTCGTCGACAATCTGAATGCCAAAGCCGGCGTGCACGAGAATATAGTCGCCTACCTGTGCCGTCGGCACGAGGCGCAGCGAAACGGGGCGCTCGATGCCCATCATGTCGACGGTCGCCTTAAGGTCGTCGTCGCGTTTGACCACTTTACCGGGAACGGCAAGGCACATAATGTTCCCCTTTTATACGTTTTGCGCTGGATAGGCGCCTAATTACCCATCAGTTGATGGTAGCGCTCGCGGGAGTCACGAGCAAACGCGTTACACCTGTGAGACGGCGGCGCGCAGGCTGGCAAACAGCCTATCGCGATGCTGCCTGCGCGAGGCGAGCGAGAGCGATGGCGGCCTGACCGTAGGCGATGCAGCCGTCGTTGACGGGCACGGCGTGGGGGACCAAGACGGCAAGACCGGCGTCTTTGAGTTCGTGGGTAAGGAGCTGAAGCAAAAGCCGGTTCATGAACACACCGCCCGAGAGCGCGACGGTATCGATGCCTTCGCGCGCGCAGATTTCGCGTGCGATGTGGGTCGTAGCGTGCGTAATGGCGATGTGAAACCCGAGGGCGAGCCGGTCGGCCGGCGCGCCTGCCTCGATTCCATTCAGAAGAGCTTCGATGAGCGGTTGGGGTTCCAAGATGGGGGAGTC
The DNA here is from genome assembly GCA_937995345.1 of uncultured Collinsella sp. Classification (GTDB taxonomy): domain Bacteria; phylum Actinomycetota; class Coriobacteriia; order Coriobacteriales; family Coriobacteriaceae; genus Collinsella. Next base: position 44,255 of record CALKKS010000026.1, on the reverse strand, counting down.
GTCGGCAGACGTGAATACGCCTGTATGATTGCCGTCGAGACGAACGGCCATACCGCCGAGCGCGCACCAGGCGGCGGCTTCGAGTTCTATGGCGGGTTCGCCCTCGTAGGTTGCCTTGCCGCAGATGCCCAGAATCGCTGACGCGGCATCAAAGAGACGCCCCATGCTACTGGTACGCGGGCTGTTGATGCCGCGCTCGATCATGGTAGCTGTCACGCTGCGCGTTTGCTCGTCGAGGGTGCCCAATAGCCCCGCGGCACCCGGGTGCTCGAGCAGGCTGAGCTCGCTCAGCAGGGCAAAGGCATTGCGCCGGGCATCGCGCACGGATGCGGCACCGCCTGGCAGCGCCCAGGCGCGCAGGTGCGCGGCGCGTTCAAAATCGGCAAGGCCGGCGATAAGAAACTCACCGCCCCATATGGTGCCGTCGGTGCCGTCACCTGTACCATCGAAGGCAATACCGAGGACGCGTGCATCGGGTGCAAGCCGGCCAGCGACAATCGCCTCTGCCATTACGCTCGCGATGTGCGCATGATGATGTTGAACCTCAACAAGCGGCATGCCCTGTTTCTGCGCCTGTTCGCGCGCCCACTGGCTTGACAGATAGCTGGGATGCATGTCGCATGCCAGGGCGGCAGGCGTCAGGTCAAAGAGGTTTTCTAGACGTGCGCGGGCGGCGCTCCAAGCATCGAAGGTCTCGCCGTTTTCAACATCGCCGATATGCTGCGACACAAAACAGGCCGCCTCGCCGTTCGCGTCCTCGCGCGTGAATGCGATCGTCGCTTTTTGCTGCGGCCCGCAGGCGAGCACGCAGGGTGCAGTGCCGTCGAGCGCCGGCAGCGGCAACGGCTGCGGCGCATATCCGCGTGCGCGACGCACAGGCATGACGGTGCCGTCGACCACACGCACCACGGAGTCGTCATAGCGTGAGAGAATCGCACGGTCATTGCCAAGTAGCGCGTCGGCGATGCCGGTGGCAACAAGATGTTCCCATGCAAGGGCATCGTCGGTCTCGATGGGCTCTTCGCTCAGGTTTCCGCTGGTCATGACCAGCGCGCGTATGTCATGCGACGCGGCAGCTGCAAGCAGCAGATGCTGGAGCGGTGTATAGGGGAGCATGACGCCAAGCTCGGGCAAGTCGTGCGCGACGGATGGCGCGAGTTCGAGGGCGTTGGGGGAGCCGTGGGTGTCGTTGCCGGTCACGCGGCGGCGTAACAGCACAATGGGGCGAATGCTGCCGGCCAGCAAGCCGCGCTCGGCATCATCGACATGGCACAGGCGTTCAGTATCGGCAAGGCTGCGTACCATAACGGCAAGCGGCTTGTTGCTGCGGCGCTTACGACGGCGCAGCTCGACCACCGCCTGCTCATTGGCGGCGTTGCAGGCCAGATGGAATCCGCCCAGGCCCTTGATGGCGACAATACCGCCGCTGGCCAGCAGCTCGACACAGCGGTCAATAATGGCATCGCTGGTTTCGCGCGTGCTGCCGACGGCTGGCGTCGCCCCCGAGCCCTCGAGCTCCATGTCGCCCGCCGCCTCGCGCCAGGTAATATGTGGCCCGCAGTCAAAGCAGGCATCGGGCTGCGCATGAAAGCGCCGGTCAAACGGGTCGCCATACTCTGCGGCGCACTCGGGGCACATGGGGAAGCAATCCATCGACGTGGCCGCTCGGTCATAAGGCAGCGACCGGATGATGGTAAAGCGCGGCCCGCAGTTGGTGCAGTTGATAAAGGGGTAGTGATAGCGTCGGTCGGTGGGGTCGAACAGTTCGCGCAGGCAGTCGTCACAGGTGGCGATATCGGGGGAGATGAGCGTCGTGTGCGCGGTCTGATCCTGCGACGCTACGATACGAAAGACCTGCTCATCGTCGGCATCCCAAGTGTGGGGCTCCAGGTCTGCAACAGCGACATGCTCAACGCGGGCCGCGGCCGGCGCGTGCTCCGACAGCGCGGCGACAAAGCCGTCGAGTGCCTCGACCGAAGCATGCGCCTCGATGTGCACGCCATCGCCCGCATTGAGCACCCAGCCGCAAATGCCATGCGCCATAGCCTCGCGATACACAAATGGCCGCATGCCAACGCCCTGCACAATGCCCGTTACATGGATATGCACATGTCGCATGCGGCTCTCCCTCATCAAAACCGACCAAAAAGGGACAGGTTTATTTTGGTAGGTAAAACGTTAGACCTGCCAAAACAAACCTGTCCCTTTTTGGCAGGTGCGCTACAGTTCTAGACTTTGCCCGGTGGCTGCACACGTGAGCTCGCCGTGCTTAACGCCGCGCAGGCCCAGCAAGCGGTCTGCCAGCTCGTAGACGCGTTCGCCGCGACCCTTGAGCGCCAGAATCTCCAGACAGTTGTGGTGGTCCAGATGCACGTGCATGGTCGAGACAATCTCGTCGGTATAGTCGTGCTGCACCTCGTCCAGACGGCGCGTCAGATCGCCGGTATGGTGGTCATAGATCATGGTGAGCGAACCGATGACCTGCTCGTCGGGCGTGCGCATCTGCTCCTTGGCGATCGAGGCGCGAATCAGATCGCGTACGGCCTCGGATCGGTTAGCCACGTCACCGCGGCGCGCGATTTGCTCGTCAAAGCGGCGCAGCAGGTCGTCGGGCGCGGTGACCGAAAAGCGGACCAGCTCGGAGCTGGAGCCGCTGCAGCGGCAGCTCGCATCGTCATCCACACCGTGATCATGCTCGTGCTCGGCCACGTTACACCAGCTTCACGGAGCCGACGGAGTTGTGATCTGCCTCGATGGCCTCCTCGTAGCCCTCGAGCGCATCGTGCGCCTCGTGCAGCGCAGACATGGCGGCTTCGAGCTTGGCGCCAATGCGCTCCATGTCAAAGTTCTCGGTCGCATGCAGCAGCTGATGGCTCCACTCGTGAGCGAGCTCAATGGTGTCGTCGACCTGCTTGACGCTCATGGCAAGCTGGCTCATGTTCATTCCAACGTCATGCATGGGAATCTCCTTTTGTACGGGGCGATATGGTGGTTCAGATTCTACTACGCCCGCCTTGGGTGCCGCCGCATAAGAAAACGGGTGCGAGTCCGTCTGACCCGCACCCGTTCACTGGGGGCTGTTTGTGACTACCATACTATCCGTGGTCGCGTGCCTTACGTTTGGCACTCCGGCGAGCGGTGCGAAACCGCTCATGGACGGCAGGCAAGTAACAAGCGTATTACAGATGTTTCTCCAGCAGTGCCTGAAGTCTTGCCTTGGGTAAGGCGCCGACCGAGCGGTCGACCTCCTCGCCGTTCTTAAAGACGATCAGCGTGGGGATGCTCATGACGCCAAACTTCATGGCCAGGTCCTGGTTGTCGTCGACGTTGCACTTGGCCACAACCAGCTTGCCGGCCAGCTCGTCGGCAAGTTCGTCTACGATGGGCGAGAGCGAGCGGCAGGGGCCGCACCACGGGGCCCAAAAATCAACCAGTGCGGGCAGGCTATCGTTGACGACAGCGTCGAAGTTCTCGGGGGTAATCTGCTTAATGTCAGCCATGGTGACCTCCATAATGCGACGCGGCTCGGCCGCGTAAAAATCAGTACGACCGTGCTTATACCCAGCGGCTCGCAAAGCAACCACTCGCGGGTGGCTCTTTTATATAATGGTGGGCACGCAAACGATTGGAGAGCGCATGCCCACGTCACAAAGCCAGAAAAAAGAAGCCATCGCTCAGGCGACCGAGCAGGAGCTCGCGTCGCTTGCAGATCGCGGTGTGCGTATCGCGGGCAACGCGTGCTCGCCGATTGTGCTGGTCAAAGGCGATTTGGATGAAGCCGAGTGCTCGGGCGGCGAGCTGGCTGCCGGCGCGGATGGCGCCGCGTTGCGCAAGGCGCTCGGCGCCATCGGATATGCCCCCGAGGATTTTTGCGTGCTGGCAAGCGTCGCCGGCGCGGGCGACGGAGCGGTCGCGGCGGGTGAGGCCCTGACGTGCGACCTGTTCCGCGAGGCGCTGGAGACCTTGGACCCCGAGGCGGTGCTGCTGCTGGACAACAGTGCGGCCGATGTCATGCGCGAGACCTATGCCGATATGCTTGTGGCGATTGATGACTTTGACACCGCCATGCTCAAGCCCGGCCTGGTCGCCCATGTGCAGGGGCGCCGCGTGCTGGCGCTCGACGGTTTTGAGGCGGCGCTCACCAACAAGGCCGCCAAGCAGCGCATGTGGGCCTACATTAAGCAGCTGACCCCGGCGGCTGCACCGCTGTAGCGAGGCTGGCGGCAGCCCCTACATCACGGCGCGCAGCTCAAACCGGTCGCCGTTAATGCGGAACTGGCAGTTGCCGTTCATGCGCTCGACGGCAAGTTTAATGCTCTTGGTGCCAAAACCGTGCCCAGTGTGCTGAGCCACGGGCATGCCGTCGACCATGTGCGGCGCACGGCCAAACGTGTTGGAAACCAGCAATAGAAGCTGACCGTCTTCGTAGCGAAGGTCCAGGTCGACAAACCGCTTGCCTTCGGGGGCGGCGCTCGCCGCGGCAATGGCATTGTCCAGGGCGTTTGATACCACACTGAATAGATCGACATCGCCCACGTGGACGGTTTCGGGCGCGGCGGCGCGCAGGTCGGCGGTGATGCCGTGCGCGTTGATGTCCGCGGAAAGCGACGAGAGCGCAATGTTGACCGTTTCGTTGGCGCAGTAGCGGCGCACGGCGGTGCGGTCGTTGGTCTCGCAGAGCGCGTCGATGCGCTCGAGCGCCTCATCGGTGTGACCCTCTTCGATCAGGGCCGCTAGACCGCGCAGGTAGTGGCGCATGTCGTGACGGAGAACCGAGAGCTCGCGTCCGGACTGGCGCCAGGCTTCGAGCTCTTTGATGGCCGCGCTGTCGCGGGTCGCGAGCATCCAGCGCTCGCGCTCGGCGATTTCCTTTGCCTCGTATTCGCGCAGGTAGACGGCAAGAAACATAAGGTAGAAGGCGCAGAGAGCGAACGCCAAAAACTCAACAGTTACCACCGAGCCCGAGTGGAAGAGCGTGGTATAGACGTTGGTGGCGTAGTCGAAGATGTAGTAGACGAGCGGCAGGATGAGCAGAATCTCCAACTCGGTGGGGCTTTTGATCGCCAGGCGGGGGCCAATGTCGCTTGCCCAGTGCAATAAGACGGCAAAGACGCCGAGCGTGGTGATGATGCGCGCCACGTAGTACGCGACCTGCGAATCGGTGGCGGCGAGCGCGGCGATGCCCATCCAGTTGCTAAACTGGCAGCTCAGGTAAGCGCTGGTAACGCCCAGGATGGCGAGCAGCGGGCTTAGGCGATAGCGCGTGCACAGATAGATGACGAGCGGCAGATGCACGACGAGCGGATATGCCTGACGGGCGAAAAGCTCGCCGCCGACGGCATTGGCGAGGCCAAATGCGCATCCGGTTACAGCGCCGACCCCCACCAGTTCGAGCGAATGGCGGCCGTTGATCTCGACACCGCACAGAGCCGCCGAGGCAAAGACGCCAAAGAGCAGCGTCGTCGCATGGTGGATTGCCCAAAGTACCAGTTCTGCCGAGGAAAGCATCAGCGTCTCCCGCCCTCGAACCGCACTGCAAAGTAGGCGTCTTGGAATCCCTGCTTGCAGCTGCGCGCGAGCGGTATGCACGCGCCCGAGCGCATGACGATTTCCGTGCGGTTAAAGTGGTCGATGTTGCGCAGATTGACCTGGTAACTGCGGTGGCACTTAAAGAAGGTCGCGTTTTGGGCCAGTCGGTCCTCGATGCTGCGGAACGGCTCGAGCGCCTCGATATCGCGGCCATCGCGCAGGTGGAAGATCACGTGCTTGTTGCGAGCCTCGGCATATTCGATATCGGATAGGCGCAGGGCATGGTAGCCAAAGGACGTCTTGATGACGAGCTCGTCGGTCGCCGCCGGACGCAGGCTCGACAGCTCGTCGAGCAGTTGCGCCACGCGCTCGTAGGTCACGGGTTTGAGCAGGTAGTCGAAGGCGCGGACCTCGTAGGACTCAAGCGCGAACTCGGGCGATGAGGTCAGAAACACCAAGCGCACGGCGGTGTCGGATTGGCGCAGCTCCCGTGCGGTGTCCATGCCGTTGACGAGCGGCATGATCATGTCGAGCATGATGATGTCGGCGCGCGATGCGGCATGGCGTGCCAGCAGGTCTTCACCGCGCGTAACGAGTGCAACATCGACCGCCGTACCCGTCTCGGTCGACCAGCGGTTGATCATGCGGTGCAGGTTATCTAGAAAGGCGACGTCGTCGTCGCAGGCGATGATTTTGAGCATATTGGGCCCCCTTAGTACCTCGATTTTGCCATATCGTGCACGCGCCACCCGCGGGGGTGCGTTCCATTTGCGCCCCACGGTACGCAACTCGCGCCGAGCGGCAGGGTGTCAGTTTTGGTGACCTCACAATACTCCATGGATACATATATCAATCGATGCCGGCGGTCGGACGGGGAATCAGACCGACCGCCGGCGCCAAGCGATGGCGGTCATCGCGAAAGCATAGGGGTAAGGGGAGCTGAACGATGAAGGGGAAGAAGATGGAGATGCGCGCTGTGCTGACGCGCCTGCTGGGTATCGCAACCGTGGCATGCGCGCTCGTGGCGACGCCGGCGGTGGCAAGCGCCGAGACGCAGATCATGCCCGACGGGGTGAAGGCGGAGGTGCTACCGCTTACGCAGGCCAACAACGAACCCGTCCAAATCACCGAGCCGGGCAGTTACGTACTTAAGACGGCTGAGGGTGAGGTCACGCCATCTTCGGGTTACACCATCGACGCGCCGGATGCGTCTCGGATTAATCCTGTGAGGATCTACATCGATGGCACGGTCTACGTGAACGATAAGACTAACTGGCGGGTTGAGCAAACTCGATGGCTGTTCAACATCAAGCAGGGCAGCAATATCGAGTTCATTGGCGTCAACAATCCGTGCGTCAGCTTCCATAGAAACCAAAAGCAATTTGAGTCCGTAAGCGGCTTTTTGACCGACCGCTATTACAGCGGTGGCTACAAAAAGGCATCGGGCGACATCTCGGTTGGCCTGGGGGTTGGCGACGGCTCGCAGAATTTCATTCTCTCGTATGGCAGCAAGTACGAGCAAAAGGTGCCTGCGATTTCCCTGGGCAATACCAAGGGAAAGCTGTCTGCAAATTTCAGTAAGCTGATGATTAGGGACTATGCTGGCAAGTCGCACAACTCTTTGGGTGAGGTTTCCCCATACAGTATTCTTGAATATGCTGTGCCGGTCCGCCTGTTCCGTAGCAGCTTCTCCGATGACGGCAAGGGGAATATTAATAAGCTCAACGCTACGTTTACTGACTGTGCGTTCTGGAATACGTCTGGCGACTACAACGGTGCAGTTTCAATTGTGGGCAATCCCCGTGGTGGCGTGAATTCGGACGTCGCTTCGAGGCTGACTGCGACGTTCGAGAACTGCCGGTTTGGTTCCGATGCCGACAGCGGCATTTGGCAGACCAATAATAAATATCCGACGGTCGAAGAGACCACTGAGTTTGCACAGGTTCAGGAGACTGGAAAGTGCGCCGTTGCAGGCGTGATGGGCGTCACCAACGCTACGGTCAACCTCAACAGCTGCACGATGAACAACTTCCACAGCACGCGTTCGAGCTCGGCCGACAACACTTTGACAGTCGATGCCCTCAATGTTGCACGAAGCGCTCGCTGCAACATAAACGGTGGCACGATTGAACGCTACGGTGCGCGCGGCAATACGTGCGTGGTATACGCCGCCGGAACCCTTACCCTCAACGGATCGCCGGAAATCGCGAGCTACTGGAAGAACAGTCACGCCGGCGATACTAATTATGGCGACAAGTACACTGAAGCTGATAAAGCTACGGGAACCGCCAAGAGCCTGTATGTCCCGAAGAAAAAGAGTGTCGATGCCAACGTCCCGGCGCTGAATATCGCGTCTGACTTCTCCGTACGCGGAGGCTTTGGAGACAATGTTTGGATCTCGATTGAGGAGACTGCGGACAGTAATGGCGTAAAGTCGCGTGTCCTTGGCACCTGCGAATCCAACAAGATCGAAGGCGTTGTGCCAGACGGCTCGTCCGAGAACGACGACAACTCCGATAAGTACGAGATCGTGAACCTTAACGGCGACCTCACCTTCCGCGAGACCATCCACCAGCACAAGTGGAACGTTGAAGCTGACGGTTTGGGCGTTCGCGCATCGTGCGTGGGTCCGTTCCGCAACAGCGAGTGTGAATATGGCAAGGACGAGAACGGTGAGGTCAAAAAGTACCTGAGGGCCACGTACAAGCTTTCCATGTCTAAGGCGACGAGTTCTCAGAGCACCGAGCTTGTCTATGATGGTTGCCCGGTCAAGATTGCTTTGAATAAGGACGGCGCGTGGAATCTGGAGCAGATGGGCGTGACGGCCAGCGACGAGTTCACGTGGTATCAGTGCAAGTCTCAGGCGGATGCCGAGGCGTATCAAAATGGCACCAAGCTCAAGGATGCTCCGGCGGACGCTGGCTACTACTATGTCGTTACGAGCTTTAAGACTGCCTCTGGTCAGACGCTCGAGGGCAAGAAGGCCTTCGAGATTTCGCAGCGCCGCCTGGTTAGGGGTCAATCCTACAAGTTCATCCTTAAAGACGGCGGCAAGGGCGCGGGCAAGTATGCCTATGACGGCAAGGAGCATCAGCCTGTCGTTGAAAGTGCACAGTTCAAGAACGGTGCCGGCGAGTGGGTCGATCTCGTTGAGGGCAAGGATTACGAGCTCAGCGCTAGAAGTGAATCCGGACTGAAGCAAACCGAGCCAGGGCAATACGAGTGCATTGTCATCGGTAAGGGCAACTTCACGACCGATGGCGGCACCACAAGTGTTTTGACGCTCAAATGGGAGATCGTTGACGTTTCGCGCTTTGACCTCGAGGTCACCGGCTTTGAGGGTGCCTATGATGGCGAAAAACACGGCATTACGGTCAACGTTAAGAACGACCCTGTTCCGGCGGATATGAAAATCGAGTACCGCGAAGACGGTGGCGATTGGACGACGGACAAGCCGACCTATCGCAATGCGGCCGAGTACACGACCTATTACCGTGTGACGGCTTCTGACTACCTAACCGTCAAGGGCAGCGCGACCGTGAAGATTTCCAAGGCCGATCAGAAGGCGCCGACTGGGCTCGTGGGAAATAATTGGACCACGTGCAGAAGTAATGACGGTTCCATCTCAGGCGTCACCAAGAAAATGGAATACCGCCACGAGTTGAGCAAGGACTACCAGAAGATAACGTCTGACGATAAGCTGACCGGTCTTGCGAAGTCGGGAATGTATTACGTCCGCTTTGCCGAGGATAGCAACCACAATGCGTCTGCCGATGCCGAGGTCAAGATCGAGCCGGGACCCCATGCTGTTGCCGACAACGCTGCCTGGAAGCCGAATGGCGAAGGTAGCCACGTTAAGCGCTGCAAGTACTGCAAGAAGGCTCAGGAGAGCCAGCCCTGCAGGTGGGGGTACGAGGTCATTACGCCTGCTACGCCTGAGGCCGATGGCGTTCGTCAAAAGGTTTGCAGGGTCTGCAACGGCAAATGGGATGAAGAGCCCTATACCTATGTGGACACTTACGCCCCGACCATTTATGACCTCTGGGTAGATAAGGCCTACTGTGAGAGCGTTTCATTTGACGTGTTCGATGACCGCGACGAGACGGTGACGGTTACCGATAGCGGCAAGGAGCTCAAGGCTGGCAAGGACGGAAAGTACACGGTTAAGGCCGCTGAAGGCGATGCCGGTACTGAGCATGTAATCGTGGCTACGGATATTGCCGGCAATAAAGAGACCATCACAATTAAGATGTACGCCGAGCATGCGTATAAATGGACGATCGACAAGCAGCCGACGATTACCGAGACCGGCTCCAAACATGGAACGTGCTCCGTGTGCGGCCATGAGTCGGGCGAGACGGAGATCCCGGCCCTGGCTGTTAAGGGTTACTCGGGTAAATATGACGGCAAGGAGCACTCTGTCGATGCCTCGGCCCTGCCCGAGGGCGCCGTCGTTGAGTACAAGGCTGCTGACAGCGGCTGGACGAGCGTTGCGCCCAGCATTAAGGACACCGGCAGTGTGACGGTCGACTATCGCGTCACGATTGATGGCGCAGCGGTCGACGGCAAGGTGACGCTTGAGGTCAAACCGCGTGCGATAACGGTCGCAGCGCAGGACGCTTCCAAGACCTATGGTGAGGACGATCCCAAGTTTACGTATGACGTCACTTCTGGCGAGCTTGTCGAGGGCGAGAGCCTTCAGGGCATTGAAATCGAGCGTGAAGATGACGACAACGTGCGCGACGGCGGCTATGCTCTGCACCTGACGCAGCCTGAGGGCGCCAACTTCAATTACAAGATTACGTTCAAGGATGGCACCTTTACGATCGACAAGCGCGAGCTCTCCGTAACGTGGGACACCACTGCTGAGTTCACCTACGACGGCGAGAAGCACTGCCCTCAAGCGAAGCTCCACAATGTCATCGAAGGTGACGATGTCTCCGCGTACGTCGACGGCGCCAAGGTCAAGGCCGGCACCTACACGGCGAAAATTACCGAGCTGACGGGCGACGACGCGGGTAACTACAAGCTTCCCGCCGAAGGCCTGACGTGCGAGTTCTCCATCAAGAAGGCACCCCAGGGCGCGCCGAAGGTCCAGGCCACGGCCGAGACTGTGAGTGGCAAGTCCGACGGTAGGATCACAGGCGTCGACACGAAGATGGAGTGGCGCGCCAAGGACTCTGGCGAGTATCAGGGCGTGCCCGAAGGCGTGACTGAGATTGCGGATTGTGCTGTCGGCACGTACGAGGTGCGTTACCGCGCCGATAGCGACCATGACGCCTCCTCCGCCACCGAGGTTACCGTTAATGCCGGCGGCAAGCTCGTCGTGACGCTGCCTGCCAAGCAGGTTGGCTATACGATCACGGCGAACCCGGACGAGCTTGACTGGCACGGTTCAACCACGCTCACTGTCAGCATCGAGAGTGGCTACTTTACTGACAACGACTCCTACGCCGTCAAGGTCAACAATGCCGTTGTGGCGCCCGACGCGCGTGGTGAGTTCACCGTTCAGAACGCCGAGAGCGACCTCGTCGTCACCGTCGAGGGCGTGCGCAAGCACGAGGCCGTGAACGGCAAGTGGGTCTCCGATGACAACACGCATTGGCATGAGTGCACCTGTGGTGACAAGATCGATGAGGCCAAGCACGACTTTAAGTGGGTCGTCGATAAGGCTCCTACGGCAACCGAGGTGGGTTCCAAGCATCAGGAGTGCACGGTCTGTGGCTATGCCCTGCCTGAGGTCGAGATTCCGGCCGCCGCCATCGTTGGCTACTCGGACGAGTACGACGGCGCGTATCACACGGTCGATGCGAAGAGCCTGCCCGAGGGTGCGACGGCCCAGTACAGCACCGACGGCAAGAACTGGTCCCCCGAGGCTCCCAAGATCCGCGACGTCGGCACGTTGACTGTGTCCTATGAGGTAACGATCGACGGCGTGAAGGCCGAGGGTAAGGTGACTCTCGAGGTCAAGCCGTGCGCGATTACGGTTGCGGCCGATGACTCTTCCAAGACCTACGGCGAGGCCGACCCCGTGTTTACGTGGGCGATCGCATCCGGCGAGCTTGTCGAGGGCGAGAGCCTTCAGGGTATTGAGATCGAGCGCGAAAATAACGACAACGTGCGTGACGGCGGCTATGCTCTGCACCTGACGCAGGCAAAGGACGCCAACCCCAACTACAACATCACGTTCGTCGATGGCGTGTTCACCATCAACCAGCGGCTGCTCACCGTGACGTGGGGCACCAGCGAGTTTGTCTACGACGGCAGGGGGCACTGCCCCGAGGCAACGCTCGCCAACGTCGTCGACGATGATGACCTTGGTGCGACCGTCGAAGGCTCCCAGACCGAGGTCGGCGCTTCTTACATGGCAACCCTCACCGCGCTGACGGGCAAGGCAGCGGGCAACTACGCACTGCCGACCGATGGCCTGACGTGCAAGTTCTCCATCAAGAACGCCGCGCAGGGCGCGCCGGTGGTCCAGGCCGAGGCCGAGACCGTGAGCGGCAAGCGTGACGGCAAGATCGTGGGCGTTAACGCGACGATGGAGTGGCGCGCCAAGGATGCCGCCGAGTATCAGGCCGTGGACGAGGGCGTGACCGAGCTCAATGATCTCGCCGCCGGCACGTATGAGGTGCGCTACCAGGCCAAGGCCAACTACGACGCCTCTTCCGCCACCGAGGTTACCGTGGCGGCCGGTCCCAAGCTGGTCGTGACACTGCCGAGCAATCAGGTGGGCTATGCGCTCACCTCGACGGCAACCGAGCTTGATTGGCATGGGACCGCAACGCTCACCATGAGCATCGACAGCGCGTACTTTGCGGGCAAGGGCTACGCCGTCAAGGTCGACGGTAAGGCCATCGAGCTCTCCGACAAGGGCACCTATGAGCTCAAGGATGTCGAGGGCGACGTGAATGTGACGGTCGAGGGTGTCCTCAAGCACGAGCCCGACGGCTCTGGCTGGGCGCACGACGCTCAAAATCACTGGCACGTCTGCCGCTGCGGCGAGATCATCGACAAGGCTGGGCACACCTTTGAGTGGGTCGTCGACTGGCCGGCGACTGTCGAGGCCAAGGGTGAGAAGCATCAGGAGTGCACCGTCTGCCACGAGAAGGGCAAGACTGAGGAGATCGCGATTCTGGCGCCCGAGATCACCGACGGCAAGGGTCAGACGATGGTGGTCGAGGCAGCCAAGGACCTGGGCTTCCGCTCCAACGCGCCGCTCGAGTTCTTCCGGAAGGTGCTGGTTGACGGCAAGGAGGTCGCGCGCGAGAACTACGAGCTCACAGAGGGCTCCACGATCGTGACGCTCAAGGCGAGCTTCCTGAATACGCTCGGCGTGGGCGAGCACACGCTGAGCGTGGTCTCGACCACGGGCACGGCCGAGACGACCTTTACGGTCGCCGAGGCTGCCAAGCCCGCTCCTAGCCAGACCACCACGACTACGACCACCAAGTCCAAGAAGAAGGGCGGTAAGACGGCCCTGCCTTCGGCCGGCGATAGCGCGTACGTCATGGCTGGAGCCGTGCTCGCTGCCGGCGTAGCGGCTCTGCTGTTGGCTTTGGTCGTGAAGCGTCGCTCCTAGTCGCGCGACAGCTCCCGACGGGCCCGGATCTCGCCATCCGGGCCCGTTTTCCAGGGCCACCTGGAAGCCGGTGGGCAAAAAAGTCCAAATATGAGTACTGTTACCATATTAGTAGCAGCCAAATGGCCCCAAAATTCCGTTCGTTGGGCCAAAACAGCATTGATTTTCGTCCGACAGTGCCATGAATGTGCCTCAAATAAGGCGATTCTGACGTATTGGACCGAAAAATCGCTGCCATCAATTTGGTAACAGTACTCATATTTGCCACTTTTTGCCCACTGCCCCTTGGTCCAGGACAATGCGGGCCGCTCGAATCTTGGGGCGGGTCCATTTTCGACTATCCTCAGCTTGCCAGTTCGAAAATGGACCCGCCCCAAGATTGAATCTTTATTCCAACTTTACACCTGGCTTTACAGCTGTCTTGTCAGCTGTAAAGCCAGGTGTCATACTAAAGCCCCAAGATTCGCCAAAAGAGAGGGGCCTTGATGGCACAGAGCGCGAACATGGATGCATCGGAGCTTGCACGCGATATCGCGGCCGGCCTAGCATCGGCAACGACGGCAACGGAGCGCGCGGCACTGGTGCCCGCAGAGCTCGTCGAGGCCATTCAGCAACTAAAAACCCAACGTGACGCGGTAATCCTGGCGCACTACTATGTGGCGCCCGAGGTCCAAGCCGTTGCCGATTACGTCGGCGACAGCTTCTACCTGGCAAAGCTCGCCAAGAGCCTGCCGCAGCAGACTATCGTGCTGTGCGGCGTGGAGTTTATGGGCGAGAGCGCCAAGCTGCTCAATCCCACCAAGACCGTGCTGCTGCCCGAGCCGGGTGCGGACTGTCCCATGGCGCACATGGTCAAGCGCGAGACGGTCGACGCGGCGCGCGCCGAGTATGGCGACGACCTAGCTGTCGTCTGCTACGTCAACTCGACGGTCGAGATCAAGAGCTGGAGTGACGTGTGCGTTACCAGCTCTAACGCCGTCAAGATCGTCTCCGAGCTGCCGCAGCAGCACATCTTGTTCATTCCCGACCAGAACCTGGGCCGCTTTGTGGCCGAGCAGGTGCCCCAGAAGCACGTCATCCTCAACAACGGCTACTGCCCGCGTCATCACATCATCACCGTCGAGCAGATCGTCGACGCGCAGGAGGCGCACCCCGACGCGCTCGTGCTGGCGCACCCCGAGTGCAAGGCCGACGTCCTAGCCGAGGCCGACTACATCGGCTCCACCGCCGGCATCATCAAGTACGCCGAAGAGTCGGACGCGAGCGAATTCATCATCGTGACGGTCCGCGGCGTGCTCTACGAGCTCGAGCGCCGCTGCCAGGGCGCCGGCAAGAAGTTCTACTTCCCCGCGGTGCAGCCCACCTGCGTCAACATGGATCTCATCACGCTCGAAAAGCTCGTGCGCTGCCTGGAGACGGGCGAGGGCGAGGTGCAGATCGGCGTGTCGGACGAGGCCGCCGACCAGGCCAAGCTCACGCTCGACCGCATGCTCGAGTACGCAGCGCGCTAAAACAATGTGGCATGAGGGACGGTCCCGCATGCCACATTCAAGGGAGAGGATTCCTGTGGAAACCAAACAATACCCCGACATGGAGTGCGACGTCGTCATTGCCGGTTGCGGCGTGGCGGGCCTGTATGCGGCTCTCAATCTGCCGACGAGCACGCGCGTGATCATGCTCTCCAAGGGCGCCGTCGATGAGTGCGACTCGATGCTCGCGCAGGGCGGCATCTGCGTACTGCCCGAAGGCTCTGACTACGATGCCTTCTTTGAGGACACCATGCACGCCGGCCATTACGAGAACCGCCGCGAGAGTGTTGACATCATGATTCGCTCGAGCCGTTCGGTCATCAACGACCTGCTGGCCATGGGCGTGGACTTTGAGCGCAAGGCCGACGGCAGCCTCGACTTTACCCGCGAGGGCGCGCACAGCCGCCCGCGCATCGCCTTCCATGCCGATATTACGGGTAAGGAGATTACGACCAAGCTGCTCCAGGCCGTCCGCAAGCTGGACAACGTGCAGATTCTCGAACACGTTGCCATGACCGACATCCTGACCGCCGAGCGCGATGGCGCCACGGTGTGCACCGGCGTCGTCGCCGTCGCCGTGGATGAGGGCGATTCAGCTCGCCCCGCCGACGAGCTGGCAAATGCTGATGAGGGCGTGCATGCCGGTAAGCCGTTTAAGATCCACGCCCGCCATACGCTGTGGGCAACGGGTGGTATCGGTGGCGTGTACGACCACTCGACCAACTACCCGCAGCTCACCGGTGACGCCTGCTACATCGCGCAGGAGCATGGCATTAAGATGGAGCACCTGGACTACGTGCAGATCCACCCCACGGGCCTGTTTTCGCCGCAGCCGGGTCGTACGTTCCTGATCAGCGAGAGCTGCCGCGGCGAGGGCGCGATTCTGCTCAATGCCGCCGGCGAGCGTTTTACCGACGAGTTGCAGCCGCGCGACGTTGTCGCCGCCGCCATCCGCGAGCAGATGAAGCTCGACGGTACCGAGCACGAGTGGCTGAGCTTTGCCCCCGTCGAGCGCGACGTGGTGACCGGACACTTTGCCAATATTCGTGCGCGCTGCCTGGAGGACGGCCGCGACATCCTGGACGAGCCCATTCCCGTCACACCCACGCAGCACTACTTTATGGGCGGCGTATGGGTCGACAAGGACGGCCGCACTTCGATGCCCGAACTCTACGCCGCCGGCGAGACAGCCTGCAATGGCGTGCACGGCAAGAACCGCCTGGCTTCCAACAGCCTGCTCGAGTCTCTGGTTTGGGGCCGCCGCGCCGCGTGGTGCATGCGCACCGGCAAGTCGCTGGCCGTGGAGCAGGCCGGTGAGCCCGCGCTCGACGGACGCCACCGCGCCCTGAGTGCCGATACCCTTGCAATCGATGATTTGGCCCGTGCCGCCGGCACGCAGGCCGTGGAGGAGTAGACCATGAATCCCATTACCATGAAGCTCGTCGTCGATGATCTGATTTTGCAGGCTCTGCGCGAGGACATCACGTTTGAGGACGTGAGTACGGCGAGCGTGTGCCCCACGGCGCGCCCCGCTACCGTTGAGCTCATCGCCAAGGCCGACGGCATTATCGCCGGCCTGGACGTATTCGCCCGCACCTTTGAGCTGCTGGATCCGCAGAGCTCCGTGTTGTTCGATGTCGCGGACGGCGATGAGGTACACGCCGGCGACCACGTGGGCCAGGTGCGCAGCGACGCGCGCGTGCTGCTTTCGGGCGAGCGCGTGGCGCTCAACTACCTGCAGCGCATGAGCGGCATCGCTACTTACACGCATCGGATGGTGGCTGCGCTCGAGGGCACCAAGACCGTGCTTGTCGACACGCGCAAGACCACGCCGGGCATGCGTGTCTTCGAGAAGGCCGCAGTCGAGATCGGCGGTGGCAGCAACCACCGCTATAACCTGTCGACGGCTGTCATGCTCAAGGACAACCACATCGACGCCGCCGGTGGCGTGGCGCGCGCGATTGAGATGGCGCGCGCCCATGCATCGTTTACCACGACGGTCGAGATTGAGTGCGAGAGCCTGGACATGGTGCGCGAGGCCGTGGATGCCGGTGCCGACATCATCATGTTCGACAACATGACCCACGACGACATGGCTGCCGCGATTGAGCTTATCGCCGGCCGCGCCAAGACCGAGTGCTCGGGCAACGTAGACGCCGACAACATTCGCGCCCTGGCCGACCTGGGTGTTGACTATATTAGTTCGGGCGCTCTGACGCACTCTGCGCCGATCCTCGACCTTTCGCTTAAGCACCTGCGTCTGCTGGACGGTAAATAATGAACGCCCGCGAGCGTCGCCGTGCCATCATGGCCGTGCTCGAGGGGGCTAAAGGTCCCGTTTCGGGCAGCGCGCTTGCCCGCGAGGTGGGCGTGAGCCGTCAGGTCGTGGTGCAGGACATCGCCCTGTTGCGTGCCGATGGGCATGATATCGTCGCCACCAATCGCGGCTATGTACTACAGGAGGCGGCGAGCAGCCCGGCTGTGCCCACGCGTCTGGTCAAGGTACGCCACAGCGTGGAGCAGGCGGGCGATGAGCTCACGAGCATCGTCGACGCGGGCGGCGCCGTGCTCAACGTGATCGTCAACCATCGCGTGTACGGCAAGATCACGGCTGATCTGGATATCCGTAACCGCCGCGATATCGAGCGCTACCTACACGATATCGAGAGCGGCAAGAGCTTTCCACTGCTGACGGTAACCAGCGGCTATCACTTTCACCGCATTGCGGCAGAGGATGAGCAAACCCTCGACGAGATTGAGGCCATGCTCAAGGAGAAGGGCTACCTTGCCGAGATCATGCCCTACGAGGATGATTTGTCTTAGCCCCAGGCGCTCCTATAAGTTGCGGTGAAATAGTTCCTAAAATCGGCATCTCTAAGCCATAACAGGAACTATTTCACCGCAACTGCCAAAGGAATCCGGGGTAGCTGCCCATATAAGCAAAAGGAGGCCTCCGCGGCGATGCGGAGGCCTCCTTTTTGTGCACGGTGTACTTTTGAGTGTGCAAGTGGGGGAGTTGTTACTCCTCGACGATCTCGGTGATCGCGCCAGCGGGGCAAGCGTCCTGGCAAGCGCCACAGGCGACGCAGGAGTCCTCGTCAGCGACGGTAGCGACGTCCTGGAGCTCCAGAACGCCAGCGGGGCAGGAGTCGACGCAAACGCCACAAGCGATGCACTCGTCGGCATCAATTACGGGATGAGCCATGGTAGTTTCCTCTCTGTTGACCGACGCTACAGGCGATGTGCGTCGGTGTGATTCGGGCAAAAACATACCACGGGAACGACCGTTTGCAATACCCTCTGACCGGCATCTTCATACCGTTCGCCGAGTATGCCACGGCTTACTAAAAAACATGCAGGTGAGGCCGTTGAGCTGCGCAAATGTTAGCTATAGGTGACTTGAAATATAGGACGATTGAGCGTGCTTGCGGAAACTGCGTCCCAGAATTCACGCTCAAACTGGGTCGCGCTTTCCCCGGGGTCGCTCCAAAGCTCCCTGCACGGTTTCAGGCTCGCACCTCAGTCAACTCTACATAGATCTCAATAGATCTGCCGAGAATTCAAACAGTGCATCTACCTGCGCATTTAAGAACCTAAACTCTCAGAGATAAGAAATCTTATATGAATTGACTTAGATTTTGTATATTCCGGCCCATAAGGGGATACACTACATCCTGAAAGACAAGCCGAAGCGCCGTGCGACAGACCGTCGAGGTGGCGCGAACGCAAAAGAGAGAGGGAATTTCTAATGAGTAAGATTCTTGGTATCGACCTTGGTACTACTAACTCCGCAATGGCCGTTCTCGAGGGCGGTTCTCCGACCATCATCGTGAACGCCGAGGGCGACCGCACCACCCCGTCCGTCGTGGGCTTCCGTGCTGACGGCGACCGCGTCGTGGGTAAGGCCGCTAAGAACCAGGCTGTCACCAACCCCAAGAACACCGTGTTTTCCATCAAGCGTTTCATGGGTCGCAAGTACTCCGAGTGCACCTCCGAGATCAAGACCGTGCCGTATGAGGTCAAGGAGGGCCAGGGTGGCCGTGCCGTCGTCGACATCGAGGGCAAGGATTACACCGCCGAGCAGGTGAGCGCCATGACGCTCGCAAAGATGAAGGCCGACGCCGAGAAGTATCTGGGCGAGACCGTCACCGACGCCGTCATCACCGTCCCGGCCTACTTCAACGACGCCCAGCGTCAGGCCACCAAGGACGCCGGTAAGATCGCCGGCCTCAACGTCAAGCGTATCGTCAACGAGCCGACCGCCGCTGCTCTTGCCTATGGCCTGGACAAGCAGGGCACCGACCAGCGCATCCTGGTCTTCGACCTGGGCGGCGGCACCTTCGACGTCTCCATCCTCGACCTCGCCGACGGCGTGTTTGAGGTTCTGTCCACCTCGGGCGACAACCACCTGGGCGGCGACGACTGGGATCAGCGCGTCATCGACTGGATGGCCGACAAGTTCCAGCAGGAGAACGGCGTCGATCTGCGTCAGGACCCCATGGCCCTGCAGCGCCTGAAGGAGGCTGCCGAGAACGCCAAGAAGGAGCTCTCCGCGGCGCAGCAGTCCACCATTAACCTGCCGTTCATCACCATGAACCAGTCCGGCCCGCTGCACCTCAACTACACGCTGACCCGCGCCGAGTTCGAGAAGATCACCCGCGACCTGCTCGAGCGCTGCAAGCAGCCTGTCACCAACGCCCTGCGCGACGCTAAGCTCAAGCTCTCCGATCTGACCGAGGTCATCCTCGTCGGCGGCTCCACCCGTATGCCCGCCGTCCAGGATCTGGTCAAGACCATGACCGGCAAGCAGCCCAACATGTCCGTGAACCCCGACGAGGTCGTTGCCGACGGCGCTGCCGTCCAGGGCGGCGTGCTCACCGGCGACGTCGAGGGCATCCTGCTGCTCGACGTTACCCCGCTGTCGCTGGGCGTCGAGACCATGGGCGGCATCATGACCAAGATGATCGACCGCAACACCACGATTCCGACCTCCAAGACCGAGGTCTACTCCACCGCTGCCGACAACCAGACCAGCGTCGAGATCAACGTACTCCAGGGCGAGCGCGAGCTTGCCCGCGACAACAAGTCGCTCGGTAAGTTCCAGCTGACCGGTATCCCGGCTGCCCGCCGCGGCGTGCCGCAGATCGAGGTCACCTTCGACATCGACGCCAACGGCATCGTCAAGGTCTCCGCTAAGGACAAGGGCACTGGCAAGGAGCAGCAGATCACCATCTCCGGCTCCACCGCTCTGTCCGACGACGAAGTCGACCGTATGGTCAAGGACGCCGAGGCTCATGCCGAGGAGGACAAGAAGCAGAAGGAAGAGGTCGAGGTCCGCAACCAGACCGATAGCCTGTGCTACTCCACCGAGCAGACCCTCAACGAGCTGGGCGATAAGGTTTCCGCCGACGTGAAGTCCAAGGCCGAGGCCGCTATCGCCGACGCCAAGAAGGCGCTCGAGGGCTCTGACGTCGAGGCCATCAAGGCCGCTGGCGAGTCCCTGCAGTCCGTTGCCTACGAGCTGGCTCAGGTTGTCTACGCCGACGCTCAGCAGCAGACCGACGGTGCCGCTGGTGCCCAGTCTGCCGACGATGATGTTGTCGACGCCGACTACGAGGTTGTGGACGACGAGGACAAGTAATCATGTCCGCCCGTAAAGCTCGCACGGAGGCGGCTGCCACTGGCGCCGCCCCCGTTGACTCTGAGGAGAAGGACGTGAAGATTCCCGTAGAGGCCGTCGACGATACCGAGGCTAACGAGGCCCCGGCCGCCGAGGCTGCCGAGAACCAGGTAGAGGATTCCAACAAGGAGGCGACGATGACCGAGGACGAGATGGTGGAAGCCGCTATCCGCGCCGGTGAGGAAGCCGCCGACAACGACTTTAAGCTTAAGTTCGAGCAGGCTCAGAAGGAGCTTGCCGACGTGCGCCATGAGCTCGAGGCCGCGGCTGAGGCTCAGAAGGCCGCTGAGGACAAGGCAAAGGACGCCACCGAGCGCACCGCCCGTCTGCAGGCCGACTGGGAGAACTTCCGCCGCCGCACCGCCAACGAGCGTATCGCCGAGCGCGAGCGCGCGACCGAGAAGCTCGTCACCGCGCTGCTGCCGGTGGTCGACGATATCGAGCGTGCGATCGACCATGCCCGCGGCCAGGAGCTTTCCGACGACTTTAAGCAGTTCGTCGATGGCGTCGATGCGGTGCATGCCAAGCTGCTTGATGTGTTTGCGCACGAGGGCGTTGAGCCCATCGACCCCAAGGGCGAGGCGTTCGATCCGCTCGAGCACCAGGCTGTGGGTCGCGTCGAGGACGCATCGCAATACGACGAGACCGTCAACGACGTGTACCAGAAGGGCTACCGCATGGCGGATCGCATCCTGCGTTCCGCGATGGTGACGGTGACCTACGGTGGCGAGAAGCGCCCCGCACCGGAGCCCGAAGCGGCGCCCGAGGATGCTGCGGCCGATGCGGCCGAGAGCACCGAGGAGTAATTGAGAAGGGCCCCGGGGCAACACCCGGGGCCCTTTCTGGCCTAGTGCCATATGACAGCATGAGCCGCCGTCCGCAGGGGCGGCGGATGAAACAGGAGAGGAGCTACGATGGCTGCAGGCAAAACCTTCTATGACATCCTGGGCGTATCCAAGAGCGCCTCCGACAAAGAGATCAAGAGCGCGTTTCGCAAGCTCGCGCAAAAATATCACCCCGATGCCGGCGGCGACGAGGCCAAGTTTAAGGAGATCAGCGAGGCCTACGAGACGCTTTCGGACGAGAAGAAGCGCAAAGAGTACGACCAGATGCTCATGTTCGGCGGCATGCCGGGCGCGGGCGGTGCGTATGGCGGCGGCTACGGTGCCGGCGCTGGCGCAAGCGGCTGGGGTGATATCTTCGACAGCATCTTTAGCGGCAATGGTGCCTGGGGTAGCGATTGGGGCTCGGGCTTTGCCGGGGGTGCGGGCGCTGCCGGTGCGGGCGCGGGCCGCAACCGCGCGCGCAAGGGCGGCGACCTGTCGCTGACCGTCGATGTGACCGCCGAGGACGCGTTCCGCGGCGTGACGCACAAGGTCACTTACCGCATTCCCTCGACGGGCGAGCAGCAGACCATCACGGTCTCGGTGCCTGCGGGTGCGGTCGACGGCGGCAAATTGCGCTACAAGCGTCGTGGCGAGTACGGCGTTGCCGGAGGCGAGCGCGGCGACCTGGTCGTGACCACGCATGTAGAGGAGCACCCGCTGTTTAAGCGCAAGGGTGCCGACGTGACCATGGAGGTGCCGATCTCGGTCTACGAGGCGGCGCTCGGCTGCACGGTCGACGTGCCCACGCCCGGTGGCGCGACGGTCCGTCTGAAGGTGCCCGCGGGTACCCAGACGGGCAAGAAGTTCCGCTTTAAGGAGATGGGTGCGCCCGACGTTAAGCATCGCGGCCGTACGGGTGCGCTGCTCGTCGAGATCAAGGTGCAGGTTCCCACGAGCCTGTCCGATGATGAGCGCGAGGCTATGACCAAACTGCGCGAGGCCGATACGCGCGACTATCGCGAGAAGGTCAACCGTTACAAGGCGACGTATTAAAAATGGAGCCCGAGGCGGGTTTTCCAGGTGCTCGAGATTGGCCTGAAAGAGGAGCGACGCGTACTCGGGTACGCGAGCGACGGTTTGAAGGCAAAGGTCGGGTGCCTGGGAAAGCCGCTTTGGGATAAGGTTGATTAAGAAGGGGTCTGTGAGTATGGCCGAGGACAATAGGAACAAACCGCTGTATATGATCAGCGTGGCGGCCGAGCTGACCGGCATGCATCCGCAGACTCTGCGCGTCTACGAGTCCAAGGGCCTGGTGAATCCTCAGCGCTCGGGCGGTAACACGCGCCTGTATTCGCGTGCCGATATCGAGCGTCTGGAACTCATCAACCAGCTGACCGACGAGGGTATCAATCTCGCCGGCGTGGTGCGCATCCTCGATATGAAGGAGCGTGCTGAGGAGCGCGAGCGCGAGAACGAGAAGCTCCGCGCTCGCGTGCGCCAGCTCGAGGAAGAGCTGCACGAGTACAAGATGCAAAAGAAGATCACCGCCCTGGCCCCGCGCGACGGCTCGGTCAACCCCGAGCAAGTCATGCGCAAGCTCTTGGGCGCGGGCGGCGACCTGTAGGCACTCATTGGGGACAGACTTAAATGAGTGCCCGCAGAATGAGAGTGGATAATCTCCCGTTTTTTGCCTGTTTGCAGGCTCAAAGTGGGAGATTATCCACTCTCGTCATTTGAGCGTCTAAGTCTGCCTCCCCGGGCCCTAACTCGTCCTCTGCTTTACTGAGATAAAGTGAACGTGTAGATTCGCAACCCACTCGCAACCGTTCTATGGCACGATATTGAACGAATGTATGCTATGCGCCCGAGCTTTTCGGGCAGAGTGGGAGACAGTATGGTCAAGCTGTACGAGGACGGCATCTACCTGCGCGGTGGCAGCGAGGTTGTGCCTGCGGCCGAGGCCGCTGAGCGCGGCATTACGCAGACGCCCGAGGATGCCAAGCGCGGCACCATCGCGTATTCGATCCTTCAGGCACACAATACGTCCGGTGACCCCGAGGCGCTCAAGATTCGCTTCGATGCCATGGCGAGCCACGACATCACCTTTGTCGGCATCATCCAGACGGCGCGCGCCTCGGGCATGGAACAGTTCCCGCTGCCCTACGTGCTCACCAACTGCCACAACTCGCTGTGCGCCGTGGGCGGCACCATCAACGAGGACGACCATGTCTTTGGCCTTTCCGCGGCCAAGAAGTACGGCGGCATCTTCGTCCCGCCGCACATTGCCGTTATCCACTCCTTTATGCGTGAGAACTTTGCCGGTTGCGGCAAGATGATCCTGGGTTCCGACTCGCACACCCGCTACGGCGCCTTGGGCACCATGGCCGTGGGCGAGGGCGGCGGCGAGCTGGCCAAGCAGCTGCTACGCGACACCTACGATGTCGCCTATCCCGGCGTTGTCGCCATCTACCTCACGGGCGCCCCGCGCCCCGGCGTCGGCCCGCACGACGTGGCGCTCGCCATTATCCGTGCCGTCTTTGCCAAGGGCTACGTCAAGAACAAGGTCATGGAGTTTGTGGGCCCCGGTATCGCGAGCATGACGACCGACTACCGCAACGGCGTCGATGTCATGACCACCGAGACCACCTGCCTGTCTTCCATCTGGGCCACCGACGAGGACACGCACGCGTTTTTAACCATGCACGGCCGCGGCGACGACTACCGCGAGCTCAAACCCGCCGATGTCGCCTACTACGACGGCTGCGTCGAGGTCGATCTGTCGAGCATCAAGCCCATGATCGCCCTGCCGTTCCATCCTTCCAACGGCTTTGAGATCGACGAGCTCAACGAGAACCTCGAGGACATCCTGCATGAGGTAGAGCTCGAGGCCGCCAAGATCGGCGAGGGCAAGACGCACTTTAGCCTGCTCGACAAGATCGTCGACGGCAAACTGCACGTGCAGCAGGGCGTTATCGCCGGCTGCTCGGGCGGCAACTACGGCTCCGTGGTGCAGGCTGCCCGCGTGCTCAAGGGCGCCAATACCGGCTGCGGCGAGTTCTCGCTGTCGGTCTATCCCACGAGCCAGCCCGTGGCACTCGAGCTTACACGCCGCGGCTACATCTACGACCTTATGGAGGCCGGCGCGATCGTGCGCACGGCGTTCTGCGGCCCGTGCTTCGGTGCCGGCGACACGCCCGCCAACAACGGCCTGTCCATCCGCCACACTACACGCAACTTCCCCAACCGCGAGGGTTCCAAGCCGGGCAATGGCCAGCTGAGCGCCGTGGCTCTGATGGACGCCCGCTCCATTGCGGCGACGGCTGCCAACGGCGGCGTCCTGACGCCGGCGACCGACCTGCCCGAGGACACCTGGGACGAGGCCTGCGAGTACACCTTTGACGACGCGCCGTACAAAAAGCGCGTGTACTGGGGCTTTGGCAAGGCGGAGCCTGCCGACGAGCTGGTCGAAGGCCCCAACATCAAGCCGTGGCCCGCGATGGAGCCCCTCGGCGACGACATCCTGCTCAAGGTGTGTTCCAAGATCATGGACCCGGTTACCACGACTGACGAGCTCATTCCTTCGGGCGAGACGAGCTCCTTCCGCTCCAACCCGCTGGGCCTGGCCGAGTTTACGCTGAGTCGTCGCGATCCGGACTACGTGGGTCGCTCCAAGGAGGTCGACGCGGTGGAAAAGCGCCGTGTTGCCGGCGAGGCAGCAGGCGACCTGGCGGCACTCGATGCCGAGCTTGCCGGAGTGTTCGAGGCGCTGGCTGATGCGGGCGTCGCGGCAGACGCGAAGGCGACCGAGTACGGCTCCATGCTCTACGCCAAGAAGCCCGGCGACGGCTCTGCCCGCGAGCAGGCCGCGAGCTGCCAGCGCGTGATCGGTGGCCTGGCCAACATCGTCCACGAGTACGCCACCAAGCGCTATCGCTCCAACGTGATGAACTGGGGCATGGTGCCCTTCCAGATGGAGGCAGAGCCCAACTTTGAGGTGGGCGACTACGTCTTCGTGCCGGGCATCCGTGCGGCGCTCGACGGCGATCTGCAGAACATCGCTGCCTACGTGGTCCGTGCCGATGGTGCGGTTGAGCAGATTGAGCTCTACATTGCCGATATGACGGCAGAGGAGCGCGCCATCGTCAAGGCCGGCTGCCTGATCAACTACAACAAGTTCAAGGCCGCTGCCGAGTAACTCTGCTGTACGCCCCGGACACACCTTTCCCTCGTGCTCACGCGCTTCGCGAGGGTCGCCCGAGGGAAGGGTGTGTCCGGGGCTACCGCGAAGTTCTCGTTGGGTCTTGAGGGACGCTAAAAATAGACTTGCTTGATGCCGCCTCTTTTATTGGGGCGGCATCTTTGTCGAAAACCACCACAATGGGGACAGGCACCTTTGTGGTGGTTTTTGTTTGTCTCAATCTGTAACACCTGAGTTGCTAAAAGCGGGCCTGGTGTTACAGATTGAGATTTTCGGCTGGGGTGCCCGCGGTTTGTCTCGATCTGTAACACCTAGGCCCAAAAATGACCGCTAGATGTTACAGATAGAGACAGTAGGACACCGGGGCCGAAAACCACCACGAAGGTGCCTGTCCCCTTCGTGGTGGTGTGTGCCCTTGAGGTGCATATTAATGAACGTCCCTACAGGATTTCATCCGGGCTGGCGGGTTTGGTTGTTTTGGGAATGCCGAGTTTGGATGAGGCAAAATCGTCAATATTGCCTTTGATTCCGTCTTCGGTGTAGACAGTGACCATATAGGTGCTGTGTCCGAATTCACTCTTGTCGCGTATCGCCCGGGCTTGCCAGTAGGCAGCTCCGCCTCGCTCTCTGATTTTTCCAATGCGGCAGAGTTCTGTTCGCTTTAATTTCTGGTCGCTGTCGACGGTTCGGCCGACCTCATCGGTGAGCCCGCACTGTTCAAGCAGTTTGTCGAGGACTTGGTTCATGTGACGCTCATCGGTGTTTGGAGCATAGTCGTAAGCGAGGGTGATGGAGGCAAGGGGCTGGTCATCGATCAGATAGTTCATCGCTTGAGGTTCAAGGTTGAAGTAGGGAGAACGTCCATCGATCTGGCCGAGCAGCGGTAACTTTGACTGCCAAATTCCGGCGGGAATTCCTTCTTCGTAGAACACGCCACGGCAGATGAAGGAGAACGAGGTGGCGCGCGAACCGGCGTCGATCATCCCGCACAGATCGAAGGGCGAGGCGATACCAAGGGAAAAGGGCGCGACGACGATAAGGAAGAGTATCAAGATGGAAACAGCGAGAATGATGATGGCGTTACGGCCAGCGGAACGAGGCTGAGGCTGCTTCATATTGCGCTCCTTGAGACGAAGGGCTGTCAAGGACGAGACGATAAAAATGAATATCCTCGGATAGCAATTCAATTCTAACCCCATAACGATCAAGAACAACAATATCGAATTCGTTAGGGCTGACTCTCTTTCTTGAATACTGTCTGTAGGCGGTATCATTAGCTCAACAGACATGGGTCATGTTGCGAGGTGTTTTGCCGTGAGACGTTCTGTCCGTATTGGATTGATTGCTTTGGCGCTGGTTGCCACTGTGATTGGCATGGGCGTTGTTGGCATGTCGTTTCTGCCAACTGCGGTGACGGAGCCCGTGGTCAAGCCCATAACTCAATCTGTTGAGTTCCTGACCGGCGATACCAAGCCCGATACGATTACCGTTGATTTCGATGAGCAGCCGGCGGTGCTGGGGATTAGTAATTACCCGCTCATCCAGCTTGGAGCTATGCGCTACACCATGGATTCTAGTCTGATCGACAGGGCGTCCGAGCTGCTCAGGGGCAAAACCTTTAAGCGCTGGTATGGATATGCGTCCTATCGGGCAAAAGCGAACGACATGGTCGGCGGATGCCACTCATCCATCGAGTTGGACACCGCGAGCGGCACCAAACTGTGTGATGTCTCGTACGATCCGGGTTACGAGGGCAATGAGGGTCCGGGCATCTACATCATGGACGGTGATGCCGCCTATGTCATGGAGGGCAGCCGGACCGAGCTCAACGATTTTATGGGTCAGTGCATTCAGGATGCCTATGAACAGACCTGCTTGCCCGACCCGCAGACTGCGCGCGATAGTGGGTCTGCCCGTACATGGCTGTTCGAGGATGAGAGGCCCTGGACCGCCGAATCGGGAAGCACGAGTTCGGCGAAGGAGTAGAGACCGCGACCACCACAAAGGCGCCCGTCCCCTTTGTAGTAGTTCTCGGTTTGTCTCGATCTGTAACATCCTGGCCGTTAAAAGTGGGTCTGGTGTTACAGATTGAGATTTTCGATTCGGGTGTCTTCTGTTTGTCTCGTTCTGTAACAGGTAGACCCTTATTTGCGGAGTAGTTGTTACAGATTTAGATAAACGGGAGCTGCTGAACATTTCATCTCATTCTGTAACACTTAGGACCAAAAATGACTGCTAGATGTTACAGGTCGAGACGGTAGCGTGCCGGGGCCACGGCGGGCCGACGTCTCAGTGCCCTATCCTTCAATCACTCAGAAAATCTTATATATAGAGACTTAGATTTGTGTATAAGATCGCGCAAAGCTGGCAACAATACTTCTCGAACAACGTGAAGCCGCCCCGTAGGGCGGCCACCCCAAGAGAGGTGATTCCATGAGAATCGATAAGCTAGCAATGACGTCGCGCGAGGCGTTGCAGACCGCCATGAGCACGGCCGCCGACGCGCAGGCCGGCGCGGTGGAGCCGATCCACCTGCTGTCCGCCCTGCTTGGTGCCGGCGAGCGCAATATCTCCGTGATCATCGAGCGTATCGGTGCCGACCCGGCCCAGCTCGCACGCTCCACGCAGGATGCCATCGACCACGCACCCAAGGTTTCGGGCGAGGGCCAGCAGATGGGCTTGTCCAACGAGCTCGTCCGCGTTATCGAAAAGGCCGAGAAGAAGGCCACCAAGATGGGCGACAGCTTTGTGGTGACCGAGCATTTGCTGATGGCGCTTGCCGAGGACAAGGGCGAGGCTGGTCGTGTACTGCGTGACGCCGGCGTTACCAAGGAGCGCATCGAGCAGGTCTACGAGGAGCTGCGTGGCGATGACCGCGTGACGTCTGCCGAGGATAAGACCCAGTTTGAGGCGCTGGAGCAGTACGGTCGCAACATCTGCGATCTGGCCCGCGCCGGCAAGCTCGACCCGGTCATCGGCCGTACCGACGAGATCCGCCGTACCATCCAGGTTCTGTCCCGCCGCACCAAGAACAACCCCGTGCTCATCGGCGAACCGGGCGTCGGCAAGACGGCCATCGTCGAGGGTATCGCCCAGCGTATCGTGGCCGGCGACGTGCCGAGCACCCTGCGCGACCGCGACCTCATCGAGCTCGACATGAGCGCGCTGGTCGCCGGCGCCAAGTACCGCGGCGAGTTCGAGGACCGCTTGAAGGCCGTGCTCAAGGAAGTACAAAAATCCGAGGGTAAGGTTATCCTGTTCATCGATGAGCTCCACACCATCGTGGGCGCGGGTGCCACCGAGGGCTCCATGGATGCCGGCAACATCCTCAAGCCGGCGCTCGCCCGTGGCGACTTGCACGCAATCGGCGCGACTACGCTCGACGAGTACCGCAAGTACATCGAGAAGGACGCGGCGCTCGCCCGTCGTTTCCAGACCGTTATGGTGAGCGAGCCTACCGTCGAGGACACCATCTCCATCCTGCGTGGCCTCAAGGAGAAGTACGAGATCTTCCACGGCGTACACATCACCGATAGCGCGCTCGTGGCCGCCGCCGACCTTTCCGACCGCTACATCGCCGACCGCTTCCTGCCCGACAAGGCCATCGACCTGGTCGATGAGGCCGCAAGCCGCTTGCGCATGGAGCTCGACAGCATGCCGGTCGAGATTGACGCCACCACGCGTCAGCTCACCCAGCTGCAGATCGAGGAGCAGGCACTCATGAAGGAGACCGACGATGCCTCCAAGGAGCGTCTGGAGGCCCTGCGTCAGGAGATTGCCGAGGTCCAAGAAAAGCTCAACGTGCAAAAGGCTGGCTGGCTCAACCAGAAGAACGCCATCGACCACGTACAGGAGCTCAAGGGGCAGCTTGACGAGGCCAAGAGCGAAGAGGAGCGCGCAACGCGCAACGGCGATCTGGGCCGTGCGTCCGAGCTGCGCTATTCCGTGATTCCGGGTTTGCAACAGCAGATTCAGGATTCCGAGGCTGCGCTCGAGGCGCAAAAGCAGCAGGACGGCGAGGGCCTCAACGAGCAGGTGACCTCCGATGAGATCGCCGAGGTCGTGAGCGCCTGGACCGGCGTACCCGTGTCCAAGATGATGCAGGGCGAGCTCGACAAGCTGAAGGGCTTGGAGGGCGAGCTGCATAAGCGCGTCGTCGGCCAGGACGAGGCGGTCTCCGCTGTCGCCGCGGCCGTGCGCCGCAGCCGTGCGGGCCTCTCCGATCCGGACAAGCCCATTGGCAGCTTCTTCTTCCTGGGCCCCACCGGCGTGGGCAAGACCGAGCTCGCCAAGGCACTGGCCGAGTGCCTGTTCGACGACGAGCGCGCGCTCGTGCGTATCGACATGTCCGAGTACATGGAGAAGTTCAGCGTCCAGCGTCTGATCGGTGCGCCCCCGGGATACGTGGGCTACGACGAGGGCGGCCAGCTCACCGAGGCCGTGCGCCGTCGTCCGTACTCCGTGATCTTGCTCGACGAGATGGAGAAGGCTCATCCGGATGTCTTTAACGTGCTGCTGCAGGTGCTCGACGACGGCCGTCTGACCGACGGTCAGGGTCGCCAGGTGTCCTTCAAGAACACGATCATCATCATGACGTCCAACGTGGGCTCCAAGGCTATCGCCGAGCTTTCCGGCAAGGACGAGGAAGAGATGCGCCATCAGGTCGACGCGGCCATGGCTCAGACTTTCCGTCCCGAGTTCCTCAACCGTATCGACGACATCGTGGTGTTCCATCCGCTCGGCATGGCGCAGATCGAGAAGATCGTCGACATCCAGCTCGCCGACGTCCGCGCACGTCTGGCCAAGGAGCGCATGACGCTTGCCATCACCCCGGCAGCCAAGCAGATGCTCGCCGTGGGCGGCTTGGACCCGGTCTTTGGTGCCCGTCCGCTCAAGCGCCTGGTGCAGCGCGAGGTTGTGGATGCCATCGCGGCCGCTATCATCGACGGCACGGTGCGCGAGGGCGATCAGGTGACGGTCGATGTCGACAAGGACGGCGGCTTTACCGTCGTGTGCGACAACACGCCGGCGGCCACCTACGAGGTCCCCGACGCCGAGTAGACTTTTGGGGCATGCCTTAAAATCTACCAGCCGTCTCTAAACGCCAAGGGCGGCGGATCTAATTGGGTCCGCCGCCCTTTTTCGTGCGACAATCGATGATGTTGAACACGATTGCACGGCAAGGAGATATGCAGATGATAGACAAGAACAAGACGAATGCGCCGGTCGCCAACGCCGCGCCGGCCGCACCCAGGCCTGCACCCAAGCCGGCACCCAAGCCGCGCGACCCCTACATCCGTGCCGAGAACGAGGACGACGACGGCTACGATCCCTACAGCGATCGCCGCCCCGAGCGCGAGCCCCTCTTCGAAGCTGACCCCTGGCGTTAAGTAGCTCATTTGGGATGGGGCTTTTTTAGCTACTTTGTTTTCGGCTAGAGGCGTCCATGCCTGCCCCCCTCGGCCGCTCGATATCCTCCGGGAGGGGCCACTAATAGAAAACTTGCTTATCCATTAATCAAGTTACGCATAATCTTGCTCTCCTGCTAATCAAGAATCGTTATAATCTTGATTAGCTAGAGAGCAAGATTGGAGAATCATGGCATTCAACGACTTGATCGCCCAGAAAATAAAGGACTTTGAACAGCAGGGGGTTCCGCAGGTCTTTGAGCGAGACCTTGATCTAGGAAACCCACAGGAGCCAAAGCGCGACAACATCGTAAATGTGATTGTGGGGGCCCGCCGTTGTGGAAAGACGTATCGCCTGTATCAGGAGATGCGGCGGCTTCAGAGCCGGGGCGTCGAGCTTGACCGGATGCTTTACTTCAATTTTGAGGATGAGCGCTTGCGCCCGTATGAGCCATCGCTGCTGGCGGACGTGCTCGACACGTTCTATGCGCTGTATCCTGCTGCTCGAACCGAGGGCGCTTACATTTTCTTTGACGAGATCCAAGAAATTCCCGAATGGGGTGCGTTTCTGCGGCGTGTAGTCGATACGGAGAAAGCGACCGTCTATGTGACGGGATCTTCTTCTAAGATGCTGTCCTCAGAACTTAAGAGCGAGTTCAGGGGTCGTTCTCTTGTGCGAGAGCTTTTTCCGTTGAGTTTTTCGGAATACGTCCGATATAAGACGGGGGGCGTTCCTGAGTCGAACGCGCCCTTCTCCTCGAGGGATGCAGCGTTGCTCCGACACCATCTGGTCGGATATCTCGAGCGAGGGGGATTCATCGCGACACTTGAGCAGACGCCCGCGGACGCGATTCAGCTGCTACAGGAATATGCGTCGCGAACGGTCGCCATGGACGTCGTTGAGCGCTACGACATCAAGAACCCTCGTTTGGCTTCACTGTTCCTGACGCGGTGTATGGCATCTTCGGCACGAGAGCTGTCAGTGAACAAGGTGTACAACGAGTTCAAAAGTAGGCAGATACCCGTCAGTCGTAATTCGCTCGGCGACTTACTTGAGTATTACGAGGACGCCTACCTGTTGTTTTCGGTGCCGGAGTTCACGCGCTCACTTGCAAATAATGCGCGGTCCGCATCTAAAGTCTACGCTGTCGATCCTGCGATGTTCGGAGCATTCTCTCCCGCATCGGCATTTGATCAGGGCCAGAGGCTCGAGACTGCGGTGTTCAATGCGCTCAGAAGAAGGACTCCAGCCGTGCGGTCCGGTTCGGTCTGCCGCCTGCTGATCAAAGAGAAGAATAAAAGCCATGAGGTGGACTTTGTGGCCGGGGATGCACTTCTCATGCAGGCTTATAGCCTGATTCAGGTGAGTGCGGATATGGCAAGCGAGAAAACGCGCGAGCGCGAAATTGCCGCGCTTGATGCCTCGATGGCCCAATTCGATCTTGGTGAGTCGACAATCGTTACCATGGATGAGCAGGCCGATATTCCATGCGAGCATGGTGTGGTACACGTTGTGCCCGCATGGAAGTGGCTCCTTGCCTAATCATCTATGGACCTGTGGGGTCAGGACCTCCTGGCTCCTTCATCACAGTTGGGGAGCACCTTGCTGCGTCTGGCTAGTCCTGGGCCTTGATGCTCGGCAGGAGAATCTGGGCGAGGTAGTCGGTCTCGAGCTTGGTCGCGGCGTCTGCCTTGCCGTCTTTGCCGACCAGTACGTTCTTGATCTGGCTATAGGTGTAGCGGTTGCCGGTCGTGAGCTCGACAAGCTCAATCGCCGTATCCATGGGGTAGGTTGACACGGGATTCTGCGTCCGTCCGTTGATGGTCTGGGGCACCACGTACGGATAGACGGGGCCGCTGGCGTAGACGGTATAACCGTTGCCTAGATTGGCCGCACCCAAAACTGTATCGCCCTCATCGGGCGTAAAGCTCTCGCCCTCGCGCACCGCGACGAGCGTCACAATCGGCGTATCGCTGTCGCCGGCAAGATAGATGCACAGCGTGCTGCCGTTTTGCCAGGTTGCGACCTTGCCGTACCACTCGACGGGGATATCGAGCTGGTAGAGGTCGGTTGCCTTGTGACGGGCGTCGGCATCACGGGCCGCCTGTGCCTTTTGCGCGCTCACGGCATTGGCGGCGGCGTCGCGCCGCGCGGTTGCCGCCTGCTGGAGTATCTTTGCCGCGGCGGCGGAGCTCGCGCCGCCTTCCTCGGCATACTTGGCGGCGGCATCGATCTGGTCGTCAGTCACCGTGTCGGCCGAAGGCACCTTGAGCTTAAAGGTTGCCTGGGCACTCAGGTCCTGCCCGTCGCTCTTAATGGTGACCTGCACTTTGGTGGTCGGCACGGTGTAAATGGTGCCGTCGGCTGCGATGGGGGACCCAGCGATGGAGAGCGTGTAGTCACCGGGTAGCAGTTTGATGCCACGGCCGTGCTCGTCAACATAGAGTGTTTCGCTCACAGAGGAGCCGTCAGAATCCTGGCCGCTCACCTGTACGGGAATCTTGGAGCCGGTGGAACAGTCGAGGCCCGCGGCATGTACGCCAATCTGCACCGACATCATCGTGTGGGCATTGGCGGCGGCGATGGCAGCCTGCTCTTGCCGGTATCCGTTCCAGGCTGCGTAGCCTGCGCCGCCGGCGACGAGCGCGACGGCCACAGCGCCGGCGACCATTAGATTGCGGCGCTTGGGCGACATCTTGCGATGACGGACCTCGGCCTCATGTGCCGAAGGAACGGACGGTAGGGGAATATCGCCCATGGCGATGGTCTCGTCCACGGCAGGCGCGGAGCCTAAGCCAGGGAGCTCGCGGGTCAGCGAATCTTCGGCCGGCAAGCTGTCGAGCAAGATGGTTTCCTCGCTCGTGTCGGATTCGGGCTGGTCGTCGGCCTCGCATTCGGATTCCTCGTGCCCAGCCTCATCTTCGGTGGGCGCGGCGCCATCGTCTTTTGCATCCTGATCATCGGGCTGCGCCTCGATTTCCGGCTCATCCTGCACATCAACGCTCGAATCGTCAAACGCAATCTCGGCCAGCGCGATCTGGTCTAGGCTCTCCAGGGCCTCGGCACACGCTTCTGCATCTTGGGCCGCATCCTCTTGGCCCGTCGTCTCATCTTTCATATATCCCCCAAGCTCGATATCGGGACAACACTGTACCCAAAAACGGGGCTCCATAGAGCCGCCGCATGATTTGAAATCCGATTTTATATATGCGCGTGTTTTTGAATAGATGAATAGAGGCGCAACGACAAAAAGCCCCCGGAAAGCGAGCGAAGCGCTTTTCGGGGGCTCTGCGAGACATTGGATTGAAAGGCCTGGTGAGCGGGCCTATGCCCAAGTGCCAACAGCGGCCAACATGTTACTCGGCGTGCGCGTAGTCAACCTTGGCGCGGCGAGCGGTGGCCTTCTCCCAATCGCTGGTGCCCTCAAAGACATCCTGCTTGTAGGGATTGCGGCCGAGCTTCTTGGCGCGGTAGGCGATGTAGATGATCGCGGCGACGTTGGCGACCAGTGCGGCGATCGAGACCGCGGTAGCGGCGCCGGGGTCGAGCGTGGAGTGGGTCACAAAGATGGACTCCTCCTGGAAGTAGGGGAACACCTGGGCAAACATGCACCAAATAGCCAGCGTAAAGGCGCGGTTCTGGATCCAGCCGCCCTTGTTCCAGATAAAGGCGGCGACGGTGGGCGCCAGCAGCAGCGCAAAGCCGCAGAACCAGGAGTGGGTGGGCAGGCAGTTGTAGGTGTAGCAGAAGTTCCAGATGTCGTAGGCGATGATGTAGACCCAGGTCATGTCGGGCCACAGCATGTCGGTCTGATCCTCGGAAGCGTAGACGCTCCACCAACCGGTCATGCAGAAGATGTTGATGATACCGGCGATGCCGTTGAACACGTTGTTCCAGCCGGCGAGCTGCGTGGCGCCCTCGGAGGTGACCCAGGTGGACTCGCCCAGGACAAAGAAGTGATAGGCGCTCTCGAAGTCGGACACGACGGCGATCATGATGTTGATGGCCACGATCACAAACGGCCACGCGCGGAACCAATGCGCCTTGCCGATCTTGCCCCACTGATACTTAATGGCAATGAAGCCCCAGCAACCGGCAAGCGCCGCGTATACCTTGGCGTAGTGGAACCAGCTGTTCTGGTACACATGGGTGGGGTTGGTGAGCGCCCACTCGGCACCCTGCGAAACGCCGACGGCGATGGCGACGCAGTAGATGGTCATGGCCAGCGGAGCTACGCCAAAGATGATGGCCGCGCCAAGCTTGGTGCGGCGGCCGACCTCGTTGAGCACGATCAGGCCAATAAAGACCATGGCCCAGCCGACCCAGTGGATAAGGGTATTGCTACCCCAAACATCGAACAGCATGCTGCTCTCCTTTCACACGCCCGCGGCCCCTCTTCCGATCGCGGGCAGTTTGGCCAAATGTCGTCAGTTCCTGGGCTTGCGCTCCGGATACTTGGCGGTATAGCCCTCGATGTGGAGCGTCGAGGCGATGATTTCCTTGACTGTCTCGTCGGGCACATCGGGGTGCGTGCGGATATACATCAACAACCCCATGATGAGGGTGTAGAACGTTTCGTAGACATGGTCGATGCGCAGCTCATGATGGGCGACAAAATCCACCACGGTGGTGTCGCAGATATACTGCGCTACGCGCTGGACCACGTTGTGCAAAAAGCCGCCGTAGAGCGCGCCGCTGCTGGAGGTCAGGGTACTCGGCAGCTCGTGGCCGCTGGCGACCAGACGCTTAAAGAGCGGGGCGACGGTGTCGAGCGCGCCCTCGATGTCGCCAACCGTGCGGCTGGCATTCCACTGCTCGAGCTCGGAGATAAAGCCGTCGATCGCCTCGTCCATGACGGCAGTGACGGCGGCGTCCATATCGGCAAAGTAGTGGTAGAACAATGAACGCGTGCAGCCGGCTCGCTTGGTCACAGCCGATACCGATAGGTGGGACACGCCCAGCTCGGAGCTCACGGCGCGCACGGCGGCGAGAATCTCGCGACGGCGCTCGTCACCTGTCAGGCGCTTTGTCGCGCTGTCGGGCGTGGGGACGGCGTCGGCCACAGAGATGTTCACTGTGTTATCGCTCATGCGTTTGCCGCCTTTCATCCTCTTTTGCCTGACCGTTCGCCTAACAGTCTTGAATATTGTTGACGGTTCGTCAATACTGTTTTTGACACAATGTCAACAATAGCGGGCGAACGGCATGGGGGCATGTCGAGCCCGTAACAAGAGGGGCGCTGCGGCCTCGTCGGGCTGCGGCAAGAGAGGGACAACCATGATTCTCAACGGACCGGGGATTAGTTACACTGAGCCCGATATTGGCGCGGAATTTGTGCCGCCGCTGCCGGAGCATCCGCGCGAGGCCATCGTCAAGCTGTGCGAGCACTGCACCAACCGCCTGCTGCATCGCGACGAGCTGCTGGGCTACGAGTACTGGTCGTTTGCCGAGGCCGCGACCGACGAACAGGCCGAGGTGCTCTGCAAGATGAAGATGCGCCGCCCCTATACGCTGCCCGAGATGGTCAAGCTCACCGGCATGCCCGAGGCCGATATCGAGAAGATGCTCGACGACATGAGCTACACGGGTCTGCTCGAGTACAACTGGGAAAACCCCGAGCGCGCCAAGCAATGGGTGTTGCCCATGCTGGTGCCGGGTTCTGCCGAGTTCCTCAACATGCGCGTGAGCCAGCTCGAGGAACACCCGGTCTATGCCAAGTTCTTTGAGCAGGCGTCCAAGGGTCCGCTGTCCCGGGCCACGCCGATGGTGCCGCCCGGTGGTGCTGGCATCGGCATGCACGTCATTCCGGTCGAGAAGGCTATCGACGCCACGAGCACCTCGGTGCCGATCGAGCATATCGAACACTGGCTCGACAAATACGAGGGCAAGTATGCCGCCAGCACCTGCAGCTGCCGCGCGAGCCGTCGCGTGATGGGCGAGGGCTGCGCCGACGACCCTGCCGACTGGTGCATTGCCGTGGGCGATATGGCCGACTACGTGGTCGAGACCGACCGCGGCCGCTATGTGACGCGCGAGGAGGTCTACGATATCCTGCGCCAGGCCGAGGACAATGGCTTTGTGCACCAGATCACCAACATCGACGGCGAGAACAAGATCTTCGCCATCTGCAACTGCAACGTTAACGTGTGCTACGCCCTGCGCACCTCGCAGCTGTTCAACACACCCAACCTGTCGCGCTCGGCCTATGTCGCCAAGGTCGAGAAGGACAAGTGCGTGGCCTGCGGTCGCTGCGTTGAGGTGTGCCCGGCTGGTGCAGCCAAGTTGGGCCAGAAGCTCTGCAGCAAAAAGGCCGGCGGACAGGTGCCCGAGTATCCGCGCCAGGAGCTGCCCGATGCCACCAAGTGGGACCACACCAAGTGGTCGCCCAACTACCGCAACGACAACCGCATCGAGACGCATGAGTCCGGCACCGCTCCCTGCAAGACGGCCTGCCCCGCGCACGTTGCCGTTCAGGGCTATTTGAAGCTCGCGGCTCAGGGTCGCTATGACGAGGCGCTGGCGCTCATCAAACGCGAGAACCCGCTGCCCGCGATCTGCGGCCGCGTGTGCAACCGCCGCTGTGAGGATGCCTGCACCCGCGGTCGTGTGGACGCCGCCGTGGCTATCGACGAGGTCAAGAAGTTCATCGCCCAGCGCGATCTGGATGCCGCGACCCGCTATGTCCCACCTGTGGTGACCCCGACGCGTGCCGGCGGCTTCGACCAGAAGATCGCTATTATCGGTGCCGGTCCGGCCGGCCTGTCCTGCGCTTTCTACCTGGCCGAGAAGGGCTACAAGCCCGTCGTGTTCGAGAAGAACGAGCGCCCGGGCGGCATGCTCACCTACGGCATTCCCAGCTTTAAGCTGCAGAAAGACGTTATCGAGGCCGAGGTCGAGGTCATTCGCCTGATGGGTGCCGAGTTCCGCTATGGCGTGGAGGTCGGTCGCGACGTGACGCTCGACGAGTTGCGCGCGCAGGGCTTTAAGGCCTTCTACGTGGCTATTGGCTGCCAGGGCGGCCGCCTTGCCGGTATTCCGGGCGAGGATGCCGAGGACGTGACCGTGGCCGTCGACTTCTTGCGCGAGGTCAACAGCGGCAAGGTCAACGCGCTGCCCGGCCGCACCATCGTGGTGGGCGGCGGCAACGTTGCCATCGACGTGGCCCGCAACGCCTGCCGTCTGGGCTCTGAGCATGTTGAGATGTTCTGCCTGGAGAGCGAGGCCCAGATGCCCGCCAGCGAGGAGGAGCGTCGCGAGGCCATCGAGGACGGCGCGCACATCAGCTGCGGTTGGGGCCCCAAGGAGGTTCACCTGGACGAGGCCGGTTGCGTGTGCGGCATTACCTTTAAGCGCTGCACGCGTGTCATGGACGACGAGGGCCGTTTTGCGCCCGAGTACGATGAGAACGATCTGCGTCGCGTGGATGCCGACCGTGTCGTCATGTCGATTGGCCAGTCCATTGTGTGGGGCGACCTGCTGGCCGGCTCCAAGGTGGAGCTTGGCCGCGGTCAGGGCGCCCTTGCCGATCCCCAGACCTACCAGACCGCCGAGCCAGACATCTTTGTGGGCGGCGACGTCTACACCGGTCCGAGTTTTGCCATCGATGCCATCGCCGCCGGTCACGAGGCCGCCGTGTCCATCCATCGCTTTGTGCAGCCGGGATCCACGCTCACGATCGGCCGCAACCAGCGCCGCTACACCGCGCTCGACCGCGACGATGTCGTGATCGAGAGCTACGACAACGCGAGCCGCGAGGTTGCCCACGTGGACCGCGAGCGCGAGAAGACCGCGCCGTTTAGCGAGTACGTCGAGACCTTTACCGAAGAGCAGGTGCGCGCCGAGACCGCCCGCTGCCTGGGCTGCGGCGCCTCGATCGTTGACCCCAACAAGTGCATCGGCTGCGGCCTGTGCACCACCAAGTGCGCGTTTGACGCCATCCATCTGGATCGCGACCGCCCCGAGTGCTCCACGATGGTCAAATACGAGCAAAAGCTCCCCAGCTTGGGCAAGTACGCGCTGAAGCGCGCGATCAAGATCAAATTCGGGAAGAAGTAAAAGAGCGTAACGAGTAAGCGAACGGCGCAGAAGGCGGTTGGACAGCGAGCGGGCCCCAGACGTGGCGAGGTGCCTTGAAAGAGGAGGGCATAGGGCTTTTGCCCATGCCCGACGATTGAAAGGCAGATCGCCACGTCTGGGGCCCGCGCAGCGTCAAGCCGGCCGCCGTTCGTTAGAACGGCGGAAGGATATAAAGTGCACGAGCTCGGAATCGTGTATCACATCATTCGCGATGTTGAAAACGTGGCCCGCGCCAATGGCGTGCGTCGCGCTTCGAGCGTGACGTTGCTGCTGGGCGAGGTCTCGGGCGTTGTTCCCGACCTGCTGCTCGATGCTTGGCGCTGGGCGGCAGATAAAAAGCCTATCACCGAGGGCGCGGAGCTTATCGTCGAGCCCGTTGAGGCCGTGACGCATTGCGAAGTGTGCGGCCGTGACTATGCGACAGTCGAGCACGGCAAGACCTGTCCTCATTGCGGTAGCGGCGAAACATACCTGCTGCAGGGCCAGGAGGTCATGGTCAAGCAGATTGAGACCCCCGACGAGGATCCGGCAGACGCTGCCCCCGACGGTCCTTCTGACGCCCCCGACGCCGTCGACGCCGCCAACCCCCTCCACATCGCCTAACCCCTCATCAGTTGCGGTGAAATAGTTCCTAAAATCGGCACATAGGCCCTCAACCAGGAACTATTCCACCGCAACTATTTTGACTAGTCGTTGGGGACGTTCTTACATGACTAGTCAAACAAGAACGTCCCCAACGACTAGTCGTTTAAGAACGTCCCCAATGACTGCTTGTGCTAGAGCATAAGCCATGCAAATAGTCAAGCTCAGTCTGTTTAAACAAAATTGCGCCGGATTGAGCGCATTCTGATCGACTAAAAATCGGTATTAATGAACAGTGTGCCTGTATATGTCAAAATATCGATCAATAAGCCACGATTAAGCTGGTAATGAGCTAAAAATCAGCTATGTAATCAACTTGTAACAAATCTAGACGTTTAAACAAATAATCCAACCTTTTGCGGTTTCCCCTATAATTTCATAAGACAAACAGGTATACTCCTTTCATGTCGT
Organism: uncultured Collinsella sp.; assembly: GCA_937995345.1. GTDB lineage: Bacteria > Actinomycetota > Coriobacteriia > Coriobacteriales > Coriobacteriaceae > Collinsella. The sequence continues at coordinate 4,372 of CALKKS010000026.1, read as the reverse complement.
GTAGGAATTACGTAGACAAAAAGGAGGTTATGTGATGGTAAGTATTGTTCTTGCTAGCCACGGGGACTTGGCTGCTGGAATCAAGCAGACGGGCTCGATGGTCTTTGGCGATCAGCCGTCTGTAGCCGTGGTCTCGCTCGAGCCGAGCATGGGCCCCGACGACTTCCGTGCCAAGGTCGAGGAAGCAGTCGCTTCCTTCGAGGACCAGGAGCAGGTGCTCTTCCTCGTTGATCTGTGGGGCGGCACGCCGTTCAACCAGATCAGCGGGCTCATCGAGGGCCACGATTCCTGGGCTATCGTCACCGGTGTCAACCTGCCTATGCTCATCGAGGCATATTCGCAGCGCTTTGACGCAAAGAACACTGCACATGCGATCGCAAAACATCTCGTGACTGAGGCTAAGGCTGGCGTGCGCGTCAAGCCCGAGTCTCTGGAGCCCGAGGAGAAGAAGCCGGCTGCGGCCGCTGCTGCTCCTGCAGGCGCCATCCCTCCGGGAACGGTCATCGGCGACGGGCACATCAAGATTGCCCACGTCCGTATCGACACCCGTCTGCTTCATGGCCAGGTGGCCACCACGTGGACCAAGCAGATCAACCCTAACCGCATCATCGTGGTTTCCGACGGCGTTGCTCACGATGAGCTCCGCAAGACCATGATCGAGCAGGCTGCCCCTCCGGGAGTCCATGCCAACGTCGTGCCCATCAAGAAGATGGCCGAGGTCGTCAAGGACACGCGCTTTGGTGACACCAAGGCGATGCTGCTCTTCGAGAACCCGCAGGATCTGCTCAAGGCCATCGAGGCCGGCGTCGACATCAAGGAAGCCAACATCGGTTCCATGGCCCACTCCAAGGGCAAGGTCGTCGTCACCAACGCCGTCGCTATGGGCGATGACGACGTCAAGACTCTCGAGGCCCTCAAGGCCAAGGGCGTCAAGTTCGAGGTTCGCAAGGTTCCTTCGGATTCCTCCGAGGATCTCGACGCCATGTTGAAGAAAGCTAAGGCCGAACTGGCCGCTCAAGCATAGTAAAGGAGGGTCCGATACATGTCTGCAATCACTATTCTGCTTGTTGCGATTGTCGCATTGCTTGCCGGTATGGAAGGCATTCTGGATGAGTTCCAGTTCCATCAGCCGCTCGTGGCATGCACGCTTATCGGTCTCGTAACCGGTCACCTTCAGGAGGGCATCCTCCTGGGCGGTTCGCTCCAGATGATGGCCCTTGGCTGGGCTAACGTCGGCGCCGCTGTCGCGCCTGACGCCGCTCTGGCCTCGGTCGCTTCTTCGATCATCATGGTGCTCGCCCTCAACGGCGGCGCCACCGATTCGGCCAAGGCCGTTACCGCCGCCATCGCCGTCGCCGTCCCGCTTTCGGTCGCTGGTCTGTTCCTGACCATGATCTGCCGTACCCTGGCCACCGCTATCGCTCACGCCATGGACGGTTGCGCCGAGAAGGGCGACTTCTCCGGCATCGAGCGCTGGCAGTATGCTGCCATCCTCATGCAGGGCCTTCGTATCGCCATCCCGGCAGTACTTCTGTGCATCATCCCGGCCGAGGCCGTTACCAACGCGCTTAACGCTATGCCCGACTGGCTGTCCGGCGGTATGGCTGTCGGCGGCGGCATGGTCGCTTCCGTCGGTTACGCCATGGTCATCAACATGATGGCCACCAAGGAGACCTGGCCGTTCTTCATCCTCGGCTTTGTCCTTGCTGCCATCCCTCAGCTCACGCTGATCGCCCTTGGTCTCATCGGCATCTCCCTTGCCCTCATCTACCTTGGCCTTAAGGATCTGGCCAAGCAGGGTGGCGGCATGGGCGGTGGCTCCGGTGACCCGCTCGGCGATATTCTGAACGATTACGAGTAGGAGGGGAGTGATACATATGGCAGAGAACAAGATTCAGCTCACCAAGGCTGACCGCAAGAAGGTTTGCTTCCGTCATCAGTTCCTTCAGGGCTCGTGGAACTACGAGCGTATGCAGAACGGCGGCTGGTGCTTCGCAATGATCCCTGCGATCAAGAAGCTCTACACCAGCAAGGATGACCAGATTGCCGCTCTTAAGCGTCACCTGGAGTTCTATAACACCCATCCTTATGTTTCCGCCCCCGTCATTGGCGTTACCCTCGCTCTCGAGGAGGAGCGCGCCAACGGTGCTCCGATCGACGACGTCGCCATTCAGGGCGTCAAGGTCGGTATGATGGGCCCGCTCGCCGGCGTCGGCGACCCCGCCTTCTGGTTCACCCTTCGCCCGATTCTGGGCGCTCTGGGCGCTTCCCTGGCCCTGTCCGGCAGCATCGCCGGTCCGCTGCTGTTCTTCTTCGCGTGGAACATCATCCGTTACGCCTTCCTGTGGTACACGCAGGAGTTTGGCTACAAGGTCGGCTCCTCCATCGCCAAGGACCTCTCCGGCGGTCTGATGGGCAAGGTCACCGAGGGTGCTTCCATCCTTGGTATGTTCATCATCGGCGCCCTGGTCGAGCGCTGGGTGTCCATCTCCTTCACCCCGGTCGTCTCCAAGGTCACGCAGTCTGCTGGCGCCTTTATCGACTGGGCTAACCTGCCCTCCGGTTCTGAGGGTGTCAAGGAAGCGCTGACGATGTATAACTCCATCGGCGGTACTGCCCTTGATCAGGTCAAGGTCACCACGCTTCAGGCCAACCTCGATCAGCTCATCCCCGGCCTTGCCGCCGTGTGCCTGACCCTGCTGGTCTGCAAGCTCCTCAAGAAGAAGGTCAGCCCGATCGTCATCATCCTGGCCCTCTTCGCCGTCGGCATCATCGGTCGCGTCTGCGGCTTCATGTAAGCACGCTTCGGCTTAAGACCGAGAGTAGCTAGACAAGGGCTTTTGAGCCATTGAAACGGACCGCACCCGGTGGGTACACTGGATGCGGTCCGATTGTTTTATTTGGAGGGCGAGGCGCGCATGGCGCAATCTCAGAACAGCACGGTCGATCTTGCAACGCCGGCAACCTGCCTGATGGGGCTTACCAGCCACGGCAACGTGATGGTGGGCAATAAGGCGTTTGAGTACTATAACGAGCGCAATCCCGAGGATTATATTCAAATCCCGTGGGACGAGGTCGACTATATTGCCGCCGAGGTTTTGCGTGGCACCAAGAAGATTACGCGTTTTGCGATCTTCACCAAGGACAACGGTCACTTTACGTTTTCGACGCGCGACGACAAAGAGACGCTTCGTGCGGTCCGCAAGTACGTCGACGAGGATAAGCTCGTGCGCTCGCCCGACTTCATCGATGTGACCGCCAAGGGCGTCAAGAGCATTCCCTCCGTTATCAAAAACCTCTTCCATAAAGGTAACTAGTCATTAAAGAGCGCTCCCTCAAAGTGGGGCGCAGTTTCCCATGGGGCTCGATCGGGAAAGTGCATCCCAGTTCGAGCGCTGATTCCGAGATGTAGTTTCCGGAACGGGGTCGTTTGGGAAACCGTGTCCCGTTACGAGCCGAAATTCTGGGACACAGTTTCCCAGCGAGGTCCCATGGGGAAAGTCTGACCCAGAATTTGCCTAGATAGTGGGACGCAATTTCCGGTGGGCAGTTCCACCGCAACTTCGAAGAGTGGTTATACGCTGCATTACAGCGGCGTAAATCTGCTACACTAGTACAACATGCCTCCGTAGCTCAGGGGATAGAGCACCGCTCTCCTAAAGCGGGTGTCGACGGTTCGAATCCGCCCGGGGGCACCAGGGAATATGACGGCGTCGCGAGAGCGGCGCCGTTTCTGGTTTGTGGGGCCGCCGGCGGATTCGGACCGTCGACACCCGCGTCACCAATTTCCCCGCGGGGGGAGTTTTCGAATCCGCCCGGGGGCTCCAGAGATTTGCCGATCCCGGCACCGCAACGGCGACACGCCTTGCTAGTTTTGGAAAGCTCGTCGTCGGTGCCCTAGCGCACTGCCGTTTAGTGCCGATTCTGCCATGCCCGCACTCTTAGCGAGGGTGAGGAGCGTGAATTGATCGGAGAGGCCCACCGCTCTGATAAATTCATCCTCGCTGTCGGCAGTCCTCGTGCCGGGCAGAGCCCTCCATCCGATGGGAGGTGATGCCCATGACCGATTTCACCGAGCTCGTGAAGCTCCTGACCGCTATGGTCTCGCTCCTCACGGCCCTTGTCGGCCTTTCCAAGGCACTCAAGCAGGGTTCGAAGCCCAAAAAGAAAGGCCACCGTCGCTAAGACGATGACCTAACTTCGTTAAGCAACGGCTCTGCCCAGCTCTCTACAACTTGGGCTGCCGTCGGCATCATTTTACCCTCTTGACGAGGAATTCGTCCATATTTCAAAAATCAAATTGTGCCCGCGTTGTCATCCTTGATTATCAACTTCATCCGAACACTCCCCACATTCATCCGTACATGTACGG
>CALKKS010000025.1 GCA_937995345.1 uncultured Collinsella sp. | reverse complement strand
TGGGCAAGATGACAGCGGAACAGCTCGGCATCCTCGACGCGTCTCTGCGTGCGGCGGCGTTCAAGAGGACGTGGAGCGAGTCGGCCAGCCTCGACGATGACGAGGACAATCATGTGACGGCAGGCAAGTTTGAGACGATACGGACAAGCGAACACCGCGCGGCTGATGTGTACAAGCCTACGGCAGAGCAGATTGGCACGACGGAGCGGCAGCATCATCGCGCTCAGACGTTCCGCACGTTCGCGGAGAAGGCTAGCCTATACGAGCATATGCGACGTGATTTGGGCGGTGGTTACAGCGAGGCTGTGGCCGTAGATGACCGTTTCTTGCGTGCGCTCGATGGCATCATTGAAGAAGTAGCCGTCCGAAAAGGCGGCATGACGGCAGACGAGTTCCAGCAGCTCGTTAATCAGCCGACTGGCTACGAGCGGTTCATCCCGTACATCGTCGGTGAGTATGAGTATCAGAAGGCACTCGTCCGCTTGGCAGTCATGCCGGGCTCACTTGGCGCTGAACCGGCGGTCTACAACGTCGTCGTGCATGTCGATATCGACGATACGGTGGACAGGGGTACAGCGGTCATCACGGACACGAGTACCGCGACGATGGTGCGCTTCTCGAAGCACTACTACACGAAGCCGGAAGTCACGGTGACATTGCGCGGCGGCAGTACGGCGGACGGCACAATCCTGCCGAACGTCGCGGAGATCAGCAGGGACAAGGACGGCTACTATTTCACGGTGGAACTGCTGAAAGCGGACGGCACGCGGGCGAAAGGAACGGTCACATGGCAGTCTGTTGGATACTAAGAAGGTGAACAAATGCAGAAGTATAAAGAAATAAACGGCAATGACTACGTCAAGAACTCGCGCACGACTATCAACGAGACGATGCAGTCCATCCAGAGCATGAACAGCGGCACGGCGTTCCCGACAAACAACCTGTTCGAGGGCATGAAGTGCTACCGTACCGACCTCAAGAAGACGTACACGCTGACGGACGTGGCAAACAACACGTGGGTGGAGGACTCGCACGCAACACTCGCCGATGAAGCAACACACGCGGACAGCGCCACGAAAGCGACGAATGACAAGAACGGCGCGGATATCACAGCAACGTATCTCAAGAAGGCAGGGGATACCGCTACGGGCGATATCACGGCGCCAAACTTCAAGGGGAATTTGTCCGGCAATGCGGATACTGCTAGTAAGCTGTCTACTGCTCGTAAAATTAATATCACGGGAAACGCGACGGGCGCGGCAAATTTTGACGGTAGTAGTGACGTTAGTATTAGTGCTACTGTTAATGAGAGTAAGCACGCGGCGGCGGCTGACATTGCGGCGACGTTGCAGACAACAGACGGTACCGGAGCGATAGAGAACGGCAAATTCTATTGGGTAGGCAAAGACAGTCAGCCCATGTGGCTCTGGGGTAGTGATACAAAGCCGTCTGAGACGTATGTCTATAACCCGTCGAATTTCCACGTAGCGGCGGCGAACAACGACGGTAACGGCGCGAATATTGCGAATACGTATCTCAAGCGAAGCGGCGGCGCTATGTCGGGCGCGCTGAATTTTGCAAACAGCACATGGAACCTCGTTGGCGACGATAGTTACATGGGCGACCATAACATTAGCGGTACGTTTTGCGTTAAGGGCGTGAACGGCGAGACGGGTATCGCTCTCTGCAATAAAGCGAACGACGCCGACTATGCGCGTATCTCTTATGGCGGCGGCAATATCAATTTTAACAAGACTATCGGCGGCGATATTTCTGGTAACGCCGCTACTGCGACGAGATCCACAACGGCTACAAATGCAGACAAGCTAGACGGCTATCACGCTAGCGACCTGCTCAAGAAAATAGCAGCGGCAAACACGGGCGGTATCGTCGCGGCGTCGCTCACGGAGAACGGCTATGCGAAATTCGCGAACGGCCTAATTCTACAGTGGGGAAATGCGAGCGGATATAAAACCGATGAAAAAAATAACTACTCCACCTTTCCTATCGCTTTCTCTTCTACGTGTTTCGTAGTACTTCTGACGTCAAGAGAATATATGGTCGTCAACCGCCTCTGCAACCAAAGTAAGACAGGCTTTACATGGACCGCGCAATGCGGCCTTATCTCGTGGGCAGCACTAGGTATGTAACAGTGGAAATGCGGTGAACCCCGTCGCGTTCCCGATAGCCTTTCCGAAAGCCGCCTTGAACATCGTGGCAACGCTACAGACGAGCGGAGACATGAGCAAGAACCGCTTGTATATCCAGACGCTTACAACGACTGGTTTCACCATTCAGAACCCGCAGGGGAACTATAGGTACTACGCCGTTGGTTATTAAACACCAATGGCCATCCAGCGAACATTTTTGCCCATATCGCTTGAATAAAATCCAATATCTACACTCGTCTTTTGAAGTTTTCTAACCGCGCAGTCAGTGTTGCTAAAAGAGTGGATAATTTCACCACAACATAGGGCAGAAAAACAAGCACTCGTAAAAGCTATAGGGAATGTAGTTGTTACCCATTTAAGACCATCGGTTTCTGGGCCCACAAGTTTTCCCCACTGTCAAATTCCTATCGCAATATATCTGCCTGTTTTGCTCCCGGTGATTTTCATATCGAAGCCAGTGTTCGTGATATTGTAAATGTAATTTGAGCCATTTCCATCGATGACTGTTAGCACGGCGGAGAAGGCGATGGGAAACGCGCAATTGTAAATATTATAATCATTTCTGTCAGCGTCTCCTTCTTTGTTTCCCCACTGTAAAGAAAGGATGATTTTATGAATTACATGAGTCTGTTTGACACAGACGGTAAGCGCGTCACGTCGGTGCCGTGCGATGATGACCTCACGGATGAGAAGAAGGCCGCGCTTGAGGCGGACGGCTATGTCGAGATTGACGAGGGCGAATGGAACTACTACGTTGGCAACAAGGGCGCAGGAGACAACGGCACGGGCTACGTCCGCAAGGATGGCAAGCCTGTGAGCGCACCCGCCTATGTGCCGACTGCGGCGGAACAGGCTGACGCACTGGCGGCGACGTATGAAGCGCAGGTGAAAGGGCTTGATGACCAGATCGTGCTGGCAATGGCGGACGGCGACAATGACCTCGTGGCGGAGTTGAAAGAAGAAAAGGCCGCTGTACTCAAAGAGTATCAGGATAAGTTGGAGGCGTTGAGATGAAGAAGCGATGCGTATTCTGTCACAAGGTACTGGATGAGAAGGGGCGCTGCCAGAACAAGGCGTGCCCTGATTATATCCGCACGCAGATTCTTGAGAAAGCCGACAAAGAGGCCGCGAACGCAGACGGCGCAACGGCTGACGGCACTTCTCAGGGCAAGTGACATGTCACACACAAAGAAAGCCGCTTATCGCAGGGGATGGGCGGCTTTCTTGGCTACGTAGGGACGGCGGCGGTTGCCTTGCATCTTGTAGACCGTGCCGAACCTGTTTGGAAGTTTCATCAAATCACCTCATGATGAGGATACCAGAAAGGAGTAATTGCATGAACAGCTTACACTGGCACGCACTCTATGCGGCTGTGAGTGAGTTCCTCGCGGTGGCGAAACAGTACCACTTCTGTGAGGATATGCTTCCTGAGATTGAGAAGCTCCTCTTCGCTCTCAGCCCTTACTCGAAACATCACTGAAAGGAGTCTCATATGTCTGTATTCGATATCTCTTTCTATCAGCCGGACGACCGCGTCAGACAGCTCAAGAATCAGGGCGCGGACGGCATCATCGTCAAGCTGGGTGAGCAGATGGAGCTTGACGAGAAGTTCGTCCACTTCGTCAACGACTGTGTCGCTTGCGGCCTGCCGTATGGCGTTTACTACGTCTCGCACGCGCACAACGCCGACGAGATGATGCAGGAAGCAAAGTGGATTAACGACACGATCTACAGCTACCTCGGCGAGAACAGCCTGCCGGAGCTCGGCATCTGGTGGGACATGGAAGTGCCGTCCGTCCAGCGCGACGACGTGTGGCCAGACCTGCGTGACGCTATCGGCACGATGCAGTCGTGGTATCCGGGCTATGACAAGGTTGGCATCTACGCGCAGTACAGCTACTTCACGCAGTTCATCGACATGGACGAGTTGGCTTACTACGGCATCCCTGTCTGGGTGGCGCAGTACAAGTACCCGGAGAACAGTCTCAAGGCGGAGTATCCTGCTTGCCACCACGTCGCATGGCAGTGGACGACGCACGACGAGACGCAGGACGAAAACGAATGGTACGGTTTCTGAGGAGGAATCATCATGGCACAATACAAACTTTCGCGTGAGTTCACGCAGCTGACGGAGACGGCGGGCGTGCTCTACGCTATGCCGGAGTGCTCGGTCGAGATCGCGACGGGCACGGACGAGCCGGTGAAGGATACGGGCTTTGTCCTGCATGGCGGTTGCCCGTTCCCGTTCTCTGCTGCCGCTATCTGGGCGCGTGCGGCTGGCTCTCATGCTGTCCTGAACGTCGTCCCCGGCAAGCTCCCGATGTAAGGCGGCGGTGCTATGCGGAGGACAGCAAAACATAATGCAACGGTGCTGAGTTTCGCGGACTTCTCAGGCGGCATCAATGTCATGACGACGGGCGACCTCATCGCGGCGAATGAGATGCAGCAATGCCAGAACTTCTGGTTCCTCGGCAACCAGCGCTCTTTGCAGCCGCGCGGTGGCATCTCGTCGATGCTCGGCAGCGCAGAGGCCAATATCCTTTCGGTCTACTACGACAATGACAGCAACACGTTCCTCGCGTTCGATGTGGACGGCGGCGTCTATCATGTCAGCAGTGACGGCAGGGACCTCGACAAGGTGGGGAAGCTCACGGGCAAGCAGAAGCCAGTCTGCGCGAAGTTCAAGGACGTCATCTGGATTGCATCAGGCGGCAAGCTCCAGTTCTACGACTACGCGGAGGATTCGCTCTCAACGGTACTCGATGGGCCGACGTGCGACATGGTTTTCCAGCGGTTCGCGCGTCTCTGCGTCTCGATGAGTGGTACGGACCGCATCACGTACTCGGCGACGGGCGACGGCACGGACTGGGAGCAGGACGACAACGACCTCTCGAAGAGCCAGTGGGTGGATATCGGCTATGGGGACAGCGGCGATATCATCGCAGTGGCACCGCTTGCAACGGACCTCATGATTCTCAAGAACAATGGCATGATCTACCAGCTCACCGGCGACGCAGAGGTCGCTTCGTGGGCGGTCTATCGCATCGCGACGGAGACGGACGCAGTCGGGCGTCAGGCGGCCCTGCCAGTCGGCAATGACGTGGTCTTTATCTCGCGCGGCGGGCTCAAGACACTCTCCACGACGATGGACTACGGCAATATCGCGACGGCTGAGATTGGGCAGAAGTTCAACCTGCTCGTCACGCAGTCACAGTTCGACCCGCAAATTGTCCACTTGCGCCGCAGGAAGCTGCTGCTCGTGCGGCCTACGGAAGATAAGTCGTACTGGCTGGCCTACAACTACGCGGTGGGTGCGGCAACGACACTCCATTTCCCGCTACAGGTAACGGATATCGTGGAGACGCAGGACAGGCTCATGCTGGCGGCAGGGGCGGCGCTCTATGAAATCCTCGACACGAACACGACGGACGACGGCGCGGCTATCGACTATGCTATCCGGCTCAAGGATACGGTCAGTAGTGAGAAGATCATTGTGCGCAGCATCGACACGGACGCACAGGCGGAACAGGCTGGCACGGTCAAGGTGCACGTCGATAACATCGCGCTGGACATGCCGACGAACCGCCGCAGGAAAGTGCGCTGCAACCACACAACGCCCAAAATGGAGATCAGCCTTGCGGGCTCGTCGCCTTTTCTCTTGAAGCATGTCCTCGTGGAGGTGGCTGATTTATGACGCTCGATGGATGGATAAAGCTCTACGAGAAGAAAACGAAGAGTACGTTCAAACCGCATCCAAACTTCAAGCTGTTGTTCTTCCCAGAGCGCGGCTTCTGTGAAGTGACGTTTGATCCAAAGACTCAGATGGTCATGGCGTACCAGATATGCGGCGATGGTCGCTTCTGGAAGCGGGTACTTGATTCACTAACAATGGTAGTGGGCTTTAAGCATTGCGGCGCTATCCTTATCCGAAACGTCAAGGCATACGTCCGTCTCTTTGGCTTCCACATCGTGCGAGAGGATAAGTTGGTAGATGGGACTTCCATCTACTACGGTGAGGATGTACAGGGCAACCATGTGCGTCTTGCACCTGCTTGGAAAGAGCAAGATGGCTATGCGTATTATGCGACATGGGAGGTAAAGGATGATACAGAAATCAAGTTTGGTAACGAACGGTAAGCAAGAAGGTGAATATATGGGAAGTATTATTGTCAGACCAGATATGCAGTCTATTGACGCGGAGGTATACCGTCGATATTTTCGTCACTGCCGATTCAAGGGCGGCGGCTCGACGACGGTCAACAATACGTCGACGTACACGCCGACTCCATACGAGCTTGAGATGCAGCAGCAGGAAGCCAACTACTCGAAGGCCATCGCGCCGAACGCGCTCAAACTCAACAACTACGCGATGGATGTCCTGAAGGATTCGCTCGGCACGGTTCAGGTCGATTACAACGGCATGAATAAGAACGCGCAGAATCAGATCGCCAACGCGACGAGCGGCATGAACGGCCTCATCAGCAGCAACAACGATGCAAACTCAGCCGTCAACAATACACTCGGTAGTACGGCAAATCAGTACAGCCAGCTCACCGGGCAGACGGCTGGTCGGCTCGGCAACCTATCCGGCGCGTACACGAATGCCAATGCGGCAGCGAATAGCGCGCTCAGCAACGCAGGGAATACATATGGCAGTCTGGCACAGGGCAACCTTCCAGTTGCGTACCAGCAAAACATGGAGAACTCAATCTCGTCGGCACTCAATAACACGATTGGCAAGACTGTCAGCGGACTTGGTAATCGCGGCGTGCTCAACAGCTCGGTCACGTCGTCGGCGCTCAACGATATCGAGAAGAACGCGGCGGACAGTGTGGCGAGCCAGTACCAGAACAACATCAATCAGGTGGCAAACCTCACAGGGCAGCAGGCCAGTGCGGCACAGCAGAAGATGAATAACAGCTTCAATACAGCAGGTCAGCTCGGCAACCTCATCCAGCAACAGCACAGTCTGCAAGGCGATGCGCTTTCACAGCAGGCGCAGGCTGCACAGCAGCAGTACACGAACAACATGAACACGAACAGCCAGAACAGTGGACTGCTTTCGAATCTCATCAACTCGGCAACGACGCCGATCACGACGGCGAGCGTGGCGCAGGAAGCGGCGCAGACTCCGGCCTCGAACCTCTGGAACATGTCGCTCGGCCTCAACGGCGCAACGAACAACGCACTTGTCGCGGCAGCAGGCAAAGGCACGACGAACAGCACGCAGACGAGCACGACAAGCGGCGGCGGCGGTTTCCTCTCCGGCCTGTTCGGTGGCGCTGTCTCTGGCCTCGCTGGCGGCCTTGGCTCGGCATGGGGGTGTTTCCCTGCCGGCACAATGGTCAAGATGGCGGACGGCTCGGAGAAGGCTATCGAGCACATCGAGGTCGGCGACGAAGTCACGACAGACAGCGGCAAGACGGAGAAGGTCGTCAAGCTCATGGAGCCGCACTACAACGACGTCTATGCAGTCATCTGCGAGAAGGGCCACACGAACACGACGACGACACAGCCACTCATGAAGACGGACGGCACGTATATCACGATGGGCGACCTCAAGATCGGGACGGCGCTCAAGAACGTCGGCAAGGTGCAGAGCATCGTCTACAGCGGCGAACGGCGTGTGTACGATTTGCAGGTTGACGGCGAGAACAATTACATCGCGGACGGCTTCGTTGCACAGGGCGGCGATGATAGTTTCTGGACAGCATAAGGAGGAACGGACATGGCATATGGCGGTGGCGCGTGGCAGAATGACCCGCGCGTAGCAAATAAAGAGAATGATGACAAGAACGGCTTCGACCGCATGATGCAGATGGCGGCGGTTGCATCGATGATGGACAACAAGACGGCGTTGGGCTTTGGCCTCGGCAACCTCATCGCAAGCTACTTGGCGAAGCAGAGGGCGGCAAAGGCGGATGCGCTTGCCAATAGACAGAAAGAGATGGCAGAAGATCAGGCGGCGAATGCAGGTCAGCTCGCGGTACTCGGGCAGAACGGCTCACCAGCTAGCGCTCCCATTTTATCAGGAGGTGTAGCGCCACAGCAGGCGGCAACGCTCGGCTCGACGGGCATGACGCCGGGTAAGTCATACGCACTCGGCCTTGAACCGTATACGCGCACGGCTTGGCAGGATACGCCGACAAGTGCAGAGGTTCAGCAGGCGGCGGCTTCGGTGTTTGGCCAGACTCCGCAGGGTACGGCAGGGGCGACGGTAAGCGCTCCGACGACGCTGACACTGACGAATCCGGCAGGCGCACAGCAATACCGGTGGCCTGCCGTCGATACAGATTGGCTCCATAGAAATTCGTGAGGGGTGAGAGTATGAATGCGAATCAGGCAGTGAATCGGGCGGCAGAAAGCGCGTCAGCTCGTTATGGGAATATCACGCCGCAGGAAGTACAGCGGGCGGCGCAGTACGTTTTCAATTCGCCGACGCAGGATGACATTATTCGTTATATGATGGGACAAGGGGCGGCGCAGGCCGCTTCTTCGCCGTCGCTGGACGAACAGGCCGCCATGATGGCAGGCACGCCAGTACAGGCTCCGGCACAATTGGCGGCAAGAACACAGCAGGCGCCACCTTCCATCGAGCGGGCGATCCAGCTTCAAAATACGCCTGACCAGCTCAACGAACGCGATGTGCTATACCCGCTCCCAACGAGGGGCCTGACCTCTTGGGGACCGGCAGATATTTACCGCCGCCCGTTCGTCGATAATGATGACGGCTCAACAAGCACGATGGTCACGTCCATCTATGATGACGATGACGGTTATCATGTCATTGCTGGCGTCGGCAGCGACGGCACGATGTATAGTGACAACGATGCAATCAGGCGGGCGCAAGAAGTCGGTGACAATAAGATTGCCACCTTTGGCAATCTCGCGGATGCAGAGGCGTTTGACAATGCATTGCACCCGCGCGAGGTCATGCGTCTCAAGTACCGCAACAACCCGCAGGCTTTACAGCAGTATACGTATGATCTGGAGCGTGCCGACCATCCAGACCGTTTTGACGCAAACGGCAACTATATCACGCCGCAGGAACAGGCGGCAGTTGCCACGCAGGCCGCGCCAGTCGCTTCACAGGCGGCGTCTACAGCGGCGCAGGTACAGAACAATGCAACGGATACAGCAGGCACTCAGGCGGCACCACAAACGGACTACAGCCAGCAGCTCAACGATGTGATTGCACAGGCGAACCGCGTTGGCATTGGACAGCCTATGTCGCTTGGCGAGCGTGGCGTGCTGTCTCAGATTCTCGGCGCAAAGGATATGTATAACGCGGCGCAGGATGACAATGGCAGGGCAGCGGCTCACGCGCTCGCAGATGCGTACCGTCAGGCAGGCCAGCAGTACGGACTCAACGATACGTCGGCAGGGCTCGACGCTACACAGCTCCGCGCACTCTTGCAGACGGACTACGACATGGGCGTCAACAATGCGATGCAGGGCAAGACCTCGGCAGAGTATTTCGACGACCAGTATAACGCACTCCGTCAGGCCGGACTCACACGAAGCGAGGCGACGGACGAGGCGGCACGCAGGGCGCAGCGCTATCAGAACGAGCGCGTGCGCAACCTCACGAATGCCTACTACACGTATGGCGTTGACCGCGATGGCTCGATGAACAACAATGGCGCGGCCATCCTCAATCTCATCTACGACGAACAGCCTGCCTCGGCGGCGATGGGGATGCAGAACTATGCAACACCTAGCCAGAACTGGAAGTTCAACAAGAATCAGGAAGCGGCGAATAATGCGTACCAGCAGAAACTCGACTATGGACAGCACACATTCGACTGGGCGCGCATCCTCAACAACGACAAGTTTACGGCGCAGGAGAAAATGCAGGCTATTGCCAATGAGTTGCAGAAATACCTTGCAAACCTCAATATCGACGCAGATTTGAAGAAAGCGCAGCTCAACGCAGACACAGCGGTGCAGGTTGCTGGTATCAGGGGAGCAGGTGGCAAATCTGGAGGCAGTTCTGGTGGAAGTGACGGAAAAGAACCGACAGACTCGCAGAAAACGTTGATGGAAAACGCCGAAGATATTTACAAAAACTCAAGCAGTAATCTGAACAATGTTGGTGAAGCGATTGCAAATCTTGACAAAATCGAACAGAAACTTTCTGACAGTGATGTGCGTCAGAGAATCGAGGACATGAAATATGCGCTCAACGCTCGGCGCGAGTTTGTATCGTGGAATGACCACGGAAGAACAGGGAGCGCGGATAATGCCATCGACTATTACAACTCAGTGAGCGACGCCAACAAAGACCTTGTTGACAACCTCAAGGGTCTTTACGACTCCGCTTCTCATTCGTAAGGAGGAATTTGCACAATGAGCAAAGCCTATGATTATTTCAGGGAGATATCAGCAAACAACAACGACATGATTATGCCGAATGATACTGATATTACTGACGATTCAGGGCGTATCCATGACGCTACAGGGATAAGCGAAGGGCTCGGTGGATTCTTGGCGAATCTGCTCATGCCTGGTTTTAGTACGGCGTTATATCGCCCGTCTGTCCAGAATTTTGTCGGCGGCTTGGAAGGCGACGCTGGTGGTGCTGCAAATTATCTCGGCTCTGCTCTCAAGGCCCTAGACGAGCAGGGGCGCGCATCGTCGCTCTCTGATGATATCCAGAATGCTGATGCCGGCCCGCTCGGCAGCCTTGGCGATTGGCTCATCAACAACGGCACCTACTGGAATGACCGTGCTGGCGATGTGCAGCAGCAGTTCGGCACGTTGAACCGCTACCAGAATGAAGATATCTTGCAGCGACTCACTGACACGGACTATCTCACGGACTCTCGCGGCCTTATGGCTGATGTTTTCAACGGAGCCGGCAGCTCGGTCCCATTCGTGGTAGCTAGTTCTTTAGCACCGGAGATTGGCATCGGCGGCGCTCTCGCTCGCGGTGCTGGCGGTCTCTTGGAACGTCTTGGTATGTCTACGGCTGGCCGTGCGGTAGCTTCTGACCTCGTGCAGTCTGGCGCAAATGATTTTGCACGCTATGCCTTGACGAGTGGCCCACTTGAAGCAGCAATCAACGCTGGCGGTATCTATGATGATTTGAAGAATCAGGGTCTCTCGGACTCGGAGATCTTCGGCAAGATGAACAGTATGATCGGCGAGGAACTGCCGATGGATATGCTCACGTCCGGCCTCTATGGTGCTGTGCTCGGCGGCAATACGTTCAGCCGACTGGGGCAGGGCGGTTGGAAGCGTGCTATCGGGGCGAATATCCTCAACACCCCGGCTGACATGCTCGGCGAGTATGTGCAGGAGATGACACAGCAGCAGCTCCAGAACAAGTACAGCGGCAAGCCGTATGGCACGTTCTGGAACCCGACTGAGGACGAGATGCAGGCGGGCCGTGCTGCGGCTATGGGCGCTCTCCCGATGGGCATGTTTGGCTCTGCTCGTGGTGCAATCAACTCCCGCCGTGCGGCTATGGCTGCGGCAGATGGCGGCTCGGTCACGGGGCCGGAGCCTGTCACGCCACCTGCTGTGCCTGACCCGAACGTTGACCCTGTGGCGGCAGCACAGCTCACAGGCAAGAACGACGATGTGCCGACGGCTGACGGCGTTGATGTCACGAATCTCGACCCGCAGCAGTACACGCAGTGGTACGGCGAAAAGCTCAAGTCGCAGGGCATCGACGTGCCGGATGCGACGATCACGGTGCAGACGCCAAAGGCAACGGGCGCGACGGGCGGCGCAAAGGCCGGTGCTGGCGCAAACGTCATGGACGCGGCGCAGGATTTCATGGGCCGGCACATGGAGAACGGCGCGAACGGCTGCGTCGAGGCAGTCACGAAGATTGGCGCACGCTACAACCCGTTCCTCGCGGACGAACTCAGCAAGGGCGTTGTCAATGTCGATACGCTCGTTGCGGATGCGGGCGATAAGGTCATCCCGTTCGACCCGAACAACCTCGAAGCGGGCGATGTCATCGTCTACGGCGACAACGACCATGTCGTGCTGGCAGATGGCAACGGCGGCTATGTCGGCAACTCGTCCTCTCAGCAGAAGGTTGTGCAGGGTGGCAACTATAACGAGATGGGCGATCTCAAGCCGACGAAAATCATCAAGACGGGCAACGGCGTGACGGCGCAGAATGAGACGGCCAACAATGGCGGTGCTTCTGCGGCTGACCTTTCGAGCCTGCCGGTTGGCGACATTGCTACGGCTATCGCGCAGAACACGGGACTCCCCGCCAACTTCATCTGGGCGCAGCTCTCCCATGAGAGCGATGGCGGCAACAGTAAGCTCGCACGCGAGGACCACAACTATGGCGGCGTCAAGGGCAATGATGGCGAATATCTCCACTTCGACAACGACCAGCAGTTCATTGACTACATGTCGAACTATTATCCGAAGTACCGCGAGGACGGCATCTATGACGCGCAGACAGCGGACCAGTTCGCTGAGGCACTTCAGCACGGTGGCTACTTTACGGCAGACCTTGGCGAATACGAGGGCGGTATGCATCGATACCTTGAGCAGGCAGGCCTTTCGGATAGCGGCACGGCGGGCGCTCCGGCTGAGAAGCAGAGCCCGGTCAGCACGATGACGCAGCAGCAGTTCGGCGACATGCTCAACGAGAAGATGATTGACTTTGCGGGCACGAACGACGATACCGTCAAGACGGTGTTCAATGACATGTCTACGAGCAAGGACAAGGCGCTCGTCAGCCTCTTCGCTCCGTACATGCAGGACGGCGTTTTTGCCAACACGGCGGCGAATCGCACGGCGCTCGTCAACAATGACGGCTTCAAGAAAGCGATGTCTATGTTCCTCTCGAAGCATCTCAGTGACTACGCTCCGGCATTCGATAACGGCAGAATCTCATTCCGGCAGGCAGAGGAAGCGCTGCGTCCTCGCCATCAGGTGCAGGCCGCGCAGACGGCGCAGGCACCGAACATCCAGACAGCCGCTTCTCCAAAAATGGAGGCGGCTGCTATCCAGAATGTTCTTTCCTCGTTCGCACAAGACAAGAAGAATGTAGCTCGCACGGAACAAGAGGCGAATCTCTTTGATGATATGCTCGATACAGATGACCACTTCATCGACACGCCAAAGAACCGTCAGACTCTGCTGAAGAACTACGGGGCGCAGCTCCAAAACTATGTGGATGATGTGATGACGCCTAGCCTCGATGATCGTGTAAATCAGGCCATCGAACAGGCGGTGCAAAATAAAGACCTCAACCGCATGAACATCTTGACTCAGGCGAAACAGGCGAATGATACGGCCACACTGGAAAAGCTCGTCGGTCCACAGACAAAACAGCATGTCGATATTGCTGCGATGCTTACGCCTGTTAATACGGATATGAAGAATCATGTCAGCTCTACGGTGCAGGCCAACGCGCCGGTGTACCAGACAGCTACGATGGAACATCAGACACCACAGACCGAGGTAGCTTCTACGGTGCAAGGCAATGTTCCAGTAAATCAGGTAGCTGCTACGGAAGATGAAATCCAGCAGGGCAAAGTGGCGCCTACGATACAGGCTAATATGCCGGTCAATCAGGCCCCTGCTCGCATGGATAACCAGCAGGCCGCACAGCAGGACGCTCCAAAAGAGCAGGTCAGCGTGACGCCGCTCCCAACGCAGAAAGGACAGCAGAGCGAGGGCGTGCGTATCGCACAGCCACAGCAGACGATTGACGAGCAGAACGCACAGACGGACGCCCGCATTGCTGAGATCAAGAAGACTCCGCTGGCACAGCGCAAGGCACTCGGCCAGCAGTATCTTGATACGCTGCGCCAGAACAACGTGCCGTTCAGCGAGAAGAAGCTGGCAAAGTCACTCATGAATGGCGACCCTGAGGCAATCGAGCATGTGCAGCGCACGTATGGCGATCTGCTCAACACGATTACTCCGGCAGAGTCGGCGGCCGCGTCTCAGCACGCACCGCGCACGATTCAGGCGGCGACGACGGCGAGACTGGGCAATATGGTCAGAGAGATTACCAGCGGCAACACCTACAAGAACGCCAGCCCTGTAGGGAAACTGGCCTACCTGTCGGCGGCTAGTGCTCACGCTAAGACGGTTGGCGCAGACAAATCGGCAAGAGCCATTGACAGCATCATCGCCGATGTCCGCAAGAAGGCGGGATTCTCCGGCAAGGGCACCACGGAAGGCATGACGCCAGCGCAGAAGGACGAGTTCTACAACATCTTCTATAAGCAGTCGCTCGACGATGCAACGGCCATTCGCAAAGAAGCACAGGACGAGAAGCCTGCCAACCTCAAGAGCCTCGACAACACGATCGAGATGTTCAAGCAGGAGCTTGCCAACAGCAAGCCGACGAAGGCAGAAAGAAAGGAAGTTACACATGAGAGTACGCAGAGTAAGAATCAGCAGAAGCCGGACGAAGGCACCAAAAATCAAGATCAGCACGCCAAACCTGAACCGCGCAAAGCGGCAGACACTCAGCCAGAGACCGAAGCGCGCGAAGTAAGTACAACTAAAAAAGCCGCCGACAACGGCGGGAAATATGTGCTTGCAGATGGATATCGTACAGAGTCGGGCAAGCCGCTCTCAGAAGCGGACGAAAACGAGTTCATCTTAAAGCCAAACGGTAGCAAGGACTTTGGTGAGATTACAAACGCAATCTCAAAGGCCGCAAAAGAACAGCATAACGTAGACCTTGCTCCGGGAAAGATTCGCCTTCGCGTCGGTAATGAAATAGAAGGACTACGCCATGCAAAGGCACATGAGAGTCAAGCTAAAGCCGATGGCTATGCATCTATCGAGGACATGATTGCAGATGTCACGGAAAACTTTGATGAGATTTATGAGCGCCAGCCTAACACTGAAAATGGGCATGTCACGTACTCTTTAGTCAAAAGAGGCAATAAGGCAACAGGAAAGATGAACGGTGTCTCTCCCATCTATTTTGAGTTACAACATGATGGAGATAAAGGCTACTATATTGTTGTCTCGGCTATTCCGAAAGGGGATAAAAGCCTTAAACGAGGAACAGCAAAAGACCGCTTGATTTATAGCAGCCCGGGCTTAGGTGCTGCCACACAGTCCAACGCTGGTGCGGTGTCCCACGACAGCCATAATGTTGGAGCCGTAAACCGTGGGGGTAGCCCTACATCCGATAAATCAAGCGGTCCTTCTACTCATATTATACCACATGAACAGAAGGAAGACACCAAGAATCTTGATTCTGCCAAGGTTCCTGCAATGGGCGAGCCTATCCACGGTATCAAGGGCACTGAGACGACGGTCGTCACGGATAGTGGCAAGGAAATCCGCGTGCGCTACCGTGTTGTTCCGGCATCGCGTGTCATCACGTCGCATGATGCTGAGACAATGACGCCGAACAAGGCATATCCGCATGAGTTACAGCCGCGTGACCGTCAGCGCGTATCCATGCAGGAGCAAGTCACGACGATGGCCAACGAGCTTCGTCCGGCTGACCTCAGCGCAGGCCGCAACCTCAATCAGGGAGCGCCTGTCATCCGCAAGGATGGCGTCGTACTCAACGGCAACGGCCGCGCTATGGCTATCCAGAAAGCTACGGCGTCGGGCGGCGACAAGGCAACAGCCTACCGCAAATACATCTTCGAGCACTCGAAAGAGTTCGGTATTTCTAGGTCAAACCTCTCACAGATGCGCAAGTATATGCTTGTCCGCGAGGTGGTAGACGATATCGATGCGGACACGATGCAGGATATCATCGGCAGTACAGCTGGTGGTTCCCGCATGGGGGCGAGCGAGCAGGCAAAGGCTGACGCGAAGAAAATCAAGCCGCGTGATCTGGAACACTACGTCGATAACGAGCAGGGCGACCTGACGACGGCGGCAAATCAGGATTTTGTGGCCCGTGTTCTCTATCGTATCGTCGGCAAGAACGAGCGCAACGCTTACACGGACGAGCATGGCAACGTCAATGCAGACGGCATCCAGCGCGTCAAGCGTGCGCTCTTCTCACTGGCCTACAACGATGACGGCCTCATTGATAAGATGGCTGAGAGTACGGACGACAATATCCGCAACGTCTCGCGCGGCCTGATGAGTGCGGCCCCTGCTTTTGCTCGTGTCAATCTTGCCGTCAAGGATGGGCAGGCGTATGAGTACGACGCCGCAAAGACTATCTCGGACGCCGTCAAGCATCTCGACGCGCTACGCCGCGAGGGCAAACCGGTCAAGGATTATCTCAACGAGCAGAGCATGTTCAGCGAGTATCAGGACACGGACGAGGTGCGCGAGGTGCTGCGGTTCCTCGATGAGAACAAGCGCAGCGGAAAGAAAATCGGCATCTTCCTTAATGACATGGCCCGCTCTATTTTGGAGCAGGGGAGCCCGAACCAGACGTCTCTGATGGACGGCGGCCGCGCAACGCTTGGTGAGATCATCAAGGCCGCAGAGCGTGTAGCACGTGACGGCATGACGGCGGCAAGCCTCTTTGGCAACGAAGAAGGGAGTCACGTTGATGTAGCGAGAAGCAAGGCCTCCGTTCAGGGTGACTTGAAAAAAATCGGTAAACGTGTTGTATTCCTGCCGGATAACTCACTTACATCTCGCGAGAAAGGAATCAAGGAATTTGGCGAAAAGATGGGACTCAAGGTCGTGTTCTTTGAAGGCCCGTCGAATCTTCACGGCATGTACGAGAACGGTGTGAGCTTCATCAACCGCAGTTCTTCTACATCTGCGCCGTGGACGTTCTGGCATGAAACGTTCCATTGGCTCCGCCATAACAATCCAGAGCTTTATCGCCAGATGGTCAGTTATATCGGCAAGAAGCAGGCATTCTCATCGGAACAGTTGCAAGCATACCGTGACAAGACAGGGCGTCAGGCACTCTCTGATGCGGATGTCATCGAGGAGATGCTTGCTGATGCAATGCCGGACGTGCACAAGCGCGTCTCGCTTTTCCGCAATCTTGGTAAAGCAGATGCGCCTTTGTTGCAGCGTTTTGTTGGATGGCTGCGCGATGCGATGCGTGCATTCCATGATGCGCTCACAGGCAGGAAGGCTGGACTCAGCGAGACACAGAAGGCTGCCATGCGTGATGCCTTGGCCAATATTGCGGCAGACTTACGCGACAGCAACGGTAAGCACATTTTTAAGGTCAGCGGTGCAGAGCGCGAGATCACAGCGGCAGATGGAACGAAGCTTTCTTATCCAGCTAGATTCTCTGGCAAGCAGGAAACGCCAACTATCTTCACCGCAGAAGACAGACTCAAGGCTGACAAAAAGGCTTGGAAGGGAACGCTTCGTAAGGCATGGAAAGGCGATATGCCAGACACGACTATGCTGCCTGTAATGCAGACGCCGTTGGTGCTTAAGCTGGTTGGTGCGCCGGATTATCCAATGGTGATGCGGCAGAGCAAGCTGATGAAAATAAAAAAAGATCATCCAGAAGTGACAAAAGCAATCCTGAACGAATTGCCGTCATATCTGACTGATCCTATGATTATTTTCAAATCGTCTACGGTATCAGGGCGACTTGTCGTTGGAACGGAACTGGAGGATGCAAGCGGGGCAAACATTATTGTTCCTATTGAACTCAACTCCAAAGATGGCCGTATGGATGTTAATGTCATTACATCGGTATACGGAAAAGGAACCCAGCAGTCTGGAACAAATATCGCATGGTTTGTTAACAATATCCAAGCAGGGAATGCCGTATATATAAACAAAAAACAGGCCGCTGACTTCTACCAGTCCGCCGGGCTCCAATTGCCCATGGAGGGTAGAAGGTTCAACGACCTCTTTGGCTCTAGTATAAAGACTGACGCCGATTTAGTCAAGAGTCGCCGAGAAAATCCTGTCCGCTATTCTCTCGACGCGAACGACAATAGCACACCGTCTCTGTTCACCCGTGCATACAACCATCTCACAGGACGCAAGGACGCCGCGTCACATGATAAGAATGTCAAGGCAATGCTGGAAGACATCACGAAAATGCGAATCCGCTTTGGCAAACTCGACCCCGCGACAGAAATCGTGTTCAAGAAGTTCGAGGGCGTCATTCGTGCTCGAAATGCGAATGAGTGGGAGAGAGTGCTGCCGGAAGCTGGACGCGCTATTGCGGACAGGCTCCAGCTCCAGCCGAGTAATGCGATGGATAACTACATCGCGAAGTGGCTTCTGGATGAGGCGGGCAACGACAACAGTCAGGAAGCCACAACATTCAAGGCTGCACTCAAGAATGATGCTGTCCTGAGTGACCAGCTCGTCGACTTGAAAACGCTCTTCAATGAGCGCAACAACCGCGAGGCGGATGAGGTCGTGCGCAGCGCCATTCAGTACGAGAAGCCGAAAGAACGCACGACGCTTACTAAAGCATGGCAGAACTTCTACGATGAAATGGTCGAAGAACTCGGCCCTGTCAAGCGTATGGTCGAGCAGGTACAGAAGAAGAGTGGGCAGGAGCTTGCCGCATCGGTCAACCCGTATATCGCACTCCGCCTCTTCCGTGGCAACGCTGGACGCGCTATGACGATGATTGAAGGGCAGAGCGAGGCTGCTGTCAAGGCGCTCCAGACGAATTACCCGGGCGTTAACTTCAACGGCTTCAAGACCTTGCATATGATTCTGGACGAGTGCGGCGCTCTCCATAACGAAAAGCGCATGAAGGATTTCCTCGCCTTTGCATTGGCTTGCCATGTAAAGGACATCCATACACTCAACAACCGTATCCGCAAGAGCCAGCAGCGTCTTCGCGACAAAATTGCTGACTTGAACGATAAAATCAATAATCTCCCTGAGTATCAGCATCTTATTGAAAGCGATAAGAAGGTTGATGATAAGTATCAAGAGCAAAGAGAGGCCTATCAAAAAGAGATTGAAGGATACCAGGCGAAGATTGACAAAGCTGAGAAGACCATCATGGAGGTTCCTCGTACCGAAGACGGCCTTTCCCTTACGGAAGATCGGTGCAACAAGGTCATGATGAAGTACATGAAGGAATACGGCGAGGCACAGCAAGACCTTGTCCATTTCTCAAAGGTAACGACTTCTATCCTCTATGATGCAGGCGTCATCAGCAAGAAACGCTACAAGGAGCTGCAAGAGAGATGGCCAAACTACATCCCAATGTTCCGTGTATTCGAGGACAATGAAGAGGTGGATTTCGGCGACAGCCTCAAGCATATGCACGGCTCGACGCGCCGCATCATCAATCCTCTTGACTCCATCATCCGCAACACGTATGACTTCGTCAAGAAGGCTGAGAAGAACAAGGCCCGTCAGCTTCTGGCTGATCTCACACGCATCTCTGATGTCGGTGAGTACATCGAGGAAGTCGATAACTCAAAGCCGAACGACAAGACGACAATCACTTTCTACGAGAACGGCGAACGCAAGTATTTGCAGACTGACCCGGATATCGTGAAAGCTGTCAACAATATGGGGCGCGAGGAGAGCAACTGGGTGCTTCGCTTGCTTCATGGTCCGGCAAAGATTGCCCGGGCTTGCTTCACGACGATCAACCCGTCGTTCGCACTTCGCAACCTCATTCGCGATTCGACGGATGCTACTATCTATAGTAAGTACGGCTTCAAGCCTTGGGACTTTGTGCGAGGCTTCCTGCACGCTGTTCATCGCGACGAGCTGTTCTATGAATGGCTCTCGTCCGGTGCAGCACAGGCCAGCGCTATCTCGCTTGACCGCGACTATACGCAGGCCACACTAAACCAGATGTCGAAGACATGGAAAGAACGGTTGCTCTCAAAAGAGTTCCTGCCAGCCATCCTCGAAGGCATGCAGATGGTCGGCGAGTATTCTGAGTATGGCACGCGCATCGCGGCCTATGAGCGGGCAAAGAAGAAGTTGGCAGGCGAGAACGGTCCGCATCCAGCAGCCTATGACCTCGCTTCGGCGGCGCTTGAGAGTCGTGACCTGATGGACTTTGCGCGCGGTGGGCGCGGCAGTCGCTACCTGAACAACGTTGTTGTCTTCGCCAATGCGTCCATTCAGGGCTTCGACAAATTCTTCCGCACATTCGACTTCCGCAAGCCGTACCGCAAGGAATCCATGAAGGCGCTCGCACGTCTCTTCCTCTGCGGCATGCTGCCCGCTCTGCTGCTTGCTGGCATCCATTCCGGCGATGACTGGTGGGAAGAGCTGCCGGACTGGCAGAAAGAGACGAACTGGATTCTCGGCAAGGTCGGCAATACGATCATCCGCATCCCGAAAGGACAGGATATCGGTCTGCGCTTCTTCTCGAATCTCATTGAGAAAGCGATGGATAGGAGCAAGCATAAAGCTGGCGACTACTTCAAACCTGTTTGGGATTCACTGCCAGACATGATTCCGACGGCACTCTTGCCAATCATCGAAGCGACGGCAAATCACAGTTACTTCACGGGTGCTCCAGTCGTACCGAAGTATCAAGAGAAGCTGCCTGCTTATCTCCAGTTCGGCAACGAGACTTCCAGCTTTGCGAAGTTTGTCGGCAAGGTCATCGGCGTATCGCCGCGAAAGGTCGAGCACGTCCTGTTCGGCTACACAGGCAACATGGGCAAAGGATTGCTTGGCGTGTATGATACTATCGTCGGCAACCAGAGCCTTAACACGAATCTGAACGAAGCGCCTGTTATCAGCGGCTTCACGGCTATACCGTACAAGCAGAGCAAGACGGTCAACGACTTCTATGATAAGTTCGACGAGCAGCAGCGCCTCAACGAGGAATTCAAGCTCACAAAGAAAAAGCCGGATGGCTATGACCCATCGCTCTACAAGCGCATGACAAAGGCACAGCAGGAGCTGTCCAAAATCAACAAGCAGGAACGTGCAGCTATTGATGACCCGAAGATGGATTCGGGCGTCCGTGAGCAGAAGCAGCTCGGCTATCAGCAGCAGCGGCTCTCTGTTGTCAGGAGAGTCATGGGCCAATAACACACTACATCAAGAGCAATTTGCAATTTTTGCACGTTGCTCTTTTTCTATAATGGAGGTAAGCATGAACAAAGGCCCGCCGGACATACCGGCCGCATATCTTATCTACTATACGAGGTATAAACATGACAGTGAATGATGCAGCTATGATTGTCTCGATCACGGCGACGTGCGGAGGCATCTTCTATAAAGCCTGCCTTTCTCCACTTGAGAGGAGTATTGATAAATTGTCGCGGCTCATCGACGAGCAATCCGACATGATTTCCAATGACCGCATCAAGATTGCAGAAGTCGAGTCGTCTTGCAGCTCGGCTCACCACCGCATCGACCGCCTTGACCGTATCATTGACGAATGGGAGGGGAGTAAGCGATGAAAGACAAGGTCATCAGGTTTTCAGCATGGGCGCAGAAGAATTGGCTGGCCCTCGTCATCTTCTTGTCCGTACTCATGATGCTTTTTCTCTGCGCCGTGATGCTCTCTTGGCTCTACGGATATTGGAGTAACGCACTCTCCGGCACGCACTTCGAGCTGGCGTCTTGCTGGACAGGCATCACAGTCGTCGGCACGGGTATCGCCGGTATCGTTGGCTTAGGAAAGGCGTGCTGGACGAAATACGGCATGGACTCGCGGTACAATAGCGAACAGGGCAAGCCTTACATCAGCAACGTTGCAAGCGCTGTGAATGGCGCAGAAAGGAAAGGTACAGTACGATGAGATATGGTATTGATGTTTCGGAGAACAACGGCCCGATTGATTGGGAGGACGTGCGCGAAAGCGGCTGTGATTTTGTCATTGTCCGTTCTTCCTACGGTCTCAATAGCCGCGACGATAAATTCCTTGAGTACGTCAACGGCGCTCATGAAGCTGGCCTTCAGTGCGGCGCGTATCATTATGGCTATACGTTGACGCCACAGGAGGCCGTGCAGGAAGCAGTGAATTGCCGCACGGCTATTGCGGATGCAGGCGTACTGTTGGAACTGCCAGTATTCTACGACATGGAAGATGCAGACGGCTACAAAGCTCGTCACGGCTTCGACTTCTCGCGCGAGAACGCAACGAGTATCTGCCGTGAGTTCTTGAATCATATCCGCTTGGATTGCGGCATCTATGCGTCTAAGTCGTGGCTCGATGATCTCATTGACTGGCGTGACCTCGGCTGTGCCGTCTGGAATGCGCAGTGGATGAAGGGCGATAATCCGACTCCAGACACGAGCAATGATGACCTCGGCGGCATGATGTGGCAGTATACAAATAGGAAGCTCATTGCTGGCCGTTACTACGACGGCGATATCATTTACTGAGGTGATACTATGGAACAGGTGAAAACATGGGTGTACGCTCACCGCCGCATCGTCGGTGCTATTATCTTCGGTATCCTCGCTGTCATTGTCGCTGTGCTGCTTTTTCGTGGCTGTAAGACGGAGCCGCAAAAAGTGACCGTCGAGCCGCAGAGCGAAGCACAGACAGAAACGGGCGTCGAGAAAGCTGCCGACAAAGCGCAAGTACCTGTCAGCCGCCAGCAGGCGCAGGATGCAGCGCAGGAGATACGCTATATCTATCAGCATGACGATCCGCCGGAATACACCATCATCACGACGGGGGGAGACGTAGAGAAGCAGGCGCAGGCCGCGCAGGAGCGCGCTGGCGCTGACTTCTCGATTGTCGCGTCGGGCGATGGCGAGAAGGCTGACGTCGCATCAATTGGCAAAGACAAGCCGGTCGAGCTGAACCAGTACAATGTGCAGGCGTACAAAAGGGTGCTGCACACGGTCGAGGTGTCGCCGGACATCGAAGGCGGGCGCGGTATCGCCGAAGTCGGCTACAGCGTCTCGCGTAAGGTATCCCGTGACGGCAAGTATTTAGGTGTAGGAGCTTCCTACAATTTCGACAACGACAAAGCATATGTCAAGATGACATACATGTGGTAACAAAGTCTTGCAATCTGTAGGAGAGGGCTGTCCTTGCGGGCGGCCCTCTTTTTACGTGCAAAGATTTCCGACGTGGCCGACGCTTGTCTACGATTTGTCTACACATCTAGCGCGGAATACTATTTAACACTATTTACACGCATTTCTTTTCTTGCTTGTATTGCGGCGGGAATCAACGCACGGCGCGGAATCTTATTTACTGCTATTTACACTATGTGACATGGACGTTATAATAAAGTGGTGTATTGGAAAAGGACCTGTATCCCTTGAAGTATAATGGTTGCAGGCCCTTCTTTTGCTTGTTCTGTCTACGATTTGTCTACAAACGTGCTTGTCTACATCACTTTATCAATCAGTGCGGCTGTTTCGCGTGCCATCTTCTCCGTGTCGTGCGAATATAGGTTCTGTGTGATAGATACGTCAGCATGGCCTAGGCGGGCAGCTACGTCAACCGGTTTGGCTCCGGCTTCTATCAGTCTCGTTGCGTGGGTATGTCTCAGAGAGTGGAAGTTGATGTTGACCTTTTGTAGGTGATACATCAATATGCCACGGGTGACCGGCAGCCCATACCGCCGCGTGCAAATGAGATGGTGTTCTATTGCCCCGCCCGGCTTGCCGTCAATCGCTGGCAGGACCTTCATGTGA
Source organism: uncultured Collinsella sp. (assembly GCA_937995345.1). GTDB lineage: Bacteria > Actinomycetota > Coriobacteriia > Coriobacteriales > Coriobacteriaceae > Collinsella. Next base: position 35,512 of record CALKKS010000025.1, on the reverse strand, counting down.
CGTTCTTTCCCTACTTCGTAGACGAGCTGGTATGACGTTCCCATCCGCAAACGTTCCTCTGCCTGTTCTTTCTTCCACGCTCTAAGCTCTTCGACTAGTGCGTCGTTCATGCAGATCACGCGCGTGCTCGTCGGCGTTTTTGGGGTAGTGAAGATTGGCTCTCTATGCACGCGCCCGGGACGTACTTGACGCACGATGGACATTGTGCGATTCTCGAAGTCAATGTCTTCCCAACACAGCCCCAGTGCTTCGCCGATGCGCAGACCGGCATAGTAGCCAAGCAGTATAGGGATGCGACAGAACCCCTTCTTGCTTTCCTGTAGCCCAGCCAACACGCCGTCCAATTCTTCTCGCGATATGACGCGCCGCTCTACTATCTGCCGACGTGCAGAGCGGGGGACAGACACGTTCAACGCTGGATTCGACGCGATGAGTTCAGCCGGATATACGGCATATTTGAACATGCTCTTCATGACAACTAATATGCCCTGTATCGTATCATGTCCCTTTCCCTCGGCTGCTAACTTGCGGATGATGGCATCTACGTTCCTCGGCCTTATATCCTGTAAGTACATCTTGCCGATGTTGGGAGAGATCACGCTATAGTAGCGCCGTTCGTACTGGTATACCGTACCGAACTTCACGTTCGGCTTTACCACATTTTCCAGCCACCCCTTAAAGAAATCATCAAGCAGCACCTTATCGCTTGTGATCCCGATATTTCCGTGCTTCCAATCGGCATATGCTTCGACGCCAGCATCATAGGCTTCATCCTGTGACGCGAAGCCGCCTTTCTCTTTCATCTTGCGTCGGCCAGTCTCGGGATTCTTGCCGATCTCAAACGAGTATGACCATGTTTTCCCGCGCCTGCGGGTGCGTATCGTCGCCATTTCTTTTCCTTTCTCCGCGACTTTTGCGCGGTATGTGTGGTATAATATATGCGTAAGCGAACCTATCAGGCGTACCTGCTCACGCCTTCCTCATCCACAGACGCGGAGAATGAAGAGCAGGAGCGGTCACGGCTAATGCGGCATTGGTTCTGTAGAGCGGGAGGCCTGAGGAGGCGACCCGCTCTCTTTTGTGTGTCATCAATTACATTATCACACACCAGGAGTCATAGTAAAGACTTTTACACGTGTTAATACTTGTAATATGTGTTAATACGTATTATAATAATAACTGTAAGGGGGAGAGATGATGAAGCCAAAGGAATTGTTGAAGATACTGCAAGCAGATGGATGGGTGATTGACCGTGTCAGAGGTTCACACCACATCCTAAAGCATCCGACAAAGCCAGGCAGGCCGACGATCCCCATGCACAATAAAGACTTGAAGCCTGGCACTTACAACAGTATCTTAAAGCAGGCAGGGCTCAAATGAGTCCTGTTTGCTCCTGCAGAAAGGAGATTGTCATGGCGACGAAATTGATTTATCCAGCGGTGTTTCATCCAGAGGCGGATGGCGGTTATTCCGTGGACTTTCCGGATCTGCTTGGATGTGTGACGGAAGGCGATACGCTCTCTGAGGCTGTTGACATGGCCGAAGATGCGCTCGGCATCTACCTGTATTCTCTGAAAGAAGACAAGGAGCCATACCCCGAGCCATCCGATCCAGCTGATATCAAGACGGAAGGGAGAGACTTTGTCTCTTTGGTTGAATATGATGAAGTGGCCTATCTGAAACGTACCGACAATCATTCTGTCAAGAAAACGCTCACCATCCCTGCTTGGATGGACACCTTGGCCAAGGAGCACAACCTGAACTTCTCGAACGTGCTGCAGAACGCTATCCGCAAAGAACTGAATATTGCGCAGTGAATGTAGAGCCGTCCATGCGGGCGGCTTTTCTTTTGCTCTAATATGTGGCATGATATAGGTATGAGCGGGTAATCTTGTGGCACCAAGGAAAACCAGCTATGATGATGCCGATACAGTGCGATTGCTGCCGGAGAGGATGGTTGATGATATGCAGGATACGTTTGACCTTACGATAGAGTATGATGCTAAGCAAGAAAATCCTGAAAGGCTGTTTCGGGGCATAGCTAAGGTCTTGGAGGCATTTCAAGAGATTGACGATGCAATGGTCAAATGCATCGATAGTGATATCGAAAGCCGGATCATGCTCGATGACCTAGAGCGCGGCTCTATCGTGTTGAAGTTAAGAAACATCATCAAAGCACTGCCAGATGATGCATTGAGAAGTGGAGATTATAAAAAAGTGGTGGGCGAGTTCTTGTGCAGAGCAAAATATAAAATACTGGAGTTCTTAGATGATAAAGAGACCATTGACAATCCAGATGATGTAGCACAGCTTGAAGCTAGCCTTAGTAATCTGGCTCAAAGCACGAATGCGAGCGCCATGGGGTGTTATACTTGTCCTGTTCGCTATAGTCTGCTCACTAGTATGGGAAATTTGTCAGCGGCTTTAGATGAGTTTAGTGACACAGACCAACTTACGATGTCAATGGGGCAGGGTCAGTGCGTAGAACTCAATAAATCTTTCAGCTTGAATAAAGACGATATATTAGAGCTGTGTAAAGGCGATGTGCTGGAAAATGACGTGGAAATGATACTGCAAATACGTCGGCCTGATTTTCTGGGCAACATGCAATGGGAGTTTCGTCATGGGGATGACAAGATATTAGCCAAACTTGGAGACAAAGAATGGATGAAGAGTTTTCGCAATCATGAATTCAATGTGGCACCAGGTGATTCTCTCAAGGTACGAATGCATTCTGTACTGACCTATGGCAAGAATAATGAACCGTTGAGTATCAAGAATACGATAACTAAGGTATTGAGTATAGTGCCAGCAGCTTCGGTCCAGCAGCAGAAATTACTGTAACATCCACACCGTGCACGTCCACGATATGGTATAATGGATGCGGTAGATGAGGAACACTCATCGATTTATCTGGCGTACCTGCGCTGGCCTTCCTTATCACAGTTTCCGGAGAAGGTAATGAAGAGGGGGAGCGGTCACGGCTAATGCGGCATTTGATTCTGTAGAGCGGGAGGCCTGAGGAGGCGACCCGCTCTTTTCATTTACTAGCACCTTCATACCATTTTGATTTCTTGTGCGCATACGTGGCCCAAAGGTCGCGATTCCCAGACCTGTATACACGTTCCCCTAACGTAATAAGTATGTCTTGCACTTTCTCCGGCTTTATGTCATGCGTAGCAAACAGCTTTCTGGCCTGTTCTCGTCTAACGATTATCCTAGAAGATAAGTCAGGATTATCCGTTACGGTATTTAATATGGCCATAAAATCTTCTTCGTCGATTCCACCATAGAATAGTTGCCATACATAGACAGGGAAATCGAGGTTAGGGATATCTATCATATTTCCGATCTCGATTACTTGGAGCAGCCACTTTGAATTTCCACCCATATTGTAAGCCATATCTTTCAGGTTCATCCGCATACGATATTCAACGATCTTTGCTATGATAAAAAACACAACTACGAGTGTTAGCGTATAGAGAACGAACAGCTCTATGGAGTCGAGAGTAGTCAAACCGTTTCCTTCAAAAACGCGTAAGGTTTGATGTAACGAGTTTTTGGCGGTTGACAACGGTTTGGTGGGCAGGGTATAGATATAAATTGCCGTTATGAATATGTTCAGCACCATCAAAGGGAATATGTGAAAGGTTATCGGCAATCTCTTTATGATGTGCCACTTCTTGAACAATATGAAGAAAAATATGACTACGAGATAAATAGACAAGGTTGTACCAAAGGTCCTGTCTAACATCTTAAGGACGTAGTAAAACCAATTAGCTAAGATGGTATCCTTGACACTCCCCATGCCTAAAGGCAGGGGATTCTTGGTTCAACGACCACTGCGCCGCCTCCGAGGAATTGGCGTCTTATACGATCTCCCCAAGCGTGAATTCCCGTGTGCCCCACGGTATGTTTTATTTCCGTTCATGCAACTTTGGATTTGTCTTCCAAAGCTTTGCGCAGGATGTTCTTTGCGGCATTCACATCTCTGTCGTGATGGGATCCGCATGCTGGGCAATCCCATTCGCGGACGCTCAAATCCTTTGTAAGTGGATTCTGATAGCCGCAGACGAAGCAAGTCTGACTTGACGGATAGAAGGTATCAACTTTGAGCAGTTCGCCGCCGTGTCGTTCTGTCTTATACGACAGCTGACGGAAGAATTCGCTCCAGCTCACATCTGAGATTGACTTCGCGAGTTTATGATTCCGCAGCATTCCTTTGATGTTCAGATATTCTACGGCTACTGTTTGATTTTCACGAGCAAGCCGTGTCGATATCTTGTGAAGAAAATCCCTGCGGATATTTGCGATACGCTCATGGACGCGAGCAACACGGACGCGCGCTCTTCCACGGTTCACCGACTTCGGCATCTTTCGGGAAAACCGCCGCTGCTCACGGCAGAGCTTGCGCTGGAGCTTCTTCAGTGGATGTGGGTTCTCTACGGTATCGCCGTTGCTATCCGAATAGAATACCTTCAGACCAACGTCAATACCAATCTGCTTGCCATTGTTCGGGCAGAGCAAGGATTCTTTTTCTGCTTCGACACAGAGCGAAACGCAGTATTTCCCTGAAGCAGTTCGGCTTACTGTGGCAGAGAGAATCCGGCCATCGAAGTCACGGCTCTGCTTGATTCTCACAAGACCGATCTTCGGGAGCTTGATCCTCTTGCCGATGATACGGATACCGTTTGTTTGATTGCGCGTCCGGTAGGACTGGCTGTGACTATGTTTCGACTTGAAGCGCGGGTATCTTGCCCGCTTTGCAAAGAAGTTCTGAAACGCGCGGTCAAGATTCCGCAGGGATTCCTGCAATGCCATGCTGTCCACTTCGGACAGCCATGCAGTTTCCTCGCGCTTCTTGAGGTCAGTGAGCAATTTGCTTGTCTTGACGTAAGTCAGCGAATTATGATTCGCCTTCCATTCGTCGCGACGCACCGCGAGGAAGTGGTTGAATACGAAACGTGCACAGCCAAGCGTGCGGTTGATGAGGTTTTCCTGTGTTCTGTTCGGATAGATGCGGAATTTATAGCCGAGCGTGTACGTTTCCATTTTTCTCACTTCCTTTGCGATGTCTTTTGGCTTTCGATATACTGCTTGACGATTCCAAGCGGCGCACCGCCGACCGTGGAGCAAAAATAGGAATTTGTCCAAAGTGTCGGCAGTTTCGTTGTCAGCCAATGAAATTCCTGTCTCAATATCCTCGACGTTTTGCCCTTGATTGTCTTCACCGCTTTGTGAATTCCGAATTGCGGGTCTACCTCCAAAAGCAGATGTACATGATCTGGCATGATTTCCATCTCGATGACCTCAAAGTGGTTTTCGGCCGCGATGGACTGTATGAGCTCCTTCAATCTCACATCCACACCATTTACGAGCACTTTTCGACGATACTTAGGACAGAATACAATGTGATATTTACAGGAATATACGATGTTACGGTTTGAATGATATACTCTGTTCATATTTGTATTATACTACAATTTATTAGTTAATACAATAATTGAGGAGAAAAAAGTTGTCCGCCTTCAATTGCTTACGCAAATTCGGCGGACGCGCCTTATATCCCCAGCCCTAAAGGACGGGGTTTTACGGCGCATTTTGATAACATCAACCACAAATGAAGCAATCCCGTATAGAAACGGTAGGCATATCAGTATAATGATGATCGCGCTAATACTTCTGAGGATCATGTCGATGATTTCAGCAATCATATCGAGTATGGGAGAACTTGATGAATCATAATTTGATGTCCCATAATACGTTCCATCGGAAGAGTATTTATTATCTGCTCCAAAAGTAGTCTCGCCAACATGAGTATTATTGCTGCCGCCAACATAAGTGTTTCCTTCTGCCGTATTGTTTGAGCCAGCTACGTGAGTATTGCCAATGCTTACATTATTATCTCCCTGAATGTATGTGTTCCCTTGTGAGGTGTTGTTGTCGCCGCCTATGTATGTATTGCCCACGCTCACATTTCCATGACCGGGGATGAAGGTATTATCTGATGAATGGTTATTTTCACCGGGAAGGGAAGTATTTTCTTCGGAGATATTGCCCTGGACTGTTTCAGTAGTATCAGCGTTTAGATTTGCATCGTCGGCCAAGGTGGTAGGTGTGGCCAACACAATGGTGCAGCAAAGCAGGATGCTTGTCACAATTTGTTTATACATGTCACTCACACCTCGACCGCTAAACTATATTTTTACATTTTAGATTATTGCGACTTTAACTGCACATGCTCATCCGGTACACCGCGCATCCTTGCCAGCTCGTACATGCTGAAATCTGCGTGCTCGCGTAAGTACATGTCATTCAGCAGTAGCTCTACGGCGAAAGTGTTTGCTATCCTCTCGGCCTTCGCGTCATTCCCAAAGGTGTAGCTCGCCATCCATGCGGTGTTGGCGTCCGGCGTGCAGAGTGCGTGCCCAATCTCGTGGGCGAGGATGAACGGCAGCATGTGGGATGGTGCCACGTTGCTGTCGATGATAATGATCTGCGTGCGCTTGTACCGAAGATAGTTAGCATACTTGACGCCGCCAAGCGGCCCATACTGTATGTGCATGTGCAGGCGACGCGCTATCTCAAACGGGTTCGACGTGCCGCACTTCCTGATGACTGACTCAGCTTTCCTCTTTACATCCATAGCATCACGACCCCTATTGCTGATACTTGCGCGGTGTGTACTTCTTCTTTGCTATCCGCTTCGTTTGTATCATCGCGGCTCTCAGTGTTGCCTTGAACGCCTCTACATCTTCCTGTGCGTCCGTGTCTCCCTCATAGGCGGCTGTACTGACGGAGTGCATCATGTCCTCTAGATCACGCTCAATCTGCCGCTCATCTCTGGCGTTGAGGTCTGGCAGGTCGTCGTTCTTCTGCGCGTCCGTGTTGCCAAGCAGTAGGTCGGTTGACACGTGGAAGAACTTTGCTATCCTCTCTATCCTATCCATGCGAGGCATCTTGCGGCCCTTCTTCCAATCTGTGATGGTCGGCGGGGCTACGTTCACATACGCTGCCAACTCAGCCTGTGTTTTGTCAGTAGATTGCAATAAGTTTGATAAATTTCTAGCGAATACTTCTTTTGCCTCCATGTCTATCGCCTCCTATATATGTAGTATATCACTTTTTTATTAGCTAAACAATAATTTTTCCAAAAAAAATTAGCCAAACTATTGACATTAGCCACTGGATAATGTATAGTATGTATTAGCTGATGGATAACAAAAGCGGCCGGCATGATGGCGTGCCGGACATAAAGAACTTGCTGCGGCAAGGGAAACAGATAGAAGAAGCGAACGGCAGAAAACTGCCCCAAGCTACGCATTAACTCCCATGTGGACGCGTACCTTTGCAATTATAGATAAGGAGAAAAAAGATGAAAATTAGTCTCAAAGCGGCTCGTGTGAATGCAGGACTGACGCAGACACAGGCTGCTGCTAAGGCTGGTAAAAATAAGATGACAATCTCGAACTGGGAGAATGGGAAGAATCCTATCGACTCGTTCAGCCTTGAAAAGCTCTGCGCTATCTACGGGGTAACGATTGACGATATTTTTTTACCATCAAAATTAGCTAATAGATAATATATCGGCACAAGAGATATCCATAGGGTAATAAAAGGAGACAGACATGAAAGATAAAGATAAGGAGATTCAGATTTTCAACAACCCCGAGTTTGGCGAGGTTCGTACAGTGAGCATCGACGGTGAGCCTTGGTTTGTTGGCAGGGATATTGCGTTGGCTCTCGGGTACAGCAATACAAAAGATGCCCTCGCCAAGCACGTTGACGACGACGACAAAAAGATGGGGTCGCAAAACGCGACCCCATCCATCAAAGACTCTCTGGGGCGTGACCAGTATCCAGTTTTCATCAACGAATCTGGCCTCTACAGCCTCGTACTTTCGAGTAAGCTGCCGACGGCGAAGAAGTTCAAACGCTGGGTGACAAGCGAAGTCTTGCCGACGATTCGCAAGACGGGCAGCTACAGCGTCAAGCAGGCCGAGCAGGACAAGACGAGAGAGATGCGAGCCGAAGCAATGCTCCGCAACTCAATCTCCAAGCAGGCAAAGATGATGATGGAGATTGCGAAGATGTCTCACATCAAAGCCTATCAGGACGTCATGATGGCGAAGGCGGGCAACATCCTCGCGGGCGAGAACATCCTGCCAATGCCGAAGAGCGGCAGAGAGCGCCGTCCGCTCGGTTGGTTCTGCAAGCAGATCGGCAAGCCTGAAACGTGGAGTACACAGCTCGGCAAGATTCTCAAAATCAAGGGAATCACAAAACTGCCCGGCGAGAACGGAGAGTTCGTCGAGGACCATGCGCGTAACAACTCGCGCAAGCAGGTCCAGAACTTCGAATGGTATGTCGACTTCCTTCTCCCTGTTGTGCAGAAGGGTGCGCAGCATGGTTGGCTGGCTGACTGAGATGAGTAGCCCATCATACAAGCGTCACATGTACCGCATCTGCCGCGCCATAGGCATCTGCATGCGGTGCGGTCAGCCCGCACAAGGCCATGCGTACTGTGGCGTGTGCAGGGCAAAACGAAAAAAGAGAGGTGAGTGACATGAAGCTAGAAGAAGCAAAAAAAGAAGCAAGGGAACTTCTCACCAGTCCGCTGACGTATAGCCTGCTGGCGTTCGCAGTTTCTTGCTTCTCTCTCGGGTTTGCAGTAGCAGCACGGATGTTCAATCATTGACGGCGACAACAAGGGCAATAATTGAGACGATGAGCGCGGCAATGGAGATGTACAGACTCAGTTTGTTGATATAGTGGTCTGAATCCGCACGGCGCTCCTGGTGTTGGTGCTCATCGTAGTCGGCCAACAGGTTGCAACTATCAACTGTCAAATCAACTCTGGTTTCAACAGAGCCTGACAGTAGGCCGCCTCTAATGAAGCCCTTGACTCGTGACCAGCCATAAATGTCTACGAGTGTACTGGAAAGCATTGGCAGACGATGTTGCCGAACGAAGCAAAGCATTTCGATCACTTCGGCGTTAGTAAGTTCTCCGGGGTGGTCATGGAACATATCAATCAACTCCTTGTGGAGATTATACCATCAAACAGGGGATGAGAGGTGACCAATATGACAGAGGAATATCTTAAGCAGCTTATCGCCGAGGCTATCGCATCGGTGGCCGTCCAGCCGGAGCTGCTGAAACTAAAGGACGTTGCGGCGATGCTTTCATTGTCGCAACCGTCCGTCCTGCGTCTCGTAAATGCGGGGAAGATCCCCTTTGTGCTCTACGAGAGCAAACGCATGTACCGCCGTCGCGATGTGATGGCGTACATCGAGAACATGGAAACGTACAAGGGAGGAAAAGCAAATGACAAACATGCAACCGCGTAAAGTCCGTCGCCGCCAGCTTAAGCCGTGGGCGCGCAAGGTAAAGACCTACTTCGAGAAGTTCGGCGAGGCTATCTTGATGGCGTTTATGGGCATCGGAACAGCAGTTCTTCTTGCTCAGTTCTTCGGGCTTATGCTCGGAGTCATCGAGCCATGAAAGGGGTGACAAGCATGGTCAGCATGAAGGATATCATCCGGGCAATCGAGAGAGAGGAGAAGCAGTACATCGGTACTGTAGACGGCTCGCCGTACTTCATCGACGTAAGCGGTTGCCCGTTCGCAAAGGATTGCGTCTACCGATACAATCCGCTCAACGAGAACGTGACGGATATCATCTTCGTTGATACCGTCAAGGATGTGCAGGTGAAGGCGCTTGCAGAACACGCAATCCGCCAGCGTGACAAGAAGAACGAGCGGTACATCGCAGATCTTCACAGTGTGGGCGAGAAAACGCTGACGGAAGAGCACAAAGAAAAAGCCGCCCGCAAAAGCCGGACGGCATGAAAAGAAGGTGATATGTATGAGGGTCTTATCATGCGGGATGAAAAGCCCGCGAGACTGCTTCAACTGCCCGCATGTCGATTGCGTCTGCAACGACATGTCAACGGCAGAAGAAGGAAAGTGGATGAGACCGGGCGACACAAAGCGCAAGACCAATCGTGCAATCGTCACGCCAGTCATCATTTCCATAGAACATGATACCACAGCGCGGGCGGTAAAGTCCAATTTCCGCCTCGCGAATCTTGAAAAGCTACTGTATTGAGAAGGAGAGAACATCATGAAACTTTACGATATCAATCAGGAGATCCTCGACTGCATCGACATGGAGACGGGCGAGATCATTGCGCCGGAGAAGCTGGAGAGCTTGCAGATGGACAAGCACGAGAAGCTGCGCAACATCGCGTTCGTCGCGCTCAACGCAACGGCTGACGCGAAGGCATACGAGGAGCAGGAAAAGAAGTTCGCCGCCCGCAAGAAGGCAGCAAAGGCTACGGTCGAGTGGGCTAAGGCAACACTGGCACGCGAGCTTGGCGGCGAGAAGATGAAAGAGGCAGAGTTCACGGTATCTTACCGCAAGTCGGAAGTCGTCGAGATTGCTGATCTCAACGCCGTGCCGGATGAGTTCCTTGCACCGCAGCCGCCGAAAGTCGATAAAGTCGGCTTGAAGAAAGCAATCAAGGGTGGCGCTGTCATCGACGGCGTAACCATTGCCGAGAAACAGAACATCCAGATCAAGTAAAAGGAGTGGGCGACATGAGTGAAGCAAAGGCCATCTACGCCGCCCTGCTAGCCATCCAGCAGGGCATCAAGGCACCGAAAGATAAGAAGGGCTACGGCTACGAGTACCGCACTGCTGACGGTATCATGCAGGCTGCCAAACCGTTGCTCAAAGAGAACGGCGTCATCTGCATCTTGTCCGACCAGGCTGTATCTATCGGCACCCGCTATTATGTCGAATCGACGGCACGCCTCATCGACATTGCAACGGGCGACGTCATTGAGGCAAAGGGGACGGCGGTAGAGCCTGACAAGCTGGCATCAATGGCCCCACCACAGATTACCGGCACGGCATCCACATATGCTAGAAAGCGTGTGCTGGAAGGTTTGTTCCTTCTCGACAATGAGAAGGATGTAGACTCACAGGAAGTGCAGGACGAGATTGCCCGTCAGGCCGCGCAGAACGCCGCAGGAGCGCGTCCGCGCAACTACAAGGGCAACACGGATAACATCCGTCACAAGGCAATGCATGGGCTTTCCGCAGAGATGAAACGCCTCGGCATGACGGGCGAGGAAGTCAGCGCGTTGTGTGGACTGAAGTTTGGTAAGACCAATTCGCGTGATCTTACCACAGGTCAGCTCAGTGAATTGGCTGCTCATCTCGAAGAATGGGAAGCCGAGCAGATGGGCGGTAAGTGATGGTACAAGAGCACGTCATCGGCGAGATACAGGACGTGAGAGAGGACGGGGTGGCGGTCATCACGGCCGGGATCCCCGACCTCGACCGCGCTCTGCTACGCCAGTATAAGAAAGTCGAAATCATCCTGCCAGACGGTCGGCGAATCACCGCAGAGCAAAGGCGGAAGGTGTACGCGATTCTCGGAGAAATATCCGATTACGTCAACGGCTTCCGCGATGGCGACGCGCTGGAAGAGACAAAAGCGACGATGAAGATGGACTTCATGCTCAAACGGATGGAGTCGATGGAGCGCCGTCTGTTCTCTCTCTCGGATTGCTCAGTCACAACGGCACGGGCTTTCATTGACTACCTGATAACGTTCGTGATTGCAAATGATATTCCGACAAAAGTGCCGCTGATCGAGCAGTGCGATGACGTCAGCAAGTACATGTACGCTTGCACGATGCATCGCAAGTGCGCGGTGTGCGGTCGGCCAGCGGACATACATCACTGCGAGGGCAGCCGCATCGGTGCGGGCGTCGATCGTGACAAGGTGCATCAGATGGGGCGCGAGATACTGCCGCTGTGTCGCGTACATCACACTGAGTGCCACAGCGACGAGGCAGGATTCATTAAAAAGTACCATCTACAAAAGGTGGAGCTAGACGAGGCCCTTTGTAAGCGGTTGAAGTTCAAGAAATGAGGTGAAAAAGATATGTCAGTAATTCGAGTCGAGAAAACCAGCAACTATACCGTCATGGCGAACTACCACTTCAAAGAGAAGGGCCTGTCGCTTAAGGCGAAGGGTATCATGTCGCTCATGCTGTCATTGCCAGACGATTGGGATTACACAGTCGAGGGGCTGGCAACACTCAGTAAAGATGGAATCAACTCTGTGCGATCGGCATTGAAAGAGCTTGAGAACTTCCATTATCTCGTGATGGAACGCGAGCGCGACAAGAAAGGAATCCTTCGCGGGACGGTTTACACGCTGTACGAAAAACCTATCGTGGATAATCCAATCTTGGATAAACCAATCTTGGATGAACCTATCTTGGAAAAACGCACGCAATTAAATACTAACCTATCAAGTACGAAAGAAGTAAGTACGAAGAGACAAATTACACATCAGGAGAAGGACCCGTTCGCGGTTGCATCTCCGAAATTGTGTGAAGCTCTTCGAGGGTTCGAGGCGTCACGCAAGGCGCTGCACAAGCCACTTACTCTCAGAGCAAAGGAGCTCATCGTGAAGAAGCTGGAGAAGCTGGCACCGGAGAACGAGGCGTTGCAGATCGCTATCCTCGACCAGAGCGTAGAGCGAGGATGGCAGGGTGTGTTCCCACTCAAAGAGGAATGGAAGGTAGAAAGGAGCGAGAAGCATGGACTTCATGGAGATGCTGGCGAAGCGAAATCCGAATATGCAGCGTATTTTGACGGAGACACGTAAGAAGCGCGAAGAGGACCTGAAGGAAGCGCGAGATCATCTCGGCGAGATTCAGGAAGCGCTCGGGCTGGGCAATGACCATCTTAGTGACGATGACCTTCTTGAAGCTGCTAAAGCAGTCTGGATGATGAACCAGAAAGCATATGACTGCCACCTCTGCACGTTCACAGTAGAGAATTGCGACATGTGCAAATACACGAATATTGTCGCCAGAAGCAACAAGTATCTCAGAGACGATTACTTCGCGCCGTGCTCGATGTATAAGACGAATCGCAAGTTGCGGGAAGTATCTAGGCTGATGAACGCTAGCGGGCTTGGCGACCGATTCAAGCAGCGCAGATTCGAGACGTTCAAGACGGACAAGAACACGGCTGAGGCAAAGCTAGCGGCAGAACGGTTTTGCAATGAATTGCAGAGCAATCCAAAGGCGACAGGACTGATGCTCGTCGGCCCATACGGCTGTGGCAAGACGCACCTTGCGGCGTCTATTGTGCATCGTTGCGCTGAGTTCGGCATCGCTGGGGTGTTTGTCGTCGTGCCGGAGCTGCTGGCACGCATCCGCACGAGCTACCGAACGGGGGATGGAAAAGCGGAGGCTGTCATTGATACGGCAAAGAGCGCGAAGCTGCTGATTCTCGATGACCTCGGTGCAGAGAAAGCGAGCGAGTGGGTGAAAGAGCAGCTGTACATGCTCGTCAACTACCGCTACGAGCACATGCTGCCGACCGTCGTCACGACGAATTGCAGCGGCGCAGAGCTGGAACAGGAGCTGGGGCGGCGCACGCTGTCACGCTTAGTTGAGATGACGAAGCCGGTCAACATCCGCGCCGGTGATTATCGCATGAAGCTCGCGGCTAGTCGATAAGATGCGGGCGGCTGAGTAAGAGAATGAGAAAAGGGTTGGTTGCGGCAAGACGCCGCAGAAAAGGAGAAACAAAATGGCTACGAAGAAAGTTGAAAGCAAGATCGAGATTCCGGCAATGGATTTCAGAGTGGCGACTCTGCATGTCGTCGGGGATTCCCCGCTTATCGTGCACGCGTGGAGCGAAAAGGCGAAGCGCATGATGCTTGAGAAGCAGATGAAGAAGGCAACGAAGGGCAAAGAAGTGCGCGACCCGTTCGCCGAGTTCCTTGATTCGCTGTATTGGCTGAGTGAGCGGCCAGCAGATGTCACGCCGGAGAATTTCAGCGAGGTTGCAAAGACGGCGAAGTTCGGTTTCCCTGCGCTTGCGTTCAAGGCGGCTGCGATTGATGCAGCGTATCAGCAGGGACTCATCGAGAAAAAGACGACCCTGCGCGGCGCTATCCTCGTCATCGGCGAGATGGCAGAGATTCGCGGCTCTATCCCTGTGATGCGTGAAGACATGTGCCGCATCGGGCAGGGTTCGGCTGACCTGCGCTATCGTGGCGAGTTCAAAGAGTGGGAGACAGATTTGACCGTTCGCTACAATGCGGGTGCGGTCAGTTTGGAGCAGATCGTCAATGCGTTCACGGCTGGTGGCTTTGCGTGCGGCGTTGGCGAATGGCGTCCGGCGAAAGATGGCAACTTTGGCATGTTCCACATCGAGTAAAACTCGGCAGGCGAGCCACGGTGTGGCAGTTTATGTCGGGGCATGATGGGGCACGGCTTGGCAGGCGGGGCAAGGCAAGGCGCGGTTTGGTGGGTATGGCCCGGTATGGTGTGGCAGGCAGGGCGAGGCAAGGCATGGCGAGGCATGGTGAGTTAAGGCATGGCAGGCATGGCGAGGCAAGGCTAGTTCAGGCGGGGCCGGGTGTGGATTGGCGTGTAATGGCAAGGTTCGGCAGGCAAGGCGGGGTAAGGCGCGGTAAGGCACGGCACGGCGAGGCGGGGCATGGCAGGCAAGGCATGGCAGGCCTAGGAACGGTATGGCTGGTTAGGGCGAGGCATGGCGGGCGAGGCGAGGCCGGGACAGGCAAGGCGCGTCGAGGCAAGGACTGGTCTGGCAGGGCTTGGCAGGCGTGGAAAACGCCGAAAGGAGGAAACCGAAATGGTGTATCAGTACAAAGTGCCTTACGCAAGAGTAAGCGCACAGACGGCAGGCGAGGAGCTTGCACGAATCGAGAAAGAGAAAGGCTCGTTGACGCCGGAGCTGGTCGTCGATGAGTCACGCGAGGAGAACGCGCCGCTGCATCCCGTCTTTGAGTGGGACGACAAGAAAGCCGCAGAGCACTATCGCGTCGTGCAGGCCGGAAGCCTCATCCGTAACGTGACAGTCAAGATCGAAGAAGCGCCACGCATGGAGCCGACGAGAGCGTTTGTAAACATCGCGCCGGTCGGCCAGCGCAAGGGCATCTTCGTCAGTATCAAGAATGCGATGGATGATGAGGAGAGCCGCGAGACGGTCGTAGCAAGAGCACTGGCAGAGCTTGAGAAGGTCAGGGAGAAGTATAAGGATTTGCACGAGCTGGCCGGTATCTTCGCTGAGATTGACCGGCTGGCGATGGAGAGGGGAGCATAAGGAGGTAAGTAAATGAGCGACTGCAAGGAGCTAGACTGCGAGAAGCTAGAAGTTTTCTGCAAGATGTTTCGTGGAGTATATATGAGTATCTGGAGAGATGGTGATTGCGTAATGATGGATTTGCCACTCATCTTTAGCGATGGATGTATGGCAGTCATCAATACTCGCATGATGCCAGATGGAAAAGTACGTGTATCTGATGACGGGCGCATTGCGACGCATGAGCCGCTGACACCGGCGGATGTATACGAGATATGCGACAAGCATAACTTAGAGTACGTGCTGAAAGACGAGAGCGACGACCCGCCGCTTGATTGCGAGATATACAAGGTTGTGGACAGGATTCACTTTCACGATGCGGTTTTTGCAATCATAAAAGCAAGCATGGATGCACGCGATATGTGGGGGTGAGGGATGAGCTGATGGGCTATTGCAAAGTGTGCACGTCACGCGACGTGACGCAGGAGCAGCTTCTAGACGGCAGGCATATACTTCTATGCAAAACGTGCCGGAGATACCTTCGAGGGCTTTTGAGGAGCTGTGAGACGTGCTTGAATGGCAAAGAATGTGCGCGAGGCTACGGCTTCGCCAGAGATAAGTTCAGATGTGACGAATGGAAGGAGAACAAATCATGAATAAGGCGTCGACATATGACGAATCAATTTTCGATTTATATGTCGAAGAAAAGTTAACAATGAAGGAGGTAGCGGACACTCTTGGCATATCTGTCGGAAAGGTTTTCAACAGGCTAAAAGTCATGGGCGTTCACTCCAGAGGGCATAAAGATTATCCTGCTTCAGAGGAAGTGATTGAGAATTGCAGAAAGCTCGGATTAAGCGGCAAAGGCAAGAAGTTGAGCGAGAAAACAAAAGCACTAATAGCTGAAGCGCACTTCAAAGGAGGGATAGGACACAAAAAGAAACGGTGTGATGGGTATATAAGCATTTATTTCCCAGATCATCCACGCTCAACGAAAGAGGGATACATCATGGAGCATGTTCTGGTTATGGAAGCTGCACTAGGAAGGCATCTATCGCCAGACGAAGTTGTGCATCACAAAAACTTTAAACGTGATGACAATCGTCTTAGTAATTTACAGCTTATGACAAAACATTCGCATATGTCATATCATATGAAACTACGTCATAAGAAAAGAAGAATGGAGGAATGACTTATCAATAAGGCAATCATTATCGGACGCATAACGAAGGACCCGGAGGTGCGCTATACGCAGCAGGGGACGCCGGTAGGTACTTTTACGCTGGCGGTAGATCGTAGAGTCGCGAAGGATAAGCCGAAAGAGGCGGACTTCATCCCGTGCGTAGTGTGGGGCAAGACGGCTGAGGTCGTCGGAAATTGGTGCAAGAAGGGCAAGCAGGTCGGCGTAGAGGGGCGTATCCAGGTGCGCAGCTATGACGCGAAGGACGGCACGAAGAGATACGTGACGGAGGTTGTCGTCAACGAGTTAGAGCTTCTCAGCAAGGGCGATGGCAGTAGCAAGCAGAGCGGCGGTAACTATCCGACGGACGATGAAATCCCATTTTGATGTTTTGACTTTTTAGGAGTGGAGAGCATGGGCAGATTCGCAAAAGCGTTATCTCGCAAGCATGAGAAGAAATACAAGAAGAGTGAGGAAAGAGTCGAGGCGGCTGAAAAGAAGAGTAAGCACGCAGTACAGCACGCAACGACGAAGCAGCTTATCGAAGATCGTACAATCATGGCAGGGGCATATGATACATTAACGCTTATCTTCGATGTGGCTGTGCACGAGACGTTCGGCTGGGGCGTGGATATGCGGACAAGACTGCACAAAAAGATGGCGAGACACATCTTGTGCATGAAGTCGCGTCTGGTCACGACAAAAGATATCGAACGCATCTTGCGCGATGAGGTCAACATGGAGCCGGAAAAAGAGGAGCTGAACATTGACAGCTGGGGCAGAGAGCGCAAGATACAGTACAAAGCTACTGGTGACTTGTCTGCTATCTTCTTACTGTCAATGCTTGACGAGTTCGGCTACAAGACTCGGCGGCTGGACCGCGTTTACAAAGCAGCGTCGAGAATTGCAAATAAGTTGAAGACCGGCAAAGTGACAGCGCTGGATTTGGAGAAGTCACTTGCGCCGCGAGGAAAGAGGGTGCTGCTTGATTGAAGAAGTGGAGGATGGTCTATGATATGGTCATCCCGGGCGAGGCTGTGCCGCAAGGGCGGCCTCGCTTCGGACATGGCCGGACGTATGACCCGCCGAAGAGCAGGGAGTATAAAGAGTACGTGCGGAGATTGGCGCGCATGGATATGCCGTCAGACGCGCTAGAACGGCCGCTGACGTGCCCCGTGCGGCTGACGTGTGTAATCTATCGCGCTGTGCCAAAATCGTGGAGCAGACGCAAGAGAGCTGACGCAATCGCGGGTAAGATACGACCGACGACAAAGCCGGATTTAGACAACGTAATAAAGGGCATCAAGGATGCGCTGAACGGCGTATGGTACAAAGATGACTCGCAGGTTGTTGAGTATGGTCTTGTGGGCAAGTGGTACGCAGAAGAGCCGCGTGTGTATGTGCGGCTGGATATGGAGGTAGAAGATGAAGAAGGATGACATTATGAGCGGATACGAGAAGATCTTCGAGGACGGCTACAAGGCTGGCCGTGCGTCGGTTGTGCTGCCGCATCCGTGCGACGGGGAGCTGTACAAGGATTGGCTTCTAGTAGAGCATATTGCAAAGGTGCTGGAAGAGGCTAAAGAAGTGGTCGATGCGTATATTGATCTTATCAAAGACCCGAAGAATCCAGAGCGAATAAAGCATCTTGCGGACGAATGTACCGATGTACAGGTTGCTGCTACTGGTGTCATGCATAAGCTGGGTTACGGCGAGGAAGAGCGCCAGCGTGTTATGAAGGAAATCAACGAGAGTAATGCAAAGCGCGATGGCGGCAAGCGGTTTGCTAAACACCCACTTGATGAGATACATGAACGTCTCTACATAGGGAAAACTTTTTCCACTTCTGGTGTTGGAGTCGAACAGAGTGACAAAGAAACATTCAAGGACGGCGACAAAGTAAAGATTATCATACCGGAAAACGAGATTCGCCAAAAAGAGAAAGAGGGAGATGTGCGTAAAGCGCAAGAGATGATTATAACAAGCAACAGCATTGGATGTGTTGTTTGTTATAATACTAGCCTTGATACATATGCTTTAGAAGTGGCTGGTCGCATCGTCGGCGTGCCTGCTGAATGGCTGGAGAAGGTGTGAAAAATGGCGCTGAGAGATAACCTGAAATATTTTCGGAAGAAAGCAGGGTATCGAACTGGAAAAGATTTTGCTAATGCAATCGGAATAAATGTACCAACTTACATGACGTATGAAGCAGCAAATAGGGCTAAAGCGTGTTGGCCGAGCGAAGAGGTTCTCATCAAGATAGCTTCTGCATTGCGTGTCTCTATTGATGATTTGCTTGGATACCATGTCCCCGACGACACAGAAGAAAAAGATACTAGCGACGCGGTGAATCATCCAGACTATTACAATCACGGCATCGAAGTTATTGATTTTGTCGAGAGCCACAATCTGAACTTTAACCGCGGCTCCGCTATCAAATATCTCGTGAGAGCAGGCTTGAAGCGCAAAGACAAAGAAGACGAAGATATCGAGAAAGCTAGGTGGTTTGTAGATCGCGAGCTTGAACGTGTAAGGAAGGCGAAAAAAGATGGCTAAAATATACGCGCTATACAAAGGCGACGAGTACATTGCAGACGGTACGCTGGAAGAGCTTGCAGGCAAGACTGGCAAGAAGCTAGCATCGCTAGAATGGATGTTGACGCCGACGGCTAAGAAGAGAGCTGGCGCAGGCTCTTCGGTTCTCGTCTATCTCGGCGAAGAGATAAATGTCAAGAGGTGTGTCGTATGCGGCAAGGCGTTTCGAGCGAAGTCACACCCGAACAAGAAATACTGCTCTGAAGAGTGCCAGAAAGCTGGTGCAAAAATTTTGTGGATGAAGAGAACAGACGAGCAGAAAAAATTCTCTCATCTGCCGGAAAGCGAACGCAAGCGCAAGTGCGTATCTTGCGGGAAAACGTTTGTCGCAAATCGCTCGGACCAGCGTTATTGCTCGAAGCGATGCAGTAGTAATGGCGGCGGCTACAGAGGTACAATGCTCAAGCTGCCGCCGCAGAAGCGTAGGTACGAGTCTCATATCGAAGAGATTAACGCGCAGGCACGGGCGCAGGGCAAGAGCTACGGACAGCTGCAAGCTGAGAAGCTGATCGCGAGATTGCATGAGGAAATGAGCGGGGTGAGAGCATGAGTAGAAACGCGGCTATATACTACGGCCGTGAATTGAGAAAGGCGTTGCGAGAGAAAGACGAGATTATCGAAAGAATAATCGAAAATGAATCGTACATATACAGAGAGACCATACAAGAACAGCGTTTTCATTACGACATAGCATTGGAGATGATTAATAAATATGAGAGATTACTAGATTACCTAGCTGATAGGTTCTCGAATTATTGTGATGAATGTCCGAAGCGCAAAGAATGTGAGGGGCGTTTGCTAGATCGTGAGTGTGCGGAAAAGCTCAAAAAATACTGGAAGGAGAAGTTTAGCTTATGAGTAATAATCAGAACAAGGTGGTGAAGTTGCGTAATAAAAATAAGATGTACAAGAAAGCCCTTGAGTATGCAGCGTCTGACTATCTAGGTAAATTTGATGACTGCCGCCTATGCAGCTTTGAGTACGAGTGCAAAGTACGCAATCAAAATGAAGTAGATGAGTGTATGGATACTGTCATAAAAGGATGGAAAGAAAGAGGGAAGTGCGATGTCGAATACGATTGTTGACGAACTAAAGAAGAAAGTGCTCGAATTGTGCGACACGATTGATAAGCAGAACGACTTGATTAATAAGTACCAGAAAGCGCTGAGGATTGCTGCTGATAATATGGTGGATAGTGTCAGCTGTTGGACCTGCCCGTTGGCATCTATTTGTGAAAGCAAATATGAATACACGGGACTTACTTGTAGTGAAATGTTCGTCGAAGAATGGGGAGAGGAAGCGGGGATAGAATGAACGACCTCGAAGTAAAGCGAGAAAGAAGATTGTACAGGCGCATGTTTGACCGCTTGCTTTGGGAATACGCTCACAGACCCGATTGCTATTATTGCCCATTCGGCCAGTTTTGCCCGCAATGGAAGGCAGGAGCAAAGCCAGACGCATCGGAATGCATGAATTATATCGAAGCGGAGATAAGAAAGATATGCGAGGAGGAAATTTCGCATGATGAGGAACACGAATCTACAGATTGAGATCAGCACGCTGACGATGCTGCGATATGCCGCGCTGGCTGGCTTCGGTTTTACACTCGGCATCCTCGGCGCGGCTGAGGTAGTGTGGATACTGTGGGCACTTGTGCAAGCGGCGAAGGGGGCGATAGCATGATCGAGCTTTACGGAATTTGCGGAAACAAGATAGCGTTCAACCCGTACAGTGTGGATTATATTCAGGACAGCAAGATGCAAGGAATCAGATGCACGCTCATATGCTTCAATAGCGGGAAGAAAGTCTTTGTTGATGAGAAATATGAGGATGTTAAGCGGATGCTGGATGACGCCTTAGTAGCAGAAGTATAGAGGTGATAGCATGAAACGTTTGGTGTTGATGCACGGTGCACCTGGGTCTGGAAAGTCAACGTTCATCCGTGAGCTAGGGCTTGAGTATCTGTCAATCAGCCCTGATAATCTTAGGCTCTTATTCTCTGAGCCGAAAGAAGAAGTTGTAGACAATCGCATTTGCTTGCAGATAAATCAGGACAACAACAAGAAGGTGTGGAATCTTGCGTTTCAGCTTCTGGAAGAGCGCTTGCAGAATGGCTCAAACACATTCTTTGATGCTTGCAATTTCACGCAGGATTACATCTATCGGTACAAGAAGATGGCTGACCTTTATGGGTTTCAGATCATAGCGCTTGACTTCTCGAGCCTTCCGCTCGATACACTTCTCACACGCAACAAGAAGCGCTTGTATTTTCAAGACGGTCTTCATTACGTGCCGGAGCGAGTAATCAAGGATATCTATCAAAAGATAGAGCCTATCCCGAAAGGAATCTTTACGATTGACGCGACACAGCCGGACGCACGAGATAGATTTATGGAATTGTGGTGGTGATAGTATGAAGAGCGATTGTGAGCTGGTACGCAAGGGTGAAGTCAAGCGCAGAGGTATCACAGCGGACAGATGGGTCTCATCGAAAGGCAAGGTAATCTATCTGTGCTACGGATACTTTGATTCGATGACAGACGAGCCACTTGATGAGTGCAAGAGATGCAAACATTGGGAGCGGAATGAGGATTTGTACAGAACGTTATTTGATGACTGAGGACGGTGAATTGAGCACGTGAAGAAGCAGGATGTACGGAATAAAGCATACAGACTTGTAGAGAAGGTGCTGCGGAATCAGCGTGGTATCGAGAGGGCGGTGAAAGAAGCGCGGCTACAGCCTGGCGGACACAGCGGCGGATGTGCGGGACATGCGTTTGTGAGCGACCCGACAGCACAGCAAGCCGTGCGGTTGGCAACGGAGCTGAAAGTGGTCACGCTGGATGATGGCTGGACGCTACGGATGCCAGAGCGCTGGCTCACGATCGTGAATCACTTGTACGCTGAGTGCCCAGCGACGGAGAGCAATGCGATGCGCTACTACTATAGCGGGCACAACGCCGTGGAGACAGGGGCGCACTGCGCAATGGATGAGAGCACTGTGTACCGCATCCGGCAGGAGTTCCGGCATATGGCGACGGAGCTGGCTTGTCAGTATGGGCTGGTGAGGGTCGTGAGTGCTGAGGAGCTGAGAGCATAAGAGAGAGGTTGAAATGACAGCACACAGGCGGAGCGATTGCCCCGCCTTTTTTATTTTGAAATTTTGCAAGTTTTTGAGCTGAAAAGTGTGGTAGTATATAAGCATAGGCTTGTGAAAGCCGAAAGCGTTGAGTCAACTCTCCACAGAGTGACAACGGATAGGCCGCAATCGCGGCTTATTGTGCCGATGGTGTACGAGGTAACACACCGCATAGCATAGTGCGGAGAAGCGGGTTCGAGTCCTGCGCAGGCACTCCAAAAGCCAGCCCGTGCCAATGGTTTCTCTTTCTCAACACTGGCATTTTGTATAACCCTCCTGATTAGATTTTCTACACACGAGAGGACCTGTAATTACAGCAGGCCCTCTTCGTGTATCTGGGAGTGATCGCGACGACGAAGAAGCTGACACAGCACGATGTACATAAGTTAGAGCGCAAGGGCAAAGTACAGACAGAGTGGCGCGGGCTGATAAAGCTCGTTGACCTCATCGACATGTGTCTGTATCTCAAGTCGCGAGAGTGGGAGATTGTACCGCCGCAGGGTGACGAGCTGATACGCGCCAGACGAGACGGCACGCAGATTACGTATCGCTGGGACACTGAGAAGAAGCATATCGTATGCGGACGGCATGAGATGGCGCTGGCGTACTGCTACAAAACCTTCTGGCACGACGAATGGTAAGAAGAAATTTGGAAAACTTTGCAAGTTTTACCGGCATTTTATGTGGTATATTAGTAGGGTAAGCTGCTATTGAGATAGCACCGCCTATTTAGAGGCGCATATATGTGAGAACCGAAAGGGACTAGTCATCTGGCTAGTCTTTTTTCGTGCGCAGATTAGAGTGGAGAGTGATTGTAATGACGAGAGTGTTTATCTCTCAGCCGATGCGCGATAAGACAGATGAGTGCATTGAGAAAGAACGCCGTGCTGCGATCGAGTATGCGAAGAAAGATCTGGGCGAGGATGTTGAAGTGATTGACTCGTTCTTCAAGGAAGCGCCACATGATGCAAAGCCACTGTGGTTCCTCGGCAAATCATTGGAGCTTCTCAGCGGAGCAGATGTAGCTCTATTTGTCGGCCACTGGTACGAATATCGAGGTTGCAAGATAGAACATGAGGCGGCAAAGCAGTATGGCATCAAAGTGATGTACTACGATGAAAGGCCGGCAGAATGAGCGAAGATTTGCAGATACTAGCGATACTTGCGCTGACGATGGTCGGCACGCTGATCGTGACGGCGGCTATCATCGCGATGTAGGAGGATGTGGAAAATATATGACAGATGACCCGATAATGGCATTGATGACGCTGGCGTTGATAGTAATCGGCGTGCTAGTAAATATAGTGACCGGCGGTTCAATGTAGGAGGATGTGAGATGGATGAGCGAAAAGAAAGCGGGTAGACGCGGCAAGTACGAAGAGTGGCTTGATAGAGATAGTCTGCTCAAGGTGCAGGGCTGGGCGCGTGACGGTCTCAGCGACGAGCAGATAGCGCACAACATCGGCATTAACAAAGGTACGCTGTGCGTGTGGAAGAATAGATTTCCCGAATTTGCCGACGCGATTAAAAAGGGTAAAGAAGTCGTCGATCGTGAAGTCGAGAATGCGATGCTCAAGCGTGCACTCGGCTACGAGTATGATGAGGTCACGCAGGAGCCGGTCACAGACAAAGATACGGGTATCACAGAGATGCGCGTAACGAAGCGCGTGACGAAGCAGATTGTACCGGACGTTACAGCACAGATATTCTGGCTCAAGAATCGTAAGCCGGACGAGTTCCGCGATAAGCGAGATGTCGAGTTGAGCGGCCACGTCGACCTTGGCAGCATCATCGAGAAAGCGAGAGGGCGAGTAGATGAGTAAGACATTTGTTGATCTCGTCGCTTTTCTCGCTGGGTTCTCTCATGATCCGTACAAATTCGTGCTGGCGGCTTTCCCTTGGGGCGAAGGGGAGCTGGCTGGCAAGAATGGGCCGGACGAGTGGCAGAAAGGTGTACTTAACGACATACGCGACGGGCTGAGGACGCCGGACTCTGTTATTCGTGAAGCCGTTGCATCAGGAAATGGCATTGGCAAGGCTCAACGGCTTACCGATATTATCGACACGCCTGACGGTCAGCGCAAGTGGGGCGATATCCGCCCGGGAGATTGCGTATTTGGCAGTGATGGAAAAGCGACGAAGGTCATTCAATGTAGGCGGTATGAATCTATACCGTTCTACAGAGTACATTTTGATGATGGTGCTTATCTCGATGTATCGAGCGGGCACCTATGGGCGGTCAAGGGCCGCAACGAGCGACGCAGGGGAAAAGACTGGCGCGTAATGAGCACGCTTGACATACTGCAAGCCGGTGTCACGCGCAAGGCTGGCAGTAATCCTCATGCGAAGCAGTGGGAGATACCGATTCAGGGGGCTGCTGCGTATCCGGCGCAGGCCGTAGATGTGCCGCCGTACTACTTAGGCGTATGGATTGGCGACGGCGGCGTTGGCTCGTCTCGTTACACGAAGCCGTATCTTGAGATTCAGGAGAATCTGGAAGTACTCGGGCTTGTGTGCAATCGGTGTGACGGCGATGTCGTATACGTGCACGGCATGAGTGCGGGGCTTCGCAGCTATGGACTGCTCGATCTTCGCTCGTCTGAGAGATTCATCCCAACTGCCTATAAGTACAACACGGCGAAAGTGCGCCGCGAGGTGCTGCGTGGGCTGATGGATACGGATGGCGAGGTCAACAAGGCTGGCAGTCTCATCTACTCTACGACGAGCGGGCGGCTGGCTGATGACGTGGTGTGGATGGCACGCTCTCTCGGCGGCAAGGCAAGAATGCAGCCGACGAACAAGCGGGGATGGTACTACAAGGACGGTAAACGCGTGGATTGTCGCGAGTGTTACCGCATTACGATGACTTTGCCATTCAACCCATTCTCGATCAAGCACAGGAAAGAGCGGTACAAGTCTGATATCCAGCACAGATACCGCGCACGCTACATCGCGTCAATAGAGCCTATTGGCGAGCATGACGGCATGTGTATCACGGTCGATAATGAGGATGGCTTGTATCAGGCGCGTGATTTCATCGTGACGCACAACTCGGCTATCGTCAGCTGGATAATCATCTGGGCGATGGCTACGCACGAGGATACGCGCGGCGTCGTCACTGCGAATACCGAGGCGCAGCTGAGAGCTAAGACATGGGCGGAGCTATCTAAGTGGTATCGTCTCTTCATTGCGAGAGATATGTTCACGCTGACAGCTACGTCGATTTTCTGCGTGCAGGAAGGGCACGAGCGCACGTGGCGCGTCGATGCTATCCCGTGGAGCAAGGACAATCCGGAAGCATTCGCAGGCTTACATAATCAAGGCAAGCGGATTCTGATGCTCTTCGACGAGGCGTCGGCAATCTATGATGAAATCTGGAATGTCGCGGAAGGTGCGATGACTGACTCGGACACAGAAATCATCTGGTGTGCGTTCGGCAATCCGACCCGCCCGCAAGGCAAGTTCTACGAGTGCTTCCACGGCGCAAAAGCAATGTGGCACACGCGGCAGATTGACTCGCGCAACGTCGCGATCAGCAATAAGCAGCAGCTTCGCGAGTGGGAAGAGCAGTACGGCGAGGACAGTGACTTCTTCAAAGTTCATGTTCGTGGTATCTTCCCGTCGGCGAGCGACAATCAGCTTATCTCTCGTCAGCTCGTAGATGTAGCACTCAGGCGGGAGCTAGAGCAGAAGCTCTACAAGTTCGCACCGGTCATCATTGGTGTAGACCCGGCATGGACAGGCGGCGATATGCTGGCTATCGTCATGCGCCAGGGGCTGTACAGCAAGGTGTTGGAGCTGGTACCGAAGAATGACAATGACCTCGCTGTCGGCAGGAAGATCGCGAAGTATCAAGACGACTACGGCGCTACGGCGGTCTTTATCGATATGGGCTACGGCACTGGTATCTACTCGGTAGGCCGTGACATGGGGCGCTCAGGCTGGCGGCTCGTCTCATTTGCTGAAGCAGCTGACGGCGACGAGTACGCGAATAAGCGGGCGGAGATGTGGGCAGAGGTCAAGAAATGGCTCGAAGAGGGCGGCTCTATCGACGACGAGGGGCTTGCTGACGAGCTGACGGGCCCGGAAGCGTACATCAATCGCAAGGGCAAGCTACAGCTTGAGAGCAAAGACGAGATGAAGAAGCGAGGGCTGGCGTCACCGAATATGGCGGATGCGCTGGCGCTCACGTTCGCATTTCCGGTCCACATCGACGGAAACCACAATGCGAAGTACCGCAGGGCGCGCAGGAGCGGCAAGCTCAGGCGTGTGGGTACATTGTGAGTGGACATAAACCGAACATAGTACTCAAAATACCGCCCTTATACTTTTCTGTGTACACGGAGGTGAGACAATGAATCAAAATGATGCCGCGCAGTTTGATGCAGCGCAGAATGCAATGCAGCAGCAAGCGCAGATGCAGCAGGCGGCGGCAATGGCCCCGCAGGGCGTGGGTTTGTCGGTAAATAACGGCTACGGCTTGCATGATATCGTCTATCCCGTGCCGCAGGACGAGGAAGCCGAGGATATCTCGCTCGATACGCTCTCGCAGGAAGAGATTGATAAGATCATGCGGGCGTACAAGAATGGCAAGCAAGCCGCTGACAACTACTATCGGGCGACGGTCGAACCGAAGATTATCCGGCGCTTGAAGCTCTATCGTGCGGACAAAGAGCTGTATAAGAAGAAGTTCCCATCGCTCTCAGAGCTGAATAACTGGGTGTCGAAAGACATCAAGACAACAATCGACTGGATTCTGCCGAACCTCATTGAGGTATTCAGCGCGAATGACTCGCCTGTCGATATCGTCGGGCAGTCTGTCGAGGACGATGACAACGCGAAACTCTTGCAGGAAGTCATCAACTACTTCGTGATGAAGAAGAATAATTTCTTCACGTTCATCGCTACGCTGGCAAAGGATGGCCTCGTCACGAACTTCGGCTGCGCGAAAGTGTACTGGAATCGTGACGAGACAAGAAAGCCCATGCAGGTGCTTGCGGATGCGCAGATGATGCAGATGCTCGCGATTGAGCAACAGCAGGGACGCATTGAGATTACGGATTTACAGCAGGCAGACCCACAAGGCGACTTCCTCATTGTGTCGTTTGATGTGGTTGCAGTCAAGTCGAATACACCGGTGCTGGAGAACATGTCGCCGTCTGAGTTGCGGTTCACGCATGAGACGAGGGATTTGCACGATGCAAAGTTCGTTGCACAGCGCAAGATTGTCAAAGGTGACTACCTCAAGCGCAAGGAAATCGAGGGCGTCTACAGTAACATCGACAAAGCGCTTGCACAAGGCGACAATGGTTCCGCCCGCTGGACGACTCTTGACATCGAGCACGACAAAGAGCTGACGAACATCAACGAGTTCCTGAGCGACGGCGACACGGCTTCTCGCGAGTACGAGCTGTATGAAGCGTATCTCAAGGTCGACTACAACAATGACGGCGTGATGGAGCATGTCATCGTGCACGCTGTTGGCGATACGCCACTCAAGATACAGACAAATACGTTTGAGATGCCGCCGTTCTTCGTGTTCTCACCGGAGTACGAGCCTTACTCCATCTTCAATGAGACGGGATTCGCTGAGGAGTGGGAGCAGCTACAGGACTTAAAGACGGCGCTCGTGCGTCAGATCATCATTGCGACAGCCAAGAATTGTCGCGGGCAGAAGTTCGTCAACGAGCAGGCGGTAGACATGGACGCGATGATGGACGGTGAGGAGTTTGTACCGACTGAGGGCGACCCGTCGGAGGCTATCCTTTTCCCGCCGAGTGTGCCCACGGACCCGAACGCGATGACCCTCATCCAGTACGCACAAAATGAACTGGAAAGCCAGTCCGGCTCGACGCGTTACAATCAGGGCCTTGATAGCAACTCGCTGAACATGACGGCGACTGGCATTTCGGCTATCATGGGCGCGGCGGACAAGAAGATCAAGCTGATTGCAAGGTTCCTCGCTGAGACAACGTGGATCCCGATTGTGAAGTTCCTGATTCTCTTGTGTCAGAAGTTCCTCGACGACGGGCAGGTCATCCGGCTTCTCAATCAGGATATCGCTATCCGGCGCGACCAGCTAAATCTCGACTACGACCTCGTTGTCAACGTCGGACAGGGTGCCGGCACGAAGGAAGCGGAGATTCAGTATCTCATGGTGCTGATTCAGCAGCTCTATCCGACGTTGCAGCAGGTCGGTATCGTCAATGCGACGAGCTGGTACAAGGTCACGAAGGAGCTTTTGGAACGTATGGGCATCCGCTCGACGGCGAAATTCCTGCTCGACCCGGAGTCGCAGGAGTTCCAGCAGATGCAGGCACAGGCGGCGCAGGCACAGCAGGCGGCGGAACAGAAGCAGGATGCACTCACGCAGGCGCAGTTGCAGCTTAAGGAGCAGGATATCAAGGCGAAGCAGCTCGCGAAGCTGTCGGCCCGCTTCTCTGAGTTGCCGATTGATGCGCAGATTCAAGCACTTCAGCAGCTCGGCATCACGACGACGCCGCAGAGCTTTGCGAATAAGGCTATCGAGGATACGCAGAAAGCTATCGTAGAGCATTACACGAGCGGCGCAGGAGGTGCAATCTATGGCGGCAAATGAGACGGCACAAGAAAAGAAGCTGAGGCTCACGCATGAAGCACAGCAGGGCCGTGAAGCTGAGGAGCTGCTGACGAAGTTCGGCGACAAGTGGGTGATGGCAGCCGGCGAAAAAGCCCTGCTCGACCTGCTCAAAGCCGACACAGTAGAGGCGCTGATACGGGTACAAGCTGACTACAGAGCGGCCGCAGATCTCTATGGTAAGCTCAAGGCGACCGTCAGCAGAGGAAAGAGGGCGGCGGAAGCGCTGCACAAGGAGGCATTAAGCAATGGATGATGAGATGAACACGGGCGGCTCTCCGACACCGGACACAGCACCGGCACCGGAACCGCCCGCAGCAGATACAGGCACGCCGGACGTAGGCGGGCAGGCGGCAGAACAGCCTGCCGAAGAAAGCCACGCACCGGAAGTCGCCATTCAGGTAGACCCGCAGACTGGTAAGCGCCGTGTCGTATTCCCCGCACAGGAACAGGCTGAGACTCAGCCGCCCGCAGGGGATCAGGCACAGGAGCAGGCTCCACAGACGTCACAGCAGTACAGCGCTGGCGATATCGTGCAGCTCGTCGCAACGGGACAGCAGATTGACCAGGCACGTGTACCGCAGGAATTGCAGGGCTATGCAGCGGCTATTCAGCAGCAGCGTATCAATGCGGCACAGATGCAGATGATGCAGATGCAGGCTCGTCAGCAGATGACGCAGCAGCCACCACAGGCACCGCCACAGCCGACTGCCGAGCAGATGCAGCAGGCACAGAAGGCGCGGGCGGCGGTCTATGAGCAGATCACGCAGCTCGCCGAAAAGAAAGCTTGCGAAGATTTGGGCGTGACGAAAGCCCAGCTCAACGACGCAAAGTTCTCAGATGATGAGGAGCTGCAGAAGAAGGCGCAGGCGTTTGAGGCGGCTGTACGATTCAATACGCAGGCTATCTCGAACGAGATCATGCGTCAGAGGGCGGCGCAGGCACAGCAGATGCAGGCGGTACAGCGCGAGACGCAGGAGACCATGCAGGCCATTATGCCGAAGTGGAATGAGTACAAGCAGGACCCGCACTATAACGATATCGATAACATGATGGGCGAGTTCTACAAGACTCTGCCATTCGAGGAAGGCGTGAAGGTGAAGCAGTCTATTGACCGTTTCCTCGCAGGCCGCCCGGTGAAAGCTGACGTCGATATCCTCGACAACTACTACAAGAGGACGAAGGAAGCGTACTACGCGAAGGCTACGGGCGTCAGCACGACGCCACAGCCGGTGCAGAAGGCAAAGCCGCCGCGCGTAGAACAGCCCGGCCAGCACGGCGCAACGACGCCGCAGAAAGTGGACTGGTCGAAGATGCGTGGCATGACGCCGCGCCAGCGCTCGCAGTTCCTTCAGACCTATCTCCGATAATATCCGTGGCCACGGTATTATATACAGTCAACAATCTATACGAGGTGAAAACACATGGCAAACAACCCGATTGTCAATACCTCTACGTCGCAGTCTGTAACGTATGAGGCAGAAGGTGAGAAGGAAGATTTCTCCCCGATCATCACGAACATCGACCCAGACCACAACTTCTTCCTGCGCGAGTTCCCGACCGAAGAGGACGCGACGCAGCTGAACTTCAACTGGCTCACTGAGTCGCTCAAGCCGCCTAAAGTCAACGCTCATCTTGAGATGGAAGACTACAAGACGGATAAGGTTGGCTCGCTCGATCGCCTGAACAATACGGTGCAGTTCTTCCAGACGACCGGCCGCGTTTCGGACGCACAGCGCAAGACGGCGAAGCAGTACAACCAGCAGGACGAGTTCCCACGCCAGAAGGAACTGGCTTTCAAGCAGATGGCCCGCGATATGGAGTATGCTATCGCGATGAATACGGCATCCCGCCTTGAGTCCGGCAACACTCCGGCAAAGACGGGCGGCGTTCCGTTCTTCCTTCAGGAAGAGAAGTTGGCCGTCACGTTCGATTCTACGGCCAACACGGCGACGACGAGCGAGGCGCACAAGCTCAACACGGGCGACTTCGTCTACTTCATCGCGCCGGACAAAGCGGCTCTGCCGAAGAATCTCGTCGCGAACCGCGAGTATTACGTCCGCAAGAAGAGCGACACGGTTTTCGATCTCTTCTATTCGCTCGACGAAGCACTGGCTGCTGACAGCGCTGAGGCTACATCTGCGGACACGGGCAAGGTCATCGCACTCGGCTCGGCAGGCACGGGCACGCTCTACTTGCTCAAGAACAACGTTGTCGATGGCGCAGGCACGGCCTTCACGGAGGACAACATCAACGACGTCATGGAGATGTGCTACAAGCGCGGCGGTGACCCAACGATTGCTGTCATGAGCGCAGCCAACAAACGTAGATTCTCGAAGATCATCACGGGTGACGCACAGAAACGCCGCGACCAGAAAGACAAGAGCGTCACGGCTATCACGGATACGTACATCTCTGACTTCGGCACGATCACGGCACAGGTTCATCGTCAGTACAGAAACGACCGCATCGATTTCCTCGATATGAACTATTGGGGCATCAAATACTTCAACCGCCCGCATGAGGTTTCTGGCCTTGCCAAGAAGGGCACATATGAGGAGTTCGTACTCGAAGCATCGTTCGGCGTCAAGGGCACGCAGCCGAAAGCGTCCGGCTCTATCATCAATCTGCCGGCTTAAGGTAGTATGGGGGACTTTCTTTGGGAGTCCCCTTTTTTATTGGAGGTGACGATGTGATTACCAAACAGGAGATATACGAGACGGACGATGGGAAGGTCCGCGTGCGCAACACTATCGACATCTCTCAAGCCGTTGCGATGGCTAAAGATGTGTCGGAGCGGCGGGTGCGTGGCAAGAATATGGTGCCACTCGGATATATCCCGCCGGAGTACTGGAGCTTTGACCCGTGGCTCATCGAGGCGAAGCGGGCGCGGGCGGCCGGTGACAAGCATGAGTATCAGAAGTACGTCATGAAGTTCTTCCGGCTGCACCCTGAGTTCGCTGTCATCCAGAGCGCAAAGTATTGGAGTGGTGCGTGATGAAGGCAATCAAGGTACTGCGGGCTGTGCGTCAGAAGGAGCAGGACAACGACGAGGTCAAGTACAGCGACTATGATATCGTCTCGGCTATCAACGAAGTCATCCGCTATCTCAATATCAGCCTCGTGCATAAAGATAGCGAGTTTCTGCGCAAGTCGAAAGACTACGACGAACGCGAGATGAACGCGGCTATCGATGCGGAGAACGAGGCGAACAAGGACGTGGATGGGTACGAGCCGAAAGAGCGCGAGGACTTCGCTCACAAGGGCGTGGAGCTGCCGGATGGCTATTTGTCGCTTGTATCGGTGCAGCGCAGTGATGACTATTACGATCTGTATCCGGCTACGTCGCTGGCACGGCTCAGGGAGAGGAACTACGTCCTCTTCGGCGGGCGGCTGTATGTCAAACACCCGGGGTTCCGGCTCAACTACATCGGTGGCGTGCCGGAGATCACGGACGTGGAGAAGGACAGCATCGACCTGCCGGACGTGTTCTTCGATATCCTTGTCAAGATGGCACGGCTTGTGCTCAACAATGGCGATGCGGACACGCTGACGCAGGCGGTCTTGGCGGCGGTTGACTCGGTCATCCCTCGGCGCAGACTGTCTAATGTGCGCTCGCGTATGCCGTTCTGGATGTGAGGTGAGAGGATGCAGGTAGAAAAAGCGATTGCCAAGCTGAAATCAGCCGGGCATGACATCTCAGATGAATATTCGACGGACGATTGCATCGGCTTCCTCAACACGGCGGTGCAGGAAATCTGCCATCAGCTCGCTACAGGCAAGTCGCCGCAGATGGTGAAGGAAATCACGCTGCATGACAGCGAGAGCCTGCCGCCCGACTATATCATCTCGTGTGGCAACTATCCTATCAAGACGACGGGGCAGGCTGTGACGTTCACCAACCCTGATATCGACGCGCTGCGGTTCCGCTACTTCGCAACAAAGCCGCAGATCATGAACGCGACTGGTGATATGCCGTTCGTCCATGAGGTGCTCAACGACATCGCGGTGCGGCTGGCGACGCTCTTCGCGCTCAACCAGAACGAGTACGATGTGTCGCAGGACAAAGCTCTGCTTGATGAGGTGCGTCAGGCTGTAGCGCAGGGCATGGGCGGCTGAAAGGGGTGAGGACGTGGCAGATGACAAAGCAAGAATCCTGAAAGCGCCGGACCTTCCTACGGTCGTGAAGGGCGATGGCCGGTATCTCATGACACTGCTGCGGCAGTTCCTCACAGAGACGGCACGCGAGGTCAATCTCGCGAATGGATTCACAGCAGAGGAAATCAAATCGGACGGTACGAGCAAGGTGTCGGACGTCAAGAATTTCCATCTGACATTTGACAGGCTCGGCGGTCTTTTGGAATGGGACCACACGAGCAAGATTGACGACCTAGCTTATTATGAGATTCGCACGAATATAAATGTCGGCAGTGATATCGGCCTCTTAGAGCGGACGCGCGAGAATACCTCTACGAAACTGCCGCTGACGTATGTCGGCCGTGTCTACTGCTTCACCGTGCTCAAGAATAAAGAGCGCAGTGCTGGCACGGTCATCACATACACGAAGGCAAGACCGATAGCGCCAACTGACCTTGCGCTTACAAAAGACCAGCAGGGCGTGATTGTCTCGTTCCTCGCCATCCCGCTGGATTGCATCGGCGCGAATGTGTACGTCAATGATGAGAAGTATTCCGTCACGGATAACCTTTTCCTGTACACGGGCGGCGAGGTTATCAAGACCGTTCGCGTCGCATACTACGACCAGTTCGGTGAAGGCGAGAGCACGACAATCTATTGCGAGATACCAGACGTTACAAACTTCATTGTCGAGCGCAACGACTCGCAGCTGTACTTCTATTGGGATGCTATTCCGATTCACGGCGTGCATTACATTGTGAAGGTGGGCAGTATACCCGATTGGGACAGGGCGCTGACGATCTTCAACACGAAAGATAACAAGCACCGCTATATCTACCCGAACGTTGGCGAATACTACATGCTCATCAAGGCGGTAGACGAGCACAACAACTACTCGAAGAATGCCACATACGTCTATCTGACAAACCAGAAGGACGAGCACAAGAATGTCATCATCGAGCTTGACCAGAAGGCTGTCGCGTATGGCGGCATGAAGGTCGGCATGTACTACGACGCAGTGGGCGAGCAGCTCAAGCTGGACCGCGGCGTGAATCACGGCGAGTACGTCATCGATGTACAGCTCCCGCAGAGATACCGCGCACGGAACTGGCTGGACTTCGCCTGCATCGGCCAGACGAACGACCAACTTTGCTTCGACGACATGGCGTGGCTATGGGATAGCGAGGAGGCGGCGCGTACCGTCTGGAACGGCACGGTCGGCGACTTGAACGGTGTGCAGGTACGGCAGGAAATTGCGCGGTATGTCGGCATCACGGACGACGCGACGATGGATATCATGCAGATGGACGGCGGCCTGACGAGCACGAAGGGAACAGACCCTGCCGATTCGCACGGCATATCCTACGCGCAAGGCAGGTGGCACACGGGGGCAATGGTAGGCGACACGACACGGCTTTCCTACGCGATCGACGTGTCGAAGACGTTCACACTGTCGTTCAATGCGACGGTGAAGAACGGCCTTGGCGATGTTTTGATCGCGACGGTGGCAGGCGATGACGGTTTCCTCGTGCTCGGCTATGACGTGAAGGCTTCGTGCTTCTACGTGCGCGGCAGTGACGGCGTCACGGTCACAACAAAGGAGATTGCACCGCCGTTCGGGCGAGACTGGTATACGCTGGCACTCAGCCAGAGCGAGACGGTGCGCACGCTCTACGCTTATTCGCTCAACTACGATATGACGGTGAGTGGGAACGCAACAGCAAAGCCTGTCGGCACATTCTCAACGATTTATCTCTATCCAAAGTTATAAGGAGAAGGACATGGAACAGAAACTCAAACTCAAAGGTACACATATCGGCATCCTGCGCCATCCAGACGGCACGGTTGAAGTACATCGCAAGGACAACCTCATCCTCAATGTCGGCTTCGACTTCATCGCGGATGCAATCGGCAAAGGCTCGGGCCGTCCGGCCTGTATGGCTTATACGGCTGTCGGCACTGGTACGACGGCGACGGCGGCAACACAGACGGCACTCACGACGGAGCTTGCACGCAAGGGCGCAACGTATGCACACACGGCCGGCACGAAGGTCTTCACGTTCACTACGAAGTTCAATGCAGGTGAAGCTACGGGTGCTATCACGGAGGCGGGCATCTGCAATGCGGCTACGGGCGGAACCTTCCTTGACCGCGTGACGTTCAACGTCATCAACAAGGGCGCAGATGATACCTACGAATCGCACTTCCAGTTCACGCTCTCTTAAGAGGTGATGCGAGATGGCAACGACGGTCGCTAAGGGCACGTACTACACGTGGGACAGTGCCAATTTCGCATGGGATGCAACACAGTCCGCCCACGCGTGGGATGACATGGCGCCGCTTGTCTATACGCGCGACGATGCAGAGACGTTCTCTCTGCGTGACGGTATGACCTCAGCGACGGGCAAGGTTGCGCGTGATGCGGTGCGGCTCGTCGATACGCGGAGATGGGCTGACCTGCTCGGCACGAAGCGTGAGCAGGTCGGCGTACATGAAACGTACTGGGACTACATCAGCTACGTCCTGACCATCTTGGAGTCGGCGCGGGTGATTGAGTCATCCTATCGCGGGATGGATGTGCCGAAGAGGGAAGGTGTCAAGATCACGAGGCGCAGCCACTCGGAAATCATGGAATCCCCGCGCGAACAGCTCGGCATCCTCGACGCGTCTCTGCGTGCGGCTTTTGCAAAACTCACGG
>CALKKS010000024.1 GCA_937995345.1 uncultured Collinsella sp. | reverse complement strand
GCTGTGGGAACGGCCTATTCACTCAATGTGTTCGGCTGAGATCGGAAATCAACCAGCCCCGCAATCGCGCTCGTTAACCCAAGGTGGCGAACCGCTCTATCTAACCCAAATGCAGCAAGCAAAAGGAAGGCTTGTAGCTAGCGGGATAGTTCCGATGTCCGCAGACGTACAAAAATGGCGAGGTACGTACCTCGTCAGTCTGACACTTCCGAGACAATCGCCTCTTCGGTGATTGAATTCTCTCACATTTCAGGGACTTTTAGAGCTGCATCGATAAGATCGGCGCCGTTGTCGAAGCGGCCGGGATTCCCCCTGGCAAAGAACGCATCGCTCTCGTGGATTGCCTCAAGGCTTTCCGTGTTGGGCTCGGCGAGCGGAATGAGCTGCGGGATGATATCTGTAAGCTCCTTGTCACGTTTACTTCGCTTCATAGAGACGCACCTCATCCTGTTCGAGATTTTTGCGGAAGGCCGGGCGCATGTGATCTGGTGGGTTGGTGACTATATCAAACTTTCGCCCAAGTTCTTTTTCGAGCTCATGGGAGAGTTCGTAAAGCGTGCCGAACGTCATGGTGTTGCCGCAGACTAGGCGCAAGTCAATCTCGCTATCGGGCGTTTGCTCGCCTCGCGCAAACGAGCCAAATAAATATGCCTCGCGGACGTCGTGGCGAGCCAGCACGCGGGAGACCGCAGTGGATATGTCGGTTAACGAGAACATGGATAATTGCCGCTCAACAGTAAAACATCAGGGGACCAGCGCCGAAACCTCCGGTCCAACTTTATGGCGTTCGGCAAGCTCGAAAATGTATGGGGAATTTGACCTGACAAACTTGGTTAAGAAATCCAGATCGTCCGCAGAGAAGCCTTCGACATTAAACCATTTGACCGCAGGCAGAAAGCACTCTGCATGGTCAAAACCAAAGTCGACGGGACGCTCGACAGCTACGCGAACGGCCCCATCTTCTCGTATCTCTGAGTAGGCAAGCTGAGTGCCATCATCAAGCTGAACGTAGCTCCAAAGCATGACTGCGTCCTTTACAGGTTCTTGGGAAATAGTGTGACTGGCCGTAGCACGGGATAAATCGCACTATTGGCCCGACCCAAATACATCATCTACAAGATCAGGCAAATCTGTCCATACCTGATAGGCGACAACGTTGTCCGGATTTGCTTCTCTTGCGCGGCGCTTATCATCGGTATTGTGCTTTGCGGCATTGGCCAAAGCCTGGTCCTTTTTGCCATCAATCATTTCTAGATTTACAGACTTGAACTTAGACGCAGACGACCTGTTGGGGTCGGTGGTCTTTAATACACCAAGGTTGCGCGCCCTTTTCTCACATTGGGGAGTCGATGCAAAAGTTTCCGGGCATGGTGAAACATGATCGATAAGCCATACTTCAAAGCATGGATTGGAGATCGCGAGCTTAACTCCTTTTGTCTTAGCTTCTCGTTCTGCCTTGGCCAAATTCCTGAACTCATCCGAATCGACAACAATCCATGCGGAACTCAATGCTTCGATTTCACCTGTTTTAACTGCCTTTTTATCATTCTCGAGCTCTCGCGACAGTTGCTTGGCCACCTTCAAGGGGTCTCCGTCTATATGCCGATACCGCACACTTGCGCGAACATCCATCTCACTAATTAAGTGGTTGAAGTATTCGGTTTCGGTCACCTTGCCATTGGACACAATTAAGTGGCGCTTTCTTTTGGCTCTTGTTTGCTTTTTGCGGCCAAGAGCAAGCCCTCTCCTTTCTGCCTTAGCCATTTATGTCAGCGCCTTCCTTCATGACTCGGGCCACAAGTTGATGAAAACTTGGGTTGGGCAGCGGCACATAGACACCGTTTAAGTAATTGCGCCCCAGATTCTCATTTGCACGAGGGGAATACTCCATCGCGGCAATTAATTGCGAAGTACCTTCAGAGTCCTTTTCCACAAACCAGACCTGGTCACGTTCGAGCACCTCTTCCATGGGGCTGGTTCGCGTCATCAAGGTGACATCATGGGTTGAGAAGATGAGCTGCGCGCCCTTTGGATTTGTGTCGGGATCGGCGAACAGTGAGACGAAGTCGCGCAGGAGCGTAGGATGAAGACTCGAATCAAGCTCGTCAATTACTGTTGTGGCCCCGCTGCTTAAAGAGCGTATGGCTACCGAGAAAAACGCCAGCGCAGCTTTTGTGCCCTCCGATTCATGGGCGGAGTCCAGCCAAAAGCCATCTCCCGAGCCTTTATGGTGGAAGAACAGGTCATAAGCGAACGACCATTTAAAGTCTTCTGCAATTTTATTACGTGCCTCTTCCGGAATCTCATCGAGTCCAACGAGCGAGTCTTTTAAACTCATGACGCCCTCCGCTTGACGGACATCCATTCCGTCAATTCCGATATCAGCATATTTAATGAGCTGAGATAGCATCTGAGCTCGTGCGTCATCGTTGATAAACAGCTTTTTTATGGTGGCAAGCTCTGCTAGATAATGCGTTGCATCATAGAGATTGATGTCATTGGCAAGAGCTGCGAATGCGGGTTGAATTACATCACTTCCAGCCGCCGCGGCGGCAGATAAGAACAAAGAATTATTGCGCGTGATATCCCAAAGTTGTTTTTTGGCGCCTGTAAAGGTGCTACCAAATTTAATTGACTGTTCCCCGTTTATCGATGAGCGGTCATAGAGAAGGGACGGCTGTTTTGATCGATACACGGTGAGATTCTCATATGTAACCTCATTTTTGTTTACACCAAATGAAAATTCATACTTTAAGTTGCTGGCGATAAAATCTATCGAGAATTCTGTGTCATTTGATCGCGATTCCGAGTCAAGTAAAAAGGGGACGATGGGTATTTGAGACTTCGCATCGCCTGCCGCGTAACCGGTACGAACAAAGTAAGAGACAAAGTTAAGAGCGTTTAAGAAATTTGATTTGCCCGAAGCGTTTGCACCGTAAATCGCAGCCACTCGCACAGGACCAAGTTCCTTTTTGCTTGAAATCGGTTCGAAAGAGAACTGCTGCGTATCCCGAAAACTGAGGAAGTTCTTAAAAGAAAAGTTGAGGATCATCTTTAGAATCCTTTTCGCAAAAGTTGATTTACCACAGACATCCTTTAATAACAAGGACAATTATATAGTTTTAAAACCATTATTTGTTAGCTTTGAACAAATATCTGCTTTAAATTGAAATCTATTCAAGAGGCCCTATCTATATTAGAAACTTTTGGAATCGATATTTCCGGTCATTACTTTGCCTGAGGGCATATCAAGGACAACTTCCTTTTGCCAGTATTGAGCATGTAGGTGAGGCGTGTTGTGGCCGTTTTCAGCAGTGCGAAGGTTACATTTAATTCCATTGTCTTTTCCAACAAGTTCTCGCTTCGTAATGTAGTCGAATATGCTTTGCCTTTCAGCAGCGATGCGCGACAACTAGGAGCACTGTCCCAAGCAGAAAAAGCGCCACGGAGGTGGCGAACCAGCAGTTATCACCGGCCTTGGGGAGCGAGGCGGTCGTCGCGATGCTGACCTTGGGCCTAGAGGCCTTGGCGGCCGTGGTGTTGGTCACTGTGGTTTTGGTCACCGTCTTAGTCGCGGCCGCAGGCTTCAGTGTGGGATTCGTCGACGGATCCGCACCTGGCTCGCCGGTAGCGGGGTCGGTGCCAGGGGCGGACGGGCCATCGCCCGGCACATCGGGCCCGCCGGTCTCCCCCGCCGGGCCAGCATCGCCCTCGGGCTCGGTCGTCACATGCGCCGCCACGGACCCGTCGGCATCCACCACGCCGCCCGTGCCAAAGGCCCCGCCCGCAGGCGCCACAAAGCGCGCGGAAGCAAGCGACCCGCCCAGGCAGGCGACGCCGCCGTCGGCGCCCGACGCATCCAGCCAGGACGCATCGACGGTAAGCTGCCCGGCCGCGCCACCGCCAGCAGCGTCGCCCAGCAAACACACACCATAGGCGCGCACGCCCGCCCCGGAGCCCGCACCCGCGGCGACAACGCGCCCACCGCCGCGAACGGCAAGACCGTCCGCGATCACGCCGGCCACCCGCGCATCCGCGATGCCGGCGCCGTCGGCCCGCGCGTCAACCTTGCAGCCGTCCACCGCGAGCGTCCCCGACACGTAGATTCCGCACTGCGAGCCCGTGGCCACCAGCGACCCGGTGCCGCGGAGCGTCAGATCGCCCCACACCTCCATGCCGCAACGCGAGATGTCCACGTCGGGCGCGCTCGTCTCGACAACAGTGTTCTGCCCGGTCAGCGTCACCACCAGGTCGCCGTCGGCGCCGATGGCCTCGCCCGCATAGCCGGTCAACTCCAGGCGGTCGGCATCGGTCCAGGCCCACCCGGGACCCGACGCGCCCGGCTCGTAGTACGTGGCGCCCGCAATGAACAGGCTGTCCGCGCCCGCGGCATAAGAAGGCCCGCCCAGCAAAACGCATAGGCAGGCCATGGCAGTAAACAGGATGTAGTGACGGCTGGTGTGGAACGCGGCAGCAAACATAACCGCTCCGATCTTCGCAAGAGCCAATGGGAACTGCGCCAGGAAATGTCCTGGTAGCAGCGGTTATTAGTGTAGCGAGATCTAGCAAGGCACGATAAAGAAACCAGCGATTGAACCGCGAAATTAGGTGTAAATCGTTTTGCCAGTCGGTGAAAGGAAGTAGTCTCCCCACATCAATTGATGCGACGCTTAACATGATTCGCTAAAAGCAGCTCGATATATACGTCGACGATAGCCTCACAGTCAAATTATAGTTTCGGCGCCGCGTCGGTTTCGATCTTGGGCATTCCTTCGCATCCCTTTAGGCAAATAAATGCTCTCGTGAATACAAAAGTGTTACACAGGAGCGATTTTGTTTCACACACTATTCGAAACGAGAGGGCAAGATACATAAAACAGATGACCGCTTCGACATAATAATCGCAGCAAATGATAGCCGTCATTTTACAAATCGTAGCTTGGTCGAGTAGGGAGATCAAAAGACTCAACGTAAAGGCGACTGCAAATAAAACAAGTGCATTCTCGTAGTAGCGAAGGTAATTCAATAGTGGGTTACCTTTTTGTGAAGCTAGCCCACGAACATGTTCACCATCAAGCAAGCTGAAAAAGATTGCAAAAATTGAGAGCGCTAACCCGAATAAGCCCAAGAACACATCCTCTAATGTAGCGGATAACTTCAAAATTAACTCAACAGTATTCGGAGCATTAAGTCTGTTTAGCGAAAGAACCAGGGAAATAGCTGAAACTCCAATGGAAATTGGTAAGTTTCTTTTTATGGGCCTTAACTCGCGAAGTGCGTCACAGATTAGTTCGCCAGCGCTTCTTGCTACGGCAATTTGAAATAGACCGTCAGGCATCAAGAAACCCTTCTAAAGTTTATTAACGAGCAATTCGAGGATATTGAGTGCTTTACCATATAGGGCTGCATTCTCCTCACTTGCTTCAGGTAGATAATTGCGTTTCATGCAGTAGTCTGCAATTCTCTTGTCGTCGTCACCGCTTAGATTTCCAGTACTTGGAATCTGAAGTTCAGAACCAAGTTGATTGTCAGTAATTTTGACTTTAGTGCCATCTTCTTTTTCACCAGTTACTGTTGCTGAGGCAATGCCAGAAGCAATGCTATCTTGGAAAAGACCAGAGATGCCGTTGGCTGATTTAGGAGAATTAAAAGTTAAGTTTCCCGTTTTTGAGTCAACCGAATTCATTGCGGCACGTACATAATCCAACATCGGCGCTGGATCAATATCATTGTTTAAAGGGAAAAATCGAAGATTGATTGAGTTAATTTTCGCAAATTCTTTGATAGTTTCATCAATGCTGTCAGGTAGGGGCATGTTAACGATATTAATTAGAGCATTAGGAAATAGAGGTAAGTCTGCTTTGTCCCTTTCTCGGTTCACCTCGCGAATGTAACGCTCGACAACTTTCCTCAAAACGGCTTGAAAACTCTTAAGATTGGGGCTTTGACCTTCATTCTTAACGAGGATCATTCTATGGCTCTTAAGGTAGATGAGGAACCGAGAATATGGAGCGGTTGGAACGGAGCTCGGAGAGGGAACGAGCTCATTATCGACAACGATAGTTCGCACCCTATAATGAGTTTCACGGATTAGATTTCCCGTGAGAACATATTCCGAATTTATTAGCTTCAATTCAACATCGGAGAAATAGCTGACATTTTTGGAGGTACGAACTTTCTGCTCATTGCAGAACGCTGGATACAAAATGTCTTGGAAGTGAGTCAACATGGGGTCATTATCTGGCCCATATGTAATGTTGAAATTTGCAATACTTAGTTTTTTCACTTCGTCCATTTGCATCCCTTAATTAACAAATACTGCGCGGGAACTATTGATTCCCACGCAGTATTTTAGTTCATATAAGCTTAAGGCCCGCGCCATGACATACGCTTCATATTGTGGATGTTTGTCAAATAATGCCTTCGAATATGCAACCCAAAGAAAGGTAAAGACGCTAAACCGTCTCGTTAGCCTCGTTCATCAATCGGTTACAAATGTAAACCAGCTTCTCGCTCTTTAAAAGTTGATTGAAAACACAGTCAAGATCCTCATCGTCTTGAATTGTGATGTTACACGGGTCGCCCTCTTCGAACTTAAAACGATCGTAGATCTTTGCTAGATCATTACACACACCTTGATCGACGGTCATGACGGCAGGATACGACGGATCAAATTTAATAGAGAATACCCTGAATCGGTATCTATCCGAACGTATCTCGAAGCAATAATCATTCTTCTTGTACAGGTCATCCGCATTCAAAAGGTCAGCTTCAGGAGCGCGGTCCACGATACTGGCGGAGGCAAGATCCTGAGCCACCTTTGACAGAGTGCCAATAGCCTCCAACGCTGTACATAATGTTCTGTTCACGTCAGAAGACTTAGAAAAAACCCTTTGACATTACCGTCGGACGCCTCCGTCAGCATTTTGGCCTGTTCAAAAAAATACGAGATGATTCCTTCTGTTGATTTTTGTTGAGGCTGAGAGAATACCTCTATCCAGGGATTATTGCTGGAAGTCATAACAAGCTCACCTAACTCAAATCGATATCAACTAACAGCGGCAAATGGTCGCTTATCTTGCTATCAGGGCGTACTTTTGCAATCAGATTCTTCTCCCCTATTTTCTTTAGATAGCTGTAAGAATTAATACGGTCCATCAATTCGGGGCTCACCAGTGCTTGGTCATAACAGTTCCAAATAGGACTGGTGCAATCTCCAGAGTAGTAAAAGGAACCGTAGTTTTCCGACTCCTCCGACAACCAATGAACTGTTGGGTTATACAGAAAAGGGTATTCGTTTCCACACCACGTTCTTGTGGCCTTATTTCTTACTATTTCCTTGAATAGCATTGCGTTAAACGCGTTAGGGAGAAGCAATTCCTTATCGTATGGATTTGCGTTTAAGTCACCCATAACGATTGTTTTGTTAATTGATGCCTTGAATTCGTATCCGTGAATTACATCCATCATTTTGCGAATATCCAATAATCGTGGTTCCGGATCAGCCGAAGACATACGATCAACAAGATGAGCCGCGGCAACAACAAAATAGGTTTCGCCCATTTTCATTGGTAACACGGTAAACTAATGACGCCAGTGTTGTTTCGCGACGTTCATCAGTGCTCAAGCGAGCACATACTCATTCGACAAAAAATGACAAAATAGCTGCAACGATATAGATACGTACACGCAGACCTAAAGATACTTGCAGATAATATCATACGCTTCCTTCTCCTTACGATCGATATTCATTGAATAGGTGCCCTCGCATTCACAAGGCGGGTCAAGCTCAAATAGATTGTAAAAATCATTCGGCTTGCCACAGTAAACCGGAGAGTCATTCTGTAAGGGACGCGGCTTATTGCGAAACTGGTCGCCGGTAATATCAACTACGGTGCCATCAGTAAGTTCAAGCCACGCATGTGACTGCGAATCATTTGTTGAGCAATCACGATACGTTCCAGATACATACTGCGTTGCTATGCCCTTCTCGGCTAGATACCTTTGGAGTAAATCACTTGTGTATCCGCAACAACCGCTTGGAAAGGACCCAATTACAGTACGACATAGCCTGTCGGCCTCTAGAGCTCGTTCAATCGCCTTACGAAAATCGTTCGCAAAGGACCTCACGAGCTTCGTCTGGTTGTCTAAGATGCCGCTCAATATGTGCCTCCTTTAATACGAAAAAGGGCTGGTACTAGTTAGCTTACGATTAAGTCTCGCAGATTCTCAGCACTCATGTATTTAATTGTGAGTGGAGAGTCTATGCGATTAGAAGTAGTGGATACAGCCCTATCCGATTAATCGCGCACTTTCGACTTAAGCCTGAGGAGTTCTCCTCTTTTCTTTAACGGTGAAAGACCGCCAAGGACCGACGCAAGAAAGGAACCGCGCTAACGGAATCCAAGCAAACGCCGTGACTGCATCACTATGAGAGATTCCGCCCCCGTCCAGCGAAAACAAGAGCAAAATGGTAGACCCGTATTCTAAGGCGCACATTAACAGGTACGATACTAACGACAGAAAGGATATTTCAAAACGTCCGACAAACGCAGGCAAAACAAATGTCAAGACTATCAATAACGGTGAAATCAACCACATTAAGGAGCGAATAAACCGTATACACAAATAACGAAAACCCCTCAATGACAGCGAATGACCCTTAAGCTCTGTCCTAGCAATTCCTATCACATCAAAGGCAGTTTTGAACCACGTCGAGTGCTGCACGATTTGAGCTTGAAAAGAAGGTGGGCATTCACATCTCTCCAACACTGAGATAGGATGGATATCAATTCCTTGATTGAATAAGCTGAAACTAAGGCAAATATCTTCACACCAGTGTTCGTTCGTGAATTCAAGCTTGTCAAGAACTTTGGAGCTCATAACTAGACCGTGTCCGACAACATATGGAGTTGTCAAAAGGGAGG
Source organism: uncultured Collinsella sp. (assembly GCA_937995345.1). Lineage (GTDB taxonomy): Bacteria > Actinomycetota > Coriobacteriia > Coriobacteriales > Coriobacteriaceae > Collinsella. The sequence goes on along the minus strand of CALKKS010000024.1, from coordinate 50,701 downwards.
GAAATAGACTGCCCAGATAACCGACCTTTAGCTCAAAATTGGTCTGATAGAGCGAGAAACCTTTCATGAGCCCACTAAGGTGACCGATGTTCGCGGTCATCGCTGAATACTGCTGTATGACAGGAAATCCAGCCAGCATGGCTTGCTGGAAAGCAAGTGCCGTCCCAGCGGCGGGTTTGCTATCAGCATTGTAAATGAGACAGTAATCCCAATTCCTATCGAGGTAAGCCAAAGCATAATTTAGCTGATCAGCCATGTATCCATCACCGGGATATTCGCAGACGGAAACGTCATGCCCAGTATCATCTGCAAAACGGAAAACAATATCGGCAGTATTCAAGCCGTTAACAGTCTTCTCTCTCTGGCAGGTCACAACGACAACCTTGGCGCCAATCGAAGCGAATTCGCCGCAAACCGAGTTCAATGTAGAATAAATTCGTGCCTGCTCATCAAGACAAGGAATTAGTATGAGCAGCTTCGGCTCCCTTTCAAGAGGATTGAAACTTACGGCTACCGATCGATGTAACACGCTGCAAATAGTCCGTGTGAAGGATCTCAGTCCAAGAGCTATCTCTATAACGCCTACAATAAAGCACAACATGACATCAATGTACGGCACAGAGGCTCACTCCTTGTACGCAACGGCTTCAAGTACATACTTCTTTCGTCCATTGCACCGGAAAGACCCTTTATCAAGCACAACGTTGGAAAAACAAGACAAGCAACCCTTCAAATCGTCCGTATCGAAGTAATGCTTCCGCTTGCCATTCGAAGACAGCACGTAGTTCTTACTGAGTTTCTCAACGGTATCGTTCAATTTATTGATTTGATATTCCCTGTCGTCATTCACTCTCAAGAGAAAAATGCCGCCCGGTTTAAGGACGCGATGCACATCGGCGTAGATTTCGGCAGTCTTTTCAGAAGAAAAATAATGAGAACTTAGGTTTGATACCACGGCGTCGAATGACCCAGCGTCATATGGGAGGTGATTAGACATATCGACACACTCAGTAGCAACGTCTGGCATTGCGGATGCAACCTTTTTAATAGCCACGATGGAAATATCCGTCGCCAGGACATTAAATCCGGCCTTGCTCATAGCGGCGGCGCACCTCCCATCGCCACAGCCAAGTTCTAATATGTCCCTGTAACCTCGCGACTTGAAAATCCCCAGATAGGAGTCAATCCAGTCGGTATCGTAGACGTATTGCTTGCCGCCACTGAAACGTTTATCCCAAATCGTCTGTTGTTCAATCATAATTACACTCCGTAGAATTCCATAACCTGGTGTTCCAAATCGCTGGCATCGCTGGAAAACACCCTACCATCGACCAGCCTGAGTGACAGTAGCTCCATGAGGAAGGAGTGCTGCAACGATGTTATTCCATCATCGAGCCACACGTCATCAAGGGCAGTATTTCTCTTTGCACGTCTGCTTCGTCTTGAGTCAAGATCGAGATCCAGCAAGGCAATCTTGACTTCACCAAACGCGGCAATGCCGAACTCATCAATCAAACCGACCATCTTCCGGCGGGCGTAATCAATATCGCCAAACATGCCTTTGGTCTTTCCGAAAGCATAGGCAGAAGCCATAATCGAAAGGGCCGATTTATCGAGAACTACATCCCGACCGCGTTGAGCGGCTGCAAATGCCTCATGCAACTTAATGCTTTCAGCATCGAACAGAAGATCTTGGTTGCGCCTTTCTTCATCAATAGAAGAAGGAACGCGCAATATCTCATCACGCGATTTACCGAACGACCGCTCAAGATAGCGAACCCCTTCGTCAGCAACAAAAAAGCCGTATCGCTCGGCAAGAAACTTACACAGCGTTGTTTTGCCGGTACAGGAAACACCCTCAATTATCAACATATAAGTCCTCCTCGCTGATTCCGGCGAATAGGGGCAAGCGCCTACACTTCAACTACTTGAAACATTGGGGGATAAACACGAAAGAATTTATTACAGTTTAGACCCATTCTTAACAGTAGATATGCATCAGCCTCAGCCTGCTGAAATATGAATCCTTTGCTAGCGATTCTCCCTTTCATATTGGCAAATTGGCAATAATATCCTTAAATCTTCCTCCACACCATCTTATCCACGACGCCGGTGTAGCTCTGGATGATCTTGACGACCTTGGTGGACACGGTCTCGTCGGCGTAGTCGGGGACGGGCGCCTCGGGCAGCGAGCCCTCCGCGTCGAGCTCGACGGCGGTGTGGACTGCCTGGAGCAGGCCCCTCTCGGAGATGCCGGCGAGCGTGAAGCACGCCTTGTCCAGGGCCTCGGGGCGTTCGGTGGAGGTGCGGATGCACACCGCCGGGAACGGGCGGCCGATAGACGCGAAGAAGCTGGACTCCTCTGGCAGCGTGCCGGAGTCGGAGACCACCGCGAAGGCGTTCATCTGCAGGCAGTTGTAGTCGTGGAAGCCCATCGGCTCGTGCATGCGCACGCGAGGGTCGAGCTTGAAGCCCGTTGCCTCCAGGCGCTTGCGGGAGCGCGGGTGGCAGGAGTACAGGATCGGCATGTCGTATTTCTCCGCGAGCGCGTTGATCGCGGAGAACAGGCTCGTGAAGTTCGCCTCGGTGTCGATGTTCTCCTCGCGGTGGGCGGACAGCAGCATGTAGCGCTTGGGCTCCAGGTCGAGCTCGGTGAGGACGTCGGATGCCTCGATCTTTTCCAGGTTGGCGCGAAGGACCTCGGCCATGGGCGATCCGGTGACGTAGGTGCGCTCCGGCGCGCAGCCGGTATCCTTCAGGTAGCGGCGGGCGTGCTCTGAGTAGGCCAGGTTGACGTCGGAGATCACGTCGACGATGCGTCGGTTGGTCTCCTCGGGCAGGCACTCGTCCTTGCAGCGGTTGCCCGCCTCCATGTGGAAGATGGGGATGTGCAGGCGCTTGGCCGCGATGGCGGACAGGCAGCTGTTGGTGTCGCCCAGGATCAGCAGTGCGTCAGGCTGCGTCTCCACCATGAGCTTGTAGCTCGCGGCGATGATGTTACCCACGGTCTCGCCCAGGTCGGCGCCCACGGCGTCCAGGTAGACGTCCGGGTCGTCGAGCGACAGGTCGCGGAAGAAGATGCCGTTGAGCGTGTAGTCGTAGTTCTGCCCGGTGTGCGCCAGCAGGCAGTCGAAGTGGCGACGGCACTTCTTGATGACCTCGGACAGGCGGATGACCTCGGGGCGGGTGCCCACGATAATCAGGAGCTTCAGGCGGCCGTCGTCTTGAAAACTAGTATTAAACTGACTCATAAAAACTCTCCTTTGAACCTTTTTCAACTGACATATGTCATCAACCTGAGCTTATTTCAATGATTTGCTATTTATAGCGCCTTATCTTTTAAACCCGACTATCGATTTGAATAATTGGATTTCAGATTTATTGAAATAGACCCCGAATGAAGACGCTGCATAAATTAACAAATAAACAACGGCGCATATGATTAGGCCAAACCATCCTTTATTTGAAATCAATGATGAGGCGATTGCAGTAACAATTATTGCCACTCCCGAAGCAATGATCCAGCGAGGAAAAGCTGACTTAAAAAAGGAAGACACATCAAATTGAAGATATTTAATGTATAACCGACATTGACCAATAATGCGCACAAAATAGCTAATGCAAATTGCCGCGCAAGCGCCCACGCATCCAAATTCAAAAGAGAGCAAGAAGCCAAGTGCAATATTAATAATAGCCATAACAACGTAAATTAAGCCTCGTTGTTTTACATAACCTGCTGCCACAAGTGCCGTATTCTCAACTAGCAGAGGCAAGTCAAATAAGCTCGGCAAAATAAGAAGAACCGTGCTAAAAACAAGTATTTCATACTCTGGTCCAACCCAGCATGAAACAAAACGAGAGCCAATTGCAACAAATCCAGCAATTATGCCGCCAGTAATAACGAGTTGAATGCGTCCTATACGCAGATTAAGATCATGAAGCTTATTCATATCATTTGAATTCAAAATTCGCGATACCTTTGGCATAAACAAACCATTCAGTGCACCAGCAACCGTATACACGTAGCTTTCAAGGGATGATGCAAGTCCAAAGACGGTTATCTCCCAGGTATTAGATACAATCGCTAGAACGGAAGGCATAATCGTGAATATGAAACGCTGACATATTTGAACGATCATCGACCAAAAGGAAAAGCCCAGAACTTCTTTATATGAAACCTGCGAGGCTGAACGTAAAGAAAACCTAACTTTTGTTTGATGAGCAATAACCAGATACTTCACCAATGAGCAGAATAAGCTAGTTCCAGCATTAATCAGCACGATTGCAAATACGCCTTTACCAAATAAAAGCGCAATTACAATTAAACCGACCGTCGCTATTTTTTGGATTAAGTTAAGACCGTTAAGGGCGATAAACTTTTCATTGGCTGTCAAAATTCCGTTGAAAGAAATAAGGGGCAACGAAATGACGCTATAAATGGCGACAATTATATATAACTGTTTAAATATACCTACTTGATCGGTGCCCAAGTTCGCATAAATCGAATCAATATTAATATACACGCAGAGAAGGAGAAGAAAAACTATAGCGGATATAGCTGTATACAGTTTTAGAACAACGCCTAAAAACGCATTTGCACTGTCTTCGTCGCCTTTTGCATAATACGTTGAAAGAAATCGAGAAACTGCGTCACCTAAGCCGAAGTCAAGTAAAAACAAATTCACTGCGGACATTGCAAGCGTGTATAAACCGTAGTCACTCGTTCCGATACAAGATATCATCCATGGGGTATACAGAAGTCCACTTAATGCATTAAATGCCACTCCTGCGTACGACAGCAGGACACCTATTTTTAACTCTTTCATTATTTAAATTCCAAATATTTCAACTAAATGGTTGATTCGGATAATTGCAAGTAGAGCCGAGTGGCTAAGCAAGTTTCCTGATAACTTTTGCCGGAACACCGCCGACCAGACAATTCGCCTCAATGTTAGTGGTGACGCAGGCACAAGCGGCAACCATACAGCCCTCACCGACAGCAATCTCGGTCACAAATGTACTTCGAGCGCCAATCCATGTACCATCCCCAATGGTTTGAGTATAGATTTGGCCATCGCCAGCTCGTCTGTCATGCGATCCAATTGCATGACCGCCAGTATTGAAATGCACATCGGGAGCGACATCACAATCGCAACCAATAACTACTTTTCCATTGCCGTTAACGGAGAAATTTCTTCCAATCCAACAGTTATCTCCAATAATTACAGTCCCACTTAGAAAGACGGGCCCTACAATCCTTGTGCCATCACCGATTGTGTGACCCATTGAATTTAAAAGAAAACGCTTTAGCTCAAAAGCTTCTGTTCCAGCGAGCGGACCATTAACTAAGCCAAATACGAAGTTTTTCTTCAAATGCCTGAGTGCCTTTTTCAAAATCATCTGACCAAGTCCAATCGCTCAAAGTTACGGCGAGCCCTTGCTTCGGCCTCTTCATTACTTATCTCTTGTGCGATACTGCAGGGACCGGATTTGAAAGGAGTAGGATGCCCATTTGAGATACACTCGCAGAGCTCCAAAAAGCGAACAGCAGCCGAACTTGCACTCCACTCTCCATGCACAGTTTGCTGAGCACTTTCACCAAGGCGAACTCTTAGTTTATCATCTTCGGCTAAAAGCTTAACGTAGCTAAAAATCGAATCAGCATCCCCACAGGGGAAGACCAAGCCATTGACTCCATGCTGAATTAGGTAGTTTGTTGAACCGCAGGCATGGCTGGCGATAACAGCCGATCCACACCCCATTGCTTCATTTAAAACCGCCCCCCATCCCTCACGATAATCGCTTGTGAATAGGAAAATATCAGATTGAGCCATACGATTTCGAACTTCGGCTGGTGTTTTTGATCCGAGCATTTTTACCTGGTCGCCAAGATTTCCACTCCGAATTGCTCTATCGATATTTGCAGCCTCGGGTCCATTGCCAATAAAGTTCATTTGGAATGGAATCTCATTTGCCTTTAGCTTCAGAGCCAATTCAACAGCGTCAGCAGGACGCTTCCAATCTAATAAACGACCTGCCCAAAGTAAATTTAATTCATGACACTGAGAGGATTTAGAGGCGCATGTAATTGTCTTGTCGTTAACTGAAGGTAGCTCTGGAAAATATCCCCATTTAAATTTTTTTTCAGGGAACGCGCCTAGTTTATAAAAATCAATGGCCGCATAATTACTAGCGCAGAGTAAATGAAGATTATTACGTTGAAAACGTGAAAACAGCCATTTATACTTCAGAACTCTCAATGGGTTCTTTAGAAGATGATCTCCATCTTTTAGAAGTCGTTCCGCATATACAAATGTCAATTTATTAGAGTGTATACGCTTTATAAGTGAAGGTAGGCTTGGGGCCCCAGCGTTAATAACGACATAAGCATCATTTATTAACTTGGCGATTTCATTTGTTTCCCCTTTATATGCTTTAACGACAAAGGAGTATTTGTCATTCATGTCACCGTAACCCATCTGCAGCCGTTCTTCAGGAATCGGTGTCGTGGCAATAAATTTGAACGATCCATTCAGTTGGTTAACAAATTCATTGCAAAGAGGAAGTTGATGATGGTTTAAGAAGTTTGATATAAAAACAACCTTGATGCTATTACCCATACTTAGCTAGGTCTCTTTTCTTAATGGCAGCCGACTCTGATAGGCATCCATGAATGATTTGCAGTTTGAATTATCAATTCAGCTTCAAACGACGCCTTCATTAAATCTAATGCGCGACAATGCTTCATCGAAGCCAGTCACACAAATACTGGCATTTGCTTTAATCGTTTCTGCGCAGCCACCAGTATCGTAAGAAATAACAGGAGTGCCGCAGGCTTCCGACTCTAAGTTTACCGTTGGGTAGTTGTCCTCCCTTGTGGGGTTAAAGAAAACGTCGGCCGACGAATATATTGCAGCCAGCTGATTCTTGTTATCTGTGCGGGGAAGAAGAATCACGACCCCCCCCCACGCAAATTTATTATCGTTGCCTTCAAAGTCGACAAATCCGGAGAAATCACTATTGAAGTGTCTTTCTTTGCGATTTCAGCGCATGCCGAGCCTTTTGCCACGACGACGGTCGTGCCGCAAGCCTGGGCTTCAGCGACAGTCATGCCGAATGTTTCTTCCACCCCAGGATGGACAAAGACGTCGGCAGCCGAATATGCCTCAGCCAACATTTTCTTGTCTTCCAGTTTCGGAACGGCGACGATCTGCTGCCTTATTTGACTTGCCTGCTTTCTTGTCAAACCCACCAGAACGACCGCAAATTTGCTACTGTCCAACTCATTGGCAAGACGTATGAAGTCAGACAGGCCCTTTCTCTCGTTCCACGGAAAGGCGACGCCCAGCACCATAAACCTATCACCGATGCCGTACCTAACACGGAAATCACTCTGAGTAGGCTTAAACACAGAGGTATTTATGGTGTTGTGGCGAACTTCGACAGGATACTTGGACAGGAAGCTCTCCCCCACAAGGTCAGCAAGCCATTGCGAGGGGGTAATAAGCTTCATGCGATCGGCAGATATAAGCGTGAAGTATTTCTTCTTCTGCTCGAAGTTCCATTGGCAGGAATTCAACGAAAACGTCTTCGGATACGAACGGAGTTGGGGGCACTCCTTCGAGCACGCGCAGTGAGTCTTCCACTGCTCGCACTTCACATATGTGAAGTGCGAGCAGTGTCCCGTGAACGCCCAGCAGTCGTGAAGCGTCCACTCGACCTTGCAATCGTGATTTGCGAGCCATTCGAACAGCATCGGGATGTTCACGTAGTAACCGTGAATGTTGTGCAGATGGACGATATCAGGTTCAATCTCGTCAAGCCGCTTCAACATCTTACGAGTCGAAAAGGATGAATAAAAACCATGCTTGCCCGTGATTCTGTCCAGCAGAGCGTGGGTCTTACAGCCAAACTCGTTGGCGAACTTCCATTCGCCTTCCTTCTCGGAATTGCGTCCCCTTCCCCAGAAGACATAGGACGTGTCTCCATTCGCTTGTCTATCTTTGTGCTCGCTGAGCATTATGCCGCCGGTCGAACCGCTTGGGACGCAGTTTATCTGGACATAAACAGCCAAATGTCTACACCTCCTCGTAGTAGGTGTCGGGGTTCTCGGGGTCGAAGGGCTCGTTGGCCCACATGACCGTCACGAGGTCCTCGGTGTCGGACAGGTTGGTGATGGAGTGCGTGTAGCCGGGAATCATCTCCACGGCGCGCATGTCGGATCCCGAGACCACGTACTCGTCGACGGGGAACGGGTTGCCCTCGGCGTCCTCACCCACCTTCCTCAGCTTGATCGACGCGGTGCCGGAGACCACCAGAAACCTCTCCCACTTGCTCATGTGCCAGTGGTTGCCCTTGGTGATGCCGGGCCTCGAGACGTTGATGGAGACCTGGCCGCGCTCCGGAGTGCGCAGGAACTCGGTGAACGAGCCGCGCTCGTCCACGTTGGGCTTGAGGCCGTAGGCGAAATGCCCCGGCTCGTAGTAGGACAGGAACGTGCTCCACAGCTTCTTGGAGAAGGAGCCCTCGGACAGGTCGGGCACCGAGAGCGTCTCTCGGCTGTCGCGGAAGCGGCCCAGCAGGTAGACGATCTCGCCCAGGGTCCTCACGTCGGTGCCGGGGACGTAGCAGAAATCATCACCGTCGACGCGCTCGAGGCCCTCGTAGCCGCAGCGGTGCTCCTGCCCCAGCAGGGCTCCCAGCATCTCGTCGACGAGGTCGTCGATGTAGAGGAGCTCCAGCTCGACATTGGGGTCGTTCACGATGTAGGGGCGGCCGTTGGCGATGGCGTCGCAGAAGGTGGCGACTGCGGAGTTATAGCGGGGGCGGCACCACTTGCCGTAGAGGTTCGGGAAGCGGTAGATGAGAACCGGCGCCCCGGTCCTCTCGGAGTACTCGCGGAACAGCCCCTCCCCCGCCAGCTTGGATTCGCCGTAGACCGAGCCCTCGAAGCGGCCCGACAGGCTCGCCTGCGCGGAGCTGGAGAGCATGACGGGGCATTTGTTCCCGTGGCGCTCCAGGGTCTCCAGCAGCGTGGAGGCGAACCCGAAGTTGCCCTCCATGAACTCGGATTGGTCCTTGGGACGGTTTACGCCGGCCAGGTTGAACACGAAGTCCGCGCGGGAGCAGTAGCCGTCGAGCTCCCCGGGGGCCGAGTCGATGTCGTACTGCATGACCTCGAGCGGCAGCAGGGAGGCATATTTCTCGCGGCGGTCCTTGACGTCGCGGATGTTCTCCAGCGCGCAGCAAAGGTTCCTCCCGACGAAGCCCCTCGCGCCGGTGACGAGGACGCGCACCCTACTGCACCGCCTCGTGCTCGCGGCCCTCAAGGGCCAGCTGCACGTACTCGGCTGTCTTGATCTTGGCGATCGTGCCCTCCACGTCGAGCCTCTCGGTGTTGTGGGAGGTGTAGGACTCGTCGGCTTGGGTCTCCACCTCGCCATCGACGACGAACTTATCGTAGTTCAGGTCGCGCGAGTCGCAGGCCACGCGGTAGTAGCCGCCCATGTCCTCGGCGCGCAGGCGCTCCTCGCGGGTCATGAGGGTCTCAAAGAGCTTCTCGCCGTGGCGGGTGCCGATTATCTGCGTGCCCACGCGACCGAAGACCTCCTGCACGGCCTCGGCGAGGTCGCCAATCGTGGATGCCGGCGCCTTCTGGATGAACAGGTCGCCGGGGTTGGCGTGCTCGAAGGCGAACTGCACCAGGTCCACGGCCTCGTCCAGGTTCATCAGGAAGCGGGTCATGTTGGGGTCGGTGACCGTGAGCGGCTCGCCCTTGCGGATTCTGTCGATGAACAGCGGGATGACGCTGCCACGCGAGCACATGACGTTGCCGTAGCGGGTGCAGCAGATGGTGGTGCGGCCGGCGCCATTGCGCGCGTTGGCGTAGATGATGGACTCCATCATGGCCTTGGACTTGCCCATGGCGTTGATGGGGTATGCGGCCTTGTCGGTGGACAGGCACACGACGCGGTCGACGCCCTCCTCGATGGCGGCGTGCAGGACGTTGTCCGTGCCGATGACGTTGGTGCGCACGGCCTCCATGGGGAAGAACTCGCAGGAGGGCACCTGCTTGAGAGCAGCAGCATGGAAAATATAGTTCACGCCGTGCATCGCATCACGGACCGACTGGGCGTCGCGGACGTCGCCGATGAAGAAGCGCACCTTGGAGGCGAGCTCAGGGCTCTTCTCCTGAAGGCGGTGGCGCATGTCATCTTGCTTCTTCTCATCACGCGAGAAGATGCGGATCTCCGCCAGGTCGGTGTTCATGAAGTGCTTGAGCACGGTGTTGCCGAACGAGCCGGTGCCGCCCGTGATCATAAGGGTCTTGTCTTTAAAAGTGCTATTCATTTACGCTCCATTCAATTAAATGGGCTTGACTTAGTGAATTGAACAAGCCCGTTATAAAAACAAAAGAAATGAAAAAGAAAGGACTGCCCTGCAAAATTGGTTCAATAAAAAACTGGGCAAAGTAAATTACATAGAAAGACACAGCATATAAGCCTTCATACCTGTTCGTTGAAAACGCCGTGCGTATTCCCCCTGCCACAGAAGAGCAGCTCACCATCAGAAGCAAAAGGAAAGGAATGAATCCCGCCTGATCAAAAACATCTAACCAGAGGTTGTGCGCATAACCATAGCCAGAGGAGATTGAGATCCTGTTTCCTCCAAATATCCCCTGATTGAAATGAGATGCGTAGTAAAGCCACCTTGTAGCTCTATCGTCTTCTGCAACGCTCTGATACTTAAATCTGTGAGCCATATAGGAGTTTTCGAAAGTGCTTTTTAAATTGAAGAGATTCTTTTGATACAAATAAAGAATCAAAATTAATAAAAAGAAGACCATCAATAAATTTTTTATTGCATCTCCGGTACTTTCGGCAGAAAAAGATATCTTTATAAGTAAATATGTAAAGGCCGCAAGCGCCAACAAAAGAAGAAAGCTTCGGCCGCCAAGCATAAAGTTATAACGGACTGCGAACAAAAGCGTTATAAACGAAGTAACTTTTAGCAAAGGCGAACGATGCTGTAGCAATACAATCCAAATAACGCTGACAAGAGGAGTAAAAAGAACGCCCTGTGCCGTACTCGCAGAGTTGCTTTTCGACCAAAAATCGTAGCAAAAACCACTGTCGCCAACGCCGAGCTGGAGGCTATAGTAATAATTCAGAAGACCGTGAGCGGCAAACGACAATCCAAATAAAATCATTACTGAAGAAGCAGTTGCTTCTGGAAATAGCTTTCGCCAGTTCCAGCCCATAAGGTAAGCAGCAATAATTGCAACACTAATTACCCAAAGATAGACAGCTTGGTCCGTTAGACCACCGAAAACTACCGAGCAAGTCGGATAACAAATCGCAAATATCAAAACAACCATGAATTGACTTGTGTTTGGAATAATTAGATCCCGCTTTAAAATAAACAGAGCTACGCATCCGCCGATCAGAATCCAGAGACCCAAACCGGCAAAATTAACTCCAAAAGCAATTAGAATCAACAAAGCAAGCACTTGAACTAGTGAGAGTGAACTCAACTTCGCTGGCATGTATTTGTCACATCCGTTTTATTGGTAGTCTGAATAAAAGGAAAAGCCAAACTTATTCATTATTTTTTTTAGTTTGACAACAAAGGCCGAAGGGCAATTTTCGGTTATGAATGTTCGAACTGCGATTTGAGCCTCATAATTCAAGGGAACAATGTCTCTTCCGCCTGTATAAACAGGGTCCTTTTTAAAGTATCTTTTTGCTTTATGGAGCAGTTTTCCTTTTCGAATGACATCAAGCGTATCAAATTCATGCCCAGTACTTAAAGCGCACTTCGCCCCATACTCTTTTGCCTTATTTGTCAAAGTGACTTCATATTGCCAAGCATTCAAAGATTGATCGATTGTTGACTTTAGAAAATCAACATTCCAAATACCTGCATAAAGATTTACACGATAATTGCCGTCAAGGTCTATCCAAAATAAATCGGGATAGCCATCAATATGTCTTCTTGCCTTCGGACGTTTAAAGAGTCGAATATAATCGAGCTTCAACTCATCCATTATGTTGAGAAGTCTAGCAATGCGGTTCTCATCTATTGGATAAACTGGATAATAATCATCTAGGGTCAATAGGACATAAGGCGTATTGACCCTGTCAAGTGCGTATAATAATCGCTGTGGCAGCTCTTTAGTTGGGCCCGCCGAAAGAATATCAACATTTGAAAAACTACGATTACTTGTTTTGTCAGTAACGAGAAATGTTTGAATATCCCTTTGACCCCAGTTTCTATTTAATAGAGCGATATGGCCTTCCCATAAATCGGAATACGCGTCACAGGAATTAATTAAAAGTGTCAATCGATTATGCAATTCCATCGTCATAACCCTTAATCGCATTTTGTATAACGCTTCTAAAGACTGCTGTACTATTTGCAAGCGTATGGTTTTGCTCGACAACCGCCTTAGCTAACTCAAAATTCTTCCTTTGGAGCTCTATATCGCAGAACAGCCTTTCAAGATTACTTTTAAGTTCGGCTTCACTTGTTCCTACACAGCAGCAATTGCAGTCCTGCATGTACTCAATGGCGCCACACTCTTGACTTCCAAAACCGACTACAGCGGAACCCGACGTAAGCGCATCAGCAACCTTTGTTGAAAGAGAGTACCTGGTGATGTCTACATCTCTTTGCTTGAATCCTTCAACAACTAACAGAATGTCACTTGTAACGGTCTTCTCAAGCACTGAGCTATAAGGAATGGAACCGTTGAAAATAACGTGAGGATTCTCTTTAAGAGGCGAACAAAACTTCGGATCAGTTTCATTCGAATACACCTCAATATGATAATGGGGATTGATTTCAGATAATACATTTGCAACGGCGCAAAGAGATTCATTACGTCCAAGCCGTATGTTTCCAAAATATCTAATTTTAGGACATTCCAAATCGATCGGTCTAAAATCATGACGCGTGGCTTCAGACGTTAGATATACAGTCTTGCCATTTAATCCAAATTCAGAATTATATTTATCGCGGATTTTATTCCCGATGTAAATCGCGCTTCCACCATGAGCAAAGACTCGATCCACAAGTTGACGATATGTGGATTTATATATCCAATAAAAAGGTGATACGGAACGTTCCGAATCGAAATAATAGTCGTCACCAATCGATGAAACTATAGGGATGTTAAAACGTTCGGCTACATATAAAGCTATTTCCAAAATAAAGTAATCGTTAGAAAAACTCAGGAAAACGCAATCAGGTTTAAACGAATCAATCCAATCATTAAAGTCTGGAGAGCACCACAGATTTTTGGACCAAACTAGCTTTCTGGCCAAATGAGTCCAATGCGTGCTGCGGCTTCCAAATCGATAAAGCCACGAAAACGTGGAACTGTTAACCTCAAGGTCATCATCAATCCATTCATCTGGCAATTCATCGTAATTGAACTGCTTTCCAACCTGGACTGACTTGTTAATCCTGCGCTTTACAAGTCGCTGATCAGTAATTTGGTACAGATATTTGCAATGTCCTTTTACCGGCGTCCTAGTATTTGAAAATACCTGTGCCAGGCAGTCCTTATCCCAACCATGAAAATACGATTCAAAAGCGCGAGAAGTACTCTTTTTGTTGTAGGGAACAGTCCCCACTATTAACACGCGTGGAAAAATATTATTCATTTTATTCAGCCGATCGGACGAACTTTGAGTACATCAGTTTCCTGAGGGATGTTGGCACCATGCTTACGCCGGCTCGTAAAATCGCAAGAATCACAAACTCATCTATCGAAATGAACTGATTCTGATGCATGTATTTGAGCAGCTTAATTTGAGCTGAAGCATATTTAATTCCGCCGCGACGCGAATACAGTCCTTCATCAGCTCTCATATAAACTAACGGATCGCTAATATTTTGAGCCCTGAACCCGTTAGACAGCATCCTTATCCAAAGATAGTAATCTTCCAGTAAATAAAAAGGTTGATACCCGCCGGAACTCAACACTGCGTCTTTTTTAAACATAACTGCAGGATGATTAATTGGATTCCTTTTCTTGGCGAACTCCAAAATGGATTCTGTATCTTCAGGGAGCTTTCGGGAGGAAAACACATTAGATGGAGAGTCACAAAATTCGAGAACCGTTCCGCTAACGAAATCAATTTCACCAGTTGAAAGTATGGCAAGTTCTTTTTCGCAACGATCAGGAAGAGATATATCGTCGCTGTCCATTCTGGCAATAAACTGAGAATTACATTCTTTAAGGCCGATATTAAGTGCGGCGCCTAAACCGGAATTACATTCAAGCCGGATTACTTTAAACAATCTTCCAGATTCTGAATTCAGATATTGTGCAATAACTGCATCCAATTCTGGCGTGAGCGGACCGTCGCATACAAGAACAAACTCGGCAGGGCTGACACTTTGATGCAGCATGCTGTCAATTGAGTCGCGTAAATACTCTGGTTTTTCTTTAAAGTAAACCGACATCAAGACAGAGTATGAATGCTCATCGGAAATAATCATCGCGCACCGTCGCCAGTGCTCACAACACCAAGTGTCTTAAGCATGATCACAATATCCATCTTGATGTTTCTTGTTTTTATGTACTGCAGATCGAACAGCACCTTTTCGCTCGGAAGCAGGTCATAACCGCCTGTAACCTGGGCAAGGCCGGAAATGCCAGGGCGGACCATGGTGCGGTAATGCCAACCATGAATACGCTTCTCGAACTCCTCACAAAACGCGGGACGCTCAGGGCGGGGGCCGATAAGGCTCATGTCGCCCTTAAAGACATTCCAGAACTGCGGAATCTCGTCCAGTCGAGTCTTACGCATAACCTTACCGAAAGGCGTAACGCGCGGATCTTCATCTTGTGCCCACTGAGCACCTCGAGACTCTGCATCGGTATACATGCTACGGAACTTGTAGATATTGAAAACTTTTCCGCCTTTTCCTACGCGACGCTGCGAGTAAATGACGGGGCCCTCGGACTCGGTTTTAATCTTGACTGCAATGACCGCCATGGGAATGGCGAGTAGAATCAAGGCACAGCCACAGGAAACAATATCAAAAGATCGCTTAATAAAACGATAGAACAGTCCGCCATTAACGACTGGCTTTTCCAATTCAACAATGTCATTACCGGGTAGCAGCTTCTCCAGCACATCTGCTGGAATACCGTTTTCGGTCAACCTCGGCTCGTGTTTTCCCGCATTTTGGAGCTTAGCGGCCCTGCGCCTATCCACTTGCGCTACTGCAACAGTTGTTGCTTCTCCAATTTGATTATCTAGCACTATTTCCTTCAAACTTACGTCCCCGCCCCCGGGGATCCCCCTTGTCCCGTTAAACAGTCGCCCGCAGTCAGGCGATCGCCTTTTTAAGGTTTCGCATGGCGCGCTGCTCGGCTGAAAGCACCGCGAGGCCAACGCGGGTGGTTACGCGTCGGCCGCACAAGTTGAGCTCCAGAAAAGCAGTGCTCTTGCGTCTGTTAATGGTTTTGATAAGGCCTTCGTGGCCCAGAAGCGGACCTGCCGTCACTACGACCTGGTCGCCATCCTTTAAGGCCTCGCTCATGGGCACTACGCGGTCTCCTCTATGCGTAAAGCTGCCAATGAGCTGGGTCTCTTCTTTTGCCAGCGGCACAAACTGACCGTCCTGGGAAAGCACCCGGGCAAAGTCGTCCATGCGCAGCAGATACTGTTGCACAGTACGGGGATCTGCCGTATCGCAGATAAGATAACCGGGAAAGAGCGGCTTGGTCGTGTTGACCCATTCGCCGTGTACCTTGATCTCGGTTTGATATTGGGGATAAAAGAGCTCCTGCATGGCTCCAGCCGGCACCATGCGCTCGATGCGCTCGCGCATTACGTCTTCGCGACCGTTAATGACCTGGATCACATACCACACGAGCACCACCCCCTTGCTGTCTTACGTGTGGCTCACGGGGTTTGGGTATGGCTTCGCCAGGGCGCTTGTGCGCGAAGGCGCTCCATATTCAAACCCTGAGCCCAGTTAGACAAGCACGTGGCTCTGCCCCACCGTGAACGGTATGTATGCGTGCAGTTGCTAGAGTCGCGGACGTGTATCGCAAAATGACCGCAACTCCAGCTGGCTGCGCGCGGCCCAGTCGAGCGGGTGCAAAACTGAACCGCGCGCAAACAGCTGAAGGACTGCTGCGCTTTGTCATGAAATATCGATTCGAAAGTACAGCTTGAACAAAGTCAAGTACAAACACTTTAGATGCGATACGCATGACGACGCTATTGGAGCTCGTGGTTTTTCTGGCACCGCCGTTACGGCCGGATGCTGATCGACCCTGCGCTTTGCGGCTTGCTGGAGCCGTGAGCACAGTTGAACCCATGTGACTTAGGTATCCTAGCACAGCAGGTGGCCCATGCGTTTTGGGGTGTGTTGAGCAACATATCTGTTTATTTGCCGTGGTTATGGGGGATATTGTGCCGTCTTGCACACATTACCGCAGGTTTATGGGGGTGTGCGGGTTGGTGAACACTGCCTGAGTTGTATTGCTGGCGGCGCGAATTGCTCAAACTATTATGCTTGGCTAACAAACTTTGTACAAAACCGGGAAGGTAATTGCGCAACTTTTTGCAGGGTGGCGCGGGTGGACACGTCACTTTGGTTTGTGGGGTTGATGGGTATGAAAAAGGCCACCGGGTATACGGTGGCCTTTTGAATTCACGATGGTGGAGACGAGGGGGATCGAACCCCTGACCTCTTGACTGCCAGTCAAGCGCTCTCCCAGCTGAGCTACGCCCCCGTGACGAGGAGATACTATAGGGGAAGATCTTCGGGGATGCAAGGGAGAATTTTGAATTGGCTATCCTCCTTACGGGTTTTCCTGGGACGGGGCAAAAATAATCACTCTACGAGCGATTATTTTTATCCGCCGTCCCGATAAAACCCTGATGGAGCAAATACGCTATTGCGACACCCGTATGGACGGCTATCTTTGCGGTGGATCGGACTATGTTGCTGATGCCCGTGTCGGCTAGCAGGCCTAAGGAGCTGTGGTCTAGCTCCCATTCTAGGCCGTGTTCGCTTATCTCTGTGTTGGGAGCTATGGCGATGATGGAGAAGGTCTTGTCTTCGGCGCCCTGGATGGTCCAGGTTTCGTTCTGATGGAGGATTCTGGCCGTTACTTCGTCCTCGGCAATCCAGACGGGGGCGTCCGTATAGCCCGCCAACAGGCCCAGCACAGACAGGGCCATGTCGGGGCGGCCTCCGGTGGCGCAGGTTGCGACCACCTCTGCGTTGGGCCAGCGGCGGCGGACGGTGTCTAGGGCTAGTGCCAAGTCGGTGTAGTCCTTGTAGGGGTTGTGACGCTCCACCTCAAAGGCTTCGGCGGCATCGACCAACGCACGACCCGCTTCGCTCACCGTATCGGCATCCCCTACATATACGTCGCAGCCCAGCCCCGCGCCCAGCAGCGCGTCCAGCCCGCGGTCTACGGCTACAATGTGGTCGCACTCACCCGCCAATTGTCGCAGCAGGTCCGCACTCGCCACCACCGGCGAACCGCAAACAACTAATACTTTGCAAGCCACGGCCCTCGCCTAGCCCTCAAACGAAAGCACGCGGACCAGGTTCAGGTCCTCATAGCTGTCGATAAATATGTCGCAGTTAGCACGCACCTCGTCGCGCTCCATACGGCCGTGCGGGTCATAGATGCCCACGCGCTTAAAGCCTGCGGTGCCAGAGCTCTTAAGTCCAAAGACGGCGTCCTCAAACACCCACGAGCGCTCAAACTTGTGCCCGCGGCGCTCCTCAAGACGGCGCAGCGCCAGCTCGTACACGTCGGGGAACTGCTTGGAACGTCCCGCCTCGCCCGTCGTGGTAATAAACTCCATATAGCGATCAAGACCCGCACCCGCAAGGGCGGACTTCACCAGTTCGGCCGGCGTGGACGTGGCCACGCACATGGCAATGCCCGCCGCCTTCGCCTGCTCCAAAAATGCCAGAAGACCCTCACGCGGCGGCACCTTGGAATAGCCATCGATGAGAATCTCGCTCAGCTCGCGATACAGCTCCTCACCATCTTTACCAATACCCCACGTGTCATGGTAGGCCTGGCACTCGTCCTCGAGCGAAAGGTGCTCAAACTGGGCAAAATCGTCGACCGTCACATCAACGCCGTGGCGGCGCAATAACTCGGGCTGGGCATAGGCCCAAACGGGGGTGCTATTAACCAGCGTGCCGTCGCAATCGAAAATAAAAGCAACGTTGGGGGCGGCGGTCTGGGACATAAACGAACCTTTCGATGTCAAATGGTAAACATCCTGCTAAAAACGTTTTACCAAACGTAAAACTAACAATCTAAAAACCCTAATTGGTAAAACTGTCAAGAGTTTTACCATCGCAATTCTGTCAGTGGTCTAAACATGGCGCTCACCGATTAAAAGCCGCCGCAAAACCACTTTCCTCCATAAAAGTAATGTACAGGTGTTATGGTAGTTTCTGCCGAAAGTTCCACCGAGCACGCGAGGTGGAACGAATCATAGAACTATCGCCGTCCCTTCGATTCGTGCAGCCTTGGACCTTTCGCATCTAGTCACCAAGGCAACACGCTGCCGCGTCATGATGGGATCAAACGTGAGCGATACAAAGCTAAAGCCAACGGCAAAAAAGCCCGCTACCCGCAAGGCCGCTCCGCACGCACCGGAGCTCTCTAAGGACGATGTCTATCTGTTTGGCATTGGCATGTGGGAGCGCAGCTGGGAAAAGATGGGCGCGCACCCCGATACGCAGAACCGCACGCGCGGCTGGCGTTTTTGCGTTTGGGCGCCCGATGTAAAGAGTGTCCACGTTATTGGCGAATTTAACGACTGGGATGAGGAAGCCAACCCGCTGGTGCCCGTGCATACGAGCGCTATTTGGGAAGGCTTTATTCCTGGCGCCGAGCAGGATCAGCTCTATAAGTACCTTATCGAGACCAACGAGGGCGAAAAGCTCTACAAGGCCGATCCGTACGCCTTTAAGGCCGAGTGCCCTCCGGGTACGGCAAGCGTGCTGTGGAGCCTGGACGGCTACAAGTGGAACGACGCCGCGTGGCTCAAGCGCCGCGCCGACCACAATCACATGTCGCAGCCGCTCAACATCTACGAGGTGCACATTGGCTCGTGGAAGCGCCACGGCGACGCGCCGCAGGGCGAGCCGGACGAGTACGGCAACTACCCCGGCCCCATGGATCCCTTCCCCGCGCAGCGCGGCGAGTTCTACACCTACGACGACCTGTCGGTGGAGCTCGTGGACTACGTGCGCGACATGGGCTATACGCACATTGAGGTCATGCCGCTTATGGAGCATCCCTTCGATGGCTCCTGGGGCTACCAGACGACCGGCTACTATGCTGCCACGTCGCGTTACGGCAATCCGCAGCAGCTTATGCACTTTATCGATGCATGCCACGAGGCGGGCATCGGCGTGATCATGGACTGGGTGCCCGGCGGTTTTTGCGCCGACTCCCACGGCCTTGCCACCTTTAACGGCCAAATGCTGTTTGAGCACGAGATTCACCCCAACTGGGGCACGCACAAGTTTGACTTCGCCCGTGGCGAGGTCCGTTCCTTCCTGGTCTCCAACGTGCTGTACTGGCTCGAAAACTTCCACGTTGACGGCATTCGCATGGACGGCGTATCCAGCATGCTGTACCTCAACTTTGGCATCGACGATCCGGGCCAAAAGAAGTTCAACAAGTACGGTACCGAGGAGGATCTGGACGCCAGCGCGTTTATCCGCCAGGTCAACTGCGCCGTGGAGGCGCATTACCCCGACGTGATGATGATGGCCGAGGAGTCCACCGCGTGGCCGCTCGTGACCTACCCGCCGCAGGACGGTGGCCTGGGCTTCCACTACAAGTGGGACATGGGCTGGATGAACGACACCCTGCACTACATGCAGACAGATTTTCCGTGGCGCCCCGGCAACCACGGGCTGCTCACGTTCTCCATCATGTACGCCTTTACCGAGAACTTTATCTGCCCGCTGAGCCACGACGAGGTCGTGCACGGCAAGTGCTCGCTCATCGGCCGCATGCCGGGCGACTGGTGGCGCCAGTTTGCCGGCCTGCGCACGCTGGCCTTCTACCAGATGACGCATCCCGGTGCCAAGCTCAACTTTATGGGCAACGAGATCGGCCAGTTTATTGAGTGGCGCTACTACGAGTCCATCCAGTGGTTCCTGACCGAGGAGTATGAGACTCACCGTCATCATCAGGCGTTTATCAAGGCGCTCAACCACCTGTACACCGCCGAGCCCGCCCTGTACGAGCGCGGCTACACCGACGACGGCTTTACCTGGATCGATGCGGACAACTCCAAACAGTCCATCGTGAGCTTTGTGCGCCAGGGCGAGGACATCGATGACGACCTGGTAATCCTGATCAACTTTGACCCGGCGAGCTACGAGAGCTTCCGCGTGGGCGTGCCGCGCGAGGGTGACTGGGAAGTCATCTTCGATTCCGACCGTCCCGAGTTTGGCGGCAGCGGCTATGCCGGCGAAGAGCCTTACACCTGCTCGAGCGAGCCCTATCCCTGGAACGGGCAGATGGACTCCATTGAGATCAAGGTGCCCGGCCTGGCTGGCGTGGTGCTTAAGCGCCGCGGTCCCAGCAGCTACAAGCCGCCGGTGGTTGAGGAGCCGAAGAAGGCTACGCGTAAGCGCACGTCCTCGGTGAAGCCCAAGACTGCTGCGGCCAAAAAGGCTCCGGCTAAGGCCAAGGCCACCAAGCCCGCTGCCAAGCCCGCTGCTAAGGCTACCGCGACCAAAAAGCCGGCTGCCAAAAAGGCCGCTACCAAGGCCAAGTCTGCTTCTGTTAAGCCGTCTGCCAAGGATGCGTAACAAAGCCGTTACAGCTGTAATTACCCGCCTCGCCGAGGCGTAGGATACAAGTCATAACCGTTCCGGGAGAAACATCCCCGGGGGAAAGGAACGTATGAATAAGATCTTCGACAACAAGCAGGAGTTTACCGAGCTCTATCGCGATGCCGTCATGAGCATCAGCGGCAAGAGCGTCGAGGCCGCCAGCGACCTCGACCGCTTTAACGCCCTGGCCAAGCTCGTGGCCGAGAAGGCGCGCACCGTTGCCACCAAGAGTGACGCCCGTGCCACCGCCGAGGGCAAGAAGCGCGTGTACTACTTCTCGATCGAGTTTTTGATCGGTCGCCTGCTCGACAACTACCTGCTCAACTTTGGCGTTCGCGACATGGTCGCCGAGGCGCTCGACGACATGGGCTTTGACCTGTCCGTCATCGAGAACCAGGAGCCCGATCCGGCTCTGGGCAACGGTGGCCTGGGACGTCTGGCAGCGTGCTTCCTGGATTCCATGGCAGCCGAGGGCATTGCCGGCTACGGCAACGGCATGCGCTACCGCTATGGCCTGTTTAAGCAGGAGATCGTCAACGGCAGCCAGGTCGAGGCCACCGACGAGTGGCTCACCCACGGCTATCCCTGGGAGGTCCGTCGTCAGGACAAGGCCGTGACCATTAAGTTTGGCGGCCACGTCGAGGGCTTTGAGGAGGACGGCCGCACGTTCTACCGCACGGTGGATACGCAGGACATCCTGGCCGTCCCTTACGACATCCCCGTGGTGGGCTATGCCGGCGAGACCGTCAACAAGCTGCGCGTTTGGGCCGCCGAGCCGGTCGAGGAGCACTTTGACCTTGAGGCCTTCAACCGCGGCGACTATGCCCTCGCCGATGCCGAGCGCGCCGAGGCCGAGGCCATCAGCGCTATCCTCTACCCCAACGACGCCGGCGAGCACGGCCGTCTGCTGCGCCTGAAGCAGGAGTACCTGTTTGTCTCGGCCGGCATCTACAGCCTGCTCGACACCTTTGAGAAGGAGCACGGTGAGAACTGGGAGCTGCTGCCGCAGTTTGTGGCCATCCACACCAACGACACGCACCCCGCCATGTGCGGCCCCGAGCTCATGCGCATCCTCATCGACGAGAAGAAGCTCGAGTGGGACGACGCCTGGAACATCGTGACGCAGGTCGTGAGCTATACCAACCACACCATCCTGCCCGAGGCTCTGGAGAAGTGGCCCATCGGCACGTTCTCCAAGCTCCTCCCCCGCGTGTACCAGATCATCGACGAGATCAGCCGTCGTTGGCACGAGTCGTTCGACACCACGCAGGAGGGCTGGCAGGAGCGTTTGCGCCAGACCGCCATCCTGTGGGACGGCGAGATTCGCATGGCCAACCTGTCCGTGATCTGCAGCCACAGCGTCAACGGCGTGGCCAAGATCCACTCCGACATTATCAAGAACATCGTGCTCAAGGACTTCTATGCCCTGACGCCCGAGAAGTTCAACAACAAGACCAACGGCATCTCGCACCGTCGCTTCTTTGCCGAGGCCAACCCCACCTATGCCAAGCTCGTGACCGAGGCCATTGGCGATGGCTGGCTCAAGGACGCCTTTGAGCTGGAGAAACTCAAGGAGTTCCAGAACGACGCCGAGTTCCTCAAGGCCGTGGGTGCCTCCAAGCGCGCTAACAAGGAGCGCCTGGCCGCCTACGTCAAGGCCGAGACCGGTCTGGTCATTGACCCCAACACCGTCTTCGATGTTCAGGTTAAGCGCTTCCATGCCTACAAGCGCCAGCTCATGAACATCATGAAGGTGATGGACATCTACAACCGTCGCATCGCGGATCCCAACTTCCATGTGACGCCGACGACCTTCATCTTTAGCGGCAAGGCTGCCTCGAGCTACACCTTCGCCAAGGAGACCATCCGCCTCATTAACTCCGTGGCCGACGTCATCAACAACGATGCCCGCGTCAACGAGGTCATGAAGGTCTGCTTTATCCCCAACTTCCGCGTGAGCAACGCCCAGCTCATCTACCCCGCCGCCGAGATCTCGGAGCAGATCTCCACGGCCGGCAAGGAGGCCTCGGGCACGTCCAACATGAAGCTCATGATGAACGGCGCCATTACGCTGGGCACCCTCGACGGCGCCAACATCGAGATCGCCGATCTGGCTGGGCGCGAGAACGAGGCCATCTTTGGCCTGACCGCTCCCGAGGTCGAGCAGCTCTGGGCATCCAACAGCTACTTTGCGTGGGATACCCTCAACGGAGACCGTGAGCGCCTGGGCCGCGTGATGGACGAGCTCAAGGACAACACCTTTGCGGGTCTTTCGGGCAACTTCGAGAGCATCTACAACGAGCTCATGAACAACAACGACCCCGACCTGGTCATGGCCGACTTCCGCAGCTACGTTGATGCATGGGAAAAGCTCACGGGCAGCTATGGCGACCAGGAGACCTGGAACCGCAAGGCGCTGCTCAACACCGCGTCCAGTGGCTGGTTCTCGAGCGACCGCACCATTCGCGAGTACCGCGACGAGATCTGGCACGCGTAAAGGCGCGCGAGCTCCCTTTGCCGCACGGCATTATTCGACGGGCGCGACGTTGCGCTGCGCCCGTCGCTAATGGGTTTAGGAACATCGATGACAGAAGGAGAAATCGATGAGTAAGAAAGAATGCATCGCGATGCTCCTCGCAGGAGGACAGGGCAGCCGATTGGGGGCACTCACCCAAAAGATCGCCAAGCCGGCGGTTAGCTTTGGTGGCAAGTTCCGCATTATCGACTTTTCGCTGTCCAACTGCTCCAACTCGGGCATCGACACGGTGGGCGTTCTGACGCAGTACCGTCCCTACCTGCTGCATGCCTACGTGGGCTCCGGCGAGGCGTGGGATCTGGACAGCCGTGACGGCGGCGTGTCAATCCTGCCGCCGTACGAGACGCAGACCGGCGGCGCCTGGTATGCGGGCACGGCCGACGCCATTACGCAGAACCTCGACTACATCAAGGCCAACGACCCCAAGTACGTCCTGATTCTTTCGGGCGATCACCTGTATCGCATGGACTACCGCAAGATGCTCAAGACGCACATTGAGAACAACGCCGACCTCACGGTGAGCGTTATGCCCGTGCCGTGGGAGGAGGCCAGCCGCTTTGGCATCCTGACCACCGACCCCGAGGACGGCCGCATCACCAAGTTCACCGAGAAGCCCGAGAAGCCCGATTCGAATCTCGCGTCCATGGGCATCTACATCTTCTCGGCCGACGTGCTGATTGAGGCGCTCGAGGAGGACGCTCTGGACCAGCGCTCGAGCCACGACTTTGGCAAGGACATCATCCCCAAGCTGCTCGGCGAGAACAAGCGCCTGTACAGCTACGAGTTCCACGGCTTTTGGAAGGACGTTGGCACCATCGCCAGCTTCCACGAGACCTCGATGGACCTGCTGGGCAACAACCCCGAGTTCGATCTGTTTGACAAGAACTTCCCCATCATGTCCAACATCACCACGCGTCCGCCGCACTACATTGGCCCGGACGGCCGCCTGGACGACTGCCTGGTCTCCAACGGCTGCAAGATCTACGGCACCGCTCGCCACTCGATCCTTTCGACCGATGTCATCATCGAGGAGCGCGCCGTGGTCGAGGACTCCGTGCTGCTGCCGGGTGCGCACGTTAAGAGCGGCGCGCACATCTGCCGCGCTATTTTGGGCGAGAACTCCACGGTCGAAGAGGGCGTGAAGCTCGGCTCTGTCGATACCACCAAGGATACGGCCGTCGTTGGAAATGACGTCGTTATCGGGAAGGGGGAATGATCCGATGATCAATCGCAAGGCCATCGGTTATATCACCGCTAACTACTCTTCGTCCTACGGCAGCGTCCTGCTCAAGGACCGCCCCATCGCGTCCGTTCCGTTTTTGGGCCGCTACCGCCTGATCGACTTTCCGCTGTCCAACATGATGAATGCCGGCATCAAGACCGTCGGCGTCGTCATGCCGGGTAATTACCGTTCGCTGATCGACCACGTGGGCTCGGGCAAGGACTGGGGTCTTGACCGCAAGAAGGGCGGCCTGTTCATGGTGCCTGGCAACGCGTATGGCACCACCAAGGGCGGCATGCGCTTCCTGCTGCGCGACATCATCTCCAACAAGACGCTGTTCCAGCGCTCGGAGAAACCCTATGTCGTGATGATGGGCACCAACATCATCTTTAACATGGACCTCAACACCATCATCGAGGCGCACGAGAACTCCGGCGCCCAGATGACCGTGGTGTACTGCAAGGCCACGCGCAACGTCGATGACGAGACCAAGCTCGAGATTAACGAGAACGGTCGCCTGACGGGCGTGAGCGCCGGCGTCGCGTACGGCGACAACGCCTCCATGGACTGCTGCATTGTCAACCGCGAGACGCTGCTCGAGATCATCGATCACTACCAGGCCGCCGACTATCTGGACCTGCTCGAGGCACTCCAAGGCGACTTTGGCAACATCGACGTGTGCAGCTACGAGTACAAGGGCGAGGTCGTGGGCGTGTTTAGCGAAAAGTCGCTGTATCGCCGCAGCATGGACCTGCTCGACCAGACCGTGGCCGACCAGCTCTTTGACCCCGAGCGCCCGATCCTGACCAAGGCCCACGACGTGCCGCCTTCGCGCTATGCGACCGGCAGCCACGCGTGCAACTCGATCATCTCGGCCGGTTGCATCATCAAGGGCACCGTGCGCAACTCGATCCTGTCGCGCGGCGTCGTGGTCGAGGAAGGCGCTTCGGTGACCAACTCGATCATCAACCAGAGCTGCATCATCAAGAGCGGCGCCCGCGTCGAGAACGCCATTCTGGACAAGAACAACGTGGTCCCCACCAACACCGAGCTTCGCGGCACACCCGAGAACATCCTGGTGCTGGGCAAGGCTCCGTTAACTTCCGACACCACCATCGTACGTTAACGTTGGCACCGCAACATCGCTCGTAACATGTAGAATAGCCGCCCGGTTTGTGCCAGGCGGCTATTCTCGAATAGCAACATGGGAGACAATATGGCAGATTCCAGCAAAAAAATGCAGATCGTGTTTGCCTCGGCCGAGTGCGCACCGTTTGTAAAGACCGGTGGCCTGGGCGACGTGGCGGGCTCGCTGCCTGCAGCGCTTGTGCGCGCCGGCGCCGAGGTCATCGTGATGGTGCCCAAGTACGCCACCATCAAGGACGAGTACAAGGCGCAGATGGAGCACTTCTCCGACTTTTACGTGAGCCTGGGCTGGCGCAACGAGTACTGCGGGCTCGAGAAGCTCGAGCACGACGGCGTCACCTATATGTTCATCGACAACGAGCGCTACTTTGCGCGCGACTATCCGTACGGCTTCTTTGACGACGGCGAGCGCTTTGCGTTTTTCTCCAAGGCCATCACCGAGAGTCTGCAGCACCTGCCGGCTGGCTTTGAGTGCGACATCCTGCACTGCAACGACTGGCAGACGGCACTGGCGCCCGTGTTCTTGCGCGAGTTCTACCAGGGCCTGCCGCTGTACGACCGCGTCAAGACCGTGTTCTCGATCCACAACGTGGCGTTCCAGGGCCAGTTTAGCGACACCGTGATGGAGGACATCCTGGGCGTGGCGCATATTCCGGCGGCCGCCTCGCAGCTGCGTTGCGACGCCTGCAGCATCAACTACATGCTGGGCGCGCTGCGCTACGCCGATGCCATCACCACGGTGAGCCCCACCTATGCCAACGAGATCCAGACGCCAGAGTTTGGCGAGGGCCTGGACGGTGTGCTGCGCGAGCGCTCCTATGCGCTGCAGGGCATTTTGAACGGCATTGACGTGGCAGGCTTTGACCCGGCGACCGACAAGCGCATTGCCGCCAACTACACGGTCGAAGACCGTTCCGGCAAGGCTGTGTGCAAGGCCAAGCTGCAGGAGGAGCTGGGGCTCGAGGTTCGCGACGACCGCCCGCTCATGGTGATGGTCACGCGCCTGACGCGCCAAAAGGGCATGGACCTGGTCATGTACGCGCTCGACCGTATTTTGGCCGGCGGCGTGCAGGTAGCGGTACTGGGCACCGGCGACCGCGACTACGAAGACGGCCTGCGCTACTTCCAGGACAAGTACCCCGGCACCATGGCCGCACGCATCGAGTTCGATCCGGCGCTGTCTCAGCGTATGTACGCCGCCGCCGACATGTTCCTGATGCCTTCGAAATTTGAACCCTGCGGCCTGTCGCAGATCATCGCCATGCGCTACGGCACCCTGCCGATTGTTCGCGAGACCGGCGGTCTGAAGGACACGGTGATCCCGTATAACGAGTTTACCGGCGAGGGCACGGGCTTCTCGTTTAGCAACTTTAACGGCGACGAGATGGGCGACGCCGTGTTCCGTGCGGCACGCCTGTTCTGGGACAACCGCGAGGCGTGGAATCAGCTGGTCACGCAGGCCATGAGCCAAGACTTTAGCTGGACGCGCTCGGCCGACAAGTATCTGGACCTGTACTTCTTTATGCATCCGGAGATTGAGAGGCCGGCGGCGGTTGTTGAGGCGCCCGCTGCTGTTGAGGAGCCCAAGGCTGAGGAGAAGCCGGTTGAGGCCAAATCTGAGGTGAAGGTTGAGGCAGCTCCCGAGGTTGCTCTCGAGGCCGAGGAGAAGCCGGCTGCGAAGCCTGCCGCCAAGAAGACCGCGACGCGCAAGACAACGGCCAAGAAGGCTGCGACGACTAAGGCCGCCGCAGCAAAGACAACTGCTACCAGGGCAACGACGACGCGCAAGCGCACGACCGCCGCTGCCAAGAAGGCCGCCGAGGCCGAGGCTGCTCCCGAGGTAAAGGCTGAGGCCGCCGCCGAGGCAAAGCCTGCGGCAAAGGCTCCGGCCAAGACCGCTGCCAAGAAGACGACCGCGACCAAGAGCACAACCAAGACCACTGCCGCCAAGAAGGCTACAGCTACGAAGGCCACGGCTTCCAAGGCGACGGCTACCAAGGCCACTGCAACGAAGGCTGCCCCCAAGGCGGCCGCAAAGCCGGCCGCCAAAGTCGAGGAGACGCCTGCCGAGTCCAAGGCGGAGGCAACCGTCGAGGTCAAGCCCGCCGCCAAGACCACCACGCGAAAGCGCACGACGACGGCCAAGAAGACCACGACCAAGGCCGCAGCTACCAAGGCAGAGGCTAAGTCCGCTGCTGCCAAAGTGGAGCCCAAGGCTGAGGTAAAGGCCAAGTCGGCGCCGAAGACCGCTGAGGTCAAGGCCGCCCCGAAGGCAGAGACTAAGCCCGAGCCTGCCAAGGAGACCCCGGTCTCCCCCGCCGCTCCGGCAGAAAAAAAGGCCCCGTCCAAGAAGACGTCCGTCCGCAAGGCCACGGCCACCCGCAAGCGCCGCTAATCCAGACGATCCAAAACCTCATCAAACCCTAAGCAAGGGGCGCTCCAACCGGGCGCCCCTTCTCTGTTGATAGTTGGTAAAACGATTATCTAGGACAACCGTTCGCCGATGGTAAACGGATGTTGTTTATACAGCCTGTGTACAACAGATATACTTACATCTTGTGCGTAAAGCCCATGGCCCGCAGGCCGTGATTCTATTGAACTGGACCGTACTATGAGATTGATACACAACAGCCGTCTGCCGCAGTTTCGCACTCCGTTTGGCGCTGTGACCACTGGAACATCCGTTTCGCTCTCGGTGATTTTGGAGGATGCCGACCCCAACCAGGCAACGCTTACGCTGCGCACCTGGGTCGATGAGATCGGTGAGTCTCGGTATCCCATGACGCACGAGGGCGACGGCATATTTAGCGTAGAGCTTGAGTGCGCCGAGCCCTGTCTTATCTGGTACAGCTTTATCTGCAATATCGAGGGCCAGCCCGAGGTTCGCCTGGGCGCACCACAGGGCCGCACCGGCGGCGAAGGCGTAACCTACGATTACGCCGAGGTGCCGTCATTCCAGGTCACCGTCTACAAGCACCGCGAAGTTCGACCCGAGTGGTACGAGCGTGGAATGGTCTACCAGATCTTCCCCGATCGCTATGCCCGCGACGAGCACTGGCGCGAGCGCACGCTGGCCGAGGTCGAAAAACCGCGCAACGGAATCCAGCGCCGGATGGTTGAGGACTGGAACGAGCCGCCCGTTTACGAGCGCGCCGAGGACGGCTCCATCAAGACCTGGGACTTCTACGGCGGATCGCTCAAGGGTATCCAAGAAGACCTGCCCCGCATCGCCGAGTTGGGCTTTACGGCCATCTACCTCAACCCTATCTTTGAGGCCGCGAGCAACCACCGCTACGACACGGCCGACTACACCAAGATCGACCCGATCCTGGGCACCGAGCAGGACTTTACCGAACTGTGTCAGGCAGCCGAGAAGCTCGGCATTTCCATCATCCTGGACGGCGTCTTCAACCATACGGGCGACGACTCGATCTACTTTAACCGCTACGGCAACTATCCCGGTGTCGGTGCGTGGCAGAGCGAGGACTCTCCATGGCGCGATGCGTTTTATTTCCACGAGGACGGCTCGTACGACTGCTGGTGGGGCGTGGGCAATATGCCCGCCATCAATGAGAGCTCCGAACTGGTACGCGAGCGGCTCCTGGGCAAGGACGGCGTGATCCGTAAATGGCTACGTGCCGGCGCTCATGGCTGGCGCCTGGACGTCGCTGACGAGCTTTCCGACGACTTCCTGGCCGAAATCAAGAAGGCCGTACTTGCCGAAAAGCCTGACGCACTGTTGCTCGGCGAAGTCTGGGAAGACGCCTCCAACAAAATTAGCTATGGCCATCTGCGTCGTTACCTGCAGGGCTCCGAGCTGGACTCTGCCATGGACTACCCCTTCCGCGACATGGTCATCGGCTTTTTGATGGGCTACAAAAACGCCTACCAAGCAGCCGAGGATATCGAAACCCTGCGCGAGAACTACCCGAGCGAGGCATTGTCCTGCGCGCTCAACCTGCTGTCGAGCCACGACCGCCCGCGTATCATCTCGGTGCTCGGCGGCGGCCCCGACGAGTCGCAGCTGCCCGAGTGCGAGCGCAGCAAATGGCGTCTGGACGAGAACTCGATGGGCCTGGCCAAGAGCCGTTTTTGGCTTGCAACGCTCATGCAGATGACGTTCCCCGGCGTGCCTTCGATTTACTACGGCGACGAGTACGGCCTGGAGGGCCTGACCGATCCGGGCAACCGCCGCACCCTGCCCCTGAAGGAAGACCTGCACGACTTCGACACGCTCGCGATCGTCAAGAACGCCTCGGCCGTGCGCCGTGCGCTGCCGTTTTTGATCGACGGCGAGATCAAGGCCTTCGCGCTCAACGACGAGGTGCTGGCCTACAACCGCACGGGCAAGGGCGGCGAGTCCGCGACCGTCATCATCAACCGCAGCCTGCGCAATTCGCACCGTGTGACGATTCCGGCGCTCGGCGAATGCGCGAGTGACGTGATCAGCGGACACGAGTGCGAGATCCATAACGGTACGGTCACGCTCGATCTGTATCCGCTGGGCTCGTCGATTATCTATCACCACGCCGAGCAGCGCCTACAGGAGCCGCTCGATCACGGCGCGGGCGTCGTGTGCCATATCACCTCGGTGCCAACCGACGACGGCAAGCCCGGCACCATCGGTGCGCCCACGCGTCGCTTTATCGACCATCTGGCCGCCATGGGCATGCGCTACTGGCAGGTCCTGCCTGTCAACCCGACGGACTTCTTCCGCTCCCCTTACGCCGGTCCCTCAGCCTTTGCAGGCAATATCGACCTGCTGCCCGAAAGCCACGAGGAGCTGGCGGCCGATTTTGCGACTTGGAAGGCGCGTGGCGGCGAGGACGCCGATCCGCTCTACACCGCGTTTAAGCATCGCAATGCCGACTGGCTCGAGAAGTACTGCGTCTATATGGCGGTTAAGAAGTACTTTGAGGGCGAGTCGCGCCACGATTGGCCGGCCGATATCGCGCGCTACAACGAGCATCTGATTGACGACAAGCGTTTCCACGACGAGGCAGAGTTGCAGGCGTACATGCAGTACCGCTTTGACCTGGCCTGGTGCGAGCTCATGAACTATGCGCACAAGAAGGGCATCGAGGTCATCGGCGATATCCCGATGTATGTCTCGGACGATTCGGCCGACGCGTGGAGCGAGCCCGAAAACTTCTGGCTGTCCGATACCGGCAAGGCGATCGAGATTTCTGGCGCGCCGCCCGATAACTTTGCGCCCGAGGGCCAGGTGTGGGGCAACCCCACCTTCCGTTGGGATCACATGAAGCAGAACGGCTATAGCTGGTGGATGGATCGCCTGCGTCGTGCGTTTTCGCTCTACGACCGCGTGCGCCTGGATCACTTCCTGGGCTTCCACAGCTACTTTAGCATCCCCGCCGGCAAGGCCTGTGCCGATGGCCGCTGGCTTGCGGGCCCGGGTAAGGACCTGTTCCAGACCGCCCATGACGAGCTGGGTCCGCTCAACTTTATTGCCGAGGATCTGGGCTACCTGACGCCCGGCGTTCGCGCCATGGCTTCAACCTGTGGTTTCCCCGGCATGGACGTGCTGGAGTTTAGCGATTACGACGTCCGCAACGGCGTGCATCCAACGCCGGGCAAGATTCTGTACACCTCGACGCACGATACGTCGACGCTCGCCGGTTGGTGCACGCGTTCCTTTGCGGGCGGCGATGAGCCGAGTGGTAAGGAGTTTGCGGGTAAGCTGATGGGCGACGCGCTGGCAAGCGACGCTCCCCTCGTGATGATGCCGCTGCAGGACGTGCTGGGGCTGGGCGACGATGCGCGCATGAACGTGCCGGGTGTTGCTACGGGCAACTGGACTTGGCAGGCCAAAGAGGCTGATATCGAGGCGGCTGAGGATAAAACTGCACAGCTCCTGCGTATCACCCATAGATTCTGGGGCGAAGCGTGATAAAACCCCCGATATAGGGTACAGTTACAGACGTTTGAATTTATGCGGGCAGAGCGATCTGCCCGCTTTGTGCTGAAAAGGAAGTATTATGGCGCGCTACGATTACAAGTGCTCGAGCTGCGGCAATGTGTTTGAGGTTGAGCATCCCATGTCCGAGACCCCCGAGGTCGTGTGCCCCAGCTGCGGCGCTCCGGCATCCAAGACGTTCTCGGCCAGCGGTATTAAATTTGAGGGCAGCGGATTCTACAACACCGACCAGCGAAGCGGCGGCTCCAGCACCAGCGCAACGAGCGGCTGCTGCGCTAACTGCCCGCACAGCCACTAGAAACCAATCAGCCCCGCGACCGACACCAATCGCGGGGCTGATTCTTTAGCTGCCCAGGTTTCCTTATGAGTTGCGGTGAAATAAGGACTGTTTGGCAGGTAGGAGCTGATATTCAATCCCTATTTCACCGCAACTTAGTCGTTACTTGCGAACCAGGCGGGCGCAAAAGTGACCGTCGTAGGAATCGGCGTTTATGGGGACGCTTTGGAAGAGGCCTCGGTCGTTTTGGCGTACGGAGACGAGCTTCTTGGCCTGGGCGAACTCGGGGAGTTGCAGAATCTGCGCCTCGGAAAGCGGTGCCACGCTAAAGCCGGCACCCTCGGGAGAGCTCAAGAACGCTTCCACGACCTGCGTGTTCTCCTCGTCGAAAACCGAGCACGTCGCATAGATGAGCTCGCCGCCGGCAGCCACGCGCGCAGCAGCCTCTTTGAGCATCGTAAGCTGCAGTTTGGGCAGCTCAACCGTCACATCTTTTTCGGTCAGGCGCCACGGTATCTCAGGATGACGGCGCATGGTTCCGGTGCCAGAGCACGGCGCATCGATAAAGACCGTGTCGAACTTAACCGGCTCGCCAAGCATGGCATCAAACGATGTGAGCACCTCATCAAGCTCGCAAGCATCACCCGAAACCGTACGAACGCCCTGAATACCGGCCTTATGCAGGCGAGCGAGATTAAGATCGCACTTGCGATCATGCAAATCGAGCGCCGTATGCTGACGCTCATAGCCCGCACGCTTGGCCTGACACATCACCACATAGGTCTTGGTGCCACGGCCGGCACCAATCTCAAGGCAGCTACCAGGGCGCGTGGCAGCTGTGGCGATAAGCTGGGCGTTAAGGTCCGAGGCCACGGCAGCAGCACGCTCAAATACGCCCGACGCAACCGTAACCTGAGCATCGACCGGAGCATGACAGCCAGGGAACACAGGCGCCACAAGCTGCGATAGGTACGGATCAGGTTTGGTTGCAAAGGCGTTCTCGTGCAAAGCGAGCGGCGCGGGCGCCAGATTGCCGGCGAAGCCGAGCGCACCCTCTGGAGTGTCAAACGACGCCATAATGCGAGCGCATAGCCAGCGCGGAAGACCCATCAGGCGCGACAGACGAACCAAGCGTCGCTCGGACTCATCCACGTCGGATGCCGTGGCAAAGTCCTCAACGTTGTCCGCAACCTTGTGCAGCACCGCGTTTGCCAGGCCCGCAGCAGACTTAGCACCACTGCGCACCAGCTCAACACACTGACTTACGGCAACGCGGCCAGGCGTATGCAGGTAGAGCATCTCGAAGGCAGAAATACGAAGCGCCATGCGAACGCGCGGCGCAACCTTTTTGGGCTTATCGAGAAACTGATCGAGCAGCTCGTCCAAAATACCCTGCGTGGCGGCTACACCCAGCGCCAAGCGGGCGGCAAAAGCGGAATCGCGCTGGTCAATAGCCTTGGCCGATGCGCGAGAGGACAACACGTCGCGTGCGTACATGCCGCGGCGATCGGCCTCCATCAACACATCGAGCGCGAGCTTGCGCGCGGGGGACAGCTTGCTCATGACAGAACACCCCACGTAAGGTCGGCGCCCAGCAGGCCAGCAGCCCAAGCAGAAGCAGCCATAGCACGCTTGCCGTCAGGCTTAACCTCAAGCAGCTCAACCGCACCATCGGAAAGGCCCAGGTAAACACGCTTGCTCTTAACGACAACAGCACCCTCGCCAAGCGACACATCAGCCGGCGCAGCATCGAGCACACGCACGGTCTTGCCGGCAATCACGCAACGGGCAGGCGCGGTATCGGACGAAGCGAGCACATGACGAACGCAATCGAGCGCCGCCATCTGCGGATCCAGACGCATCTCCTGCTTGGAAATCTTGGCAGCATGAGTGACGAGCGACTCGTCCTGCTCAGTCCAAACAGCCGAGCCATCGGCAAGCGAGGGAAGCGTATCGGCAAGCAACTTACCGCCAAGCTCACCAAGCTCCATGGTCAGCGCCTCAGCATGCTTACCGGAAACCAACGTGGAAGCCTGAGCACAATAAGCACCAGTATCCACGCCATGCCCAATGCGCATAATAGAAACGCCAGCAACCTCGTCACCAGCGAGAATCGCACGCTGAATAGGAGCAGCGCCACGCCAACGAGGCAGCAGCGAAGCATGAACATTCACAATACCAAGCGGCGCCATATGCAGCACCTCATCGGGCAAAATGCAACCATAGGCTGCCACACAGAAAATATCAGCCCGGGCAGACTTGAGCGCCTCAACAACCTCAGGGGTCATACGATTAGCCTCAATGACCGGCAACCCCAGCTCCAGTGCCTTAGCCTTAACAGGAGACGGCTCAAGCTTCTTACCACGCCCACGAACAGCATCAGGACGAGTAACAACAAGCGCAATCTCATTCCCAGCCGCAACAAGCGAAGTCAACGAAGGCACCGCAAAATCCGGCGTACCCATAAACACAATACGCATAACCAATGTCTCCTCAAAAGCAGAGCCAAGACGGCTACAAATTTCAGCGGAAAGCCAAGTCCCAAGCTCATCCGCAATAACATTTCAACAAGAATAAATATACCCAAAACCAAAGAAAGAGCCGCAATAAAAGCAGCTCTTCCAACAAAGCAAATATCAGCGAAGACGCCCCTCCCTGGCCCAACGGCACCCGGGCGAAAAAGGAGCCAGGACAACGCAGTCCCCCGGACAGGGCCCGCACATATCGTCCCGCGCGCAGTTTCGCAGCGAAGCGAGAATGTTTGAGCACGGGATGATATGTGCGGGCCCTGCCCGGGGGACGGACGATCTACTCCGTCTCGCCCGGTCGAGCGCCGCGGGCCAGGGCGTCCTGGTACTCCTTGACGGCCTTGATCCTCTGCATCGGCTTAAGCCTCTCGAACATGGTGTTGCCATGCAGGTGATCGATCTCGTGCTGCAGACACACGCAGAACAGGTCGCCCGTTGCCTCATAGCGAATCAGGTTGGCATCCAGGTCGTACGCCTCGACGACGACATGGTCGGGACGCTCGATCTCGCAGCTAATGCCGGGGATAGACAGGCAGCCCTCACTAAACGGCACCAGATGGTCGCTCTGCTCCACAATCACGGGATTGATAAGCACGTACGGATCGTAGTCGTTCTTGTCGCTGTAGTCGCAGTCGATGGTGACGAGCTGAATGAGCTCGCCGATCTGCGGAGCAGCCAGGCCGCAGCCGCCGTTCTCGAACATCATCTTCTTCATCTTCTCGGCAAGCGCCTCGATCGCCGGGGTGATCTCCTCGATCACGGCGCACTCCTGGCGCAGGCGAGGGTCGGGCGACAGTACGATTCCGTTGGCTTCCATGGCCATCCTTTCGGGTCGTTACATCAAATCATAGGCGTCGACGTCAACGCTCACGCTCACGCCGCGCACGGAGCCCGCCTCTTTGAGGCAGGCGTCGATATCGTCAGAGACATGGTACCCTACCGGCGACTTTACAAGCAGATGGAAGCGGTAACGGTCCTTGGCTCTCTCGATTACACACGAAGCCGGGCCTAGCACCTGCGGCACGACACTCCCCGCCCGCAAAAAATCAGGGGCGGCGGCGTGCCAGCGTCGCTTAAGGAGCTTTGCGATGCGCCCGATGTAGTCCTGCGCGTCGTCTCGGTTCGCCGACCATACCAAAATGTTGACTAGGCGCACGAACGGCGGATATAGGGCGTCGCGACGCTGGTCCAGGTCGTAGTCGGTAAAGATCGAACGATCGTGCTCGGCGACGGCGCGAATGACCGGATCCTCGGGCAGGTAGGTCTGGATGATGACCTCGCCGGGGCGATCGCCGCGACCTGCGCGGCCCGCCACCTGTTCCAGCAGGTCGTAGGCGCGCTCCCCTGCGCGGAAGTCCGGCAGCTTCAGCGCAAAGTCGGCATTGACCACGCCCACGAGCGTGACCTCGGGAAAGTCGAGGCCCTTGGCGATCATTTGGGTGCCCAGCAACACGGCACAATCCGCCGCATCGAACTGCTCGAGCAGCTTTTTGTGCGCATCCTTGCCGCGCGTGGAATCGGCATCCATGCGAATAATGGCGACATCCTCGGGAAGCATCTGATGCAGTGCGTCCTCGATCTGCTGCGTTCCCAGACCCATTTTTGCCAGGTAGCGACTGCCACATTTGGGGCATCGGCTCGTGGGCGCGGGATACGGCTGCACGCGCCAAGACGAACCGCAGGTGTGACATTGCAGCGTGTGCGTGCGCTCGTGATATGTAAGCGCGGTGGAGCAGTGATTGCAGGTGGGGACGCATCCGCACTCGCGGCACATCAAGAACGGCGCAAAGCCACGGCGGTTGTGCAACAGCACGGCCTTCTCGCGGCGCTCGACCACACACTCCAAGCCCTCCATCAAGGGTTTTGAGAACATGCAGCGGCTGCCATGCGAGAACTCGCGGCGCAGGTCGGCAATGCGGACAGTCGGCAGCACGGCGTGTCCCGGGCGCTCGGGCATCTCGACGCGCGTCCAGGTGGCACCGTTATACATGCCACGGCGGCAGCGGTCGAGAGCCTCGGCCGAGGGCGTGGCGGAGCCCAACACAAGCGGGCAGCGGTAACGCCGCGCCATCTCTGCCGCCACCTCGCGCGCGTGGTAGCGCGGACTGGAACCCTGCTTGTAACTGGTCTCATGCTCCTCGTCGATGATGATGAGGCCCAAGTCGCTGAGCGGGCAAAAGAGCGCCGAGCGGGCGCCGACCACCACGCGGGCCGCACCGCTGGCGACCATATCCCACTGGTCGAGACGCTCGCCAGCAGAAAGACGCGAATGGAAAACGGCCACCGTCTCGCCAAAGCGCGAGCGGAAGCGGCCGACGGTCTGGGCCGTCAGCGAGATCTCGGGCACCAGCACGCAGGCAGAGCGACCGGCTGCGAGCACGCGCTCGATGGCGGAGAGGTAAACCTCGGTTTTGCCGGAGCCGGTGACGCCGTCGACCAACACCACGTCGCCATGAGCGTCCAGACGGGCGCGCTCAATCTGCGCGAGTGCCCGTTGCTGGCCGTTGGTAAGGGAGACCGGCGCCTTGCCGCTTGCCGAGGACAGCGTGGTCTGCTCGCTGCAGCCACGCCAGGCGCGGCGCTCCTCCACCACCACGACGCCGCGCTTTTCGAGCGCTTTGATGGTCGCCGACATGCTGTTATAGAGAAGATTAAGGTCGCGAGTCGTAACCGGGCCGCACTGCAGCGCCTCGATGAGCTGGCGCTGACGGACCGCGGTCTTGGGCGGCGTATAGTCAAAGCCTTCGGGCGTAAGCATCACCCAACGATTTTGGATAGGCTTGACGGCGGGCCGTTCAACAGTCCACGCATCGTCGTCGCCCTTGACCACACGCGGGCTGCCGCCCGGAGGCAAAAACAGGCGCAGGCACTCGGAAAGCGTCGCGACATACTCGCGGCTCATCCAGCGTGCGATGCGGGCAGCCTCGGCGGTAAAGAGCGGTTTGCTGAGGATGGCCTCGATGGGTTTAATGCGCGCGGGGTCGAGGGCGTTGTTGCCCTGCAGGTCGCCCAGCTCAGGGGCAATGTCGACGACATAGCCCGCGGCGGCACGGTTACCAAAGTGGACCAGGACTGTCGATCCGACCTGGACCCCGTTGGCAAGGGACTCGGGGATGCCGTAAGCAAACGGTTCCGACAGCGCACGGGTGGGGATATCGAGGACCACGCTCGCGTAGGCGGCAGGGGGCTCGGGCGCAGGCTTAGACTGAGCCGAGGCAGCGGCAGGCTTGGGCTTCACCGGAGCTTCCTCCGGTTCCGGCGAACCAAACAGCGACAGTTGTTGAGCCATACACCACCTCTAACGAACGGACCTGAAAGGGGTGGGACAAAATAATCAGTAGAGTTTGTCCCATGGCCGATACGAGTGTCGAGCTTGTTGCGTCACTCGAACATGGGACAAACACTACTGATTATTTTGTCCCAGCAACCCACTCATCGGTACAGAAACAAGAGCCCCGCTCGGGGGAACGGGGCTCGGATACATGCGTTTACGCGTCTACTATAGCGCCATCGTGCGGGCGCGGTCGATGCGTGCCAGGCAGTCGTCGCGGCCGACGAGCGCCATGGTCTCGCCCAGCGGGGGGCTCACCATGTTGCCGCAGACGGCAACGCGCACGGCCTGGAACACCACGCGCTTCTTAAGGTCCATCTGCTCGGGCAGCGGCTCAAGCGCGGCGTCGATGGCCTTGGCTGTCCACTTGTCCACGCCCTCGAGCGCGGCCTTGGCGGCATCCAGAATGACGCCCATGCCTTCCTTAGCCAGGCCCTTGTTAACGGATTTCTCGTCATACTCGAGCGTCTCGGCCGTAGCGAAGATGGGAGCGGCGACGGTCACGGCGTCGGCTGGCATCTTGGTGCGCGGCTTGACGATGGCGGCAAGCGCGTCAATCCAGTCCTCGCCGTACTCGACATTACCCTCGATGAGACCCGCCTCGTGCAGCTCGGGGACCATGATCTCGTCGGCAAACTGGGCGTCGGACATGCCGTTGATGTACTCGGCATTGACCCAGTCGAGCTTCTTGGGGTCGAAGGTCGCCGGGTTCTTGGAGATGCGGTCGAGTGAGAACTTGCTGGCCAGGACATCGCGCGGGATGATCGTGGTCTCGCCGTCAAGCGACCAGCCGAGCAGCGCCAGATAGTTGACGAAAGCGTCGGACAGGTAGCCGGCGTCGCGGTACTCCTCCACCGAGGTGGCGCCATGGCGCTTGGAGAGCTTCTTGCCGTCGGCGCCCAGAATCATGGAGATGTGGGCGAACGTGGGCACGGGCGCGCCGAGGGCCTCGTAGACCATGACCTGGCGCGGGGTGTTGGAGAGGTGGTCGTCGCCGCGGATGACATGGGTGATCTTCATCATGGCGTCGTCGACGACGGTCGCAAAGTTGTACGTGGGCGTGCCATCGGAGCGGAAGATGACAAAGTCGTCGAGCTCCTTGGCGTCGAAGGTCACCTCGCCGTGAACGGCGTCGTGGATGACGACGTCGCCGCGGTCCTCGGGCACCTTGATGCGCAGGACGTAGGACTCTCCGGCCTCGATGCGGCGGCGGGCCTCCTCGGGATCAAGATCGCGGCAACGACGCTGATAGCCCTGGAAGGGGTCCTTGCGCTCCTGCGCGGCCTTGCGGTCGGCGTCGAGCTGCTCCTTGGTGCAGAAGCAGGGATAGGCCTTGCCCTCGTCCCAAAGTTTCTGGGCGGCCTGCTTGTACAGGTCCAGGCGCTCAGTCTGGGCGTAGGGGCCAAAGTCGCCGCCTACCTCGGGACCCTCGTCCCAGTCCAGGCCCAGCCAACGCATGGCGCGCAGGATGATCTGCGTGTTCTCGTCGGTGGAGCGGGTGGGATCGGTGTCGTCGATGCGCAGGATGAACGTGCCGCCGTTAGCACGGGCGAAAGCCCAGTTATAGATAGCGGTGCGGGCGCCGCCGATGTGCAGCTTGCCCGTCGGTGAGGGTGCAAAGCGGACGCGAACGTCTGATGCCATGGAAATCTCCTCGATTGCAGGATGGATGTCTAACCGCATCAGTATAAAGCAACAAAGCAACCTCCGCACAAAGGGCACCGACCTACTCATTGGGGACAGACATAAATGACCACCCAATGAGCACCCGGCTGATCATTTAAGTCTGTCCCCAATGAATAGGTGCGGAAAGGGTGTGAATGTTTGATTTACGCGATATGATGAGCCCTTGCATATAGAGCTCGGCGGAATGGTAACGGTCGCCGGGACACGTTTTTGAAAGGACAATCATGTCAGAAGAACTTCGTTCCATCCCACCCCAACACGGGTCCTTTGTTTTTACGTCGGAGTCGGTGACCGAAGGTCATCCCGATAAGATCGCTGACCAGATCAGCGACGCCGTCCTCGACGCAATCCTCGCCAAAGAAATAGAGCTGCAGGAGCAGGGCTATATTGCGCCCAACGGTGTGCCCGCCAACGTGGAGAACGTCCGCTGCGCCTGCGAGACCCTCGTGACCACCGGCACGGTCATCGTCGCCGGCGAGATTCGCACCCAGGCCTACGTCGACGTACAGGAAATCGCCCGCGGCGTCATCCGCCGCATTGGCTACAACCGCGCCAAGTTCGGTTTTGACTGCGACACCTGCGGCGTTATGAGCCTCATCCACGAGCAGTCGCCCGATATCGCCCAGGGCGTCGACGAGTCCTTCGAGACCCAGACCGGCGCCACCACCGACCCGATCGACCTGATCGGCGCCGGCGACCAGGGCATGATGTTCGGTTATGCCTCCAACGAGACCAAGACCCTCATGCCCATGCCGCACTACCTGGCAAGCCGCCTGGCCGAGCGCCTGGCCGCCGTGCGCCATGACGGCACCCTCGCCTATCTGCGTCCCGACGGCAAGACCCAGGTCACCGTGCGCTACGAGGAAGGCAAGCCCGTCGAGGTCACGACCATCGTCATCTCCACGCAGCACGCCGCCGAGATCGAGGACATGGGCAAGATCAAGGCCGACCTCATCGAGCACGTCATCACCCCGGTCATGGCCGCCGAGAACATGCCGTGGGACAACGCGGACATCTACGTGAACCCCACCGGTCGCTTTGTCGTGGGCGGCCCCATGGGCGACACGGGCCTCACCGGCCGCAAGATCATCGTCGACACCTACGGCGGCTACGGCCGTCACGGCGGCGGCGCCTTTAGCGGCAAGGACTGCACCAAGGTCGACCGTTCCGCCGCGTATGCCGCGCGCTGGGTCGCTAAGAACGTGGTCGCCGCCGGTCTGGCCGACCGCTGTGAAGTCGAGCTTGCCTACGCCATCGGCGTTTCCAAGCCCCTCTCAATCATGGTCGACACCTTCGGTACCGCGCATGTTGCCGAGGACAAGATCGTCGAGGCCGTCGAGAAGACCTTCGACCTGCGCCCGGGCGCGATCATCCGCGACCTGGATCTGCGTCGTCCGATCTACGAGAAGACGGCAGCCTACGGCCACTTCGGCCGCGAAGACGCCGACTTCACCTGGGAAAACACCGACCGAGTCGAAGAACTCAAAGCAGCCTGCGGTCTCTAATTAAGAACCATTAAGGTCGCAACAACACGCACGCTTTCAAAAAGAAGTACCGCCCCCAAGCGGTACTTCTTTTTTATTAAACCGGTGGTGGTGATGTTTCGATATGAAACCGTACAGCGTCTCCAGCTAATGAATTTTGCCACCTGGCTGCGCCAACCATGTATCCTAAGTTCCGAGGGCTTTGGTATTTGGTCGATCGCGAGTTCCGCACGAGCCGGAGAGCACTTAATGTGCTCTCCGTGCGAGCAGGACTGTCCGAGCAGGCGACCAAATACCAAAGCCCTCGGAACGGCGGGACAGAGTATGCCCCGCCCCTCAGGACGACGAGCCACGTAAAGGAGCACCCATGGCAGGCAAGCCGCAAACACTAGCTACGACCTCGGCATTCGAGATCTTGGGCCCCGTCATGGTCGGCCCCAGCTCATCGCACACCGCCGGCGCCCTGCGGTGCGCCCAGGTTGCCGCCAGCCTGCTGGAAGGCCGCATTACCAAAGTCACCTTTGGCCTGTGGAACTCCTTCGCCCACACCTACCGTGGCCACGGCACCGACCGCGCGCTTGTCGCGGGCATCCTGGGCCTCGACACCGACGACGAGAACATCAAGCAGGCCTTCGACCTCGCACGCAAGCAGGGCCTCGACTATCACTTTGACATCAAGGGCGACGACGCCTCCATCCACCCCAACACCGTCGATATCGAGATGTTCGACGACAGGGGCGCCACGGCGCAGGTCCGCGGCGAAAGCCTGGGCGGCGGCAAGATGCGCATCAGCCGCATCAACGGCGTCGGCGTCGACATCTCGGGCATGTACTCCACGCTCTTTGTGGCGCACCAGGACGTCCCCGGCGTGCTCGCCGCGCTCACGAATCTGCTCGCCTACGCGCATGTAAATATCGCCTTCTGCCGCACCTACCGCACCGAGGTGGGCGGACAGGCCTACTCTGTTTTTGAGACCGACGGCACGCCCGACGACACCGTAATTCCCATGCTGCGCAAACTCGACAACGTCGACTACGCCACCTTTATTGAACTCCCCGGCTCGGCATCATCGCTCTCCCCCGGCGTCTCGGCCAAGGAGATCTTCGACGACGGCGAACAGTTGCTCGATGCGTGCGCCGAACTCGGTCTCAACATTGGCGCCGTCATGGCCATACGCGAAGCGCGCCTGACCGGCGAGGCCCACGCCGTCGCCACCATGCGTCGCGTGCTCGAGGTCATGAAAGACGAGACCACGGCTCCCATCGCCAATCCGCAGCGATCGCTC
This sequence comes from uncultured Collinsella sp., assembly GCA_937995345.1. Lineage (GTDB taxonomy): Bacteria > Actinomycetota > Coriobacteriia > Coriobacteriales > Coriobacteriaceae > Collinsella. The sequence goes on along the minus strand of CALKKS010000024.1, from coordinate 8,406 downwards.
GGCGGCCTCATCGGCGGCGAGGCAAAACTTGTCGATGCCACCGGCAGCAACGACCTGAGCTCCAGTTTAATGGGCGCCGTCCAGACCGATGCCGTGGCCCGCGCCATGGCCGTGCTCGAGCGCTCCGCAACCATGGGCGTGATCGTCGCCGCCCCCACGGCAGGCTCCGCGGGTGTCGTGCCCGGCTGCGTGCTGGCGCTGGCCGACCACCTGCAGCTCGATGACGAGCAGGTCATGGACGCCCTCTACTGTGCTGCCGCCATCGGCCTCAACCTCACCACGAGCGCCTGCGTTGCCGGCGCCGAGGGCGGCTGCCAAGCCGAGGTCGGAAGCGCCGCCGCCATGGCAGCCGCCGCGCTGGTGCAGATGCTCGGCGGCACGCCCGAGCAGGCGCTCGACGCCAGTTCCATCGCGCTGAGCAACCTGCTGGGCCTCGTTTGCGACCCCGTCGGAGGCCTTGTCGAGGTGCCGTGCCAAAATCGCAATGCCATCGGCGTGGCCGCAGCCTTCAGCTCGGCCCAGCTCGCGCTCGCCGGCATCAAGAGCCTGGTGCCGTTTGACCAGATGGCGCATGTGATGCTCTCGGTGGGCCACGCCCTGCCGGCAACCCTGCGCGAGACGGCCAAGGGCGGCATCGCTCAAGCCCCGGCCGCGCTTTCTGCCTGCGCCAAATGCGGCATATGCGGATAGGCAGACTTCTCCAAACTGATACTGTTTCCGCACCACAAACAACAGGCTAATCGCTATAATGCAAGCCCAGTTAAAACACGATGAGCCGCAAGGCGAAACTCGAAGGAAATATAAACGATGTCGCAAATCGACCGCAGCAACATGATTCCCGATCCGCAACAGCCCAGTAGGCATACTGGCGGCGTCCAATCGCCGCGCCCCATCGCGCCGGCCCACACTCAACAACACGGCCCGGCCAATGCCTCCCAGCGCCCGAATCAGCGTCAATACCAGCAGCGCCCCGCACAGGGTGCCACCCCCAAGCAGGGCCCTTCGCACGCTCGCGCGGCAAGCAATCGCGGGCCCGCGGACAAGCGCACCAACAAAAGTAGCAAGTCGGGCGGCAAGACGGCCCTCTTTGTCGTCCTCGGCCTCGTCGCGATCGTCTACATCGTAGGCGTCGTGGCGTTCTCGCAGGTCGCTTACCCCAACACTACCATCGCCGGCGTCGACATCTCGCTCTCTAACGCATCTTCGGCAGCCACCAAGGTCAACTCGGCATGGAAGCACTACAAGCTCACCGTGGCGGGCGATGACTTTAGCTGGACCTACCAGCCCGAGTCCGACGAGCCCATCGTCGATGGCGAGGAAGCCGCCCACGAGATTATCAGCAAAAACGAGCCGCTGCTGTGGCCATCGCGCCTCATCGCGTCGCTCGGCGGCAAAACCGTTAGCGCCACCAAGAACGGCTCGGTCGACTTGGACCAGGACGTCGACCTGTCCATGCTCTCCGATGCCTTTGACCAAAAGCAGTTTGAGGAGGACCTGGGCAGCGCCATCGACGAGTTCAACGAGGGCCGCTCGGGTACCTTCGAGGCCGCCAGCTCCTATGATGAGAAGTCCGGCAAGTTCACCGTTGGGAAAGCCCGGTCCAACGAGAAGCTCAACCGCGAGCACGTCATCAAATATGCCGAGATCGAACTCGCGTCGCTCGCCGAGAACGTCGATATCACCAAGATCGGCAACGACGCCTACGAACCGCTCAACGGCACCCTCACCAACGACCAGATTCAGGCTGCATGCGATGCCGCCAACAACTTCCTGGGCGTCAACGTGACCCTTAAGCTCAACGGCAATGATGCCGGTAAAGTGGACGGCAGCTCGGTGCTGCAGTGGATTAGCTTCGCCGATCCGGCCAACCCCACGCTCGATACGTCGCAGATCGGCAGCTGGGCCGCCGAGCTCGCCAACGGCTTTAACACCGTGGGCTCCACCCGCTGGTGGACACGCGCCGACGGAAAGGAGTGCGCTGTCGAGGGCGGCGACTTTGGCTGGTCCATCGACAGCGACACGCTCGCCAAGCAAGTCGAGGACGCTATCAATAACAAGCAGACCGGCGATATCGAGATTTCGTACTCCAAGAAGGCCGACACGTTTACCGCCAAGGGCGAGCCCGATTGGAAGGCCTATATCGACGTCGACCTGTCCGAGCAGCACGCGCGCTACTACGACGAGAACGGCGATATCGTGTGGGAGGCCAACTTTATTTCCGGCAAACCGGGCGAAGACGCCACCCCGGAGGGCGTGTGGCAGATCAACAGCAACGACGGCGCAAGCAAGCTCATCGGTGCTAAAGACCCCGAGACCGGAAAGCCCAAATACGAGAGCCCGGTCAGCTATTGGATGCCGTTCGAGGGCAATATGATCGGTTTCCACGACGCCACCTGGCAAAACGACAAGAGCTTCGACAATGCCGAGTCCTATAAGTGGTGCGGAAGCCACGGCTGCATCAATCTGCGCCTGGCCGATGCCAAGGCGCTCCACGACTGCATCAGCGTCGGCCTGTGCGTAGTCGTGCACTCGTAGGACATCACGCACTCACACAACGGGGAACTGACGCTCCAATCTAACAGTTCCGAAAGATACCGCCATATGCGCCCGTCTCTCGCGACGAGCGCATATAATTATCGAGGAACTTTCTATAAAGGAGACGCCATGTCGAATGTCCCCACCATTACCCCGGGACCGAATGATGCCGATCGAACGCCCGAGGGTGCCACCGAAACGCTTCCCCTCATAACAAACGTGCACGCCGCACAGCAAAACGGCAGCACAAGCGATACAACCGAGATTTCTGACGAAGAGGCCTACGCCAAACTCAAAGCGAAGCGTGCCGAGCGTCGGCGCAAAAAGCTCATCCGGCGCGGCATTGCGGCAGGAGTCGTGGCCGCCATTGTGCTCATCGCCGTTGTCGTGGCCTTAGTCATCAACGCACGGCCCGCAGGTACCAACGGGCCGGTGACCGACATGGTCACCGAGGGCACGTTTACGACCACCGTCGAGGCTAAAGGCCAGCTCAAGCCCATCTCGGCTTCGGTGGTCTCCCCTTCTGTCGACGGAACGGTGGCATCGATCAACGTGCAAGCCGGCCAGTCCGTCAACGAGGGCGACGTGCTCATGACCATTAAAAACGACGAGCTCGATCGCAACGTTGCCGAGGCGCAGCGCGCGGTGACAGCGGCACAGGAAGACCTCGCCAACGCACAGAAAGCGGTAGCTGCTGCCCAAGCCGCTCCGGCACCTGAAGCAGATACGGCAAGCGCGAGTGGCGCCAGCGGCACCGCCGACACGAGTGCCGTCTCGAGCGCCCAACGCAACCTAGCCTCGGCCCAGGCGACCCTGGACCAAGCCAACGCCAAAGCCGCCGAACGCACCGTGACCGCGCCCAGCTCGGGCAGCATCGTCGAGCTCAACGCCAAGGTCGGCGCCACGGTGACGGGCGGCATGATTATGGGCGAAGGCGATACGAGCGGCGGCAAGCAGTGCATACAGATCGCCGACCTCTCCAAGATGAAGGTCACCGTTCAGGTGGGTGAAAAGGACATCGCCAAAATCGCCGTTGGGCAGAGCGCCAACGTGACCTATCCCGCGTTTCCCGATATCGTGAGCCAGGGCACCGTCACGGCTATCGCCTCGGTGGCAAACTCCGACTCCTCCTCCGGGAGCGGCGGCAGCGTGACCTTTAACGTCGACATCCTCATCGAAGCACCCGACAGTCGCCTTAAGCCGGGTATGACTGCCGAGGTCTCGGTAGTAACCGAGAAGCTCGACGACGTGGTGATGGTGCCGACCATGGCGCTGATGACCGAAGATGGCGAGCACTATTACGTCAATCTGGCCACCGATTCGGAAGGCAAGAAGACGCGCCGCGTGAAGGTGACCGTCGTGACGCAAAACGACAACGAGGCTGTAGTCGGCAAGACCCAGGTCAAGCGCGACGACCAGGGCAACGAGATCAACCCAGACGTCCCGATTACCAAGCTACGCGACGGCGACACCATCGTGACGGATACCGGCACAGGCATGACGGCAGACGGCGGCGACAACATGCCTGCCGACGAGGGCAACTAATGCGTCCCGTCATCGACATCCGCAACGTGCATCGCATTTTTGAGAGCGAGGCCGGCTGCGCCCATATCCTGCATAACGTGAGCCTGGCAGTAGATCCCGGTGAGTTCGTCGCCATCACCGGCCCCTCGGGCTCGGGCAAGTCGACGCTCATGAACATCCTGGGCTGCCTGGACAAACCGACGGCGGGCGATTATTTCCTGCAAGGACTCAACGTCGCCGAGCTCGACGATGACGAGCTCACCGAAGTCCGCGCCCTGAGCATCGGCTTTGTCTTTCAGAGCTTTAACCTGCTGCCGCGCCTTTCGGTCATCGAAAACGTCATGCTGCCGCTGTCGTACACCAGCGTGCCGCGGGCTCAGCGTGAGATGCGCGCCGTCCATGCGCTGCAAGCCGTCACGCTGCCGGTCGACCACTGGGACCATCGCATATCGGAGCTCTCGGGCGGACAGATGCAGCGCGTCGCCATCGCGCGCGCCCTCGTCAACGACCCGCCCATCATCCTGGCCGATGAACCGACGGGAAACCTGGACTCGACAACCGGGGCACTCGTCATGGAAACCTTCCACAAGCTCCAGGAGCGCGGCAAGACCATCGTGCTCATCACGCATGATCCCGGCATTGCCGCCGAGGCCGACCGTGCCGTAACCATTCGCGACGGTCGAATCCATGACGGCGCATATATCGCGCATACACCGAATACGCTACGCGGGGCCGTCAACAATCTGCCCGCGATTTCTGCAACCATCAATCAGCCGAAAGGAGCAAGGGCATGAGCACGCGCGACCTTATCCAAGAAGCCCTTCACTCCCTCGAGGCCAACAAGGGACGCAGCCTGCTCACCATCCTGGGCATTGTTATCGGCATCGCCTCCGTCATAGCCATGACCTCGCTTATCGGCGGTATCCAAAACAGCCTGGTCAACAGTCTGGGACTCAACGCTGCGCGTATGGTGCAGATTTATTCGTCACAAGAGCTTACCGAGTCGGACGTCGAGAAGCTTCGCAAGATGGTGCCGCAGATCGAGCAGATCGGCATCGTGGACAGCGCCTATACCGAGTACAAGGCCGGTGACAAAAGCTATACCGTCATGGCGCAGGGCGTCGATAGCGACATGCTCGACGCGGTGGGCGCCAGCAAGCTCGTCGCGGGGCGCACCTACACCCAGGCCGAGTCCCAATCTGGTGCACGCGTGGTGCTCATCAGCCGTGGCGGTGCCGATCAGCTGTACAGCAACGAGCAGGACGCGGTGGGCAAGACCATCAAGCTTTCCAACGGTGAGGTGCAGATTGTCGGAGTTATCGACGGCGGCAGCGACTCCATGGGCTCGCTCACGCTATACATGCCGCGCGAGACCATCTCGGGCCTCTTTGGCGACGAGAACCCATCGTTTCCCAGCGTAACGGCGCTCGCCGCCGAGGGCACGGACATGGACGAGCTCTGCAAGACCATCGAGTCCAAGGTGCGTAGCATGAAGGGAATCTCGAAGGACGACGAATATGACAGCGTATCGGCGACCTCAATGAAAAGCGCCATCGACGCTCTCAATTCCTTTATGGGCGCGTTTTCGCTCATCATGGGTGCCGTTGCCAGCATTTCGCTGCTGGTGGGCGGAATCGGCATCATGAATATGATGCTCACCAATGTGACCGAGCGCATCCGCGAGATCGGTATTCGCCGTGCCCTGGGCGCCAGTCGTCGCGATATCACCGCGCAGTTTTTGGCCGAGTCCTCGGCGCTGTGCATCACCGGTGGTCTGTTAGGTGTCCTGATTGGCTACCTGCTTGCTTGGGGTCTAACGATGTTCGCCGCGGGTTCCGGCGTGCTGAGCGAGCTCGGTGCAAGCGGTACCATTACGCCGAGTTTTTCGATCGCCACGGTGCTGCTTGCCTTTGCGGTATCGGTCGGCATCGGCGTGATCTTTGGCATCTACCCCGCCCGCCGCGCCGCAAAGCTCGATCCAGTCGAGTGCCTGCGCTACCAGTAAGCCACCACCAATAAGTTGCGGTGAAATAGGGACTGTTTATGCTGTTAATAGGCCTATTCAGTCCTTATTTCACCGCAACTCAAGGGGGATAAGGCGCTCGTGCTATTCGAAACGAGATTCCAGGCTCGATAGGCCGTTCAACGTCAGATTGTTAGCGACCTCCGAGATGCGCTCGATGGGCACCGAGCCATCGGAGAGCGCCCACGTGCGGTAAATGCCGATAATACCGGACAGCAAAAACGCCAGATAGTAATCGAACATCTCGTCCTTGAGGCCGTGGGGCAGCAGGTCGCGCTCGGCAATCTCGTGCTCGAGCGGCACGCGCAAGCGCGTCATAAAATCGTCGAGCGGGATGTTTTCAATCAGCTGGCGATTGAGCACGAGGTTATTGCAAAGTGCCTCGTTGATGGTCTTAAAGAAGGTAGCCGCCGCTCCAAGGGCGCGCTCGTTGGGGTCACTGCCCATAGTGGAAAGCGTCTTTTCGACAGAGTCGACGATCATCTCGACCACATCGGCGGCGATGGCATCAAGCAGGCCGTCAACCGTGCCAAAATGCACGTAGAAGGTCTTACGATCGACATTTGCCTCACGCGCGATGGCACTCACGGTAATATCGGCAAGCGGCTTATCCATCAACAGGCGCTCAAACGCAGAAAGGATGGCATTGCGGCTGCGAACGATACGGCGGTCGAGGCGCGGTTTGCTGGTGGCCATGGACGTGTCCCTTCTGAATGCAAGCATTCATCAACAGATGAGAGTTAATCTACGTAAGATGATTATCCCCCATCCGGCACAATAATGCCCGGCAACATGAAGAACGCACGACCAACTATTACGCCTTAGGGAGCTTCTTTTTGTTCAAAGCAGCCGGGGACACACGGATACCGTCGCCCGTCTGGCGCACATAGGCCTTATGCGACGGTTTGGCGGCCCCAGAAGCCTTCTGAGCATGCTGATTGGGATCCACCGTAACCGCGTTCACAGGATGGGGCTTTGCCGGCTTAGAGGACGTCTGAGGCGTTCGTCCGAGCTTGCGCATCACGCGATCCCAGCGCGCATGGATACTCTCGTTGTGAGCACTCTTAAGGCCCAGCAGGGGCGCGGCCAAAATCGTCGGCGCGATAAACGTAATGAGGCGCCACAGCAGATAACCGGCGGTCGACGCCGATCCAAAGAAATGACCCAGGAACAGCGCGAAGCCGCCCTCGGCACCGCCGGTGCCACCGGGCAGGGGAACAGCAGAGCTCAGGAGCTGAACAAAGGCGCTCGCGGCCATGACCGAGAAAAAGTCGACTTCGTGGTGGCCAAAGGCAAGCATCAGGAAATACGGCACGAGGTAGAAAAACGCGAGCTGCAACATGGTGATGACCACCGTGAGCAGCATGGACGAAAAGTGGCCGGCCGAAAGCTTGAACTTCTCGGAGAACGAGTAGATTTCGCCGTCGACAAACGTACGCCAGCCCTCAATCTTGGTGGCCGAGACGCCCATTCGCTCGAGCCAATTGATAATGCAGTGCGCGACGCGCGTGACGGTCTTGGGCATGAGCGCGACGGCAAAGATGCCAAGCAGAATGCAGCAGTGACCGCCAAAGCTAAAGACGCACAGCAACGTCATGTCGCCATAGCGCTCGGCGAAAAACGGCATGCGGGCAAGCAGCAGAATGGCACCCCAGGCAACGAGGCCAAACTGATACACGATAAAGCGCGTGAACTGCGTGGCACCGGCCTCGCCGACGTTTTGGCCTGCCTTGGTCAGGCGGTAGATCTGGGCAGGCGTGGAGCCCATCATCATGGGCGTCAGGTTGCCAAAGAAGATACCGCTCGCCTCGACCGAGATCAGGTCGCGAATGCCGACGGGCGAATTGGGATCGAGCCAGACGGCGATCGCATAGGCGACGATGCCAAAGAACAGGTACAGGAACATGCAAAAGCATGCGGCAACGAGCCACGGCGCTTGGACGCTCGACATGGCTGCCCAGAACTGTCCCATCTGACCGGTCGCAATCAGATAGACGATATAGCCAACCAGCACGACGCCGATAAAAATGGCACCGCGACGTGCACCCTTGTTATCATCGCCGCCCGAGGCCTCAACCTCGACCTGGGGCTTAGATGCATGCTGAGAGGACTCCTTCATGAGGCTCCTTCTGACCGTCCAAATATCTTGCATATTGTACCCGCAAGGGCCACAAGCAGAACGTAAAGCTATGGCGCAAATGGGAATTGCAGATGGTTTGCTTGGAAATAAAAAACCCGGACTTCCGCTAGAAGTCCGGGTCTCAGATTCATGGTAGCCCGTACCAGATTCGAACTGGTGATCTCCGCCTTGAGAGGGCGGCGTC
>CALKKS010000023.1 GCA_937995345.1 uncultured Collinsella sp. | reverse complement strand
AAGGGAAGAGGTGGGGCATGCCCCGCCTCTTACACCACATCTCTGCGCGCTACCGTCGTATTTGCTGTACGGCTTTTTTGTCGGTACGGACTACAGCAGAGAGCTTTACACATCAATCCGTCGGTTACATGACGGGGGTGCGAGCAAGGGTGTTGGAGAGGGAGATGGTACAGTTCCGCTTGCGCAGCAACCAAAAAAGTATTTCGCGCAATTTAGGGGTAAATTTGCAAGATTGGTCTACACGCGTCCGCGCGACGCGATGAAAACATTCTTTTATTTAGGTGGTGCCGCCTTGGGAACCGCCCTGTTTGAACCAGGATATTCGGTGGGAGAATGGATTTTTCGATTTTTCCTTCTTTGGCTGGTTGTCGACCTTTGTGGCTATCAGGCGCGTTATCTAATCAATGACATTAGGGGAATTGACCAAGATGGGAGTAACCCAAGAAGTGAGGGGAGAAACAGGCTCCCGCTTCTTGGTAATAGCAAAACCAGAACTATTCGCATCGGCTGCCTGGTCGTCGTTGCCAAAGCGCTAGTTGCGGGTCTTGTCTGCTGCACCATTGCCTCCAACTCGGGTGGAACTGGAGACCCATATCTGGCCCTTATATTGATGGTGTTTTATGCATTGGTATTTTTGGTGGCAAGTTTATATGAGGTTGCTCGCGGCAAGGGGGAAGTCGGATGGAACGAATTGCTCACGGCATGCTTTGGGGACAACATCCCAGCGAAGGCGAGCGAGGTTATAGAGGGAATTGCATTCGACTCGGCGCGAGTCAGAGCTCTTCGAAAAATGAGTTTGCCTACGATGGTCTTAGTGACCTTGGGATATCCTCTGCGTTTTCTATCGGGGCTTCTGGCTTTTGATCCCGATGCTATTGGCTTGCTGCGAACTGTCGAGTTTCTCCGTTTATTTAACGTTAGGTACATTCCCTTTATTGCTCAGGGCTATCTTCCTCTTGCCGCCTCTCTAGCATTGTCTTGCATGCTATTTGGCTGCACTTTTGTTTACATTACTTGGAGTTTAGAGGCGTCTGATACGGTTAGATCTAACACGGTCAGAAAGCACGAGGGTAAATCGGTTCAATTCACAAAGCCTCACATCGCGTATCTCGGAGTTATTTTAGGAACGCATGTTATGGACGAGCATCCTCTGCGTTCACGAATGTCATTCTTTAGTCCATGGAATTGGACTTTTGTGGTGTCGATTGTTCTGCTCGATTTGATTTCTCTTTGTTTGGCGCCAACTCAGCATACTGTCATAAATGTCACGATGACTTCGATTTGCTATGCCATTGCGTTCATATGGCCTGATAAAACTTTGGACCTAATGGTAAAGGTCTCTGCCTGCCTTTTTGTCTTTGACTTGATATACATGTTCTTTGGGATTTGCTTCGACCCGGCATACGGTATTTTCTTTGAGTGCGGATTCAATGGTTTGGCCCTGGGCAACCTGTTGCATTTCTGCTTGGGTAACTTGCCGTATGCCAATAGCATTAATGCCGCTCTCGTGATTCAAATAATCGGCGTTGCATACCTGTTGATTTACCTGATTTTTCGCAAGATGAACTATGAGGAAATGAATGCGCCGTTTGTTGCAGAGGCGGTAATGCTGCTGAGGGCTGTTCTCGGTAAGATTGTTTGCATGGTGTTCGGGCAGAAGGCGGTTGAAGCGTTTTGCTTGGGAGACGATGCCGGGGAGAACTGACGCAACGCTGAAGCTCCGCTGATGCTTAATTCAGGGCTGGCCTGTGACTGTCATTATTTGTGATGACGACGAATGTGGCCAAGAGTGGGTACGTGTGTGCGCTTTGGCATTTAAAGCTTGCCAATACCCAGTCTAAGACACTAATTGATGGTAAAGTAACTTGGGACAAGGTCGCAGCTAGTCATTGATTGCCCCGATTGGGGCGAGTCCGCTGTTAAAGATGGACTGAGACGTTTTCACCAATTTGGGTCCGTGCATATGGTCGTTCCATAGCCACGGACTCGAATCCGTGCCTACGGAATGACCATATGCACGGACTGTGCGGCCTTGTCCTTATTGGAATCGAGGTGTAATGCTCTGCGACTGTATCAGTTCAACTGATTTGACTATCCTGAGAAACCATCTGAGGGTTAATCGAGACGTTAATAAACTGCCCTTGTTTATCTTTCCCTGCGGCGGCGATCAGAGTCTTTACTCCTCTCGACGATTCTTTAGGGCTTATGTTTCCAACAATCATACTGAGGCTCTAAAAAACGTTTTCTGTCTTACTGCCGAAGACGTGGCGGCAGAAATGGACGGTTCGAGACTTAATTTACTTCAGCAAGAGGCCATGCTTGCCGACATATCTGACTGGATATTGATTTTTGCAGAGAGCTGTGGATCTTTTTGCGAGTTGGGTGCTTTCTCCGCTTTGCCTCATGCTGCTTGGATTACCTCTGTTGCTGTTGGAAAGCAATATAAGGGCTCTCGGAGCTTCTTGATCGATGGGCCAGTGAAAGAAATAGCCACGGGCGACTCTTCGCTTAACAAAGTCTTTTACTTAGACTTAAATAACCCGATGTCTTCGCCTGACTTGTGCCGCTTTGTTTCTGAGCTAAGGTCCCTTATTGGTGCTAATGCTACCAAGCGGGGCAAGGCTGGCTTAAGGGCCTCTAGAAAGATGATCAATCGAGATGAGGCTGAGATTAACGTCGGCTCGCTCGTTCATGAGCTACTTGACTTGCTTCAAATATTGGGTCCCATGTCAGAGACCGATTTGCGAACGATATACTGTGCGGCCAAAGGTTTCCGTGCCAGTAAACTCAAAATATACTCGCCCATCCTAAACGCGGATATGAAGAATGCCGGTGTTCCGATATCTTGGTCGGATGTTTGCTGCATGATGAGAGCTACCGGTCTTGTTTCTAAAGTGAGATGCAATAGGGGTCCGGATTATCTGATTAAAAGCACGATACACCTCGATTCTTATTTCATGTTTAAGGGAAGCGAAGACCAAGATCTCTCAAACATGAGGGCGCGGGTAATCCTTCGTAAGAGATCAATGGGGTATGGAGGCGTTGCCGGTGTCTATTGCGGATAGAATTTGCTTCGATCTTGGAATGACAAATCGCCAGCTACAGGACCTTGCGAGCTCAACGACGGATAAGTATCACTGTTTTTCTGCCGGCGGGAGAAAGATTGTTGCGCCTCGGCCAGATTTGAAGCTCGTCCAGTGTTGGATATCGGACTATATAAATACGGAGTTTGATATAAATCTCCCTTACGCTACAGCCTACGAAAAGGGCTCAAGTGTCTGCCGTAATGCCGGGCTCCATGCTAAGAGCAGTCATTTTCTTCTGCTTGATATTTGCCATTTCTTTGAGTCCTGTACTCAGCAAATGGTTAGGAATTTGTTTTCAGGGGGAGTGTATCGGTCGACAAACGCTGAATCTCGCTCGCGTCTTACTGCAGACGATGTCGATCTTCTCGTAGCTTTATCATGTTATCGGGGTTCTCTTGCAACGGGTTCTCCGTGTTCGCCCTTTATTGCCAATCGCATAATGGCTTCGTTTGACCATGAGATTGCAGCTAGACTAGGCGAAAGATTCGTCTACTCGCGATACTCTGACGACATCTGCATTTCATCAACTGAATGGATAGACTCTGCGGAGATTTCAGCTATTGTCGATGACCGCCTAAATCAAAAGGGTTTTAATCTGAATAAGGACAAAACTCGCTGTTTTGGACGAGGGCATCTACGTAAAATCACGGGCATCTATCTCGACTGCGATGGCGTCCTTCGACTGGGGCCTCAAAGAAAAGCAGAGCTAAAGCGCTCCTTATACCAGGTGCTTATGCGCGAGTGCGATCGTAATCACGCCCATCGCGTTTTAGGCCACCTGAGCTTTTGCAAACAGGTCGAACCGGATTATTGCAACGCACTTTTAGCCAAGTACGCAAGCTATGGTAAGGCTGTTTCTTGCGGAGGCGTTATGCCAGCGTTAGTAGAGCTCGCCTATAGGTGATTGCTGGGTGATTTGCCTGGGGTCACGTGACGGTTGTTTCGGTCGGCTTATCGAACCATTCTTGAATTGGTTGCATGTTCTATTTAAGTTTAGACAGTTAATACTTCGAGGGATGGTGCCTGCATTGCTAGTCCTTTTGCCCCAATTTAAACAATGACGTCTCATCTTGCACCATTTATATTCAGGCGGTGTTATTCTTCGGATTATCTATTGGTTTCGTTTGGTTGCGAGGGGCATCATGAGTTCGCATGAGGCTCAGGCTCAAATGCTGGGCTACTTATATCAGGTGCGTTGCGCCCTTATGCTCTTAATTGAATCTGATGCACCATCTTTAAAATTATTTATCGAAAAATTCGACGATGTATCTTTTGAAAACGATAGTAATCCAGTTGCCATGGTTCAACTCAAGCATCATATAGGCAGAGCCGGCAACCTAACTGATCGCAGTCCCGATTTGTGGAGAACTATAAAGATATGGGTCGATGCCGTCGAGGATAATCCCATTCTTCTCGAAAAGTCAAGATTTGTAATTATCACAACAGCTAAGGCGCCTCAGGACTCTATTGCATCATTGCTAAAAATGGGCGATGACGGGCGCGATGCGGAGAAGGCTTTCATTGGGTTAAGGAAGGTCGCCTCCTCTCAGGCAAGTGAGATCAATGCTTCATCCTATAAAGCATTTATTGCTCTTAATGAAGATAGGGCGCGACTGTTGGTAAATTCAATATACGTATTTGACGAAGAGTCAAATATATTTGAATGTAAGTCTCGCATAAAACGTTTGCTGCGTTTTTCCTGTCAGCCAAAATATGAGGATATCCTATTTGAGCGTCTGGAGGGTTGGTGGTGCAATAAGTGTATTTCATTATTAAGCAATAAAAGCTCGGATGGGGTCACCCAATCAGACTTGCGATATGAAATAGTTAAAATTACAAATGAGTTCCGTGATGATAACCTTCCGATTGACGTTGAGTTTGATGACATTGATGAGAAGGCTGAAAAAGAGCATTCTGCAGAATTGTTTTGTAAGCAGCTCGGACTAATTTCTTGCAAGCGTAGAAGGATCATTGGGGCTATCGAAGACTTCTGTAAGGCTTCTTCTCAAAGGGCAAAATGGATAGATAACTGCCTTGTTGTTCCAGATGAGCTCGAACATTACGAGGAGAGGCTAATTGATGAATGGAGTCACGAGTGGAGCGCTATGTCCGATGAGCTTAGCGATGAGTCTGGGGAAGCTGAAAAGCAAAAAGAAGGCCGACAACTGTTAACTGAAATTATGAGAAAAGATGTTCGCATACGTCAAGGATGCGATGAGCCATTCGTTATGAGGGGGACTTATCACATTCTCGCAAATAGTTTGAAGATTGGTTGGCATATCGACTATTTACAACTTTGCTCTGAGGAGGTTGAGAAAAACGAAATCATGGGCTAAACGACCGCCTGAGGCAGCAAATTTGTTAAATCCTGCATTTTGTGCATGCCTTCTTTATTCTTTCATTGACGAATACGAAACAGAGAACTTGAACGAAACAGAGAACTTGAAAGAACTTGAGCTCCCTCTTCTTTATCTTGTTTTGCCTCTTGTGCTGCACAAGGAAACTCGAGGCACGGTCAATAGCCGAGTTCATTTTCTTGTATGGGCAAAATCTCATCCCGAGTGTATTACTTCATTCGCTAAGCGCGCTTCGGCTTTTGTTGATATTACTAATGAAGCGATTGAGTTTCTATTGAGATCATCTTCCGCATTCATTTCCGATACTGGAACAATCAAAGTTAGGAAAAATGTGGCTTTGCGGAGCACCAAAAAGTATGCCGATCGGGAGATTAAAGATTGTATTTTGAAATCTCGCAACATAGCAAGGTGGTTTGCTAGATCCGGAAGCACAGAGACTATATATGCGATTTTGGGGGTTCGACCTTAATGCAGATAAAAGAGCTTATCTTGTATTCAGGCTTACATGGTGCAAGAAAAATTAGTTTTAAGCTTGGTTCTGTTAATACAATCGTTGGTGCATCGAGGACAGGAAAATCGGCAGTTGGCGAAATTTTGGATTACTGTCTTTGCAGTTCCAATTGCGATATTGCAGAAGGTGTCATTCGCAGCAAAGTCGATTGGTATGCGCTCCTTTTGCAACTTGAAGGTGAGCAACTGTTCATTGCAAGAAAATCTCCCGAGGAACACAAGTTAACAAGTTTGCATGCATATTATGAGGTTGGAAGCGAGATACGTGTTCCAGATAAGATTTCTTTCCAGCCCAATATTGATGTTATAAGTTTAAAAAAGCTTCTTAGTCGTAAGCTTGGAATTACTCACAATTCCCTAAATTTATCTCAAGGCGCCATAAGCATCAGGCATGCCTTATATTATTGTTTTCAAGGGCAAAGCGAGATTGCTTCAAATAGAGTTTTATTTCACAATCAAGCTAAAGACTTCTTTCTGGCTTCTTTTAAAGGCTCTTTTCCATATTTAATTGGCGCCACAACCGAAGACACCCTTTCTTTAAATCAACAGAAAAGGGAGTTTGCTCGCAAAATTAGAGATATCGAGAACAGGGTGGCGGAATCAGACTATCAAAGAGAATTTAGCAGAAATTGTATTAGTGGGCTTATTGCCGAAGCTCAGGCTGTGGGTTTGCTTGATGGCGATATTGACTTTGATATTAATGATGTTGAGTCTGCTGCGGACGTTTTACGCTGTATAGTGAATGCTGATCTTGATGAGAGCCCTGAAGGGCCAGTGTCGCTAGTCGGATTACAAGAAGCTCTGAGGATGGCCCAGCGTGAGCTCGGAGAAATTAGTGATGAAATTGAAAAATGTGAACTTTATAATGCCTCTTTCAGGGACTATAGTGGCTCCGCAATTCAACAGAAGGCAAGGCTGCAATCTATCGGTTTATTCGAAAAGCTGTCATTTGATACTGGTAAATGCCCTTTCTGTGGGAATGATTGTGCTCCTGGAACGCCCGGCATCGATGAAATAAAACGCTCGATTTGTCGTCTTGACAAATCTCTTCAGAACGTTTCTCTAACTCAAGTCGATGTTTCCTCGTACTTGGAAAACTTAAATGGAAAAAGAGTAGAGCTGGAGAATAGAATTCGCTATTTGCGTTCCCAAATCGATGGAGTTTATGCTCAGAGACTTGAACTTATGAACGAAAGAGACGAATCGATTCGTCATGCCAAATTACTTGGACGAATCGAGTATTGTCTTTCGCTTATTGACTCAATGGACACGCCTGTTGACGAAATGTCTGAGTTGAAGCGTCTGAAATGTAAGCTTAACGAGCTTGATAGTCTGTTGTCTGCCGATGATGTTTGTGCAAAGACGCAGTGCGTGCTTGCTCAGTTACAGCAAGCTATGTCTAATTACGCGATTGAATTAGATCTCGAGCACGCTGGTAGCCCATACTGGTTCAATGAAAATAGAGCGACTGTTTATGTTGACTCGGGGGGAAAGGCGATACCGCTAAAGAATTTGGGCAGCGGTGCAAATTGGCTCGGCGTGCATCTATTGACATTGTTTGCATTTCATTTACTTTTTATTCAGAAGGAAAGACCTGTTCCAAGTTTTATTTTTCTTGACCAGCCTTCTCAAGTCTTTTTCCCCGCTGAAGGGGAAAGGGGAGATGCCGACTGGGAAAGTCTTTCGAAGATGCAGTCATTCATTTTAAATAAGGTTGAAGAAGGAAAAGGGAAACTGCAGGTGATTTTGGTAGACCATGCAGAAGGTAAAGATGGGCGGTTTGCAGAAAGCGTCATAGAGCGGTGGCGTGATGGGAATGGTTTGATTCCGCAGGAATGGCTGTAAGATGCTGAGTAGTGTTACGACGCTATTGAGGGCATCGAGTTTGACTCTATGAGTAATTTCCTCTTTGAAATCGGCGATTTTGCGCGTCAGTACTGCCCGTCCATGTTTTGAATGTTGCCGTTCGATACCATTGGCGTTCCCTTCGGCACCGCCCTCCAGTATGTTCTGACTGCCATGAAGCCGAGGCCGAAGAGGCGCAATACGGCGTGAGGGGCGAGGGCCAGGGGACTTTCATTTTTACAGCGTTAATTCATGGAACGATAAACAGTAGCCTATCTAAAAAGCGGTATTGACGCGGGTAGCCTACGCGCCCCGCGTCCTGAGTAGAGGCGGCTGTCCTTCTTGGGATGGTCGTCTTTCCTCTTTTGTGGAGCTTCGATGCCGGCAAAGCGTGTCGACCACGTCGACGCCCAGGACGCGCCTCCAGCCGCCCGCATCGCAGCCGATGGCGGTGACCACGGCGGTGGAGATCGCGTCGAAAATGTTGGTGTAAGGGTGACGCCCTAGCGCCCGTTTAACGAAAAACGGCCTTCTTCCTGGAATCTTAAAGCATCACAACAACAGGTTCTAGGAAAGGACGAAGACCGCTATGGAAATCTTTTCAGACCCGATGCCAGGCACGCTCGCCATACCCCGGTTCGACGACGGCGCCATCGACATGCAGAAGCTGCTCAGTTGCCTTTTGGAACTCCGCGGGTCGCCTGGTGCCAGACTCGGCAGCTTCCAGTGGGAGGGGAGAGCGAGCTGGTTATCTATTTTGGGGGAGAAACAAAGCAGGTGATGGAGGCCGGCTATCGCATCCTCGTCGCGTACTCGGACATACTTGGCAACCGCTACTTGCAGTTTTTTCCAATGACTATTGATGGGCAGGATGATGTTCTCAAATGTACGGTGGTAAATTCCATTACTCGGATTGGCATTCCTTAGTTTCAGAGTATTTGGGTTATTGCGCTAAGGGGCATTTTGCATAACGGCCATATCCTGACGGCTCTCCCAGCTAAACGCGCTAACATTGAATCTCGAGCCAATCATCGCGAACGGAGACCCGATGACCGCCGCTAATAGAAAGCCGTGGCTTACGGCGTCTGAGCAGATTGATCACCTCAAATCGAGAGGGGTCCATTTCTCGTTGATGGGCGAAAACGATGCCAGAGCTTATCTGGAAAAGAACAGCAACTATTTTCGTCTGTGCGCTTATCGACTTGGGTTTCCTAAAGTTGAAGAAGGAGCCCGCAAGGGAGAGTATGCAAATCTAGACTTCAAGATGCTGGTCGACTTGTCGATCGTCGACATGCTCCTTCGTTATGAAATGCTGCCGCTTACGCTCGATGCAAGATTTTCTAAAAGAACTGCAAGATTCGTTTGACGAAGCTTTTGCGAGGCGATTTTTTATAAAGAAGGGCGTTCTGTCAAATTGCCGCAACTGTTCGTTCAGATTGGATGAGGGTCGATAGATGTACGACTTGGATAGTCGAAAAGACATAATGCGCCTATATTCAGATTATCACCAACGCTTGACTGGGTCTTACGGGTCGGAAAGGGCCATCTCGCTGAACTGCTAGAAGAAGAAACGATAACTGGATGGCATGCTACCAGAGTGCTCTCTGCGGATGATATTGCGGAAATGGGTTTGAAGGCTTTCTCTAGGGAAGAGGCATTTGAGCAATTTCGCTATCTTTCTGGGGTTGTTGGGTTGAACTTGGGCCAAACTGAGACTGTTCTTCAGAAGGCAAATCATTATTTTGCTGAACATCCACGCAGGACTGGCTGTGTCTGCTTCTACCTGCTTAAATCCATGGCCGGGCAATATTCGAAATATTCAGCAACGTTGGGTGGGGAAACATTTGCGTGGTCTTTAGAGGATGCTGTGGGAGCCGAAGCGGTTGAGGCATTGAAAAGCCTGGGGGTTTCAATCAGGGTCAAATTTGCCTTTTCTTTTGATCGCATTCAGCCTTATGTCCATGATTCAATATTGTCGAGCTTCATTGATGTACTCAGCAGTAATACGTCGACGGATTACTGCCTGCCCAAGATTGATGGAGCGATTGTTGGCTCGATTCCCCCTCATGATATTTTGAGAATTGAGAAAATATCGTAAAGGGTAGCGCATTGACAAGGCGTTCGTTTCTCTATCTGAGGGATTCGGTCACGGTTTTTCAAAAGAGCCGTTTTGGCTGAGTCATCGATTCGAAACCATGACTGAGTGGCCTGGCGGCACGTACGCTGTTCTTCGAGCCCCTTTTTCTGTTTCAGTTCGCTCATCGATTGTGCTCACTGCATGTCCCCGCAGTTTGCAATAATCGACTAAAGCAGCGGTCGAGGAGTATGAATATGGCTGGATATTCTTTTAAAGTCAATGAGCTGGTCACGGTGGACGGTACGACAGTAAAGCCTAAGAAGATTACTGTATTCATTGGACCAAATAATTCTGGTAAAAGTAAATCACTTAAAGAAATTCGTTCTGAGATTTTGGGTAATCCAGAGGTGGGCTATTCCGGAGGGGAGCCGACCAAGCGCGTTGTCTTTAATGAAATCCACCTCAATTTCCCAGCAAACAGCAATGAAATAATCGATACATATGCTCTCGATGATAAAGTTGTTCGTTGTAATGGGGGATGGCGTCTCCGCGATTACTGCAACACCGGCATAAATTGGACTCCGGGTGGAATAGCATTTTCTCCGAATTATCGTACCCCTTGCTTTTCCCCGACCGATGATTGGCGCAAGAGTTTTTCTCGGTGTTTTGATGACGACAACTATGAAGGGCCAGAACAAGCTCGCCGCGAGGCGCTGCGCTTTTTTGGACCTGCGATGGTTGACTATGTGGGTACCGAGGATCGCCTGTTGATGTCGATTGGCGATCAAGCTTATGGCATAAACGACGATAACTACAACAGCCTTAGCTCGGCATACGACACCGATCCGGACTGCAAGACGATAGCGTCCGAAATTACTCCACTATTTAACAGGGACGTTGTTCTAGATGCGAGCACGAGTCGCCAAAGGATTGTCCCCGTCGTTAGCGATTCATTTGAGGAATATCGTGGTGCAACACATGATATGCCACGTCGTCTGACTATCTTGTCTAAGGCTACGCCGCTGCGCGAAGAGGGCGATGGCTTGCGTAGTTTTGTTTCCGTTCTTTTGAGTTTGATGGGAAGGCGCAAGCCGGTGTTTCTTTTGGATGAGCCTGAAGCTTTTCTTCATCCTCCATATGCGCGCAGGATGGGGGAAATCCTGGGCAAAAACTTTATTGAGAACGAAAGTCTCAACAATGTGTTTATTTCCACGCATAGCTCCTTCTTACTCCAGGGGCTCATCTCGTCTTGTTCTGAGGAGCTTACCATCGTGCGTCTTAACCGAGATGGCGACATGCGCTGCGCAAAAGTGCTCTCCAATAAGGAAATCCTGAGCTTAATTGACCGCTCGGATTTTTCAGCCGAGTATCTGGATGCATTATTTTCGAGTGAGGCCGTCCTTGTCGAAGGCCCTAGAGATGCCGCCGTATATCGTAAACTGATTTCTAAATTTGATACCAATTACAGCGGCCTATTTGTTTCTGTTAACGGTAAGCCGGGTTTTGAGAGCATTAAGAAGTTTTATGATTCGGCTGGAATTAGATGCAAAGTAATTACGGATTTTGATTTATTGGATAATAACGATATTTTTAAGCGCGTATCCAATCTATTTATCACTACCAATGATAAACGGAATGAAATTCGAGAAGTGAGGAATTCCCTCGAGCGATTTTATCGAGAGCTTGAAGGCTGTCCGGGCGGGCAGCGGGACAAAATGCCAGAAATAGTGAAAAGTCATTATAAGCACCAAGTTTATGAAAACCTTCCAGATGATCTGGGCGTGAGCGTTGAAGAGATGCTTCGGCTTCTTGCGCGCGAGGGATTGGTAGTTTTGAGTTCTGGAGAACTCGAATCTTTGTTTGAAGCCTATGGGGTGGAATACGTTCACGGTTCGAATAAATGGCTAACTAATGCGTTCAGTTACATGGCGAACCATAGCTGTGACGAGCTGCGAGATATTCCTGCCGTCGCTATAATATTGCAAGCATTTATTCCGGAGGAGCAGCGGGAATAATAGTCAGGTTCTGATGCGGGACTTCGGCTCTTCTAGGTCGCGTTGAGGTTGGTCCATTATGGCGCTGAATAAATAATGGGATGTATTACCAATCAAGGGTTAAAGAATGATTTGGAAGATTCATGGCATTAGATTGTCGGCCGCCGAGTCCGCTCTTCGTGATCATGCTTATCGATTTTTCGGCCAGGGTTCTTCTCGTCGGGCTGAAGGCGTCGCTCGACCGGTTGCGACCCGATGATTCGATACTCGCGGCGATACGCATATTTGAGCGTTTTGATAACGAGGCTTCACGGGATACCTTGGAATGCCTTGTTAGCCACGCTTGAATCTGGGGCACCGTAAAAGACGAGTTCGTGCGAGGAAATGTCGCTTCCGGAATCAGTCTTCCTATTTACGGCTGTCCAAAGCAGTCATTTCGCATGATAGAAGACGAGCCGTTATTTCGGTTGAATAAGCTGCAGCGATCCTTTCGCGATGCCATCAAATGATCAGGTGGCGTAGTCGTGTTATATGCTGCAGCTTTAGGGGAATGAGGACGGTACCGATTGGGATAATGCTCTAGTGGTGTCCGGTAGCGGATATAATTAATTCAATTTCGGCTCCGCACTTAAGGATCCATAATGAAAACTCTCAATGGCCTCATGAAACATCTTAGGGATAAGGGGATAGAGACGCACGGCTCTGTCCATAAAAGAAAGATGAAGAATTACGGCTATTATCATGGCTACAAGGGTCATCGTTTTGTGGGCAATTCTTCCAACTGCTTGGATTTAACGAGCTTTGACGAGGTAATTGCCTTAAATGAGTTTGATATGGCGGTCAAGGCGCTCTTATATCCAAGCGTAATGTTTATTGAAACTGCGTTAAAGAACTATACGCTAGAAGCCGTGCTTGAAGATTCTCACTCGTTCGTGCCGGAGGATATTTTCTCTCGAACGCTCGTGGCGTACCGTGATTACCCTAGAAAAAGTAAAGACTATAGCGCTGCTATGAAAAAGCGCCTGGGTCTGCGCGCGGAAATCAATAGATTGATTCAGTACAATTATTCCAAGAACCCTGTTGTTAGGCATTTTTATGACAGTGATAAACCCTTACCTATTTGGGCGCTATTCGAGGTCATGACTCTAGGAAACTTCGGTGTTTTCTATTCGTGCTTAAAGGGCTCGGTTAGACAGAGCATATCCGATGACCTAAAGCTTCCGAACAATTACGACGGTCCCGGGCTTCTCGAACGTACTATCTTTGTGCTCAAGGATCTCCGTAACGCGGTTGCTCATAACAGTGCCGTTTATGACGTTAGGTTTAAGAGGGCAAAAGTGGGAAATCAGCTTGGCCAGATGCTGTCATCCGAGGTTGGCGTTCCTTCGATAGACTTTTCAACTATTACTGATTATGTCGTCCTAATTGTCTATCTGCTCAGAAAGATGATGGTTTCCAAAACTGAGTGCTATCAGTTAATTCGAAACTACTCTAGCGTGCTGGAAGACTTGCACGGCTCTCTGTCTTCCTCTGATTTTCATAAAATAGTAAAGACTGGGGCCAGGAGCAAGATGGATGCACTTCGTAGCTATATAGCTGCTTCTTAAGAAGCAGCAGCTAAGATGGATGCTAAAGATGGAGATGGCATTCTTTGGAGCTGGGCCCGTAGACAAACATAGGATATCGACTAAAATATAGGCAATTGCGGTGGAAGCCTTCGGGCGACACCTGAAGAGGGTTGATGCGTCGGCCCTCTTTTTTTGGCGATTTCTTTACGGCATGCGTGAGATGGCTGCATGGAATCGTTCCGGATAATGTCATCTCCAGAATTGCCCCTGCGATCCAGCGGCCGCTCAAAGCGGGCATACCTCACGATACCAATCCAGCCGTCGGCGCACCTGAACTCCTCGATCAATCGTCTGGTAATCAGGACAGCGTTGTTTACGGTGCCGCTCTTTAAATTGAATTGACCCCTTGGAACCCGGGCGATAGAGTAAATAAGCGGTATTGACGTAGTCAACCTACGGGCCTACGTCCTGCGGAGGGGCGGCTGTTCCTTTGGATGGCCGTCTCTCTTCATTATGTTCATGATGAGAAACTATATTGCGCTGAGGTTGGCGGACGTAAATACGTTAATGACATCCCAATGGTTTGGATATCTTTAACGTTATCTGACAGAGAATGAGTTTTAACGGCGTATTAAGGTGCAATGATATCCGACTATGCCGTCTCGTTCGGTTCTTTGCAGGACTACACGTCTCCATATCGGTGGCTTAAACAGCGGTTTGGAGATGCCGAACTTGTCAATATCCACGGCACGATTAATAGCGAAAGCATTTTTGGAATCGACGGTTCCGGCAATTTTGATGATCGGGATATCCTCCCGTTTACCAAGACATATCGTGTGTTGAAGTCTGCTCGAGGGATCCAAGTGGCTCGATTGCTTATCCTGCGCAAAGGGGAGGGGATGGCCTTACGACATCTTCGATAGTCTGAGTATTTGCTCGCTTGAGCACTGTTGAATATCGCGAAACAGCACCGCCGATAT
>CALKKS010000022.1 GCA_937995345.1 uncultured Collinsella sp. | reverse complement strand
ATATCGGCGGTGCTGTTTCGCGATATTCAACAGTGCTCAAGCGAGCAAATACTCACTCGGTGGCCTCCTTGGCCGGGCGCCACCAGGACTCGTTGGCGACGTACCAGTCGACGGTCTGCTTCAGGCCCTCGGCGAAGTCGGTGTGGGCCGGCCTCCAGCCGAGCTCGCGCTGGAGCTTCGTGCTGTCGATGGCGTAGCGGCGATCGTGGCCGGGGCGGTCGGCGACCCAGTCGAAGTCCTCGGGGTCGCGACCCATAGCCTCGAGGATCATGCGCAGGACCGTGATGTTATTCTTCTCGCCGTCGGCGCCGATGAGGTAGGTCTCCCCCATGCGGCCGCGGGTCAGGATGTCCCAGACGGCCGAGGAGTGGTCCTCGGTGTGGATCCAGTCGCGGACGTTCTCGCCCTTTCCGTAGAGCTTGGGGCGGACGCCGTCGATGATGTTGGTAATCTGCCTGGGAATGAACTTCTCCACGTGCTGGTAGGGGCCGTAGTTGTTGGAGCAGTTGGAGATCGTGGCGCGCAGGCCGTAGGTGCGGGTCCAGGCCCGCACGAGCATGTCGGAGGACGCCTTGGTTGAGCCGTACGGCGAGCTCGGACGGTAGGGCGTCTCCTCGGTGAACTTCGCCGGGTCGTCGAGCGCCAGGTCGCCGTAGACCTCGTCGGTGGAGACGTGGTGGTAGCGGACGCCGTGCTTGCGGACGGCCTCCAGCAGGCGGAAGGTGCCCTCGACGTTCGTGCGCAGGAAGGGCTCGGGGTCGGCGATGGAGTTGTCGTTGTGGCTCTCGGCGGCGTAGTGGACGATCGCGTCGTGGCCGGGGACCAGCTCGTCCAGCAGCGCGGCGTCGCAGATGTCGCCCACGACGAGCTCCACGCGGTCGGAGGGCAGCCCGGCGATGTTCTCGGGGTTGCCGGCGTAGGTCAGCTTGTCCAGGACGGTGACGTGGACGCCGGGGTGGTTGTCCACGACGTAGTGCACGAAGTTGCTGCCGATGAAGCCGCAGCCACCCGTGACGATGATGTTCTTAATCATGGAATCTGCATTATTCAACACATATCACTTTGAACCAGCCCACATAAAACGATAACTCGAATTCATTTCATAATTAATCAACGATTTTCCAGCACATTCGCAATATATTCACTCGCATGACCATCACCGTAGGGGTTAGACGCATTGCTCATTGCCGCATATTCTGTTTCATCAGAAAGCAGGCGACTAAACTCGCGATAAATAACATCTTCCTTTGTTCCAACAAGTTTTAAAGTTCCGGCCTCTATGCCCTCAGGACGCTCAGTGGTGTCTCGCATGACAAGAACGGGCTTGCCAAGACCAGGCGCTTCTTCCTGAATACCGCCAGAATCGGTAAGGATAAGATAACTTGCCGCCATGAAGTTATGAAAATCAAGCACTTCAAGCGGATCAATAATATGGAGTCTTTCAAAACCATCGAGCTCTTCGTGTGCGGCCTTACGCACAAGAGGATTCATATGAATCGGATAGATTGCCTTAGTATCTGGATGCTCTTCCATCACACGACGTATTGCGCGAAACATCCTATGCATGGGTTCGCCCAGATTCTCACGACGGTGTGCGGTAATTAGTATTAGACGAGATCCATTCGCCCAATCTAGTTCGGGATGGGAATATGTACCGCAGACAGTCGTTCTCAGGGCATCAATACCAGTATTACCTGTGACCCAAATCTTTTGCGTCGACTTCCCTTCATCAATCAGATTCTGCTTACTCTTCTCCGTAGGCGCAAAGTAATATTCACTTATGATGTCAACTGCCTGTCGATTAAATTCCTCAGGCCAAGGACTATAGATATCATGCGTACGAAGACCAGCTTCTACATGTCCGATAGGAATCTGCAAGTAGAAACAAGCAAGCGCGGCAGCAAAACTAGTAGAAGTATCTCCGTGAACAAGCACGACATCAGGTTTTTCGTTCTCAAGAATAGCCTTAAGTCTCAATAAGACATCACTTGTCACATCAAAGAGAGTCTGTCCCGGTCTCATAATAGCAAGGTCATAATCAGGCTTGACATTGAAAACGCGCAGGACCTGATCAAGCATCTCACGATGCTGCCCCGTAACAACGACAGTAGTGTCAAATTTGTCGAAACGACGCTTAAGCTCATTGACAAGTGGGCACATCTTGATTGCCTCGGGTCGCGTTCCAAAAACTAACAGAACCCTTTTCTTACGTATCATTTATTTCCCCTGTCTAACTCGATCAATAGCAATGGCACCAAAATCAAACTGTAAATTAGTAGATAATTTACGCCACAAGTAAGAAAGAAATAAAGTAAGCAGCAGCGAAACTAGAAAACCAATCAGCCTCGGGGCATCAGAGAAACACATTTGGAAAACTATCCAGACATAACGAATTACGACGTCATGAATAAGAAACGCATAAGGGCTCATCTCAGCTACCCATTGTAATGGCTTTATGCTCCATGCCTTTTCAACAACACCGGTTGCAGTGGAAAGCAGCCAAATCAAAAGCATTGTGGAGGGAAGAAATAGCAGAGAGAACCTAAAGCTATCTAGACCAAGTATTGTGACTCGATAAGTATAGACATACATTGATGCGGCAACTAGAAGAAAGCAAAAGAGCAGGCAGGAAATCTGAAACCAGCTCTCATGATGACTCGATTCTCGAGAGGCTCGATGCAAATACAGCCAACCTAAGATACCGCCTATTCCAAAGTCACAACATCTCACTGGCGGAAAATAGTATGTGAACCATTTTATATATTCCGGATTAAAACCCGCTTTAAGTAAATAGGTAGAAACCAAAGAGAAAAAAACATGAACGATAATAAATATAATCAGCATTTTAAACGCCGATAAAACAGAATCAATATTCCTGAGAGCACTCAAAAATAAAGGGAAAAAAAGATACGCAAGGGCTATGACACACATAAACCAGGAAGGTCCATTTAATAAAGTATATAAAGATTCGTTTGGAATCCAAATTTGTAAAAGCGTTACATTTAGGCAAATAGCAACAAGCAACAACGCTAGGGAAATCCATCCGCGAAATAAATAAACAAATGCAAACGGTAGCTTTGCAATCATCATAATTATATGGAGAGGGTATAGTTTCTTGAGTTTAGACCATACAAATGAAAAGCCGAATGTTGGCGTATTCGATTTTTGAAGATATCGATATGACATCAAAAAGCCCGACATCATAAGAAAAAGGGAAACACCCCAGGCCCCAAAACACCCAAAAGGACCAATCCCAGAATGCGAAAGAAAAATTGCAAGAAACGCAATCGCCCGTAGACCCTGCAGTGCCCCAATCCAACGAATCGGTTTGACCGTCTTGATCGGATTCGCAGTAAATGAATTCACGAAATAATCCTTAGCGCTTAGAAAGACTAAATATTACGAATAATTGGGCCCAAAAATCTTCTAGTGAACTCTCTCTCATAGGCATCAAAGCAAAAAATAATAGAAGCCACCGCATAAAGAAGTGAATAGATTAATCCTCCAGTAACAAGTGCTGACCAACCATGCCAATCAAAATAGGTCCAAATAGCATTAAACCCAAAGGAGGTAATTAGAAGAGGGACTAAAATTGATAAAATATTTTTCCAAAACTGAAGAATGTCCATATCTAACTTTCTTGC
This sequence comes from uncultured Collinsella sp., assembly GCA_937995345.1. Classification (GTDB taxonomy): domain Bacteria; phylum Actinomycetota; class Coriobacteriia; order Coriobacteriales; family Coriobacteriaceae; genus Collinsella. Next base: position 6,132 of record CALKKS010000022.1, on the reverse strand, counting down.
ATAATACCAGTTCATAATAAGGCCATTTCCTATGGCAATTGAAACAGCTGTTGATATGGCTGAACCTGTTACTCCAAACAACCTGCATAGAAATATAGAAATAAATACGTTAACTACAGCAATTGCAGTATTCATGTAGCCTCGAAATTGGTATACATCCTTGACCTGCATAATTGTAAGACCCAAATTTTGAATGATATCAACTGTAAATGGCACCATAACTATCATGGCAACCCAATAAGCATCAGCAAACTCGTGCCCCGCCCAGAGGGTAATAAAATCCTGACCAAAAATCGCAAAACCGCTGAGAACAAGAAATGCAACATAAAAGGAAATTCTTCCAACTTTGATGAAAAGCCGAGAAAGATCAGCGGCAGAATCAACCGAATGAAGCACAATATCAGTAACCTTTGGAAGAAATACAGTAGATATAGATGTTCCTAAAACCATGTAAACAGAGTAAATTTGTGCACCTATCGCAAATACAGCAATTAAGTCGGCACCATAAAAATATCCTAGAATTAGTTGGCCTGATTTCCAGAAAACTTGATCGGAAAAGGCAACCAATATTACCGCCGAAGAAAACAGCAGCATCTCCTTAGCGAGCTTCCAATCCATCCCATGAAAAGTGAACTTTGCCTTCAAAACATTAGATACGAATATGCGCTGGATTAGAGCACAGAGAAGATTTGTAAGAAAAGTCATGCAAGTAACCAGCAACGCGGAAGGCCAGAGCCGCATGAACACGACCACGAGCAGGGGCTGAAGAATTGCAGTAATCAATTGAGACAGGCGCAGAAAAACAAAATTCTCATGAGCGGTGATAACCGCAATACTAATGATGTTATTCATAACCACAACCATATCTGCGGCCAAAACAACAAACATTAATGACATTTCGTAGAGCTGAGCCGTGCTAAACGAATTCGAGTATGAATAGACGACAATTATCCCCACAAATAGTATTACAACAACCGCAACGAACGAGATAATCCAAAACAGTCTTTTCGCAATTGCAAGAGTGTTTTCCATCAATTCAGAATCGTCCTGAAGATATGCCTTGCTATAAAACTTAGTCACGCTCGAAGCAAGAACGGTATTGATTACCGTAAGATAAGCCATAATTGACCCAACAAATTGGTATAGACCGTATTCGGCTTGGCCGATACCCCTTAATAAGATGGGAACATATAGCAACTGAACAAGAATCTGAACAATTGAATAGGCATAAGATATAATTACGCCTGCTTTTCTACTGGATTCAATCTTCACACGGGAACCTTTCAAACTCATATTTGAGATACGTAAATCTGAATTAACAAAGAGGCATAGAAGTGAAACAGCTTTGTATTTTTACACCTACATATAATAGAGAACATACCTTGAAGCGATTGTATGAAAGCTTGAAAAAACAAACTGACTCTCGTTTTTATTGGCTTGTAGTCGATGATGGCTCGACGGATGGAACACAGAGCTTATTTGATTCATTTGCAAAGGAATCAGCTATCGAAATCGAATATATAAAGGTAGCGAATGGTGGAAAACAACGAGCCTGCAATTTAGCTGCAGAAAAATGCACTTCAGAACTGTTCATGTGTGTTGATTCCGACGATTATCTCACGCCTGATGCGGTCCACTTCATATTAACGGCGTGGAAAAATGCAGGTGATGCCATTGGAGTTGCTACGCCCAGGTCCGCTCGTAACAATCAATTTCCCAGTAACACCACTGCGAAGCTATCATCCCTCTACAGCCAATATGGTTATAAAGGGGAGACTTGCATTGCAACGTTAACGAGCGTTATCAGATCACATCCTTTTTTTATAGCCGAAGGAGAGAGCTTCATTCCTGAAGTATTTCAGTTTGATCAAATTGACCACGAGTATTGCCACCTGCTATGCAACCGGGAAATATGCAAAGGGGAATACTTAACAGACGGTTATACAGCCAACTATAAACGCTTATTGTTAAATAATCCACGAAGCTATGCCGTATATAAAAAGCAATGCATAGATTACAGTAACACGCTCATGCAGAGATTCAAGGAGACCATTCTTTATCTAATGTGGTCGAAGATTGCCGGAGACAGCATCCTTTTTTCATTTAAAAAAGCAAAGTCCGTTGGCGCCATTTCTCCGGCAATACCATTTGCCGCAGTATTAGAACCATTGTTTAAGAAATACATGAATAGAGCCTAATCATTGATTAGGCTCTATTCTAAGACCATTCAAATTAATTCCGGTTTGCAAAAAAGGCTTTCAATGCTGAAGTCAACGGCCTGAAGTCATTTGTTTTAAATCCATACTGGAGCCGTACTATTAATCCAGCCAGCATTGGGTTGACCCAAGAATGACGGGTGAGGAAACGACGCCTTTCTTTCAGCAAACCCCGCTCAACCTCATCGATCCAAGACCCGTTAAAATGATGTATGGTAACAGAATTTTCAGTAAGATGAATATCACCAGATTCATGACTCTTGGGACAAAACCAATCGCTTGGGTACAGTGTGAATCCATCAACTGTCTGCATTGTATTATCAAGCTTTAGTCCGAGGGCCTTACAAGCTTTTGTAATCACTACAACATTTGTCGTTAGGTCGTATGATCCATCGCTTTTAATAAAAGAACGCACATCGTAATCATTCAATAGCTTCCGGAATAACGGGAATCCTTTTTCACAAGCCATAATTCCAGTTGGCACAGAAGCGTCCGATTCAAAACCTGAAAAAGCGCGGTTGGTCAAAAAAGGATCGAGAGACTTAAGGACCTCAACGTCGGTATCCATATAGATACCGCCCTCATTAACGAGAATCCATAGACGGGCATAATCACTGACAAACGCCCACTTCTTAGCTTCATATGCCTGTTTAACATAATTGTTAGAAGATAAATCGAAGTTCGATTCGTCCCAACGCTTTATCTCATAATCTGGGCAAAACTTCTTCCAGGACTCGATGCACGCGACTGCCTCTTCAGGCAAATCGTTATTTCCGAACCAAATATAGTGAATTACCTTTGGAATATGCTTTTCGTTCAACTGAGGCTCCAAAAAATTTCGATTACTTAGATTACTTAATCAAAACAACGCTCTGGTTGTATTCACTTTTATTTGCATTGTTAAAGCAGGGACCAATTAAATTGCCCGGAAGAATCTGGTGCCACATCTTATTCTCATAAGGAGTATCACCCCAGAAAAATCCTATATGACAATCGATTGCCCCATTCGTCTTGAAGAAAATAATATCGCCTTTCTGCGCATAGCCGCTATTCAGCATGTCTCGAACAGTTCTAAACTCATACATTTTGTAACCAGAGTCACAAGCATAACCATACCAACGCCAGGCATTAATATAGCCTCCCCCACCAGGCCCGCCGGCCCATGGCGAATGTGCGTTATTCCTGCCTATCGCTGCAACATCCCCGCCAACAGCAGCATAAGCATGAGCAACAAATCCGGTGCAGTTCATACCCGTATAGCCATCCCATCTTGGACTTCCGTTGGGATAAAGACATGTGTCATATGAGAAGCCACCGGAATAACGCGTGCCCAGATAATAAGAATCATACTGATGCGAAGTAAGCCATGTAAGCAGGCTGATTCTACTAACCCCAAGAACGGTCGAACTTCCGATTGGATTGTAATAAACCTGCGTAGACTTGGAATGAACCGATCCGTCAGGATAGGTCACATCACAGTACAAAACATAATAGCCCGAACTCAAGCCCAAATCGGAAGGGTTAAAGTAGGCATCATTAGTAGTTGATTTCGCCCTCAGGACGCCCCATTGACTCCAATCCGGTTTCGCCCAGACAAATTTAAATTCAAATTGACCGGATTTCTCCGCATCAAAAGTTCCCATGTCAGCGCGAACGCCCCATGAGTAATCTCCGTCAGTAGATATAGCTGTAATTCTCGAATAATCCCAAACACCGATATGAATCCTGCAAGTAGTAACCTTACCGTCAGAGCCGCTCACATCACAATAAATATCATACTCACCGGGTTTATCAGGAGTCCAAGATAGGGAAGCATCGGAACCATTCTGAGCAATGCCCCAATTTGACCAATTGTTCCTACTCCAAACATATTTATAGTTTAGGAAGCGAGTATCCCCTGCGCACTCCGTTTTAACGGAAACCTCATCGCCAGGCCTGATAAATGTATTGGAAACAGAAATACCGTCATAAGACCAGTCTTCAGGCGCAAAGTAGCAGTCTTTTTTACATGTAAGCGTTTGACCAGTTGATGTATCAATTACATCAACATAGATTGAAATGTCTCCTGTTCGCGAAACAACCCAATTTAATGAAGATTTATCCTCTCCAGATTCTATAACGCCCCATTCATTCCAATTGTTTCTCATCCAAACGTACTTATATTTAACGCCTCTATTATTACGAACAATCAGATTGGGAGTAATAGCAACTGTATCCCCAGCGGAAACTGATCCATCAGAGGGCTCCACGGAAATCGAAGTGAAGTTAGACAAGTTATTGTCCACATGCACGGGGAACTTGCGCGTGGTGACGCGGCCGGCCGAATCGATGGCGTCCACCCAGATGTTGACGTCTCCGGCCACCTCGGGGGTCCAGGGGCAAGACGCGGAGGGCTCGCCCTGGCGGATTGACCCCCAGCGAGACCAGCCGCCCTGCTCCCAGACGAACTTGTACCTGACCGAGCCCGCATTGCCGGAGACGGACAGGCCCAGCTCGCACTCGTCGCCGAGCAGGGGCGACCCGCCGTCGGCAGCCTTCGCGGAGAGGCCGTCGAGGGAGAAATCCTCGGTTATGCTGACGGGAAGCACGGATGTCGCGGAGAGGCCGCCGACTGAGACGTCGACGTAGACCCTGTACGAACCGGACGACGCGGGCTCCCAAGCGCAAGATGTCGCCTCGGACGGCCCCTGCGCAACCCCCCACTCGGCCCAGGAGTCCTTCTGCCAGACGAACTTGAGCTTCGCGCCGGGTGCGGCCGCCGCATGAATGGAAACCTTCATACCGGGGGACCACTCCAAGTCGGGCACTCCGTCAACCGAGAGACGGCAAGCGTCCACATGCACGGGGAACTTGCGCGTGGTGACGCGGCCGGCCGAATCGATGGCGTCCACCCAGATGTTGACGTCTCCGGCCACCTCGGGGGTCCAGGGGCAAGACGCGGAGGGCTCGCCCTGGCGGATTGACCCCCAGCGAGACCAGCCGCCCTGCTCCCAGACGAACTTGTACCTGACCGAGCCCGCATTGCCGGAGACGGACAGGCCCAGCTCGCACTCGTCGCCGAGCAGGGGCGACCCGCCGTCGGCAGCCTTCGCGGAGAGGCCGTCGAGGGAGAAATCCTCCAGCAGGCCAGACATATTATTGGCAGAATCGACGAAAAGAGATGAAGTGCCATGATCTGCCGCAAAGGAATACGAAGCGGACAAAGGCAAAATCAAAAAAGCAACAAATATTGCAAGGATGAGCTTACGGCAAACTGTCTTCATCGGAATCAGGCATCCTAACAAACGAAGCTGTATAACTGAAATCTAAAGACGACTAGCGCTAAAGGGAAAATCGCATCGTTAGATTATTCTGTTAATAATCGCTGTGATCCTTTGGCCGTAACCATCCCCAGGGACAGCCCACAAACCATTGAGGTCCTCTAGACACGGAGCGATGCCCAGATATCCCCTATCAACAAGTATTTGATAACGAGGGTCAACACAAACATTGTTCAAGGGCATGCGGACCGCATAGCCTTTTAAATGCTGAGACTGGGCAAGCAACCCCTGATATACGTTGTCAAACCTTGCTCCACCAACCTGAGGACCGGTAGCGCCTAGGCCCGCGAAGTTGCACTGGTCTGCAGATACCGAACCCCCAAACTGAAGCCATCCAGTCTCCAGCATCGCTTGGGCAAATACAACCTCAGGTCTTACGCCTTCAGAGGAGGCGGCCAAAATAACCTGATTACAAAACTCAGTAATGCTAGAAGCGCCCCTTTGCGAATAAACCTCAGAGGGATAAGTATGTCCGGTAGAAACAAACAAACGAGCCATGGATTCAGCAGATATCGTAGACGTACCCATAATTGGCGTACCGTCGACCGTCACCTTGCGGGTGAGGTGCTTGGCCTGCTCGCCGTCGATCACGTCGA
>CALKKS010000021.1 GCA_937995345.1 uncultured Collinsella sp. | reverse complement strand
GACAAATCGCAATTTATCATCCACCAAGATCTTCACGGCTTTTGAAAAGACAGATAGTTACATGTCCAACGCTACAGAAGCCCGAGGACCGTCGCCTTTGATAGCATCTCGTAGGCTCGCGGATATGTCTCTTTGTCGCGCTCGGCCATAAATGCCCAGTTCGCCGTCACGTCAGCCGCCCTCACCATAGCCACCTTGGAGGAGTCGACATAGGAGACTGGAATCTTGGGCAGCCAGTCGCTAAATACAGGAGGGTAGGAGGTCTGCCACGTTGGGTTGAACATGCCGCAGCGCAGCTCCTCATCAACCGATTCTGCCAGGTTGTACTTTCCGTCGATCGAAGTCGAATGCTCGTCAACCACAACAGAAACTGCATCAACCTCGCTCGCGGCAATTCCCTGAAGCCTCAGCGCGTCAACGATGCCGGACTTCACGCCACGCTTTAGAGCGTAGTCAAGATACCTTTGCTTGCGCCTTTTCGAGCTTGAATTCTCAGAGCAACTGCAACACCCCTGAGTAGTGGACCTCGTAGGGCGTCCTGAACCCCAGGCGCTTGTGGGGCCTGCGGTTGATGGCATCGTACACCCGCTCGACCTCCTCGTCCGAGACCGCAGAGAAGCCGGTCCCCTTCGGGAAGTACTCGCGCAGCAGACCGTCTGTGTTTAGTCAAGCCTGATTTTCGGGTTGGGGCTGCGGTGGAAATCCTGGTCCTCTTTTGGTCCAGGATTTCCACCGCAGCCCCAACCCGTAAATTGAACGCTATCAAACACAGATGCCGTCGCGAAGTCGATGTCGCGCGTGACGCGGCCGTCGGGGATGCGCGCGAGCAGCCCGCTTCCGCCCTTGAGGATAAACCGGCCGTCGGGGTTGCTGAACACCCTGCGCAGGAACCGGTCGCGCAAAGCCCGACGACAGCCGTCCCCGGGGTCACCGCCCCTGTCGCGAACGGCCCTCTTCAGGGCCCTGTCGAGCTGACCGCCGTTCTCGTACGTCATTCTTCCCGCCTCCTAGCTAACGAATCGTACAGGCTGGCCCCCGCCGGCATCCCGGCTTTTGCCCCCCCCGGCGTCGATTTTCTCCCTCAGCGCGCCCTCGTCTTCGACGAGGCCCCTTTCGAGCGCGTCCGCGAGCACGTTCGCGACCAGGCTCAGTTCCTCCCCGGAGTCTATCAGGTCCACCACCGTGAGCCAGGGCCTCGTCGCCGGGATGTCCGAGACGATCGCCACGTCCTTCGGGTCGAGGCGGCGCTTCCTGATGAATCAGGTTCGGGCGCTTAGTCTGCTTTCTCTCGGGCGTGCAGAACTCGTAGGGCGAGGGGCTGACCTCGCCGATGCCGTAGAGCCATGCAGCCGTCGCCCCCATGGCGACGGGGCGCCTCCCCGGGTCGATCGACAGTCAGGCCGCGAGGACGTCCTCCTCCCGCGTGCTCGGCGAGCCGCCCATGCGGTAGACGCCCTTCGCGAGCCTCTCTATGTTGCCGAGCCCTTCCAGCCTCGAGAGCGCGTACCGCTCGACGCCGAGCACCTTCGCCTGCACAGATGTGAAGAGCCCCCTTTGGGAAGAGGCGATGTCGTTGGTGGCTCGTATGACTTCGATTTATTCCATGCTTGCATTGTGGAAAATAATGCAACAATGCAAGCAATACGCTCAGAATACACGGCGTTATTCGGCGGCATTCGGGGTCACTGAAACTGCGGAAACCGATTTTCGCATTTCTTTATTCCCATTTGTTGACCTGGGCGAATGCAATTGAAGAGGGCTTGAATCCGCCTCGCAGTTTCAAGTCAGTTTCATCCGCTCGAAATCGGCCTTCGGGGGACCCGAATTGTGAATTATTCCCGCAGGGCCTAATTATTCCCGTACCGCCGAGTACTCCGTTGTACCGCCCAGTAGGGACACACGGGAATAATTGGGTCGTTTTCCCAGGTAGAGATGCAAAAAGAAAGCCCTCGAACCAAAGGGTTCGAGGGCTGTTATTCCCACTATTTCGCTGGTGGCTTTGGTTCTGTCGTCCCGTCATTCCAGCTGCACCCAGTTTTCGGCATCGACACGGAACGCGTGCCGCCGAATGACGCGATGTCGCGTCTCGTCGGCTTCGGGGACAAAAGCTGGGACAACTTCAAAAACTTTTTTCAAACTCAGGGCTTTGAGTTTTTGTTTTTGTCCCAAAGGAGCTTCCGGCCGTGATTCGGATGCCCGATTGGGCGGAATCGCCCGTTTCTGGAACTCAACCGCAGCATCACGCACAAGCCACTCGCAACAACTGCAAATGATTGGTCGAGGGCGGCTTCCAACGCGATTCCAAAGCCGCAGGTCAGGCGACTGCGCTGCTGGCAGGGAAAGGGAGTCGTATCAGGCGGCTTGCCCATGAGTCGACGATGAGGCCTTCACCGAATGTCGAGAACATGCTGGTAAAATAGGCAATACTTTTTATGACAGGAGAACGAGCATGGCCGAACCCCACGATAGGAAGCCGATCCTCACGATCGAGCAGCAGATAGAGCACCTCAAGCAGAAGGGCGTAGCCTTCGAGCTGTGTTCCGAGGAAGAGGCCAAGGACTACCTGCGCGACAAGTGCAACTTCTTCAAGCTCGCATCCTATCGCAAACTCTTCTCGAAATACGAGGGAGGCCCGCGCGACGGCCGCTACGTAGACCTCGACTTCGGCCAGCTACGCCTGCTCGCGGCGCTCGACCAGGAGCTACGCCACGCCCTGCTCGGCATGACGCTCGACATCGAGCACTTCCAGAAGGTGACACTGCTTCGCGAGATGGAGGACCGTGGAGAGGACGGCTACGCCATCGTGGCCGATTACATGGCATCGCTTACCACTGCAAACAGGGAGTACCGCCTGCGCGAGCTCAAGATGAGCGGCCGCAGCCCCTACAGCTCGAGCCTCTACGCGAAGTACTCCGGCGACATGCCTGCCTGGGCCTTCCTTGAGCTCACCTCGTTCGGCACCCTCATCGACTTCGTGCGCTTCTGCGCCAGGCGATGGGGCGACAGGCGCTTCGAGGCCTCCCACTACGACCTCAAGCGCGTGAAGTCCGTCCGCAACTGCGCCGCGCACGGCTCGTGCCTGATCAACTGCTTCGCCGAGAGGGGCGCCGCCCGGGGCTCGGCGTCCAGTGGCGTCTCCCGAAGGGTCGCCGCCGTGGGAATCCCCAAGGCGACCAGGAGGAAGTGGATGGGGAATACGGCCATGCAGGAGGTCGCGACCGTGCTCGTGGCGCACTCCGGCTTGGTACCCGAGGGCTCCTCGCGCTCGCGCGCCGCATCCGAGCTCGCCGAGATGTTCGCCAGGGCCGACGGAGAAACCGAGGCGCTGCCCGACAAGGGGCCCGACGCCGCAGCTCGCTCCGCGCTCGAGTTCCTTCGCAGGTTGACAGAATCGCTCGGGTTGGTAGAATAGCCTGCAGATAGCAAAACCTTCACGGTTTTAGGGGCGGACTTGCGCAAGCGACTCTGCCCTATTTTTATATTCACTCGCTATAGGAGACGGGTGATACCTGGGTCAATGACAGAACTGAGAAGCCCGGAATAATGGAGCCAGTTAGAAACCCTCGGGTTTGCGGGGCGGGATCGTGAGAGCGATTCTGCCCTATTTTTTCCTCCGTCTGCCCCAAACCAAGTATTTCGAAGATAGCCTGTAGGTGTCCTCCTGGGCGCCTTTTATTTTCAGGGAATCGGCCGCTTCATGAACGAGCGACCGGCTTGACCTAGATCGAACCGCCTTCATCTCCGCCTAGGCGCCGGCGATCAACATCGTAAATCCGCGCGTGCTACAATGCGGGCACCAGAGATGAAAACACAGTCCCCGTCGGGCAGTCGTGGGCGTGCGGGAGTCCGCATCAGTAACCTGCCTCCTTGGTTGTCCCTTCTCTGCATGGTCATCTACATAAAGGAGGAACCAACCATGCAGATCAGCGTGTCATCCACCCTGACCGTATATCACGACGGCCAATTCTGGGTCGGGCTGGCGGAGCATGTCGAGGACGGCAGATACGGCGCCGCCCGCATCGTCTTCGGCGCGGAACCGTCCGATGAGGAAATCCTGCGATTCGTTACAAGCAAATGGGCGGAGCTCGCGTTCTTCGGTGACGATCCCGCCGAGGCGAGCAAGCCCGCGAGGAACCCCAAGCGCCGCGCCCGCGAGGCGTCGAAGGCCCTTAAGCAGCCGGCGATGGGCACCAGGGCGCAACAGGCGCTCGCAGCACAGCGGGAAGCGATGAAGCGGGAGTCGGCTCAAGCAAGAAGCCAGCGTCGCGCGGATGAGGCGGAGGCGCGCTTCGAGCAGCGAAAGCTGAAGCGCAAGCAGAAGCATCGTGGGCATTGATCGCCATGTGCAGCAAGGCAAACCATATACAGCAGTGGGGCCAGTTCCACTTGAAGCCGACGCCGCGTAGACGCTAATGGTGACGGCTATGCACGGGCACGGGCGCGCCGCCGCACTTCACAGCTTGTTTCTCAAGTATTTGGGACGCACACACGGCGTTCAAAAATGCGGAGCGACTCTGTATGGCTCGAGACTGAGCCGAGGTGCCCTACTTCTCGCCCTCCAGCAGCACCACGATGCGGTCGATGTCGACGGCAAAGCGAGGCCTTCCCTCCTGCTCGTAGCGGTCGAGGTATGCCTGGCACTCTGAGACAATGCGCTTGGTGCTGCCGTCGATGATGCGTTGGAGCGTCTCGTAGTAGGCCGAGCCCTCGGTCCTGAAGCGGCGCTGGTAGGCCTGGTTATGGGGAACATCTTGATGTAGTGGATGCCGTGGCGGCAGTTGGGGCGCGTCGTGGGGCGGGGTGGCAACGCAAAGTACTGGTCTTTGGGCACGTTAGGGGCGATGTTGGAACGCAGCGGCACGGCGAAGTCCCTGCGCTTCCCGCGGAAACGCAGCCTCACCACTACGATGCAGGGACGATTGTGCTTAAGCATGAGCTCGCGGTCGCCCTCGGTGTGGCCGAAGAAGTCCTGGGGATGGATACAATCTTCATCGGTTACGCCCCCTTCATACGAAGCGGGGCCCGCATCGCTGCGGGCCCCTACAGGTGGGCGATATTCTACGCCTTGCGGCACCCCGTCGCCCACGGAGATTAAACGTACACGTAAGCCGTACTCTGAAAGCCGCGGCTTCCGGCAAGTAGTTTATACCACGAGAGGTCGCTTTCAATGCGCATAGCTCGCAAAATAGCACTCGCTGGGCCGTCACCCCTGGCCGTTACCCTCCAATCTTCATTGAAGTCAGCAGGCCAATTCATATAGTCATGGGGGTTTATCCTAAAGGGAATCAAATTAATACCCCCATAACTAAGGAATTTTCTATTCCCACTCAATGACTAGAGCCCTGGTGTAATTGGCTGGATCACCGTTCCGGGAACCGGTATCGACCTACCTGTCCGCCAAGCTCTTTCTTCAGCTCCAGCCTAGTATCTGATTCGCGCCGTTATAAGCGAAAACCGAAGAGATGCGTCTTAGCCAAGAAAAGAAGGTTAGCCTCATCTTACTGCATGATTCGTGTGTTATAGTTAGATGGCTCTAACTGTTTGGGGGCGATAGCCATGCACGAACGCGAGGGTTTCTGGGACAAGAACGCCGGTCGGTATGACCGTTTCATGCGAAACGACCGGGCGGCGTATGAGAAGATGTATGGGCTGATCCGGCCGGTGGTGAAAGCAAAGACCGTGCTGGAGGTTGCCACCGGCACGGGGCTTATCGCAAAGAGCGTCGTGGATGCGGCGGCGCGCATCGAGGCTACGGACGCCTCTGCAAAGATGATCCTTGAAGCAAAGCGGGACAATCAATCCGCAAAGCTGCACTTTTCCGTACAAGATATGTTCCGCCTGCCCTATGCACAGAAGTCCTTCGAAGTGGTGATCGTGTCCAACGCACTTCACATAGTGCCGCATCCGGAAAAGGCCCTGCAAGAAATCAGGCGGGTGCTGAAGGACGACGGCGTGCTCATCGCGCCAACCTTCACCCACGCGGGGAACTCGGTTTCCGGCAAGGCAAAAGCCTTTTTCATGAGTATGGCGGGATTCCCCCTCCACAGCAGGTGGACAAGCGAGGAATACCTACGTTTCCTGCGTCAAAACGGCTGGGCGGTGCAGAAAAGCGCGGTGCTGAAGGCCTCGTTCCCGTTGACCTATGCGGAATGCACGAAATCGGAGGGGCCAGATGTCGTTCTTTGAAAACACCCGCAAGCCCGTGGGCCTCGGCGGAAAACTTATGGTTGCCATGATGAATCTGGGCCACAGCCCTGTGGCGCGGTGGGGACTTCGATTTCTACGACTTGCGCCAAACGCCAAGGTGCTAGATTGCGGCTGCGGCGGCGGGGCAAACATAAAACGGCTGCTGAAAAAATGCCCGTATGGCGTCGTCAAGGGCATCGACTATTCGCCCGTCAGCGTGGAGAAGACTAGAAAGCTCAACCGAATTGCAATTCAGGAGGGGCGTTGCGCCGTTCTGCAAGGCAGTGTGGCGGATATGGTGTTTGAGGATAGCTACTTCGATGCCGCCACGGCCTTTGAGACCGTCTATTTTTGGCCTGATTTGCCCCGATGCTTCCGCGGGGTCTGGCGGACGCTGAAGCCAGGCGGGACAATTCTTATCTGCAACGAGAGCAATGGCGATACGGACAAGGACGAGAGGTGGACGCAGATCATCGGCGGCATGACCATCTACAAGGACATTGAATTAAAGGCGTGTTTGGAGCAGGCGGGTTTTCACGAGGTGCAGATACGCAAAAAGAAAAAGTGGCTCTGCGTCACGGCGCGGAAGTAAGGTTATCAAGCACGGGCATTTTTGCATCCATCCTGCACATGGCGATAGGCATGACGGTCATAGCGGCTGTGCTGGCGGCAATTATGACAGTTTTTATTCACTGAGGAAGAAACCTATGAAATGTAAAATTGAGAAAAACACCGTGCAGGAGACGCTGATCCTCACGCTGTATTCCCGGAAGCTGTGTACGGAGTTGTACCCGACCCTTTACAGGGATGAAACAGCGGTTCGTCTGCTCGACCAGATCGACTACGACTTTTCAAAGGCAGAGAAAAACTCCCGCAGCCTGATGCAGCGCTTTGGTGCGCTGGAGGTGGCCACACGGCAGAGTGATCTTGCTTTCGAGGTGCGGGATTACCTGAAAGGCCACCCCAATGCGGCGGTGGTCAATCTGGGCTGCGGGCTGGACAACACCGGCAGAACCTGCGACAACGGTAGATGCAAGATCTACAATCTGGACTTCCCGGATGTAATTGCCTTGCGGCAGCAGCTACTGCCCGCCGGGGATCGAGAACAAAATATCCCCTGCGACCTGAAAGACACCGCATGGTTTAGCAAAATCGATGCCTCCCGCGGGGCGGTGTTCTTTGCCTCCGGGGTGTTCTATTATTTTCTGACCCAGCAGGTCCGGGAACTGGTGCGGGGGATGGCGGACGCTTTCCCCGGCAGTGTGCTGGTCTTTGATGCTGCCAATCGGACGGCAGTAAAGATGATCGCAAAAACATGGCTTAAGACTGCAAAAATCAAAGATGTGGGGGCATATTTTGCGGTTTCGGATGCCGCCAAGGAAATCGGCACGTGGGACAGCCGTCTGCAGGTCACAAGTCGCGGCTATATGCTGGGCTACAACGATTTGAGAGACCCTTCTGTCAGCGGCTTTTTCCGGTTTCTCGCAAGGGTCGGTGACAACGGGATGAAAATGCAAATCGTGAAAATAAGATTTTGAGAGGCAAAAACGAAGCGCATTCACTTTGACGTCGAAGAAGACGGCTTTTACGGCGCATATTGGGCGTGCAAGGACACGCATACAGCAGCGGGCACGGATTCAATTGAAACCGTGCCCGCTATCTGATACTATATTATTTTATCGAACGTCTGTTCTACTCCCACTCGATGGTTGCGGGCGGCTTGGACGTGATGTCGTAGCACACGCGGTTGGCGCCGGGAACCTCGGCAACGATACGGCCCGAGATGCGGGCCAGCACGTCGTAGGGCAGCTTGGCCCAGTCGGCGGTCATGGCATCGCTGGACTCGACGGCACGCAGGATGATCGGGCGCTGGTAGGTGCGCTCGTCGCCCATAACGCCGACGGACTTAATGTCGGGCAGGACCGCGAAATACTGCCAGCAGCTGTGCTCGGAGTTGCGCTCGCCGGTCTGCTCAAACAGACGCTGGTTGTAGGCGTCGAGCTCCTCGCGCACGATGGCGTCGGCGTTCTTGAGGATCTCGAGCTTCTCCTTGTCGACCGCACCGATGATGCGGATGGCCAGACCCGGGCCCGGGAAAGGCTGGCGGAACACGATGTGACCCGGCAGGCCCAGCGCCAGACCAAGTGCACGGACCTCGTCCTTAAAGAAGTGATCGAGCGGCTCGATAAGGTCGAAGTGCACACCCTCGGGGAACGGGATCAGGTTGTGATGGCTCTTGATGGTGGCCGTCTTGCCGCCCGTCTTGCGCGCGCCGGACTCAATGATGTCGGGGTAGATGGTGCCCTGAGCCAGGTACTTGACCGGCTTGCCATCGGTCTCGAGCTGCTGCGCCACGGCGAAGAACTCTTTCCAGAACTGCGTACCGATGATGCGGCGCTTCTCCTCGGGCTCGGTCACGCCAGCCAAAAGCTCGGCATAGCGGTCCTCGGCGTGAACATGGATAAAGTCGACGTCGAACTGCTTGGTGAAGACCTCCTCCACCTGCTCGGGCTCGCCCTTGCGCAGCAGACCGTGGTTGATGAACACGCAGGTCATCTGCTTGCCCACGGCGCGGGCGCCCAGCGCAGCCACGACGGAGGAGTCGACGCCGCCGGATAGGGCCAGAATAACGCGGTCGTCGCCGACCTTCTCGCGGAACTCGGCCGTCATGGTCTCGACCAGGTTGTCCATGCTCCAGTTGGGCTCCAGGCCGCAGATCTCAAACAGGAAGTTGCTCAGCAGCTGCTGACCGTACTCGGAGTGCTTGACCTCGGGGTGGAACTGCGTGGTGAAAATCTTGCGCTCGACGCACTCCATGGCTGCAACCGGGCACACGTCGGTGCTGGCGGTAACGGTAAAGCCCTCGGGCACCTCGGAGACGGCGTCGCGATGGCTCATCCACACGGTCTGCTCCATAGGCGTGGAGTTAAAGAGCTTGGCGCCGGCCGTACGCGTGATGGTGGCGCGGCCGTACTCGCCCACCTCGGAGTGACCGACCTTGCCGCCGAGCGTCACGGCTGTGATCTGATGGCCGTAGCAAAAGCCCAGGACGGGAAGGCCCAGGTCAAAGATGGCGGGGTCGATGGACGGAGCGTCCTCGGCGTACACGGAGGCCGGGCCGCCAGAAAGGATGAGCGCAGAGGCGTTCATCTCGCGAATCTCATCGGCCGAGATGTCGCAGGGAACGATCTCGGAATACACGTTGAGGTCGCGGACGCGACGGGCAATGAGCTGACCGTACTGCGCACCAAAGTCGAGTACGAGGACCTTTGCGGAAGCCTTTTGATCCATGGTTTCCCCCTCTTGTTGGCGGGGAGCCGCTGCCCGCCCGCGCGAATGAACGAAAATAACTTTCATAGTGTACACGTTATATGGGGCTTCTCGTCCCTCGCAGCCATCAGCGCACGGCAAACGCACGACCTGGGCCCCTATTTGACGGCAATTGAAGTGTTGGCAAACGTTACAGATGATGTAATACGTTTGAACATTGGACGCCCTGTGCCACAATACTGCCGAACGACTCCGCCCTCGCGGCGGCAAATACGATAGGAATACCAGCATGAAGCGCATCCTTCTCATCGCCACGGGCGGCACCATCGCATCGACCGAGGACGGTAACGGCCTCTCCCCCGCCCTGACCGGTGAGGAGCTCGCCCAGAGCGTCCCCGAGATCTCGGGCCTCTGCGAGCTCGACGTCGTGCAGCCCATGAACATCGACAGCACCAATATGCGCCCCAGTGACTGGATGCGTATCCGCGACGTCATCGTCGAGGGTTATGCCGGCCACGACGGCTTCGTGATTCTGCACGGCACCGACACCATGAGCTACACCGCGGCAGCGCTTTCCTACCTGATTCAGGACAGCCCCAAGCCCATCGTGCTCACCGGCTCGCAAAAGCCCATGGGCAATCCCTTTACCGACGCCAAGCTCAACCTGTACCAGAGCCTGCTCTATGCGCTCGACGAGCACTCGCACGATGTCTCGATTGTGTTTGGCGGCGTCGCCATTGCCGGCACGCGCGCCCGCAAGCAGCGTACCATGAGCTTTAACGCGTTCATTAGCGTCAACTATCCGCCCATCGCCTATATCCGCAATGACCGCATCGTGCGCAACGGGCTTCACGGCACGCATCAGGGCGAAAACCCGGTGCGTTTCTACGACAGCATCGACCCGCGCGTATTTGTACTCAAGCTTACGCCCGGCGTAAACCCGGGCATCCTCGACGCCCTTGCCGATAGCTACGACGCCGTGATTCTGGAGACCTTTGGCATTGGCGGTATCCCCGAGTTTGGTGAGTCGGGCGAGTCGTTCCAAGAGGCAATTTTCCGCTGGGTCGATTCGGGCCGCACTGTCGTTATGACCACGCAGGTCCCCGAAGAGGGTCTGGACTTGGGTGTTTACGAGGTCGGTCGCGCGTACGCCGATCATCCGGGCATTTTGCGCGGCGACGACATGACCACCGAGACGCTCGTGGCCAAAACCATGTGGGCACTCGGCCAGTCGCGCGACGCTGCCGAAATCCAGCGCCTGTTCTACAGCCAAGTCAACCACGACCGCATCCCGATGGCGTAATCAGATATCGATCGGTATCTCCTATTCAATACCCTCGAGAAGATCTGACACCGTCATGCCGAGTGCGGGCGCAATCTTAAATAGAACTTTAAGTGTGAAGTTTGCCGTTCCGTCTTCGATTCGGTCGAGGTAGGGGCGGCTGATTCCTGTTGCCACACAAAAATCGACCTTGGAGATACCAAGGTCCCTGCGTGTCTGTTCGACTCGCTTGCCAAGAATCTGTTTCGCACGTTCGTCCATGCAGCCGAGTTTGAAATGGAGCCGAACAAAAACGTAAACTATAGTTTACGTTTTAACGAATACACAGGAGTTTTCTATGTCGGGTTCTTCGATTTACGTACGGCGCACAGACTGCCGCCGGCGCGACACGCCGATTGCTCTTGTCGTTATCGAGGCCGACCAGCTCACGCCCGACGAGCGCACGGCCTTCACGCTGTTATCGAGTCGCGTCGACGCGGCACTTCTCCCCAACCCAAAGCAGGACGAATTTGCGGCCCTCTGCCGACAGCGCGGCTGCGCATTCGATCAGGCCACCGTCATCGCCACCACACAGCGCGGCCTTCCGTTGCTGTTAGAGGCTGCCGTCGCCCTCACGCTACGCGGTGCGGGATACGAAAACGAGGCCGCCGCCGACGTGGTCTTTAAACCACGATCGTGCGGCGGCCTCGCAGCAGCCATCGAATATGCTTGCAGGCTCGTTGCCTAAAGGGACAAGCTAGAATCCCAGCCCAAAGCCCGTACCGGTGATCGCCGAATACATAAAGTAGACGTTGATCACATTGAGGAACACACCCGTGACGCATCCGTTGCGCAGATAGCGCTCGCACGTAAGACGCGCCATCACGGCAGAGTCATCGTTGTTCTTGGCCTGGCGTCCTGCCGTAAAGTACGTCGCCACGCTCAGCAGCAGGTTGAGCACCGGCAGCGCCAGCAGCTCGTAGCTCTTGCCCCAGCGCGTCACCTCACCGGCTGCGTTAAACTTCGTTGCCACTTCGGAACCAATGTTGGGGATAACACACGCTGCGACCACCAGCGGAATCACCGCAAGCACGAGCAGCGCAATACCCATGTAGCCGGCTTTTTTGCCATATTTAAACATGTGCGTTGTCCTTACACGTTAAAGCGGAAGTGCACGACGTCGCCATCGGCCATGACATAGTCCTTGCCCTCAATACGCAGCTTGCCGGCGGCCTTGGCACCCTGCTCGCCGCCAAGCTCGATGTAGTCGTCGTAGCCAATGACCTCAGCCTTAATAAAGCCACGCTCAAAGTCGGTATGGATGACGCCGGCGGCCTGCGGGGCGGTTGCGCCCTGGCGAACCGTCCAGGCCTTAACCTCCATCTCGCCGGCCGTAAAGAACGACTGCAGACCGAGCAGTTTGTAGGCAGCCTGAGCAAGCACGTCCAGGCCGGGCTGCTCCAGACCCAGGCTCTCCAAGTAGTCGGCGGCATCCTCGGGATCGAGTTCGGAAAGCTCGGCCTCGATCTTGGCGCAAATGGGCAGCGGTTTGACGCCGTCGATGGACGCCAGGTCGTCGTTGAGCATATCCTCGTCCACGTTGGCCACATACAGGATGGGCTTCATGGTGAGCAGGAACAGGCCCTTGGCGGCAGCACGCTCCTCGTCGGTCATCTCCATGGATGCGGCGCGCTTGCCCTCGTTGAGCCAGGCAAGCAGGCGCTTGGCGACCTCGAACTTGGGCATGAGCTCCTTGTCGCGCTTGGCCTCCTTCTCGAGCTTGGGCAGCTGCTTCTCGAGCGTGCCCATGTCGGCCAAGATGAGCTCGGTCATGATGGTGTCGGCATCGCCGGCGGGATCGACGAACTCGCCTGTGCGGCCCACCTCACGCATGACGTTGGGGTCCTTAAAGTAGCGTACGACCTCGCAGATGGCGTCGGTCTCGCGAATGTTGGCCAGGAACTGGTTACCCAGGCCCTCGCCCTCGTTGGCGCCCTTCACCAGACCTGCGATGTCGACGAACTCGACCGTCGCTGGCACAATGCGACCCGGGTTAACGATGTCGGCGAGCTTTTGCAAGCGGCTATCGGGCACGTCGACGATACCCACGTTGGGGTCGATCGTGGCGAACGGGTAGTTGGCGGCAAGGCCGGTCTTTTTGGTAAGCGCGGTGAACAGCGTCGACTTGCCCACGTTGGGCAGGCCCACGATACCGATGGAAAGGGACACGACAGCTCCTTTTGGTACAAGTATTTCAAACTGCATAAGTATAGCGCCGCCGTGGCATCCGGGCGAACCCGGACGCCACGGCGGCACGAATGAAGCAGAGATAGAGGTCGCTGACTAGTCCGCGAGCTTCTCCACCTGATCGAGCATCTTGTCGAGCTTGGCCTTCGCTTCAGCCTTGACCTTCTCAGCTTCTTCGTGGGCCTTAGCCTTCTGGGCGGCCTTTTCCTCAGCCTCGGGGTCGACGACGACCAGATTGGACGCGTCGTGCTCAACAAGCTTGAGTGCATGCTCGGGGCACACCTTGATGCAGGCTCCGCAGCCCAGGCAATACGTGGATTCCAGTGCAAAACGGCCGCTTCCCACCAAATCGCAGGCAAACGTGGGGCACACGTTGACGCACTCGCCGCACGACGTGCACTTGTCAAAATCGCACTCCGGTGTTGCCACCTGCATATTCTGGGCAAGCTCGGGGTGGCTCTGCAGCGTCGAGAGCACCAGCTGGCGGCCGTGCGTCAGCGTACGGCGACGCTTGGCCGTCGTGGTGCCGCACATGGTGTTGAGCGTACGTTCGAGCTGGGTAATCTGATGGCGATGGGCCTTCAGCTTCTGCGTCACCGAGGCAAGTGCCGCCGTCGCCGGGTTGAGCTTGGTCACGGTCAGGCCCGTGGTGCGGGCAATCTTTTCCATGTACTCCTTGCGCTCATACTCACGGCGCTTATGGCATTTGAGGCTCTTGGGGTCGACCTCCAGCCCCATGCCCGTACCGGCCCACTCCTCGGCAGTGGCGATGGCCTCGCCCAGAATGTCCTCGCCACCGGTGTTGCGGCATTTATCGCACACGCCCAGCGGCAGGTAGACGCTCACGTTGGGATAGTCGGCCAGCACCGAGAACCAAGTCTCGGCCGTAATATCGCCTACGCAGGCGACGACGACCTCGTTCTCGCGTGGCATGCGCTTCAACGCGCGTGTGCAGGTAACATAGGCGGTCTCGTGGCTCGTGGCCGCCGAGACAATATCGTCGTAGAGGTTTTTGGGCGCCAGGCGCGGCGAGATAATCGCCTCGGTCGGGCAAGCGGCGGCGCACAGGCCGCACTTGCGGCAGGTATCGAGGATTTCGATAGCGTCTTCCTCGACCTCGATAGCGTTGACCGGGCACACGTCCATGCACGCGGTGCAACCGCTCTTCTCGTTTTTGCAGGCCAGGCACGGAATGGTGTTTCCGCGCGGACGCTCCTTATAATCGGCAGGATTCCACTGCGGCGCCGACGGATCGAGTGCGTCAGTCACGCCGCCAAGTGGGTTTTTAAGGAAATCGAAACCCTTGCTGATCTCGATAATGTCATCAAACAGATCGTGTTCCTGCGCCATGCGCGGCCCCTCCCTGAGCAGTGCAAACAAGCGATAGATAATGATACGCTAACAGCTCGCACCTCGGCCAAATTACACGCAGAGCACCTTTGATGGAAAAGAACCCTACAATCTAATGCCAGCCCTAACGAATAGGTTTATACAGAGGAGCCCATAGATGAAGATTGCCCTGCTCGAGCCGCTGGGAGTGCCCACGCAGACCATCGACGAGCTCGCCGCACCGCTCAAGGAAGCTGGCCACGAGTTTGTCTACTTTGACACCAAGACCACCGATCCGGCCGAGCTCGCCCGCCGCAGCGAGGGCGCCGAGGTCGTCATGATCGCAAACAACCCCTACCCTGCCGAGGTCGTCGCCGGTGCCGA
Source organism: uncultured Collinsella sp. (assembly GCA_937995345.1). Classification (GTDB taxonomy): domain Bacteria; phylum Actinomycetota; class Coriobacteriia; order Coriobacteriales; family Coriobacteriaceae; genus Collinsella. The sequence goes on along the minus strand of CALKKS010000021.1, from coordinate 14,853 downwards.
CGCGCTCAAGATGATCGCCGTCGCCTTTACCGGCATCGACCACGTGGGGCTTTCTGCCTGCCGTGAGCGCAGTGTTGAGGTGCGCAACTGTGCCGGCTACTCCGACGTGAGCGTGGCCGAGCTTACCCTTGGCCTTACTATCGACGTACTGCGCAAGGTGGGTGCTGCCGATGCCGCCGTTCGCGCCGGTCAGACGAGTGCCGGCCTTGTGGGCACCGAGATCTGCGGCAAGACCGTAGGCATCGTGGGCTGCGGCAAGATCGGCTGCGCCACGGGTCGCCTCTTTAAGGCCTTTGGAGCCCGCGTGCTGGGCTATGCCCGCCATGAGCACCCCGAGGCGGCCGAGGCCGGCATTGAGCAGGTTTCGCTCGAGCAGTTGCTTGTCGAGTCCGATATCGTGAGCCTGCATCTGCCCAACAACGACGCCACGCGCAAGAGCTTTGGTGCCGAGCAATTCGCCCAGATGAAGGACGGCGCCGTCTTTATCAACTGCGCTCGCGGCGCCATCGCGGATAACGATGCCCTCGCCCAGGCGCTCAACGACGGCAAGCTCGCCGGTGCCGGTATCGACGTCTTTGATATGGAGCCGCCGATTCCTGCCGACTACGCCCTCCTCAACGCCAAGAACTGCATCTTTACGCCGCACGTTGGCTTCCTTACGCACGAGGCCATGGAGCGCCGCGCCAAGATCGAGTTCGACAACGTTATCGCCTACGTTGAGGGCCGTGCACAGAACGTCTGCGAGCTGTAACGCATGCTCGATACGAAAAGAGGCGGGCTCGTCGGGTTGGTTTCCCGGCGAGCCCGCCTCTTTTATGTCCTTGCAAGTTGCCCGGATGGGCTGTCGAAAAGGCCTACTCGTCCCAGGTCACAAACGACCAGTCGACATCGGCCTTGGTGTGATAGGTGGGGTGGCTGTGGATGCGGCCCACGAGCAGCACAGCCTCGAGCTCATAGCCGTTCTCGACGCCGAGCACCTGGCGCGCGTAATCGCTCGAAGCACCGCCATTGTTTGCCTCGCGCAGGCGGCTCTGGATCCACACGCTGCCCAGACCCAGGTCATCGGCGATAACGTGCATGTTCTCCATTGCGATGGAGCAGTCCTCCACCCAGGTATCGGACACGCCCGGATCGCCGAAAACCGCGATAGCGGCACCGGCGGTCTTAAACGCAGCCGGAGCGGGCTTGCGCATGCCGGAGAGCTCTTCGAGCTTCTCGGAGTCGGTCACGACCACAAAACGCCACGGCTTCTTGCCCTTGCCCGCGGGGCCAATGAGACCGGCCGTCAGAATCTTCTCGAGCTCCTTGCGGCTCACCGGCTCACCCGTATACGAACGAACGCTGCGGCGCTTCATCAAGATGTCCATTAAAGCCATCGTGTCCTCCTTTGTCGGTAGAATGCCACTCTTATTGTGGACCGATGGACGGCGAGCTGGTATATCCGATGTGGATAGAAATCTATCGCCCAATTGCCCTTAACAGGCAATGGGTCTAAACCCGAGCGCCATATCCATCACCACTGGACAAACAAGATTGGTGCAAACAAACCTGACCCCTTTGCACCACTTGGTGCATTGGTGTCAGGTTTGTTTGCACCAATACAACAAGGGGCAAAGCCGCTGTCGACCTCGCCCCTTGTTCGTCGATTAAACTATTCGCCTGAACTACTCGTCCATGAGATAGTAGTGGCCCAGTGCGTCGGCACCCAGGATGGCGTTTGCGACCATCTCGGGCGTCACCTCAAACGGCATGTTGCACATGGTGTCATCGGGCGCGCAGGCGGCCTCGGCAACAATCATGGCCTGCTCGCGCGTAAGCTCGGCAACGCCAAGTTCCTTCATCGTGACCGGCAGGCCCAGCTCAATGCAGAAGCCCAAGACTTCCTCGAGTTTCTCAGTCGGAGCATCCTCGAGTACCAGCTGAACGATGGTACCAAAGGCGACCTTCTCGCCGTGATACATGCCGTGGCACTCGGGCAGCATCGTCAGGCCATTGTGGATGGCATGAGCAGCAGCAAGGCCCGAGCTCTCAAAGCCAATACCGGAGAGCAGCGTGTTTGCCTCGATGATATGCTCGACGGCAGGCGTGAGCGCACCCTTCTCCAGCGCGACCTTGGCCTTGACGCCATCGGCCATAAGCGTCTCGTAGCAGAGCTTGGCGAGCGCCAGGCCGGCCATTCCGCCCTTGCCGCCGGCGCAAGTGCCGCCATCGGCATCGTGCGTCGCCTGGGCCTCAAAGTAGGTTGCGAGCGCATCGCCCATACCGGAAACCGTCAGGCGCACCGGGCTCGCCGCGATAACCGTCGTATCCATCAGGACAATGTTGGGGTTCGCCTTAAGGAACAGGTACTTGTCGAACTGGCCGTCATCGGTGTAGAGCACCGAGAGCGCCGAGCACGGGGCATCGGTCGAAGCGATGGTGGGGCAAATGATGACCGGAGACTCCAGGTAGTAGGCAACGGCCTTCGCGGTGTCGAGGATCTTGCCGCCACCGACGCCGACGATGATGTCGCAGCCGTTGTCGCGTGCGAGCGCCACCAGGCGATCGACCTCGCCCTTGGAGCACTCACCGTTAAAGTCCTCAAACAGCAGCTCGGCCTTGGTCTCGGCAAAGCCGCCCTCGATCTTGGCACCGACGCGCTTCTTGCCCGAAGGCGTCACGATGACGAGGGCTTTGCCACCGAGCGGCTCGACATAGGAGCCAAGCTTGGCGAGCTCGTCCGGGCCCTGGATATACTTGCTGGGGCTATTGAAAATTGCAGCCATATCTATCCCATTCTCTATAGCTAAAAAGAAAAGGGGCTCCGTACAGCTATGTGCGGAGCCCCCTCATCACGATAATGAGCGTCGATTAGAAATCGATGTCGGTGTCGTAGTAGCAGGCCTTGAGGATCTTCTCGAAGTCGGCAGCCTTGGTCTCACGCGGGTTCTCCGGCGTGCAGGCGTCGGTCTCGGCGTTCGCGGCGATCTCGGGCAGCTTGGCGAGGAACTCCTCCTCGGAAACCATCTGCGGGTTCTCGGCGTCGACCTTCACGCCACCATTCGCGTAATCCTTGATGGACTGCGGAATGTTGAGCTGGTCGTTGAGGTCGCGGATCTTCTGGACGAGCGCAGCGATGAGCTCCTCGTTGGTCTCGCCGGGAAGGTGCAGGATCTCCTTGGCCACGTAAGCGTAACGCTCGGCAGCACGGGGATCCTTGGAGTTCCACTGGATGACCTTGCCCAGGTACATGGCGTTAGCAGCACCGTGGATGATGTGGCCGTTCTCAAAGGCTGCACCGGTCTTGTGAGCCATGGAGTGAACGATGCCGAGCAGACCCGAGGAGAAGGCGATACCGGCGATGCACTGAGCCTCATGCATGTGCTGACGGGCCTCATGGTCGCCAGCATAGGACTTGGGCAGCCACTCGACGATCTCGCGGATGCCGTGCAGAGCGTTGGCGTCGGTGAACATAGAGGCGAAGGTAGAAACGTAGGCCTCCATGCAGTGGGTCAGAGCATCCATGCCGGTGTGAGCGCACAGCTTGGCGGGCATGGTGTAGGTGAGCTCGGGGTCGACGATGGCGACATCAGGGGTGATGTTGAAGTCGGCCAGCGGGTACTTGATGCCCTTGGCGTAGTCGGTAATGACGGAGAAGGCAGTGACCTCGGTAGCGGTACCGGAGGTAGAGGAGATGGCGCAGAAATGAGCCTTCTGACGCAGCTCGGGGAAGCTGAACGGCTGGATGATGTTATCGAAGGACTCCTCGGGATACTCGTAGAAGACCCACATGGCCTTAGCGGCATCGATGGGCGAGCCGCCGCCGATGGCGATAATCCAGTCGGGCTCGAACTCGCGCATGGCCTCGGCGCCCTTCATGACCGTCTCGATGGACGGGTCGGACTCGACGCCCTCGAACAGCTTGACCTCCATGCCGGCCTCTTTGAGGTCGGCCTCGACGTCCTGCAAGAACCCGCCGCGGCGCATGGAGCTGCCGCCAGAAACGATGATGGCCTTCTTGCCCTTGAGGTTCTTCACCTCGTGGCGAGCGCCCTCACCAAAGTACAGATCGCGAGGATTGGTAAAACGTCCCATACTGTGCCTCCTAAACAAGCCCCTCTTAGACTTGCGTATATAACGGAGCACCCGATTGGCTCCGTTAGGACCGTTTTGCGCGTTGCCGGCGATGACAATGCGCGATGTCTAAACGTCTCAACGCCCAGACAAACACTATTCTACCGTTCTGGTTGGTCAGTTATTCACCTAAAGCCGACAATGATGAAACGTTTTTTCTATCCCTGAATACCCTTGTGGGGCATTCATACTCCCAAGCTGGGCAAACGTTTTATCAAGGTTGACCACATATCCCGGGCAGGACGGTGCCCCTCCAAAATGCGCCCCGTTCGCCGCCAAAAATCGACCGTTTGCGGCACCGTGATACCACTCGGTCGTCCAAGGTGCCGACATTTGTGCGACATCCGTCTTCGTGGTGCAAAGGTGCATGTCGGAGCGTGGCGCCACCGGCGCGCCACATGCGGGTAAACTAGAGCGTTATATAGAGATATTTGAACCCTAACCGCAGCAAAGGAGGCCCCATGGCATTCGACCCCATTCAAGAGGATTGCCATCGCCTCGTTCTTGAGGCCTTGCGCCGCGACAATATCCCGCTCACCGACGGCCCCGCCGTCGAGCGTCTGATGGATCAATTCACCCGCAACCCCGCGCCGCTCATCGTGCACGACCGCGACCGCGCCGGGCATCTGATTGCCAAGGTGGTCGAGGCCGTCGACTACCGCATTCCCTTTATCCCCGACGATGCCCAAGCCGAGCAGGAAGAGGCCGCTGCCGAGAACATGCTTCGCGAGGCCGCCGCACTCGATCCGGCCAACTGGGATGCCCAGCGCATGCTGACCGCCCTCACCGCCGAATCCAACGAGGAATACGTACAGTATCTGGTGTCCAAGTGCGACGAGGTGGAGCACGATCTGGCGCTCAAGATTGCCTCGGCGCAGGACCCCTACGAGTGTGAGGCCGCTGGCGACCTTATGCGCCGCCCCTACCTGCGCTGGCTTGCCGCCCTGGCGTCGCGCGCCCTCATTAGCGGCCGCTATCGCATGTCACTGGATGCCGCGAACCGCAGCCTGGACTTTGCGCCCAACGACCCCGCCGGCGTCCGCCATACTGCGATGCTTGCCATGGCAAAGCTCGAATACCCCGCCGAGGAGCTCAAGCGCTTTCGCTCTGCCCACTCCGTCCCCTATCTCGCCAACACGCCGCTACGCCGTCGTCCCAAGGATGCAGAGCGTGACTTGGACCCGTGGACGCTCATCGCGCTGATGAGCGCTGCCTGGCGCGAGCTGGACTACGAGGGTGCCGAGCACTACTTGCGCATTCTGGTACGCTCGTGCCCGCACGCGGCCGAGGCGCTCTACTTCCAAACCGAGTTTCCCGATGGCGTCTATGCCCGCGTCAACGTGGGTGCAGGCTCCACCGACGAGCTCGTCCTTGCGCTCTCCGAGGCGACGCCGGTACTGCAGGAGGGCCTGGGCGCGCCCGACAACGCCAGCTTTGCCGCCTGGGTCGCCACCAACGACATCGTGCGCTCCCAGATCGACGAGCGCATACTGCGGGCGGCCGAGCAGGGCTTACCGTTTAAGGGAGGAGACCTCTAATGGATCCGAGCGTCTACATCCCCGCCTACCTGGAGCGCACCTATCTGGCGTCGCACCCCGAGCTCACCGATGCAGCACGCGAGCTTGTCCATAACGACATTAGTGCGAATCCCCAAAAGTATGCGCAGTCCGAGCATGCTCAGGCGCTGCTGTCCTATGCCGGTGTTCATCGCCACCTGCTCGACGAGCTCCATCGCATCGAGGACATGGGCAGCGACGAGGAGTTTGAGCAGACGCGCAACCGCCTGTTCGACGATATGCGTGATGAGCTGCTCAAGATCGTCCGCATCGATGCGCTGGCCGTCGATGCCCAGCTGCTCGCCATCATTTTGGCGGACACGCCCGTCGACGCCTGCCTGGGCGACCTGATGAAGCTCGAGACGAGCACGGCCGACTACCTGCAACAGAGCGTGCCCGGGTTTGATATGGAGGCCCCACACTACTGGGCCAATAATGTTTTGGCCGACGGTGTGACGGCGGCAAATCTCACCGTGAGCGAGCCGGCGCTTATCGGGTGGCTTCACACACTCGAGGCCATCTCGCAGCTGTGCATGGCGAGCGCTCGTTACCGCGCCGCCGCCAACTATGCTCGCCGTGTTCTTAAGGCGGAAGGCTATCCCACCCGAGCCGCCGGCACCGTGCTGCTCGCCCTCGCCCGCCTGGAAGACCAGGACGGCTTTTTTGCCCTGGCCCACCAGCTCGAGGAGCAGATGGGGGCAGACGCACTCGAAAACTCTCCTTGGTACCTGCTCGCCCGCACGATTCTGCTGTTCAAAACAAACAAGATGCGCCCGGCGACGCGCGCGCTGCGTGAGTTCGCTAACCGTTGCGAGGGTGGCGCGTTCTTCTTGCTGAACCCCATGTACCAGACGCCGTATCTTCCCTGCCGACCCGAGCCGCGCGACCCCTGGGACCTCTCGCACCAGGCGGTTTGGGAAGCCGACGGCATTATCTCGGACACTCCAGACTTTGCCCCCTGGGCCAACGCCTGCGAAGATGTATCGCAGCTCGCCCAGGAATTTGCGCGCCGCTACGGCTTTTAGCGACGCGATCGCCCCGACCATGTCATTCACGTTAGGAACGACTTCATGAACTTCCGCTCATCTCTCGCCTGCACCTCGAGCGATATCGCCCGCTGGGGGCTGCGTTCTATCCTTAAGCGCCAGGGCGGCGTACTCCCCGGCCGCATCGCCATGAAGATCGACCCCGAGTTGCTGAGCGACCTCGCCGGCCTTGTCGACCGCAGCGTAGTGATTACCGGTACTAATGGCAAGACCACCACCTCCAACCTCATCGCTGACGCCGTTGCTGCCAGCGGCGCTACCGCGGTGTGCAACCGTGCCGGCAACAATATGGAGCCTGGTGTGGTGGGTGCTCTGCTCGAGGCCCGCGGCGGCCTTAAGCACACCAGCAGCAGCAAGCGCGTAGGCGTCTTTGAGTGCGACGAGCTCTACACGGTGCGTGTCCTGCCCAAGCTCAAGCCGACCTACTTTGTGCTGCTCAACCTGTTCCGCGACCAGCTGGACCGCTACGGCGAGATCGACCACACCCAGGACGTCATCGCCCATGCGTTGGAGCTCTCTCCGGCAACAACGCTCATCTACAACGCCGACGACCCGCTGTGTGCCGCGATTGCCGCGCGCGTTCCCAACGCGAGCATTGCCTTTGGCATCGACGGCGCCACCAACACCGAGTCCGACCGTATTAGCGACTCACGTTTTTGCTCACAGTGCAACGCGCCGCTGGAGTATGACTACGTGCAATACGGCCAGCTCGGCGCCTACCATTGTCCCTCGTGCGGCTGGGCCCGCCCTGCGCTTGTCCGTCGCGTGACGGGCGTGGAGCTCGGCTGCGACGGTTACGACTTTGACCTGGCCTTTGGACCCGAGGCCAACGCGCCCGCCGTGCACATCGCCACGCGCTACAACGGCCTGTACATGGTCTATAACGTCGCCGCCGCCTTCTTTGCGGCGCACGAGCTGGGCGTGGACGCGGCGCATCTGCAGCCCACGCTCGATGCCTACGTCCCCGCCGGCGGACGCATGGGCCGCTGGGATATTGCCGGCCGCACCGTCGAGGCCAACCTGGCCAAGAATCCCGTGGGCTTCGATCGCCAGATCCAGTCCATTAAAACGGCAGGTGGCAGGCTCTGCGCTTTCTTCCTTAATGACAACGATGCCGATGGCCACGATGTCTCGTGGATCTACGACGTCGACTTTGAACGCATCGCCGACACGCCGGGGCTTGTTGCCTTTGCCGGCGGCACGCGCGCACACGACATGCAGGTGCGCCTCAAGTACGCTGGCATCGACGCCGCCATTATTTCGGATGTCGCGCAGGCAATTGGCGCCGTGGCAGACGAGGCCGCCGGCGACACCTTCTTCGCCGTCGCCAACTACACGGCCTTCCCGCCGCTAGTCAAGGAACTCGACGGACTCAAAGGCACCGATACGAACTCGGTAGCCTCCCACGCCGTAACGCGCGCCGATGGCAGCGCTGTCCCCACCGATATTGCGCCGGTCGAGCTTTCGCGCCCGCTGCGCATCGTCTATCTGTACCCCGATGCCCTCAACCTCTATGCCGACGGCGGCAACGTCATTGCCCTCGAGCGCCGCTGCGCCTGGCGCGGCATCCCCGTTCGCGTGGACGAGGTCCGTATGGGCGAGACGCTCGATCTCACCGACGCCGACATCGTCATGATGGGCGGTGGCTCCGACCGCGACCAACTGGCCGTGGCACACGAGCTGCTCGCTCAAAAAGACAAGGTCGCAGCCTATGTTGAGGACGGCGGCGCACTGCTTGCCATCTGTGGCGGCTATCAGCTGCTCGGCCGTTCGTACTATATGGGCGAGGACCGCATCGACGGTCTGGGCGTCATTGCCGCCGAAACCGTACGCGGCTCCGACCGCCTGATCGGCAACGTCGCCGTTAAGACCGACCTGGCACCCGAGCCCTTTGTGGGATTCGAGAACCATGGCGGCCGCACCCTGCTCGATACAGAGGCCACGCCGCTCGGAACATCCGTCGTCGCGGGCACCGGCAACAACGGCGACGATGGCTTTGAGGGCCTCGTCTACAAGGGCGTGATCGGTACGTACCTGCACGGACCAGCACTGCCCAAGAACCCCGAGCTCGCCGACTGGCTCATTACCCACGCCCTCGAGCGCCGCGGCGATGCGCAGGCCACAGCCCTGCTGCCGCTCAAGCCCCTCGACGACGCCTACGAGCACGCCGCCCACGACGCCGCGATGAAGCTTCTCCCCTAACCACCACAAAGGGGACAGGCGCCTTTGTGGTGGTTGTGACCTGTCACAACGTTTGTCTCGATCTGTAACAGGTAGAGCCTATTTACCCGCTCAGATGTTACAGATTGAGATATTTGAAAATCGGGATAGAAGCCCGCTCCTGTGTGGTGGTTTTCCAGTTTGCCAACGATATACGCGCCGGCAAAAAAGTCTGCTATACTCTTTCCCGCTGTCCCCATCGTCTAGCGGCCAAGGACGCCACCCTTTCAAGGTGGATATCGCGGGTTCGAATCCCGCTGGGGGCACCACGGCATTTGAGCAGGTCAAGGCACGTTTTAAGCCTTGGCCTGTTTTGGTTTTAAGGGCCTTGCCGCAAAATGCGCCGCAAAATCGCCGCAAAACTCCGCCGCAAACGCGCCGCAAATCTCAGGCCACATCGCCTCGGCGCTACGCCGAATCTCCTTTTTTAGGGCTTGCGATTATTAACATTGAACGCCCCGTCTTGCCTTTTTTAGGGCTTGCGATAGTTGGGGTTGATCGAGCCTTCCTTTTTTAGGGCGTGACATTATTGACATTGAACGTGCTACCGCCCTTTTTAGGGCTTGCGCAAGTTGGGTTTAACGGCATGGAAAAGCCCCGCCGTGGCGGGGCCTGCTGTTGTCTAGGGGACGGGAATCTCTTTAGCCTCTCCCATTTCCAACTCAATTGGGGACGGCTCTTCATGCCGAATGAAATACGGAGCTGGGAAAAAATCGACTTCCCCTTTCTCCTTATTGATGGCATAAGGGGTGCCGCCCGGGGTCATCTTTCCATCGAATCCGAAATAAACGAACCAGTGGTATTTGCCCTCGTATGCGCACACTGGGCCGTATCCGTCTACGGCCTCCTCTTCCAGAATCGGCTTTATAGCCTCTTCCAATGTGAGCATAACCGCCCGCCTCCTTAATCGCCCGCACTCGGCACGGCACGCTCGGAACGTCCCGCAGGTAGTGAACGGAGAACCTGCGGCAAGGCGTGCCGCCTCGGGAACGGGCGCATTTGAGCACCCCACCCCTATTCCTCTGGTATGGCTTTGAGGTTAACGCCCCTCACGGGTTCGTACACCCCCGCCAGCGTGCCCAAAAACATTATACCGCCCTCGCCTGCCCGCTTCTTTCCTAGGGGCCTCATTTCGTCTTTATAGGCCCTATTGTCATGCGTTAGCAGTACTCGCCCGCCCACAACGTCAAACGCCCTAATTCGGGCCAATCGTTGCGTCTCACGGCTATATGGGGGAACCCTGTAAAGCCCTATCTCCCCGGCCTCGGGTATGCGGGGAACCCAAACGCCCATCATCCCCGCCGTTAGCGTCGGCTCCATGCAGTCACCCGTTAGCCACGTTGAAAACGCGCCCTCTCCGTGTCGGGACTGCCCGCCATGAACCGCCCCCCCCCCGTTCGGCGCTTCTCGTCCTCGTCCATGTCCGCCCCTTTCCTCTCGTGGGCCTGTCTCCGTTTCGCCCTCGCCCTGAGGTTAGGGCACGAAACGCCACGCGCCCTCCGCTACGGGCCAACCGCCCCGAACCTGCCGAACCCCTCCATATGCCGCGCCGCGCGGGTTGATACGCCGCCCCCAGCTATCGACCGAAACGAAAAGCGGGGCGCACCCGTTCCCCACAGTGCGCCCCGCCTCACATATCGGGCATCTTCCAATCGTCGAGCTTTTCCAGCTCGCCCGTAAAATCGAACTCCCCAAATCGAACTCCCCCATAGCGGCCTCACCTCCTTGCTTTCCTTTGCCTCGTGGCCTGAGCCTCGCCCAACAGATCGTTGACTCGCTCCATGCCCTCGCGTGCCTCGGCTATGAGGCGTTGGCGCTTTCCCGTGGCCTCGTCCTCCGCCGCCTCGATCTCTTCGAGGGTATGCGTAGCGCTCCACCGCGAACGGCTCAGGGCATCGGGCACCCATTCGGCATAGATAGCCGCTCTAGCCCTCTCCATGCCTAACCCCGTTCGGCATCGTCGGGGCCGTCCGTTAGGTCGTCCGCCCTTTCGAGCGTGCAACCGTCCTCGCCCCTCACCGCCTTTAGCCCTGAGGGTACGGGCATCGAGACGGGTTCACGACATTTTGGGCAGTAGCCGAATAGCGTTCCCGCCTCCGTGATTTGGCCCGCTATTTCCCTCCCGCATTTGGGGCAGTTGGAACGGGCGAGTTTCGAGGTGCTTTCGAGTGGCGCGTTTTTGTCATCTCCCCTCTGTAGACAGTTATTACTTTCCTTATAGTTATTTGGGTACTGCTGTAGCAGTAGCTTCACACTGCTATAGCAGTAGCTACGCTCTGATAAATCAGTACCTTTATCTGATAAATCAGTACCTTTATCTGATAAATCAGTACCTTTAGCCTCTGGGGTTGGTTCTGGTTTAGCAGTAGCTACGCCGCCGCCTGTAGGTACTTGCGCCCCAGTAGCTTTAGGCGGTTCGCTAAAGAACTCACACGGATCAGTGCTTGGCATGTTCTCCACGTGCAGGGCATATACCGCCGTTCTGCCGTTGTGTGCGTGGTCGAGCAGTTCGAGCAGGGGCACGGCCTCACCGCCACGGGTGTATACCGTTTTCCCCTTTAGGTTTCCTATCGCGTTCGCAACTTGCTTGGCATCGAGGCCCGTTAGCTCGCATATCGTCGGCACTGGGATAGAGACGGGTACGCCGCCCCTCAGCTCTGGACTACTCACGGGGTCGTACCCGCCTCTTGGCTTTGGGTTGTCCGAGTACTGCATAAGCACGGCAAGAACCGCCGCCGCCTTGTTCACGGACGCGATCGCCCTATAGCCCCCCGCGTATACCTTTGTGAAACGGGGGCCGCTGTTCTTAAGCATCGTCACCCGCCAATCCGAGCACCGAGATACGGGTTACGTAGACGCGCCGCCCAACCCTCGCCGTCGCTAGGGCACCCGAGGCGATGAGCCGCCTAACGGTACGTTCGCTCATGTCGAGCACGGCCCCCGCCTGCGATACCGTGAGCAGCCGCCCCATTCGAACTGGTACGGCCCTAACATCCTCGTTCCACATCGCCGCCACCCCCTAGGCGCTTGCGGCGCACCAGCTCGCGCCCTATGGCGTGAAACCTGCCCATAGCCCATCGGCGATACGGGGCACGCTCGCCCATGCCGCACGTGTTGAACGCCAACCTGTCGCACTCCGCCGCTATCTCGGCTTGGCTCATGCCCTGAATGTCTAGGTTTGCGGTATGTCTGATAGCGGCAAGCGCCGCTTTTAGTGGCCTCATGTCCGCCCCCTAGATGAGCGCCGCGTATGCAAGCAGCGAATCGCGGTTGATCTTCCAGCGCATCCCCGTATTAACGGCTTTGAGCCTGCCCGACTTGCACGCCCTCGTGATAGTCGGCTTTGAGCAACGGGCGATAGCCGCCGCCTCGGGTGCTGATAGCGGGTTGGGCAGCTCATCGAAACGCCCTTCCTGCGCGATAGCCGCCAACCTGTCTAACTGTTCCTGAGTACACATGGCAACCCCTCCGTAGGTAGTTACTGAACCATTCACGCGCGTTTGATTCAGTTTGTACCACTAGTAACGCGAACAGCGCACCGTGCCGTTTGCCTGCGGAAACGTTGAAACGTTCATTTTGCTATTCATTTTTGGACGCATGAAACGAACGGTATCCGCCCTGTGCGCCCCTAATCGACCCCCAGCGAATATCTCGTTCGGTTTAGCGCCCCCGAATCAGGCCCCAAACCGAATCGATTTTTCCATCGCGTGAGAACAAAACATCATCGTCTCCACCGTTTGCCAACAACATCGCGCGTACCACCTCAGTTAGGGCCGATAGCTGGGCATCTGTGAGGTACCAGCAGGCATCGGCTATCCCTTCTATATCCTCGGCCCTATCCTCGTTGGCGGTAAGCTCCCCGCTTTCCCTGCTGGGCGCATCGAGCAGGCCCGCAACGAACTCGTTGAACGTCTGGGTGCTTTCACCCCCGCGCCCTAGCCCGTCTGCAAGGTCGATTATCTCGCGCACGTGTCGGGGCTTGACCTTGCGCGGTTCCTTGGCCCACTCAGATACCGTGGACGGCCTTACGCCGCACGCCCTAGCTATAGCCCCTTGCTTTAGGCCACATTTCTCGCAAATGCGCCTGATAGCGTTCGAATCGTCGGCGAACTTGGGACGGCTGATACGATCTAGGCCACGTTTCCATAGCCACTCAACCGCATCATCTGGGAACGCCGCGCGGTACCCGTCCACCTCGCGGTAGAACCCCTCAGCACGTTTCGCTCTCGCTTTGAACTCGTCCAGTCCATCGGCACCCGTTCCCATCACTCGCCGCCTCCTACGGTAAGCGCGTTCTCGACGGCTAGGGCGACGCGACGCTTGCCCTCGCGCGTCGCGTCGGCGTAGGTGTTGAGCGTCATAGCGGCGTTGGAGTGCCCGAGCATGGCGGAAACGGCCTTTACGTCAACGCCGCTCTCAATGGCGATGGTTGCAAACGTATGGCGTAGGTCGTGGAACGTGGGGCGCGTGCCCTGAGTGCCCTTTACCTCGATAGCGCTTGCAAGCTCGCGCCACTTGTTGCCTAGATACTGGGGCCTGAGGAACCCGCCGCGAATGTCCCCGAGGACGAAAAACCTATCGTCGAACGGAACCCCTGCGGCGCGGCAATCGGCCTCCGCCTGCTCGCGCCTCGCCCTCAAATCGTCGGCAAGGGCGTTGCCGAACGTGACGTATCGGGCGCTATCCGTGGTCTTTGCGTCTTTGAGGTAGTAGGACGCGCCGTCCCTGCCCAGTGCCTCGTCAACGTAGAGCGTGCCGCGCTCAACGTCCACGTTCGACCACCTGAGGGCGCATATCTCGCCCTCTCGCATACCCGTGAACAGTGCGATTTTGATACCTAGTAGCTGGGGCGTGAGGTCGAGCGCGTCGAGCACTGCAAGGACGGTACGCACCCCCTCTACCGTGAGCGCGTTCGGCTTTGGCCTCGTGCCCTTGGGTGCTTTCACTCCGCGCGTCGGGTCTTTAATGAGCAGATCGGAGTTAATGGCCTCGTTCATGGCAGACCTGAGCAGGGTAAGCGACTTTCGAACGGTAACGGCACTGTAGCCCTCGGACAGCCTCGCAACCCACGCCCTCACCATGTCGGGGCTGAGCTTGGACAGCTCCACATCCCCCAGTGTCGGGGCTATCTGCTTTTCGAGGTAGCGCGTATACCCCCCGAACGTGGACGGCTCTATCTCGTGGCGCTTTCCGTCCAGATAGCGGCGAACGTAGGCGCTCACCGTGAGCGGCGCGTTGGCATCCAGCCCGAGCGCGGTAAGGGCGTTCGCCTCCTGCTGTTTCCTCTGCCACTCGGCCTCAATCTCGTTTAACCACGCCTCGGCCTCTTTCTGGGCCGCACGCTTGCCTGTGGCCTCCAAGCCCGTTGAGACTTTGCGCCACTTTCCCGTGGCCTCGTCCTTGTATGAGGCCTCGGCAATCAGACCGCGCCCCTTACGTTCCCTAATCCGTACAGTCGTGTAGTGCATCGCGGTATCTCCGTTCACTCGCCGCGCCGCAAAATGCGCCGCAAAAGCGCCGCAAAATGCAGTGTACTACTTTGCGGCGCTTTGTATCGCGTTGCAACAAAACCCCAGTTGAGGCGTTCGCCTTTGAACTGCCGTTATCTGCTTGCACGTTGGCGTGCAGCTCTTTCAAGGTGGATATCGCGGGTTCGAATCCCGCTGGGGGCACCATTTGAAATGCAAAGCCCGTTACCCTTGTGGTGACGGGCTTTTTGCTACCCATGCGCCGGGATTCGAACCCGGCAGGGTGCGGATCCCGGCATCATCGCAAAGCCTGTGGGCAAAAAATAGCAAATATGAGTACTGTTACCAATTTAGTAACAGCGATTTCATGCCATCAGAAGACAATTTGGACGCCAAGCGGGTCGCGCGCGCAGACGTGGTGTAAGAGCGTCCTGAGGTCCGTCGCTGCAA
>CALKKS010000020.1 GCA_937995345.1 uncultured Collinsella sp. | reverse complement strand
AAAAACATTGAGAGCCCCTGCTGCATGCAATTCCCGTAGATTAGGCCGACAATGGCGAGTGTCTGATTCGAACCGGTGGCGGCCACGCCACAAGCATGGAAAGGGGCTCTCTCATGTTGAATACTACCACCTTCGTCGGCCTCGACGTGCACGCGCGCTCGATAAAGGCCGTCGCCCTCGACGCGATGACCGGCGAGGTCCGATCTGCCACCTTCGGCTACGACGCCGCCGAGGTCGCGGGCTGGGTGTCGTCCGTCGACCCGTCCGCCAAATGCGTCTACGAGTCGGGCGTCACCGGGTTCGACCTGCAGAAGAGGCTGTCCTCGATGGGAATCGACTGCGTCGTCGGCGCGGTGTCCAAGATGATCAAGCCCAGCGCCGACAGGCGGAGGAAGAACGACCGCAACGACGCGGAGTTCCTGGCGCGCATGCTGTCGGTCGGCAACGTCGTGGAGGTATGGGTGCCCGACGACGAGTGCGAGGCGGCGCGCGACCTGGTGCGTGCGCTAGACGACGCAAGGGACGACTTGAAGCGCTGCAAGCAGCGTCTGTCGAAGTTCCTGCTCAGGCACGGACGCGCGTTCAGCGAGACGACCCCGTCCGGGCGCCGCAAGGGCAACTGGACCGCCGCGCACTGGGCGTGGATAAGGTCGATATCGTTCGCAGAGAGGGCCGACGACGACGTGCTCGCGTACTACATAGACGCCACGAGGCAGGCGATGGAGGACAAGGCCCGCCTCGAGAGGCTGGTCGAGGCCGAGGCGTCCAAGCCCAGGTGGAAGCGCAGGGTCGACTCCGTCAGGTGCCTGAAGGGCGTCGACGTGATGAGCGCCGCCGACCTCGTCTTCGAGGCCGGCGAGTTCTCCAGGTTCAAGAACGCCAGGTCGTTCGCGGCGTGGATCGGGCTGACGCCGTCGGAGCACTCCAGCGGCGAGAGCGTGCGGCAGGGCGGCATCACGAAGGCGGGCAACAAGCATCTGAGGCGCGTGCTCGTCGAGTCGGCGTGGCACTACCTGGGATGCTCTCCCCATTCGAAAGACCTGGCCAAAGGCCAAGCGCCGGACCCCGGCGCGAGGCGCCATGCCGCCAAGGGCGTGAGAAGACTCGTCGGCAGGCGGGCCGCGATGCTCGAGCGCGGCGTCCACAAGAACAAGGCCAACGTGGCGACCGCCCGCGAGCTCGCATGCTGGTGCTGGGCGATAGGCTGCATGGTCGAGAACGGCTAGCCTTCGGGAAGGCCGTCACGACATAGCGCGATCCATCCCATCCCGCGGTCCGATCCGAGGCCGTTGGGGCGAACCCCAGTCTTTTCTTTTGCGAGCGCTGCAGGCGCCACCCGCGTGCACAGACTGTCGTTTCGACGAGGTAACCCCAGCCGTAGCAACGGATTGTCCAGCGCAGAGATGCGCCACGGGCGGATATTAAACTGCGAAGACGAGCGTCGGAGAGACACGCCGAGGTCGCCGCAGGAGGGTTGAGATAGAGAAAGGGCCTGACCCCGGTTCGAAAGAATCGAGGCCAGGCCCAATATTGTCTATTGACAATGTCCTGCTCATATTAA
>CALKKS010000019.1 GCA_937995345.1 uncultured Collinsella sp. | reverse complement strand
TCCGTACATGTACGGATGAATGTGGGGAGTGTTCGGATGAAGTTGATAATCAAGGGTAACTGATCCCCGCCACAAATTACCCTTGGCATACTTGCGCGAACGATTGCTCGTGCTACACTTGCAATTGCTGTTTCAGGGCGGGGTGGAATTCCCCACTGGCGGTAAATCGGGCGGTGTCAAAGGGACGCCGTGGCGCAGGCGAGATTCCTGTGACCGAGCCGATGAGTCCGCGACCCGTGTGTGCGTTGGTTCGCATGCCGGCTGAACTGGTGAGATCCCAGTACCAACGGTTAGAGTCCGGATGAAAGAGGCAGGTGATCTTATGTCTGAACAGTCGCAGCATATCCATTTTGAGAACACGAATAGGTGGAGCACCAAACAGCTCGTTACCATGGCGTTGATGTGCGCCTTGGGCGCCCTGTTTATGTATGTGCAGCTGCCCATCCTTCCCTCGGCGCCGTTTTTGACGTATGACCCGTCGCTGGTGCCGGCGATGGTGTGTGGATTTGCGTATGGCCCTGGTGCCGGCACCGCTGTTGCCGCTATGGCGATCGTTATCCATGCGCTTACCACGGGCGATTGGGTCGGCGCGCTTATGAACTTGGTTGCCACGCTGGGCTATATTCTGCCTGCGGCTATCGTCTACCAAAAGATGCATACCTATAAGGGTGCCGTGATTGGCCTGGCGCTGGGCGTTGTTGCCGCTACGGCGCTTTCTATGGTCGCAAACCTTACCATTGGTGTTTGGTTCTGGTATGGCTCGGTCGATGCGATCGCCCCGCTCATGATTCCTGCCGTGCTGCCGTTTAACCTCATCAAGACCGTGCTCAACTCGGTGTTGACATTGGCGGTGTACAAGGCGGTCTCCAACCTCATCACACCCAAGAAGGACCAGGTCAAAGGCCGCGCATGATTGAGTGTCGGGGTGTTTCCTATAGCTATGACGGTGCTGCACCGGCGCTCGACGGTATCGATTTGGACATCGAGGATGGCGAGTTTTTCTGCATCCTCGGCGGAAACGGGTCGGGAAAGTCGACGTTTGCCAAGCATCTGAACGCGCTGCTGCAGCCCGATGCGGGAACGGTGCGCGTCAACGGCATGGACGCGTCCGACCCCGAGCTGGTCTATGACATTCGCTCGACTGCGGGCATGGTATTTCAGAATCCCGACGACCAGCTTGTGGCGACGCTTGTCGAGGACGACGTTGCCTTTGGCCCCGAGAACTTAGGGGTCGAATCGGCCCAGATCGCGCAGCGCGTGCGCGGGGCGCTGAAGGCCGTGGGCCTGGTGGGCTTTGAGCGCCGCGAGACCCACGCGCTCTCGGGCGGCCAAAAGCAGCGTGTGGCGCTTGCTGGCGTGCTTGCCATGGAGCCGCGCGTGCTCATTTTGGACGAGGCATCCTCGATGCTCGATCCGCGCGGACGCAAAGGCCTTATGAAGGCATGTCACGCGTTGCACGATCGCGGCATGACGATCGTGATGATTACGCACTTTATGGAAGAGGCGGCCGAGGCTGATCGCGTTGCGGTCTTTCGGGCGGGGCGCGTTGCCATGCTCGGCACGCCTGACGAGATCTTGACGCGGGCGAACGAGCTCGAGCAGCTCAACTTGGACATGCCGGCGTCGTGCTGCCTGGGCAGGGCGCTTCGTGCGAAGGGCGTGCCCGTTTGCGCACAGGTGCGCGAGGCGGATATGGTCGCCGAGATCTCGCGAGTTTATGCCGAGCAGGATGGGGCGGACGCTGCGGCGCGCCCCTTGCCGCCGCGTTCGGATGCCGCCGCCGGCGATTCCGTCGTGACCGATGGACCCGACGCCTCGGACCCCGTTATCGAGCTGTCGCATGTTTCGTACAGCTATTCGCTGAGCGTCCGCGAACGTCGTCGCTGGCACAAGCGCTCGGCTGCCGAGGGTGCATCGACCAAACAGGCGCTTTGGGGCAACGACCCCAGTAGCCCGTGGGCATTGCGCGATGTTTCGCTGACGGTGTGTCGTGGCGAGTTTCTGGGCTTGGCGGGTCATACCGGCTCGGGCAAGTCGACACTGGTCCAGCATCTCAACGGCCTGATCCGTCCCCAGGAGGGATCCGTTCACGCGTTGGGGCTCAATCTGTCAAACAAGAAAGACGCCGCCGCGGTTAAGGCAAAGGTCGGCGTAGTGTTTCAGTATCCCGAGCGTCAGCTGTTCGCCGAGACCGTGGCGCAGGACGTGGCATTCGGTCCGCACAACCTTGGCTTGCCGCAAGACGAGGTTGACCGCCGTGTCGAGTCATCGCTTGCGCGCGTGGGTCTCGACCTTGCCGCAGTGGGCGACAAGAGCCCCTTTGAGCTCTCGGGCGGGCAGCAGCGCCGCGTGGCGTTTGCCGGCGTGCTCGCCATGGAGCCCGAGGTCCTGGTGCTCGATGAGCCCATGGCGGGTCTCGATCCGGCGGCGCGCAGGGATTTCCTGGAGCTCATTGATCGGCTTCACCGCGAGGGCCTGACTGTCGTTATGGTCTCGCACAGTATGGATGACCTGGCCAATTGCTGCGACCGTATCGTCGTGATGAACGAGGGCGCGGTGTTTGCCGAGGGCACGCCCGCGCAGGTGTTTGCGCATGCGGATGAGCTCAAGTCGATCGGTTTGGGCGTTCCCGCTGCCCAACGCGTGGCGCTGGCGCTTGCGGAGGCCGGCGTGCCGCTGCGCTGCGCTGGGCTCTATACGGTTGAGTCGCTGGCCGATGAGTTGGCGGACCTGCTGATCGGTCGCTCGGGTGGCGTTTCGAGCGCCGTGGGCAAGGCCAAATTCGAGACGGTCGCGCAAGAGGAGGGCTGCTAATGGAGGCGTTTTCGTTTGGCAGTTACTACCCCGGGGATAGCGCGATTCACCGCTTGGACCCGCGCACCAAGCTACTGCTGGGTTTTGTATTCCTGATTACGACGCTCACGGTCAGCAGCTTCCGCGGCTTGCTTCCGGTGGCTGCCTTCGTTGTACTGATCTATGCCGTGTCCCGGGTGCCGGCTCGTCGTGTCCTATCGTCGATGGCGCCGCTGCTGGCGATCGTCGTGGTGGTCGCGGTGCTCAACCTGTTTTCTGACCAAAGCGGGCGCATCCTGTGGCAGCTCGGCTTTCTGCAGATAAGCGAGGGCTCACTGTATTCTGCCGCTTTTATGGCGTGCCGCCTGACCTTGATGATGGCCGGGATGAGCGCCATTACGCTCACCACGCCGACGCTCGATCTCACCGCAGGTTTTGAGCGCCTGCTCGCGCCGTTTGCGCGCGTGGGGCTTCCTGCGCATGAGCTCGGCATGATCATGGGCATCGCGCTGCGCTTTATGCCGCAATTCGCCACCGAGATGAAGCAGACGGCCGATGCGCAGGCAAGTCGCGGTGCACGCGTAGCAGGTGGCCCACTCGGCGGTGTGCACATGCTCGGCAGCGTGGCGATCCCGCTGTTTGCGGGTGTGTTCCGCCATGCCGAGACGCTGTCTGCCGCCATGGATGCCCGTTGCTACCACGGCGAGCAGGGCCGCACGCGCCTGCATACGCTTGCGTTTGGCCGCAGGGATGCGCTGGCTGCGGTGGTGACGGCGTTGCTGCTCGCGTGTGTCATCGTCATCAACCTTCAACTTGTTTAGGCGCGATTCGAGCGCAGGAAAGGGGTCCCTATGACCGACAACGATCGCACGGCACAGCTCGAGCGCGCCTGTTCGTACCTCAGGCGCATTCCGGCTTGGTATCTCGCCACGACCGATGTGGCGGACGAACATCAGCCGCGCGTAAGGCCGTTCTCGTTTGCCATGGTCGATGATGGCAAGCTGTGGTTTTGCACCTCGCGTGACAAGGACGTGTGGGTCGAGCTGAGCGCGAACCCCAAGTTTGAGGTCTCGGGCTGGAAGCCGGGGGAGTGCTGGATTGTGCTGACCGGCGAGGCTGCGCTCGAGGACGACGCGGTCGTGAGCGACCGGGTGCGCTTGGCTGGCTTTAAGCACATGGTGGGCATTGGCGAGGATCACGAGAGCGCCAACGACGGCCGTCTCGCGTTCTTCTCGGTCCGCAATATCGCTGCCCGCTTCTGCGATATCGACGGCAGCGAGGAACAGCTCGAGCTCTAATTCGCACAAATGGACCGGTGACAGGAGGAAACGTGGACGGATTGAATACGGTGCTGGAGTATCTGACGTCGGTGCCGGCATGGTATTTGGCGACAAGCGTTGACGGGCAGCCGCATGTGCGTCCGTTTTCGTTTGCGCAGATCCAGGATGGCAAGCTGTGGTTTGTGACGGCGCGTACTAAAGACGTGTGGCAGGAGCTGCTGCAAAATCAGCGCTTTGAGGCAACGAGCTGGTGGCCGGGCCATGGTTGGCTCATCTTGCGCGGGCGTGCCGGCTTGGATGACCAAGCGGCGGGCGATATGCGTGAGGCCGGGTGGAAGCATCTGGAACGCCTGGGCGAGCATTATGAGGGGCCGAACGACCCCACGCTCGTCTTCTTTAGCGTGGAGGAACCCGAGGCCTTTATCTGCAACCATGACGAATGGGTGCCGGTCGAGCTCTAAACGAGCCCTTCAACCAACCTCAACAATTCATTTTCTCGCATGTAGCGGGCCCCACATTGCAGCGTCACCGCAAGGCACGCCAGGCGATGTGGGGCCCATTGTTATTTGTCAATTCCTTCGCGTGAATGTGTCTGGTTTGTTTCAATGCATGAATATGCAAAAGATTTGCGTATATATGCATCTTTTGGTGCTAAAGTTTCAACTCACTTCATAACGACGGCTGCAGGATGCGTATCGGTGCATAACTGCAGACAAGGAGTCTGATATGTCTTTAAAGGTTGGAATAGTCGGCGCGGCTGGATATGCCGGCGCCGAGCTCATTCGCCTCGTACTCGGCCATCCCGATTTTGAACTTATTGCCATTACGTCCAACGCTGATGCCGGCCAGCCGTTGTCTGCGGTGTACCCGAGCTTCACCGGCGTGAGCGATCTTGTCTTCACGACGCATGATGCCCCTGAGCTCAAGAACTGCGACGCGGTCTTTTTGGCCGTGCCGCACACGGCTGCCATGGCACAGGTGCCCGCCCTGCTTGCCGCGGGAGTCTCCTGCATTGACCTCTCGGCCGACTACCGCCTGAGCGATCCGGCCACCTTTGAGGTCTGGTATGCGGCCGAGCACACGAGCCCCGAGCTACTCAAGAGCCGCGCCTTTGGTCTGCCCGAGCTGTTCTGCCAGGATTTGGAGACCGCTGCATCCGACCACGCCGACGGCAAGCCCGTGCTGGTCGCCTGCGCCGGTTGTTATCCCACCGCAACGAGCCTTGCCGCCGCGCCTGCCGTGCGCGCTGGCTGGGTTGCCCAGAGCGGCCCCGTGATCGTTGACGCCATCAGCGGTGTAACGGGTGCCGGTAAGTCCTGCAACGCCCGTACGCATTTTTGCAGCGCGGACGAAAACCTGGAGGCCTATGGCGTGGGCAAGCATCGTCACACGCCCGAAATCGAGCAGATCTTGGGCCTAACCGATCGTGTCGTCTTTACCCCGCATCTGGCACCGCTCAAGCGCGGTCTGCTCTCTACGGTGACGATGCCGCTTACGCCGCAGGCTATCGATACCCTGACCCTTGAGGACGTCGTCGACCATTACAAGCAGTTCTACGCCGGTCGCACCTTCGTGCGCGTACTCGATGCCGGCCAGCAGCCCAAGACGGCTTCGGTCGTCGGCACCAACGCCGCCCAGATTGGCCTCGCGCTCAACAAGCGCGCGGGCGTTCTGGTGGCTACGGGCGCCATCGACAATCTGTGCAAGGGTGCGGCAGGCCAGGCGGTCCAGTGCGCCAACATCGTCTTTGGTTTAGACGAGCGACGAGGCTTGCCCACAGTGGCGTGCCCGGTGTAGCACATTCGATTGTTAACGATTTGGTAGTCGGGCATCGAGTGGGGCGCCACTCTTAAGCTGGTCTCATGATTGTGGCTGGCAGGGCGCACCAACCGATGCCCCTTTTTTGTTTGACATAAGGAGTCATAAAGACGATGAATGCTGAGCAGTTCGATATCAAGATTCGTGCCGTAGAGGGCGGCGTAACGGCGGCAGCCGGCTTTAAGGCGGCGGGCATCCATGCCGGATTCCGCAAGAATCCCGAGCGCCTGGATTACGCGCTCGTCGTGCCCGATAAACCCTGTCCCGGGGCCGGCGTGTTTACGACTAACCGCTTTTGTGCGGCGCCCGTGCAGGTGAGCCGTGCCAACCTGGGCGGCGCCGACAGGGGCTACGGCGTCATTGCCGGCGTTTCGGTCAACTCTGGCAATGCCAACGCGGCCACGGGTGAGACCGGTCTTGCCTGCGCGCACGAGACCTGCAACATCGCCTCGCAGGTCATCGGCTGCGAGCCCCAGCAGATTCTGGTCGCCTCCACGGGCGTAATTGGTCAGATTCTGCCGATCGACACGTTTGAGACCGCCGTTCCTGCCGCCTACGAGGCGCTCTCCGCCCACGGTGGCGCCGATGCGGCCCACGCCATCATGACGACCGATACGCATTCCAAGGAATATGCCGTGTCCTACGTCAGCGATGCCGATGGCCATGCGGGCAATGTCTATACGGTAGGCGGAATGTGCAAGGGCTCGGGCATGATCATGCCCAACATGGCCACCATGATCGCAGTTATCACCACCGATGCCCCCGTCGAGCCTGTGGCACTTCATGTCCTGCTGCTCTCGACCGTCAAGCAGACCTTTAACAAGGTAACGGTCGATTCCGATACCTCGACCAACGACACCTGCATCATGCTTGCCTCCGGCGCCGCTGCCGCAGATGCCGAGGCCATCGTCGAGGGCTCCGATGCTTTTGACGAGTTGGCCTTTGCCGTGCACGAGGTGTGCGAGAGCCTGGCGCGCAATATCGCCGCCGATGGTGAGGGCGCATCTAAGCTTGTTACGGTCAACGTTACCGGCGCCGTGAACGACGAGGAGGCCGATATCGCCGCCCGTGCCGTTGCCAACTCGCCGCTCGTTAAGACCTGCATCGCCGGCCACGACTGCAACTGGGGCCGCGTTGCTATGGCGCTTGGCAAGTGCGGCGTGAAGTTTAATCAGGAAGACGTTTCCATCGACATGATGGGCATGCCTGTCTGTCGCGACGGTCTGACTGTTCCCTTTGACGAGGACGAGGCTCTGCGACGTTTCGAGGCGCCCGAGATCGTGATCTCGGCCGACCTGGGCGCAGGCGACGCGGCAACGACCGTGTGGACCTGCGACCTCACGCATGAGTACATCTCCATCAACGGCGACTACCGTTCCTAGATTCCAGACGCGCTGCGCATCTTGCCGCGATTGCGGACAGCGGAGCACGGCGCGATAACGATACGAAAGACGAGGCAGATTATGAAATTCGCACGCGATTGTCGTTCGAGCGAATCCAACGAAGCAACCGCGCAGCTGCTGTTCGAAGCACTGCCGTGGATTAAGAACCTGACCGGCAAGACGGTTGTTATCAAATATGGCGGAGCCGCCATGGTTGATGAGCAGCTGCGCCGCGACGTGATGAGCGACATCGTTTTGCTCAAGATCATCGGTATGCGCCCCGTCATCGTGCATGGCGGCGGCAAGGCTATCAACGAGGCGCTGAGCCATTACGATATTCCCGTCGAGTTTAAGAACGGCCAGCGCGAGACCACGCCGGCGACCATGGATATCGTGCGCGAGGTGCTGGGCGGCAAGGTTAACCAGGAGCTGGTTGCCGCCATCAACCACCACGGCAACCTGGCCGTGGGCGTGTCGGGCAGCGATGCCGGCACGCTCATCGCCGAGCCGCTCGACCCCGAGCTCGGTCGCGTGGGCAAAGTGACGCACGTCAACACCGACTATATCGAGCGCTTACTCGATAGCGAGTACATCCCCGTCATCGCTACCGTCGCGGCGGGGGAGGACGGCGGTTTCTTCAACATCAACGCCGACACCGCTGCCGGTGCTGTTGCCGCGGCGCTCCACGCGCATAAGGCAATCTTCCTTACCGACGTCGATGGCCTGTATAAGGACTTTAGCGACAAGGATTCGCTCATCTCCAACCTGACGCTCGACGAGGTTAATGAGATGCTCTATGGGGGCGAGGTCGACAAAGGCATGATTCCCAAGCTACGCGCCGCTGTCGATGCGCTTACCGCCGGCGTATTTCGTGCCCACATCATTAACGGTACTACGCCGCACTCGCTGCTGCTGGAGCTGCTGACCGATGCCGGCGTCGGTACCGTGATCCATTCCACCGAGACGGCTTACGAGTTCGATACGCATCCGCATCCGCTTTCGACGTTTGCTGCGCGTCTGACCGAGAACCTCGACGAGGTCGAGAAGCTTCAGACGGTCTAACTGACTCGCAGCCGCCCCATTCCTGCACCCATAGGCCTGCGCCGTCTGGCGCCCAACGAAAGGCATCCCATGTCACTTGCAGCTCAGCAATCGCTTGAATCCCATTACGTTATGCATACCTTTGGCCGCTCTCCGGTCGAGTTTGTCGAGGGTCACGGCATGAAGCTCACCGGCGACGATGGTCGTGAGTACCTCGACTTTCTTGCCGGCATCGGCGTGTGCAGCCTAGGTCATGGCGACCCGGCTGTGCTCTCGGCGCTCGAGGCACAGACCAAAAAGCTCATGCATGTCTCCAATTACTTCTACATCGAGCAGCGTGGACAGGTCGCGGCGCTGCTGTCCAAGCTTGCCAACGACGACTTAGATGGTGCACGCGTGCTTGCCGATGCCATTGCCGCCGGCGATGAGACCACGGCAGCTGCTCTTGGTGCCCCGGCTGCGGATGAGCAGGTTTGGGAGACCTTCTTTGCCAACTCCGGCGCCGAGGCCAACGAGGGCTCGATGAAGCTCGCGCGCCTGTACGCCAAGCGTGCCGGTAACGGCGGCAACACTATCGTGTGCATGCGCGGCGGCTTCCACGGCCGTACGCTCGAGACCATTGCCGCCACCATGCAGGATTGGCTACAGGATAGTTTTCGCCCGCTGCCGGGTGGCTTTGTGGCCTGCACGCCCAACGATATCGATGAACTGCGTGCGATCTTTAAGCAGCTGGGGAGCGAAATTTGTGCCGTGATGCTCGAGCCGATCCAGGGTGAGAGTGGCGTGCACCCCATGACCGAGGAGTTTATGGCGGCAGCGCGCGACCTGGCACACGAAGTGGGCGCCGTGCTTATAGCCGACGAGGTCCAGTGCGGCATCTTCCGCTCCGGCAAGCCGTTTGCATTCCAAACCTATGGCGTGGAACCCGACATCATGAGCCTTGCCAAGGGCATTGCCGATGGCGTGCCCATGGGTGCCGTCGTAGCAAAGAAGGAGATTGCCGACGTGTTTAAGCCGGGCGACCACGGCTCGACCTTTGGCGGTAGCTGCTTGGCTGTCGCGGCGTGCGCCGCGACGCTCTCCGCGCTCGTGCGCGGCGATTATGCCGACCATGCTGCCAAGGTAGGCGCCTATATGGAGGCAAAGCTCGCCAAGCTGCCGAACGTGACCGAGGTGCGTGGCCGCGGCTTGATGCTCGGCTGTGATTTGGATGATGCCGCGGGCGACGCGCATGATATTGTTGCCCGCGCGCTGGCCGCCGGTGCCGTGATTAACGCTACGGGTGCCCATACGCTGCGTTTCCTGCCGCCGCTCGTCTGCGAGGAATCCGACGTGGACAGTCTGATCGAGATTCTGTCGGGTGTCTTGGGCTAACGCGGCGCAATAACTCAATTTGAACCGGGTTCCGGACTGTGGACGTGCCATATGCGGCACGATTCAGCGGTCTGGAGCCCGTTTTGCCACAAATCTGCAATGGCCAGGAGAGCCTTTGGACAAAAAATGCCAAATGTGAGTACTGTCACCAGCTGAATCTCATATGAAACCGACTATCTAGGATTAGTTAGACCACACATGTTCAGTTATGTTAATGGGGAAACAGCTAGCAAAGGCTTCAAATCGCTGATTCAGGGCTAGATTTACCCAGCGAAACCCAAAAATCGCTGCTACAAAATTAGTAACAGTACTCATTTTTGCCATTTTTTGGCCACGGCCTTTGTGACGGACGTGCTGGCGGGTTCGAATCCTATGCACCAGGCACAAACAAAAACGGTCCCCTTGCGAGGACCGTTTCCAATTCAATGGTGGGCGATGAGGGATTCGAACCCCCAGCCTTGTGCGTGTAAAGCACCTGCGCTAACCGTTGCGCCAATCGCCCGTGCGGAGAGAGTATAGCAAAACAATTGGGTTGTTCACCTCATATCCATTAAAGGTAACCGGCGCGTGTCGGCGCGGAGCTGATTCAGTTGAGATTGCCTGAACATACCGCCCCTCTTTACACCCTCGGGTATACTCAAAAGCTACTGATTCGATTTGATACCCAGCAACAGCAAAGGGGATAGTATATGTGCGGTTTTGTCGGTTTTGTCGGTGGGACGGATAACCAATCCGAGGTGCTCACCAAGATGATGGACCGCATCGTCCATCGTGGTCCCGACATGGGCGGCCAGTTTATCGACGGCCGCGTTGCCCTGGGTTTCCGCCGCCTGTCGATTCTCGACCTGACCGAGGCCGGTGCTCAGCCCATGGCCAATGAGGACGGCAGCGTCGTCATCGTCTTCAACGGCGAGATCTACAACTTCCAAGAGCTTCGCTCCGAGCTCGAGGTCAAGGGCTATAAGTTCCACTGCGGCGCCGACACCGAGAGCCTCCTGCACGGCTACGAGGAGTGGGGCGAGGCCGTACTCGATCGCCTGCGCGGCATGTACGCCTTCGTCATCTGGGACAAGAAGAAGAACAAGCTCTTTGGCGCCCGCGATATCTTTGGCATCAAGCCGCTCTACTACTATCCCATGGCCGATGCGGGCGACGGCGCTCCGGGCGTGCTTTTTGGTTCCGAGATCAAGAGCTTCCTGGACTACCCGCACTTCCACAAGGCGGTCAACAAAAAGGCTCTGCGTCCGTACATGACGTTGCAGTATTCGGCAACCGAGGAGACCTTCTTCGAGGGTGTCTACAAGCTGCCGCCGGCGCATTACTTTACCGTAGACATCCCGACCGGCAAGATGAACATCGAGCGCTACTGGGATTGCGATTACTCTGCCGTCGAGAAGCCGTTCGAGGAGTACGTCGACGAGCTGGACGAGGTCGTGCACGAGAGCGTCGAGGCCCATCGCATCGCCGACGTCAAGGTCGCGTCGTTCCTCTCCGGCGGCGTCGACTCCAGCTACATCGCCGCTTGCCTCATGCCCGACAAGACCTTCTCGGTGGGCTTCGATTACAAGAATTTCAACGAGACTAACTACGCCAAGGAGCTTTCCG
Organism: uncultured Collinsella sp.; assembly: GCA_937995345.1. GTDB lineage: Bacteria > Actinomycetota > Coriobacteriia > Coriobacteriales > Coriobacteriaceae > Collinsella. The sequence goes on along the minus strand of CALKKS010000019.1, from coordinate 8,057 downwards.
ATAAGCTCGGCGTCGAAAACGTTCGCAAGATGATTACCGCCGACGAGTTCTTCGGTGCGCTCGAGGACATCCAGTATCACATGGACGAGCCGCAGTCCAACCTGTCTTCCGTGCCGCTGTGGTTCTTGGCCGAGATGGCCCGCAAGGACGTCACCGTCGTGCTTTCGGGCGAAGGCGCCGACGAGCTCTTTGGCGGCTACGCCTACTACGAGGACACGGTCCCAGTCCGCAAGTACAAAAAGATGGTGCCGCTGCCCATCCGTCGCGCGCTCGGTAACCTGGCGCTGCATATGCCGTACTTCAAGGGACATAACTTCCTGGTCAAGGGTGCCGAGATCCCCGAGAAGTCGTTCCTGGGACAGGCTCTGGTATGGCCGGAGCGCGAGGTCGACGACGTGCTCAAGCCCGAGTACAACACCGGCGATGGCGCCTTCGAGCTTGCCGCTCCCATCTATGCGCGCGTGAAGGGTCAGCCCGAGCTGGTCAAGAAGCAGTACCTGGACATGAACATGTGGCTTCCGGGCGACATTCTGCTCAAGGCCGACAAGATGTGCATGGCGCACTCGCTGGAGCTGCGCGTGCCCTTCCTGGACCGCAAAGTCATGGAGTTCGCCGAGCACATTCCCGACCGCTACCGCATCAACGAGAACGGCAACAAACAGGTACTCCGCCACGCTGCCAACAAGTCGCTGCCCGATGAGTGGGCCACCCGTCCCAAGGTGGGCTTCCCGGTGCCGATTGTCTACTGGCTGCGCGAGCAAAAGTGGTACGACTATGTCAAGGAGTACTTCACCGCGCCGTGGGCAAGCGAGTTCTTCGATACCGACGAGCTCATGCACCTGCTCGATCTGCACTTTGCGGGCAAGGGCGATTTCCAGCGCAAGATCTATACGCCGCTCGTGTTCCTGGTGTGGTACAAGCGCTTCTTTATCGACGAGGACCAGCCCGCTGTTCAGGCTGCCTAGCCTCGGCTTACGAACGCCTGCGCGTAACGGCTCCTCCGGGAGCCGTTTTTGCGTGGGTGCGTTTCAGTTACTATAAAAACCGTCCCTGCCAAATGGCTGAGAAAGGTGAAAGATGCACCATTCGGATTCCGCGACCGTGACCACGGTCGATACGCTTGCCAAGCTTCTCGATGTGTGCGGCGAGCTGCGCGCATCAGAGCAGGTTGACGAGCGTGCCGTGACCGGCTGCTCGTTTGATTCGCGCGCGGTCTCGGCAGGTGACGTGTTCTTTTGCAAAGGTGCTGCCTTTAAGCCCGCGTTTTTGAGCATGGCGCTCGATGCGGGTGCCGTCGCATTTGTGTGCGAAGAGTCGCTGGTCGAGTCTCTGGAGCCGCTGGCGCAGGAGAGCGGTGCTGCGATGCTGGTTGTTGATAGCGTTCGCACGGCCATGGCCCTGTTGCCGCCGGAGGTCTACGACCGTCCCGACCACGACGTCAAGATCGTGGGCATCACCGGTACCAAGGGAAAGACCACGGCCGCTTTTATGCTCCAGTCGATTATCAAAGCGGCGGGCGAGTCCTGCGGCATGATCGGCTCGGTGAGTACCGACGATGGTATCGAGTGCTACGAGAGCACCAATACCACGCCAGAGGCCCCCGAGGTCTGGCGCCATATCGCCAACTGCCGTGAGTCCGGTCGCCAGTCCATGGTCATGGAGGTCTCGAGCCAGGCGCTCAAGTACCAACGCGTCGAGAATCTGCCGTTTGACGTGGCGTGCTTCCTCAACATCGGGCGTGACCACATCTCGCCGATCGAACACCCCACGTTTGAGGATTATTTTGAGAGCAAACTCAGGATCTTTGACCAGGCAAAGACCGCCGTGGTGAATCTGGGCACCGATGAAGTCGAACGCGTGCTGGAGGCAGCGTCGACGGCCGAGCGCTTGGTGACCGTTGGCGTCGAGCATCCCGAGGCAAGCCTGTGGGCAAGCGATGTCCGCGTGGTCGGCTTTAACATCGAGTTTAACCTGCATGGCCTGTGTGCCGACGAGTCCGAGGCGGGGGAGAAGATCCTGCTGGGTATCGCGGGAGACTTTAACGTGGAGAACGCGCTGGTCGCTATCGCCGCTGCGCACGAGATCGGCATCGGTATCGATGCCATCAAGAAGGGCCTCTCCAAACTGCGTGTGCCGGGCCGTATGGAGGTCGTGGAGTCGAAGGACGGCCGCGTGATCTGCGTCGTTGACTATGCGCACAACCAGCTTTCGTTCCGTTCGCTTTTCTCGTCGGTCAAGCGCGCGTTTCCCACTAGTCCAGTCATTGCAGTGTTTGGCGCTGCCGGCGGCAAGGCGCAGGAGCGCCGCGAGCAGCTTCCGCGCGAGGCCGCACCATATTCCGACCTGATGATCTTTGCCAACGAGGACCCGGCTCACGAGGACCCGATGAAGGTCTGTCGCGAGCTTGCCGAGCATGTTCCCGACGATACGCCGAACGAGATCATCCTCGATCGCGAAGCCGCTGTGCATGCGGCGTTCAAGGCGGCGCGCGAGGAGTACGTCAGCCCCAATGCTCCCACCATTGTCTTGCTGCTGGCAAAGGGTGACGAGGAGCTCATGCACGTGGGTGACGAGTTCGTGCCTATCGAGAGCGACCTTTCGTTGGCCAATCGCCTGATCGATGTTACCCAGTTTGACTAATGAACCATAATGGCGGCGGCGCCCTGAGTGCGCTGTCGCCATAAGCGTGTTCCCTCAATCAAAGCATGCCGTCCAAGCCCAAACCCTTCTACGTAAACGGAGTAACCATGTCCCACAACACCCTGCCGACCGTTGCCGAGCTTTCGGGCGAGATGCGCGAGCGCTTGGCCAAAGTCAAGTACGTCTTTACCGACCTGGATGCCACGATGCTCGCACCCGGCTCGTGCGTGCTGCGCGACAACGACGGCAACCCCTCGACCAAACTCGTCGAGGCCGTCGTGGCACTTGCCCGCGCTGGTATTCAGGTGGTTCCCACCTCGGGCCGCAACCGCACCATGATCCACGAGGATGCGCGCGTGCTCGGCCTCAACTCCTACATTGGTGAGATGGGCGGCCTGGTCATGTACGACCTCAAAGCCAACGATTGGGAGTATCTGACCGGCGACATGCCCTACGACCCTTCTTGCGGCCTCACGCCGCACCAGGTGATCGAGCAGACCGGCGTGTGCGAGAAGATTCTCGCCCGCTGGCCGCACAAGATCGAGTATCACAACGACATGTCGACCGGCTACAAGTACCGCGAGGTCACCGTCGGCATGCGCGGCGACATCCCCGATGATGAGGCGCAGGCCATCCTCGACGAGGCCGGCTGCGGCCTGGTGTGGGCCTGTAACGGTCATCTGACGCATCTGTCCAAGCCGACGACGCTCGAGCTCGATTGCGTCGAGGACGGTCGCGCCTTCAACATCAACCCCGCGGGCCTCAACAAGGGCGTTGCCATTGCGCGCTTCTGCGAGCACCTGGGGATCGAGCGCGAGGAGACGCTCGCGCTCGGCGACTCCGAGTCCGACTTCTACATGGCCGATCACGTGGGCACGTTCTGTCTGGTCGAGAATGGCCTGACGAGCGCCGGCGCGCCCGAGTTCCTGGCTGCTTGCGAGAACGCTTTCGTTACGCGCGGCAAAATTGTCGACGGTTGGGCGGCGACGGCAGAGCTGCTGGTCGCGGCGCGTTCGTAGCGCGGCGTCGCCGCACTTGGATATGTCTTTTCGAGAGAGACTGGTGAGGTAATGTCCGATATCGAGAATCCGGCAGGCGACACGCGCCCGATCGGTGTGTTCGATTCTGGCCTGGGCGGTCTGACGGTTGCGCGCGCCATCGCGACGGCGCTGCCGCACGAGTCCGTCTACTACTTCGGCGACACCAAACGCTGCCCCTACGGCACGCGCACCGAGGATGAGGTGCGCTCGTTTGCGTTGCAGGCGGGCCGTTGGCTGTCGAAGCACGACGTCAAGATTATGGTCATCGCCTGCAACACGGCGACAGCTGCGGCCTTACGTCTGGCCCAGCAGGTGCTCGACGTTCCCGTGATCGGCGTGATCGCGCCGGGTGCCCGTGCGGCAATCAACAGCACCCGTTCGCGTCGCGTGGGCGTGCTCGCCACCAACCTCACCATTCGCTCGGGCGCTTACACGCGCGCCATTCAGGATCTAGATGCCGGCGTCGACGTATACGGCTGCCCCGCCTCGAGCTTTGTCGAGGTTGTCGAACACGAGCTCGCCTCGGGTGCGCATCTGCAAGAGCAGTGGCTTGAGAACGAGGACATCTTCGATACGCCTGCCGTGCGTGCGCTGGTGGGTGCCACGGTTGAGCCACTGCGCGACCACGGTATCGATACCGTGGTGCTCGGCTGTACGCATTTTCCGCTGTTGGTGGGACCTATCCGCCATGCGCTGGGGCCTGGGGTGCGCGTCGTGAGTTCCGCCGAGGAGACCACGCGCGAGCTGACCGATATCCTCACGCGCCGCGAGCAGCTGGCGGGCGTCGCCGCCGAGCCGCAGCATCGTTTTGCCACGACGGCCGATAACATTGCCGAGTTTGCGGTGGCGGGCAGCTTTATCTTTGGTCAGCCGCTCAAGAGCATTGAGCATATCGATATCGATGAGCTGAAATAGATGTAAGGCCGCCGTCAGAGCCTTCGCCACACCTTTTGCCGAAAGGATTTTTCTATGGAGTACATGCAGGTCAACCGTGCCAACGGTCGCGCCGCCGATGAGCTGCGCCCCATCAAGCTTACTCGCGGCGTCATGAAGCACGCCCACGGTTCGTGCCTGGCCGAGTTTGGCGACACGCGCGTGCTGTGCGCTGCCACCATCGAGGAGGGCGTGCCGGGCTGGCGCAAGGGCGCCAAGGCCGGTTGGGTGACTGCGGAGTATGCCATGCTGCCGGCGTCGACCGGCAAGCGCTGCAAGCGCGAGCACGCCAATCGCAAGGGCCGTTCCATGGAGATCGAGCGCTTGATTGGCCGCAGCTTGCGCACGGTCGTCAACATGAAGGCGCTTGGCGAGTACACCGTTACTGTCGACTGTGACGTCATCCAGGCCGATGGCGGTACGCGTACGGCGAGCATTACCGGTGCCTGGGTGGCGCTGCACGATGCACTTGCCATGTGGGTCGAGGCCGGCAAGATCGATCGCATTCCGCTCACCGGTCAGGTCGCCGCTATTTCCATGGGCGTTGTCGACGGCAACACCCTGCTCGACCTGGATTATTCCGAGGACAGCCACGCCGAGGTCGACATGAATCTCGTCGCTACCGACACCGGCGAGATGATTGAGCTCCAGGGCACCGGCGAGCAGGCGCCCTTCGACCGCAAGCGCCTCAATGCCCTGCTCGATTTGGGCGACAAGGGCATCGCCGAGCTCATCGAATTCCAGCGCCAAGCCCTCGCCTAACCTGCCAAAAAGGGACATGCCAAAAAGGGACAGGTTTATTTTGGCAGGTTTTATCTGGGAAAACGTCGAAGTATAAGACTGCCGCTGATTAAGAGGGGGAGAGGCCGAGGCCTCGTCGTCCTCGACACGGCATTGCTGTAGAGACAAGGAGACCACTCATGGCACTTGAGAAAATCGACATCGACACCCTCGACCCGGCGGCGACCATCGTCGTGGCAACGGGCAACGCCCATAAGCTCACCGAGATCGAGGCCATTTTGGGCAAGGTTATGTCCGAGGTTCGCTTTGTGGCGCTCGGCCAGCTAGGTGATTTTGAGGACCCCGAGGAAAACGGCACGACGTTTTTGGAGAACGCCATCATCAAGGCGCAGGCTGCCGTCGAAGAGACGGGGCTCATGGCCATTGCCGACGATTCGGGCCTGGTCGTCGACGCGCTGGACGGTGAGCCCGGTGTGTATAGCGCGCGCTACGCGGGCGTTCACGGCGACGATGCCGCCAACAATGCCAAGCTGCTCGTGAATCTGGAGGGCGTGGCCGACGAGGACCGCACTGCGCGCTTTATGAGCGTCGTCGCGCTCATCGACACGGACGGTTTGGTCACCTATGGTGAGGGCGCCTGCGAGGGCGTTATCGCACACGAGGGCCGCGGCGATCACGGCTTTGGCTACGACCCGCTGTTCCTGCCGGTCGACACGCCGGGCAAGACCATGGCCGAGCTGACGGCGGACGAGAAGAACGCCATCAGCCATCGATTCCATGCGCTCGAGCACCTAGCTGCCAAACTGACGGGCGAGGAGTAGGCCATGCGTGCGGTGGTGCAGCGCGTGCTCAACGCCGGCGTGACGGTCGACGGCGAGTGCGTGGGCAAAATTGGGCGTGGCTATCTGGTGCTGCTGGGCGTGGGCCATGGCGACACGCGCGCCGAGGCCGATAAGCTGTGGGGTAAGCTCCGCGGCCTGCGCATCAACGAGGACGAGAACGGCAAGACCAACTTAGCGCTCGCCGATGTCGACGGTGAGGTGCTCGTGGTGTCGCAGTTCACGCTGTTCGCCGACTGCCGCCATGGTCGACGCCCGTCGTTTACGGATGCCGGCACGCCCGATGTCGCCAACGAGCTCTACGAGTACTTCCTGACGCTCGTGCGCGAAGACGTCGAGCACGTAGCGCACGGCATCTTCGGCGCCGACATGAAGGTCGACCTCATCAACGACGGCCCGTTCACTATCGTCCTCGATACCGACAACCTTTAGGTTACGCGGTTTTACCAAACCGCGTAACAACTGGTCATGCGAGGTTGTCGTCTGGTACGTATTTGGGATGGGGCTTATTTAGCTACTTGCGTATGGCGGCAGCAGGGTGCTATAGTATTAGAGTTTTGTCTATCTTAGGGGTATTATCCCCTTTTTGAATTGCACCTTCTGGAGGCCCTGTTCATGGAAGAGATGGAAGTCAATCACGTCGACGACATCCACGAGAAGCTGACCGATATGGTGGGCGATCGCGTTAAGGTGAAGGCCAACATGGGCCGCACCCGCGTCGTCGAGCGCATGGGCACCATCAAGAGCGTCCACCCCGCCGTCTTTATCGTCGAGGTCGACGAGCGCCGTGGCCGCAAGTCGCGTCAGTCCTACCAGTATATTGACGTTCTCACCGGCCAGGTCGAGCTGTTCGACCCCGAGAGCGGCGAGCATATCTTTACTCCGCTCGGCAATCAGCTCGAGGAGCACTAACGGTGACCGATTGGTCCCTGACCCTTTCAGCGCCGGCAAAGATCAACCTCTACCTGGGGGTTCATACCGAGCGTGACGACCGCGGCTACCACAAGGTCGATTCCCTGATGGCAGCCGTCGGTCTTGTCGATACCGTGACGGTTACGCCGGCACAGGCGCTGGCCGTCCAGACGATTCCGGCATCCGACTTTCCCATGCAAAAGAATACGGCGTATCGTGCGGCCGCTGCTATGGCCGAGCATTATGGTCGCGAGGCCAATATCTGCGTAACGATCGAGAAGCATATTCCGCTGTGCGCCGGCCTGGGAGGTCCTTCGACGGATGCCGCGGCGGTTATCGTTGCTCTGGCCGAACTCTGGGGCATCGACCGCACCGATCCCGCGCTCGATGACATCGCCCGTAGCATCGGTGCCGACGTGCCGTTCTTTTTGCACGCGAGCCCCGCTTTTTACGTGGGCGGGGGAGACGTTCTGGCAACCGAGTACCCCGCATTGCCCACAACACCTGTCGTGCTGGTTAAGCCGCGCGAAGCAAGCGTTTCAACAATTGAAGCCTATCGACGCTTTGACGAGACCCCGGTGCCTGCGGAGAAACCCGGTGCGATCGCATCGGCGCTTCGCTCGGGAGACGCCGAGACGGCCTACGCGCTCGTCCACAACAACCTGGGCGTTATCTCCGCGCAAATGGAGCCGCAGATTCAAACCGTGCTCGACTGGCTGCGGGCGCAGGACGGTACCGTTGCCGTAGACGTGTGCGGATCGGGTGCCTGCTCGTTTGCCATTTGCAATACGGCCGCTACAGCAGCCAATCTTGCGGAAGCCGCCCAGCAAAACGGCTGGTGGGTCTGCGCGACGGAGCTCATTCCCAACACGGTTCGCATCGAAGTGCCAAAGAAGTAGGTTGATTTCCGATCTCAGCCGAACACATTGAGTGAATAGGCCGTTCCCACAGC